>NZ_JBIWLX010000002.1:0-530174 GCF_044766405.1 Streptomyces sp. NPDC102270 | reverse complement strand
TATCAACATATCTGGCGTTGATTTTTGGCACGCTGTTGAGTTCTCAAGGAACGGACGCTTCCTTTGTACTCACCCTCTCGGGCTTTCCTCCGGGCAGTTTCCCTTCGGTCTTGCGTTTCCGACTCTATCAGACCGTTTCCGGTTCCGATTTCCTCGGTGCTTTCCAGGTTCCCGCTCTCGCGTTTCCCTTTCCGGCGCTCCCGACATTATCAGAAGTTTCAGGCCGGACTGACCGGCCATCTGTTTCCGATTTATCGGGAAGTAGCTTCTTCGAAATCAGGATTTCCAGAAGCAGACAGACACTCACCGCTGCCGAGCGGGATGACCCCGGCTCCAGGCAACTGTTCGAATCTACCTCCCCACAGCGTCCGTGTCAACGGCTCCTGTGGGGCGAAGGAGACAGTAGCAGCTCGGTACGGTCCCCCGCACATCAAGCAGCAGTAGGGACGGTGGCGCTGCGTTCGGCTGCCTCGACGTCGCCCGTGTCGCCCGCACGCGCCGCTCGTCCGCCCAGGACAAAGACGTAGGCGAGGAAGGTCAGCTCCGCGACGATCCCGATGGCTATGCGGGCCCAGGTGGGCAGGCCCGAGGGCGTGACGAAGCCTTCTATGGCGCCCGAGATGAACAGGACCAGGGCGAGGCCTATCGCCATGCCCACAGCGGCTCGGCCCTCCTCCGCGAGGGCGGTGCGTCGGGAGCGGGGCCCCGGATCGATCAGGGTCCAGCCGAGACGCAGACCTGTGCCGGCGGCGACGAACACCGCGGTGAGTTCGAGGAGTCCGTGCGGGAGTACGAGGCCGAGAAAGGTGTCGAGGCGGCCGGCCGAGGACATCAGGCCGACGCCCACACCGAGGTTGAGCATGTTCTGGAACAGGATCCAGAGGACCGGGAGGCCCAGGAAGATGCCCAGGACCAGGCATGTTGCAGCGGCCTGTGCGTTGTTCGTCCAGACCTGGGCGGCGAAGGACGCGGCGGGATGGCTGGAGTAGTACGTCTCGTACTGGCCGCCGGGGCGGGTGAGCTCACGCAGTTCGCTGGGGGCCGCGATGGAGGACTGCACCTCTGGATGGGTGCCGATCCACCAGCCAAGGAGGGCTGCGACGACCGTGGACAGCAGCGCGGTGGGCACCCACCAGTGCCGCGATCGGTAAACCGCGGCGGGGAAGCCGTATGCCAGGAAGCGGGTGACATCGCGCCAAGAGGCGCGGCGGGTTCCTGTGACGGCACTACGCGCGCGTGCCACGAGTTGGCTGAGCCGGCCGGTGAGCTGGGGGTCGGGGGCGCTGGACTGGATCAGGGAGAGGTGAGTGGCGGTGCGCTGGTAGAGGGCGACGAGTTCGTCCGTCTCGGCGCCGTTGAGGCGGCGCTGGCGCCGGAGCAGGGCGTCGAGGCGGTCCCACTCGGCTCGGTGGGCGGTGACGAAGACGTCGAGGTCCATCGGTTTGCCTGCTCCTCGGCTGATCGTCGGCGGTCCGTCATGGATGTCAGCTTGTCGTACTGCGGCGCGATGCGTCCTCAGCTTGGCAGACTGGTCGTTCACGAGGCAGGTCAGGGAAGGACGGCGGGCGTGAGTGAGCTGGTGACGGGCGAGGCGGTGGCGCTTGAGTTGCGCCCCGCGAGGCTGCCCAGCAGGGCGTTGGCCGTGCTGATCGATCTGATCGGGGCCGTGGTCGTGTACATCGCCGTGACCGTCGCGGTGGTGGCCGCTTCCGCGTCTTTGGACGACGCGGCCCAGGTGGCGCTGTCCATCGCCGCGTTCCTGCTCGTCCTGGTGGGTGGACCGATCGCGGTCGAGACGCTCAGCCATGGTCGGTCGTTGGGGAAGCTCGCTGTGGGGCTCCGCGTGGTGCGGGACGACGGCGGGCCCATCCGGTTCCGGCATGCGCTGGTGCGGGGCGCGATCGGTGTGGTCGAGATTCTGATGACGTTCGGAGTCGTGGCCTGTATCGCCTCGCTTGTCTCGGCGCGTGGGCGCCGGCTCGGTGATGTGTTCGCGGGGACGCTGGTCGTGCGGGAGCGGATTCCCGTGGCACCCAGCGGATTCGTGCCGCCGCCTCCGCCCTGGCTGGCCGGCCGGTTCTCCCCACTCGATCTGTCGGCGGTTCCCGATGGCCTGTGGCTTGCCATCCGTCAGTACCTGACGCGGATGCACCAACTCGATCCCCAGGTCGGCTGGGCCATGGCGGAGCGGCTGGCGTCCGATCTCGCGGCGCGTACGGGGGCTCCGGTGCCGCGGGACGTACCGCCCGGTGCGTATCTGGCGGCGGTGGTGCAGGAGCGGCAGGCCCGTGAGTCCCGGCGGGCCTTCGGCGGCGTTACGGCGGGGGCCGGGGCGTCTCCTGGCGTGGTGCCCGGGCCTGCGTTCGGGATGCAGGCCGGCTACCCCTATCCGGGGGCGCGGCCCGCCGATCCGTCCTCTCCTCAGCCGCCTGTCTCGTACGGCGTCGAGGCGACTCCGGTCGTGGAGCGTCCTGGGGTCCAGGTCGCGGAGTCCTCCGACGGCCCCCTGCCCGCGGTGCCGTCGGAGGGAAGGCCTGCCTCAGGGTTCGTCCCGCCGGCGTGATCCTGCCGGTGCTCGCGACCCCACAGGTGCCGGAGGGGGCATCCGCTGAGGTCGGTTCAGTCGAGCGGTGTTTCGGGGAACGTCGACGGCGGCGACTCGAGGTCCTCCAGCTCGATTCCGGGGGCTGCGAGGACCACGTCCCCGGCGATGTGCACGGAGTGCTGCTCGCCCGTGTCCAGCGCTGTGACCTGGTATTCCTCCACGGTCAGCGGACCGTTGTCAGTGGCGTGTGCTTCTCTTTTCAGCAAGGTCCAGGACTGGTCCACGGTGCGCGGGGCGAGGACGGGTTCCGTGAAGGCCACGAGGCGTACGCGAGTCGCTGACGCGGAGGGGGTGAGGCGCAGGAGACGGGTGGTGGCGACGAGGAACGCCGGGGATGTGCCGGTGAAGGCGTGGGCGGGGACATTGCCTTCCGTGGCGTGGGTCCCGGTGGGGTCCGTGCGGACCCAGGTGACGCCGTCGAGCGCGGCACCGCGCACCTGCCAGCTCCCGGCGTGCAGTTCGAGACGGATGGGGCGGCCGAGTTCGTCGAGGGTGAGGTCGACCGAGCCGCTGTGACCTCCCGCGGGGGTGGTCAGTTGAGAGACGTAGCGCCAGCCGGACGGGCCGGGGGCGCATTGGAAGTGTTCTTCCGCGAGGGGGGTGTGATCGTGCGGATCGTGAAGCGAATAACGGCCGCGGGGCATGGGTGTCCTGGGTTCTGACGGGCTGTCCGGCCTGACGGTCACACGGCGAGGGAGAAGGGCCGAAGAAGGGTCCACAAAGCCAAAGGGGCAGGCCCCCGACACGGGGGTGCGGGGGCCTGCCTCGGAGGTACTACTGCTGTGCCGTACGGCTCAGTAGCGGTAGTGGTCCGACTTGTACGGGCCGTCGACCTCGACGCCGATGTACGCCGCCTGCTCCGGGCGCAGCTGGGTCAGCTTCACGCCGAGCGCGTCCAGGTGGAGGCGAGCGACCTTCTCGTCGAGGTGCTTGGGCAGCACGTAGACGTCGGTCGGGTACTCGTCGGGCTTGGTGAACAGCTCGATCTGGGCCAGGGTCTGGTCCGCGAAGGAGTTGGACATCACGAACGACGGGTGACCGGTGGCGTTGCCCAGGTTCAGCAGGCGGCCCTCGGACAGAACGATGATCACCTTGCCGTCGGGGAACGTCCAGGTGTGGACCTGCGGCTTGACCTCGTCCTTGACGATGCCGGGGATCTGGGCGAGGCCGGCCATGTCGATCTCGTTGTCGAAGTGACCGATGTTGCCGACGATCGCCTGGTGCTTCATCTTGGCCATGTCCGAGGCCATGATGATGTCCTTGTTGCCGGTCGTGGTGACGAAGATGTCGGCCTTGTCCACGACCTCGTCCAGCGTCGTGACCTGGTAGCCGTCCATCGCCGCCTGCAGGGCGCAGATCGGGTCGATCTCGGTGACGATGACGCGGGCGCCCTGGCCGCGCAGGGACTCCGCGCAGCCCTTGCCCACGTCGCCGTAGCCGCAGACCACCGCGGTCTTGCCGCCGATGAGGACGTCGGTGGCGCGGTTGATGCCGTCGATCAGGGAGTGGCGGCAGCCGTACTTGTTGTCGAACTTCGACTTGGTGACGGCGTCGTTGACGTTGATCGCCGGGAACAGGAGGGTGCCGTCGCGGTGCATCTCGTACAGGCGATGGACGCCGGTCGTGGTCTCCTCGGTCACGCCGCGGATCTCCGAGGCGAGCTGGGTCCACTTCTGGGAGCCGTCGGTGATGGTGCGGTTCAGGAGCTCCAGGACGACCCGGTGCTCCTCGTTCTCGGCGGTGTCGACCGAGGGGACCTTGCCGGCCTTCTCGTACTCGACGCCCTTGTGGACGAGGAGGGTGGCGTCACCGCCGTCGTCCAGGATCATGTTCGGGCCGCCGGTGGGGGTGTTCGGCCAGGTCAGCGCCTGCTCCGTGCACCACCAGTACTCCTCCAGGGTCTCGCCCTTCCAGGCGAAGACCGGGATGCCCTGGGGGTTCTCGGGCGTGCCGTTGGGGCCGACGGCGATGGCGGCGGCCGCGTGGTCCTGCGTGGAGAAGATGTTGCAGGACGCCCAGCGGACCTCGGCGCCCAGGGCGGCCAGGGTCTCGATGAGAACGGCGGTCTGCACGGTCATGTGCAAGGAGCCGGTGACACGGGCGCCGGCGAGCGGCTGCGCCTCGGCGTACTCCTTGCGGATCGCCATCAGGCCGGGCATCTCGTGCTCGGCGAGAGTGATCTCCTTGCGGCCGAACTCGGCCAGGGAGAGGTCGGCGACCTTGAAGTCCTGTCGGTTGTCGACAGTCGTCATTGCGAGGTGCTCCTCGGGGTTGGGGCAGAGGTGGGTACGGCTGGTCTGCGCGGCGGCGGACACAGGGGTGCCCGAAGAGGACATAGGCATGCCCGGTGCGCGCAACGCAGTCCGTCGGAGGCCCTCTCTCCCTCGGTCGGTCCGCGGTGGGACCGCCCGACCGCCATCAGCAGCGACGTCTGGCTCCGTCCCAAGCTACACCGGTCGGCCGGGGCACCCCAGTCCGCCTCCGAATACATCAGGCCGATCACGGGCCGTGGTCCGGGACGCGGGCCGGGTGTCGTCAGCCGTCCTGACAGGGTGCCGTGACGGTGGTGACAACCGGCGTACGAACTGCGGAACGAGCGGCAACGTGCGGCAACCGACCAGGTCATCCGGGGACTTTTGCTCCTTGGGCGGCCTGGGCAGGTGAGGGGAGATGTGAAGCGATCGGAACAGCTGATCGATCTGTGCGGGGCGTCCGGGGCGGCGTTTCCGCGTGACAAAGGCGTAAGGAGATCGACGTGACCAATCCGGCCGGACCTCCCCCCACGGGCGGCGGCAGAGAGCGACAGCGGGTGAAGCTGCTGGCGGTGACCGCGTGCCCGACCGGCATCGCGCACACGTACATGGCCGCGGAGAAGCTCGCGCAGGCCGCCGCGAGCCGTGGCATCGACATGAAGGTGGAGACGCAGGGATCGATCGGGGCTGAAAACGTCCTAGATGACAACGATGTCAGCACAGCGGACGGCATCATCGTCGCCGCGGACAAGGACGTGGACCTGAGCCGTTTCGTGGGCAAGCGGGTTCTGACCGTGGGGGTGGCGGAGGGGATTCACCATCCTGAGCGGTTGATCGAGCGGGTGCGGTCGGCGCCGGTGCACACGTCGGGCGAGACGCCGGCCGCCTCCGTCTCGGGCGGCGGCAAGGAGCGGAGCGTCGGCTACAAGGCGCTGATGAACGGGGTCAGCTACATGATTCCGTTCGTGGTGGTCGGCGGCCTGCTGATCGCGATCTCGCTCTCGCTCGGCGGGCACACCGACCCGTCCGGCGGGCTGGTCATCCCGAAGGACTCCTTCTGGATGGACGTCAACAACATCGGCGTCATCGGCTTCACGCTGATGGTGCCGATCCTTTCCGGATACATCGCCCATGCCATCGGGGACCGCCCGGCCCTCGTCCCCGGCATGATCGGCGGCTGGATCGCGAACACGGGGTCGCTGTACGACTCGAAGGCGGGCGCCGGGTTCATCGGGGCGATCGTGACCGGGTTCCTCGCCGGGTATCTCGTGCTGTGGATCAAGAAGGTCAGGGTCCCGAAGTTCGTACAGCCGATCATGCCGATCATCGTGATCCCGATCGTCGTGACCACGGCGCTCGGGCTGTTCTTCATCTACGTCATCGGGAAGCCGATCTCCTGGGTGTTCGAGCACCTCACCGACTGGCTCGGCGGGATGACCGGCACCAGCGCGATCCTGCTGGGGGCGATTCTGGGGCTCATGATCGCGTTCGACATGGGCGGCCCGGTCAACAAGACGGCGTTCCTGTTCGGCACGGGGCTGATCGCGACCGGCAACCAGACGGTCATGGGCATGTGCGCGGCCGCGATCCCGGTCATGCCGCTGGGGCAGGGCCTGGCCACGCTGATACGGAAGCGGCTCTACACCGAGCAGGAGCGGGAGACCGGACTGGCCGCGCTGTTCATGGGCTGCTTCGGCATCTCCGAGGGTGCGATCCCGTTCGCGGCGGCGCGCCCGGCGCAGGTCATCCCGGCCAACATGCTCGGTGGCGCGGTGGCCGGCGCGATCGCCGGTGTCGCCGGGGTCGAGGACGCGGTGCCGCACGGCGGGCCGATCGTGGCGGTGCTGGGTGCGGTGAGCGGGGTACCGGTGTTCTTCGTGGCCGTGCTGATCGGCACGGCGGTCACCGCGCTGACGACGGTCATGCTCGTCGACATCAGTGAGCGGCGGCGCAAGAGCGCGGCGCCGGTGGCCGGGCCGGGTGTGACCGGACCGGGCGTGGGCGAACCGCTCGAGCCCGAGCTGGTCGGCGTGGGCGCCGGTGCGGCGGCCGGTGGAGCCGCCGGTGCCGTGGTGGCACAGCGAATCGTCACTCCGCTGAGCACGCCCACGCCCGTCACGGAGACGACACCGGCCAAGTCCCCCAAAACCACGGAGTCCGACGCGAGCGCGGACGCTGAAGCTACGGCGACCGGAGAAGCCGCCAGCGCCGTCGTGACCAAGCCCCCGAAAGCTGCGGAACATGACGTCAGTGCCGAGGCCTATGCGGATGCGGATGCTGAAGTCGACGTCGATGTGGCCGCCAGGACAGGCGGCGCCGAGGCCAAAGCCAACAGCGTCCACGCGGCAGCAGCCGACGAAGGTGTCACGGCCGAGGCCCCTCGCGAGGTCCTCTCCGGCTATCTCACCGAACAGGCCGTGAAGGTCGGCCTCGATGCCCGGGACAAGGCGGCGGCCGTGCGGGAGATGGCGGCGTTGCTCGCCCGGACCGGCAAGGTGGTGGACGTGGACGAGCTGGTCGCCACCGCCTTGCGGCGGGAGGAGCAGGGAACCACCGGACTCGGGGAGGAGATAGCGATCCCGCACGCCAAGACGGACGCCGTGACCGCGCCCGTCGTCGGGTTCGCACGGTCCGCCGAAGGCATCGAGTGGGGCTCCCTGGACGGTACGAAGGCCAGGCTGGTCTTCATGATCTCTGTGCCGGAGGCGGCCGCGGGCGACGAACACCTGCGCATCCTGGCTCTGTTGTCGCGCAGGCTGATGGACACCGGATTCCGGGAGCGGCTCCTCGCGGCGCCGGACAAGAGGGCTGTGCTGGACGTGCTGAGCGAGATCAGGTGAGCGAAGGGCCCGCGCCCCGGTGCGGGGACGCGGGCCCGTACGGCCACTCCGGGCCGGTGATCAGTGCTCGGCGGGGTGCTGTGCCGGTCCCCCGGGGGTCGCCTCGCGGTCGGGGCCCTTGAGGGCCTCGGCCTCGCTGTAGATGTCCGGTTCGAGGTAGATGACGCGGGCGATGGGGACGGCCTCGCGGATGCGGGACTCGGCCGCGTTGATCGCGGAGGCGACTTCGCCGGCCGTGTCGTCGTGCTGGACGGCGATCTTGGCGGCGACCAGCAGTTCCTCGGGGCCGAGGTGGAGTGTGCGCATGTGGATGATGCCGGTGACGGTGTGGCCGTCGACGATCGCGGCCTCGATCTTCTGGACCGCCTCGATGCCGGCGGCCTCGCCGAGCAGCAGGGACTTGGTCTCCGCCGCCAGGACCAGGGCGATCAGGATGAGCAGGATGCCGATGCACAGGGTGCCGATGCCGTCCCAGACGCCGTCGCCGGTGAGCAGGGCCAGGCCGACGCCGCCGAGGGCGAGGACCAGGCCGACGAGTGCGCCGAAGTCCTCCAGGAGCACGACCGGAAGCTCGGGTGCCTTGGCACGGCGTACGAACTCCTTCCAGGAGAGGTTGCCGCGCAGCGGGTTGGACTCCTTGATGGCCGTCCGGAAGGAGAAGCCCTCGGCGATGATCGCGAAGACGAGGACGCCGACCGGCCAGTACCAGCGCTCGATCTCGTGCGGGTGCTTGATCTTCTCGTAGCCCTCGTAGACGGCGAACATGCCACCGACCGAGAAGAGGACGATGGAGACCAGGAAGGCGTAGATGTAGCGCTCGCGGCCGTAGCCGAAGGGGTGTTGCGGGGTGGCCTCGCGCTGGGCCTTCTTGCCGCCGACGAGCAGCAGGAACTGGTTTCCGGAGTCGGCGAGCGAGTGCACGCCCTCGGCGAGCATCGAGGACGAGCCGCTGAACGCGAACGCCACGAACTTCGATGCCGCGATCGCGAGGTTGGCGCCGAGTGCCGCCACGATCGCCCTGGTTCCGCCTGACGCGCTCATCTGGTCGCGTTGTCCCTTCGCCTCAAGTGCCTCTACGCCGTCCAGGCTCTTTGCCCGTCCTTTGCCGGTGGGCCATTCTTGCAGCCCCGCCCGGCACGGACGTCTCAGCCGTCCACAGGGCCGGTCATACGATCACACGTCTCAGTGGTCCATGCCGGTCACACGATCACGGTCGCCCGGAAGACCGTGCCCGTGCCCGACACCTCGGCCTTCTCGCCCGCCGGTACGAACACCGACTGGCCGGGGCTCAGTTCGTCTGCCCCGACTCGCACGGAACCTGCCGTGCAGAGCACAATCTGCGGGGTCGGACGGGTCAGGTCGTGCGGGGCGACGCCCTCGGGAAGGACATACCGGGACAGCCGGAACTCGTCGATGGGGGTCTCGTAGACCTCCTCGCCGTCGGGGGACGCCTCGGGGCGCAGTACGCCCGGGTCGGCGGCCTCGAAGCGGACGATGCGCAGGAGTTCGGGGACGTCGACGTGCTTGGGGGTCAGGCCGCAGCGCAGGACGTTGTCGGAGTTGGCCATGATCTCGACGCCGAGGCCGCTGAGGTAGGCGTGCGGGATGCCGGCGCCGAGGAACAGAGCCTCGCCGGGCTGGAGCCGGACGTGGTGGAGGAGCATCGCGGCGATGACGCCCGGGTCGCCCGGGTAGTGGTGGGCGATGGCGGCGTAGGGGGCGTGGTCGCCGCCGAGGCGGGCGCAGGCGGCCGCGGCCTCGGTGACCGTGTGGGCCATCTCCTCGCGGTCGGCGGTCAGGACGGCCGTCAGGACCTCGCGCAGGGCCGCCTCCTCGGGGCGGGCGTGCAGGAGGTCGACGTACGGCTTGAGGGAGTCGACGCCGAGCGCGTCGAGCAGCTCGGCCGCGCGCGCGGGTGCGCGGAAGCCGCACAGGCCGTCGAACTCGGTGAGCGCGCAGATCAGTTCGGGCTTGTGGTTGGCGTCCTTGTAGTTGCGGTGGCCCGCGTCGACGGGGATGCCGCGGCGCTCCTCGTCGTCGTAACCCTCCTTCGCCTGGGCGAGGTCGGGGTGCACCTGGAGGGAGAGCGGGGCGCCCGCGGCGAGGATCTTGAGTAGGAAGGGCAGGCGGGGGCCGAACCTGGCGACCGCCTCGGCGCCGAGCTCCTTCACCGGGTCCGCGTCGATGACCTCGGCGAGGCTGCCCCGGCCGGTGCGTGAGGGGGCTCCCGGGTGGGCGCCCATCCACATCTCCGCCTGCGGTTCACCGGTCGGCCGGATGCCGAGGAGTTCGGGGATGGCGGTGGTGGATCCCCAGGCGTAGGGGCGGACGGTGTTCTCGAGGCGGTCCATCAGGCTCTTTCTCTACGTACGGCTTTCAGGGCGTCCCGGCAACGTCAGGCTCCCGAGGCGAGCGCCAGGTAAACGGCGGCGAAATCCGTGACGGCGATCAGTTCCGCGAGGGTCTCGATCTCGCCCCCGGGCTCCGGTTCCAGCTCGCTGATCGGCGTGTCGTGGCTCAGGGCCAGGTCACGGGCGGCCGGGGCGGCGCTGAGTCCGCCGATCGGACGGTCGCGAAGGAGCACCACGCGTGCGCGTAGCGCGGGGGACTCCTCGACACGGTCGCGGAAGAAGTCGTCGGGGTCGGCGCTGGCGGCCAGCGGTCCGGCGAGCAGCGTGCTGTGCGCGGCGAGGGCTTCGGGCAGTTCGCAGACCACGGACGGGCAGCCGGAGAGCTCGGCGAGGGCTGCGGCGAAACGACGGCCCGCGGGGCCCGCGGAGGTGCCCTCGGTCCAGATCACGGGGAGCGCGTCGGCCAGTTCGGAGGCGAGGGTCTTGGCCGGGTTGCTGTAGGTCGCGATGGCGGGGCCGCAGCGCTCGGCGATGTGGTCGAGGCGACCGGCGATCTTCTCGAGGGTGTCGGGCGGGGCGGTGAGCAGGCCGGTGCGGTCGAGGATCGCGAGGAGCGGGGTGAGCAGGGCCCACAGGACGCCGGGGGCGGATGCGGTGAGGGATGTGTCCTGCTCGTACGGGGCGGTCGCCATGGGCACGAACAGGCCGTGGGCGCCCTCGACCGCCTCGAAGAGCGGGGTGCGGGCGGGGGCCACGGCGACGACCGTGCAACCGCGGCGGTAGGCCTGGTCGGCGAGCAGGGACAGGCCCGGCTCGGTGCCGTCGGGCGTGGCGATCAGAAGCAGGTCGACCGAGCCCGCCCAGCCGGGGAGTTCCCAGCGCAGGGCGCCCGCGGCGGGGGCGACGCCGGTGGGGGCGAGGCGGGTGACGGGGCTGCCGGCGCCGGCGAGCGTGCCGAGGAGGTCGGCAACGTGGGTGGCGGCGGCGCCGGGGCCCGCGATGAGGATCGCGCGCGGGCGGCCGTCGGGCTTGAGGTCGTTCACCCCGGCCTCGACGGCGAGCCGGGCCGCTGTGCGGACGCGGGCGCCGGCCTCCGCGGCGCCGCGGAGCAGGCCTCGGCGGTCGGCCTCCGAGAGGGCCTCGGGGGTGTCCAGCAGCGATTCGTCGAGCATGGGCGGCAGCCTCCGATCGCCGGGTCTCCGGGACGCCGGCTTGTCGCTTCACCGGGTGTCGCCGGTCGCGCGGGTCCGGGACACCGGGGTCGCTGTGGGTCGCTGTGTCGTTGTCGCTCACGGCAGCGGGGACGCTGTCCCGCCTACGGCGACAGCGGGGCATGGGGCATTACGCGGGGCGGCGGGCCTCGTCGACGAGGAGAACGGGGATGCCGTCGCGGACGGGGTACGCCAGGCCGCAGTCCTGGCCGGTGCAGATCAACTCGCTGTCCTGGTCCTTGAGGGGGGCGTGACAGGCCGGGCAGGCGAGGATCTCCAGGAGGCCGGCTTCGAGCGGCATGGGGGTTCCCTTCGGGGCGATACGGCTGCTTGTGCGGATGTGCCTGGTCAGGGTACCGCCGGGGAGAGTTGGGCGCGGGGCTTGGGGCGAGGTCGCCGGTTGGGGTCCCGTCGCGGGTTTCGCCCCCGCGCGGGGGCTGCGCCGCGCGGACAGCGACTGGGGCGAGGGGGCGTGTCCCGTGGACTGGCTGGACTGGCGCGGATCTGCGACCGCTCGGGCCCACCGGGCTCCGCTCCGGCCCCCTCCCCGGCCCCGCCCCGCGAGGGGCGGCGGAATGGCCGCAGATCTGCGGCCACTGGGGCCCTGGGCTCCGCCCCTGCACCTCCGCCGGGGCCCGCCCCGGGCCTCGGGAGGATCCGCCTCAAAATCCGGCCAGGCCCCGCCACCCGGCCCCGCCGGCCCTCGAGGGGCGCCCCGCACTCACGGGCCGGACGAGCTTCAATGCTCGGGCCGACCGCCTTGTGCGCAGCAACCCTGCGGGGTCCGGGACGGGGCATGCGTGCCGGCGCCTCCCACCCAGCACCGCCCGCCGGTCCGCCCACGAACACGCCTCGGTCCGGGAGTTGCGTCAGGCCCTGATGATCGCCAGTACCTCGTCCCTGACCTTCGTCATCGTCGCCTCGTCCCTCGCCTCCGCGTTCAGGCGCAGGAGGGGTTCGGTGTTGGAGGGGCGGACGTTGAACCACCAGTCGGGGGTGGTGATGGTGAGGCCGTCGAGTTCGTCGAGCTGTACGCCCTCCTGGCCCTCGTAGGCCGCCCTGATGGCCTCCAGGCGGCCTGTCTGGTCGGCGACCGTGGAGTTGATCTCGCCGGAGCCGACGTAGCGGTCGTACTGGGCCACCAGGGACGACAGCGGGCCCTCCTGGCCGCCCAGCGCGGCAAGGACGTGCAGGGCCGCCAGCATGCCCGTGTCGGCGTTCCAGAAGTCCTTGAAGTAGTAGTGCGCTGAGTGCTCGCCGCCGAAGATCGCGCCGGTCCTCGCCATCTCGGCCTTGATGAAGGAGTGGCCCACGCGTGTGCGTACCGGTGTGCCGCCGTTCTCCTCGACGACCTCCGGGACCGACCAGGACGTGATCAGGTTGTGGATGACCGTGCCCTTGCCGCCGTGCCTGGCGAGCTCTCGGGAGGCCACGAGGGCGGTGACGGCGGACGGGGAGACCGGGTCGCCGTGCTCGTCGACGACGAAGCAGCGGTCGGCGTCACCGTCGAAGGCGATGCCGAGGTCGGCCCCCTCCTCGCGGACGCGCTTCTGGAGGTCGACGATGTTGGCCGGGTCCAGGGGGTTGGCCTCGTGGTTCGGGAAGGTGCCGTCCAGCTCGAAGTACATCGGGACGGTGTCCAGGGGCAGTCCGGAGAAGACGGTCGGGACGGTGTGGCCGCCCATGCCGTTGCCCGCGTCGACGACGACCTTCAGGGGGCGGATGGAGGTCAGGTCGACGAGGGAGAGCAGGTGGGCCGCGTAGTCCTCCAGCGTGTCCCGCCCGGTGATCGTCCCCGTCGAGGCCGCCGGCTCCGGGGCGCCCGACTCGCTCCACCGCTCGACCAGTTCGCGGATCTCGGCGAGCCCGGTGTCCTGGCCGACCGGCGCGGCGCCCGCGCGGCACAGCTTGATGCCGTTGTACTGGGCGGGATTGTGGGAGGCCGTGAACATCGCGCCCGGCAGGTTCAGCGCGCCGGAGGCGTAGTACAGCTGGTCGGTCGAGCACAGCCCGATCTCGGTGACGTCCACGCCGAGGGCGGCCGCTCCGCGCGCGAAGGCCCGCGACAGGCCAGGGGACGTGGGCCGCATGTCGTGACCCGTCACGATGGCGCTCGCCCCGGTCACCTGGACGAAAGCGGCGCCGAAGAGCTCGGCCAGCGTCTCGTCCCACTGGTCGGGAACGACTCCCCGCACGTCGTACGCCTTCACGAGCTGTGACAGATCAGCCACGGCCAACCCTTCTGAAAGTCCTGTCGGTCACCACAAACTACCCGTAGCCACTGACAGCGGGCTGTGCGGGAGCTGAGTGGACTCCGACGCCCGCAGGAGAACAGGACAGGTCAGTTGTCGGGAGAACGCAGCACCCGGAGGTGACCTCGGCGCGCGACCTCCATCGGGTCGGCCCGCCGGGCCCCGCCCGCCTCGGCGGCGCGCTCCTGCGGACGGGCCGCCTCGCGCACAGCGTTGGCAAGCGCTTCCAGGTCGTCCCCACTGGGCCGGGCCGGAGCCGAGGCGTCGAGGAGCCGGACGACTTCCCAGCCGCGCGGGGCGGTGAGGCGCTCGGAATGCTCGGCGCACAGGTCGTAGCAGTGGGGTTCGGCGTAGGTGGCGAGCGGGCCGAGGACCGCGGTCGAGTCGGCGTAGACGTACGTCAGCGTCGCGACGGCGGGACGGCCGCAAGCGGTGCGCGAACAGCGACGTACAGGGCTCACGACGTTGGACGGTACCGCACTCTTGAGCGGGCCGCGACGACTCTCCCCCAGGTCACTCCACCGTGTCGTACTGTGAAACGCCCCACACGCCACTCCGATCACACCACCATGACCTGCGCGGACACCCCTTTTCGAGGGACCGAACACATCTGAACCCGGTCACAACTCGACACAAACCATGCCAATTGCCTTGAGATCGACGGCTCGGAGAGATATGGAATCGAGCCGAACCTTGGCTGGAATGGTCAACTGCCGACACGCCGTACGAGGTGGCCGTACGTGGTTTCGGACCGCGTCCGGGGTACCGCGTGGGGGTCGGGCGCCGGAGGGCGGCGAGGATTACCCTTCACCAGTGATGGACAACCCCGTACCGCCCCGCGCCACCAGCCCCGGGCCCCGCCGCCGTGATCGCCACGGACGGGGCATGCGCGGGCCGATCGCCCCGCCGCAGGTGCCGCTCGCCGCGAGCCGGGCGGAGGCGTTCGCGGACCTGGTGCAGGACTCCGTCGAGCGCCTTGAGCGGCGCTGGCCGCAGCTCGCCGACATCGACTTCCTGGTCCTGGAGGTGCCCCGGCTGGACGGACAGTCCTGGAACGACGAGGCGGTACCGCTCGGCGGGACGATCGCCGCGCGTGAGGGGCGCCCCGCGCGCGTGGTCGTCTACCGGCGCCCGGTGGAGATCCGCACCAAGGGGCGCGACGAGCGGGCGGCGCTGGTGCACGAGATCGTCGTGGAGCAGGTCGCCGAGCTGCTGGGGCTTACTCCCGAGACGGTCGATCCGCGGTACGGCGAGGACTGAACCGCCCGCGGATCGCCACGGGCTACTTCTGGAGCACCGACAGGTCCTGGTCGGCCTCCGGCACGGCCACCATGCCCCGGTCGTTCGGAAGGGTCTGGATGGTGAAGCCCGGGACGCCGTCCTTCGTCGCCGCCAGGGTGCGGGCGCCGTAGACCGGGCCTCCCGACACATGCTCCACCGTGAGGGCGTACGTGCCCTTGAGGCCGGTCGGGGTGGGGGCCTCCACGTTCTGGGTGGTGCCCGCCTTGAGGGTGAACGTCTTCGAGACGGCCTCGCCGCCCTCGCTGCCTGCCGAGGCCGTGACCTTGACGGTGGCCCCGCGCGTGGGGGCGGCCAGGGAGAGCGTGGTGCCCTTGGCGCTGTTGTCGGCGACCGTCGCGCGGGTGCCGACGGGACGCGTGGCCGGGATGAAGGCCGTCTCCTGGTCGGCGCCCTTGCCGCGGACGACCCGCAGCGCGGCGACCACCGGCACGGAGGTGTCGGTGGGGGTAAGGACCAGCGAACCGGCCTCCCCGCGCGTGACGTCACCGAGGTCGGCGGAGGCCGTCATGCCCGCCTTCACATGCAGCGTCTCGTTCCCGGCGGGGGTGATCAGGCCGGACGGGGACGCGAGCTGCACCTTCAGGTCGGCGTCGGAGTCGCCGGGCGCGAAGGCGACCAGGCGCACCGCGGTGGCGTCCTTCGGGATGCCGGGCAGCACCAGGCTGCCGGACGGGTCGGTGGACGCTGCCAGCCAGTCGCCGCCGAGCTTGTCGTCCAGCGCCTGCACGGCCGCGCCCACGCGCCCGCTGCGGACGTTCACATGGACGGTGAGGTTCTCCTGCTTCTCCTCGGTGAGCGTGGACAGCAGGATCGGGTCGCTGGAGTGCGGCGCGACCGTGATGCCCTCCCCCAGCGTGGAGTCCAGGGCGCCGTCCTTGCCGTAGAGCTCGATGTCGACGACGGCGGCGGAGTCGTCGGGGTTGGTCAGATGCACGTAGTCGGTGCGGTCGGCGGCCGTGCTCGCGCCCGGGAACCAGAACTCGGTGTCGGGAGCGGAGCAGTTGACGCCCTGCAGCCCGCGTCCGGAGCCCGCGGCGACCTCGGTGGTCTCCTGGACGGTCCAGCCCGGCGCGAACTTCCCCTCGGCGGTGCCGTCGAGCGCCGGTGCGTCACCGCCGGAGGTGTCACCGGTGGCGGGCTTGCCGGGCTCCCCGGGTTCGAGGACCGGCTTACCGGCCTTCTTCCCCTTGCCCTTGTCCTTGTCCTTGCTCTGGCTCTTGCTCTTGCCGTCCGACTTCTCGGCCGCCGCCTGGAGTTCGGCCTTGCCACCGCTGCCCGCGTCCTTGGTGACGGGCGTGAAGGACGTGTACGACGTCTCCGCTATGTCGGAGGTGCTCGGCGACGGGCACAGCAGGCTGGTGCGCTCCACGGGCAGCGCGACGGCCGTCCCGGCGGTGCCCGCGGTCTTCGGTGAGCTGAGCGTGGCGAACCCGGTGACGGCGGCGAGCGCGGCGGTGCCGGCGATGAGGGACACGGTGGTGCGGTTCACTGCTGACTCCCGTCGGGGCGCTCACTGCCGGTGGGGTCCGGTTGCTGCTGCGCCGGGTCGTACGCGGGGTCGTAGCCCTGGTCGTACTGCTGCTGCTCGTACTGGCCGCCGTACGTCTGGTCGTACGGCGTCTGCTGGTTCTGCCCGCCGTAGGCGTACGGGTCGTACTGGCCGCCCTGGTAGGGGTCGGCCTGGTACGGCTGCTGGTCGTAGGCGCCCGCCGGGTACTGCTGGGCGGTGCCCTGGTACTGGTCGCCGGCGTAGGTGCCGTACTCGGCGTTCGCGTAGCTCGGGGCGTCCCAGTCGCCGTAGGACTGCTGCTGCGGGACGGCGGCGGGGGCCTCCTGCGGAGGTGCGGGGAAGTCCTCGGGCCCGGTGCTCTCCTCGGCCTCGGCCTGGGCGCGCAGCCGGCGGGCTCGGCGGCCCTCGCCGGCCACGGCCTGGGCGGGGATCGCCGGCTCCTCGGGCAGGTCGTCGTCGACGTCGCGGCGGCGGCCGGGCAGGGCCATCACCACGAGGACGACGGCGAGGAAGCCCTGGATCCACAGCCAGAGGGTGTGGGTGAAGGGGTCGTCGAAGGTGACGTCCAGCTTGCCGCCGGAGGCGGGCAGTTCGAAGCCCTGGGCCCAGCCGTCGACGGTGGTGCGGGTGAGCGGGCTGCCGTCCAGGGTGGCCGTCCAGCCCTCGTCGGCGCTGTCGGCGAGGCGCAGGATGCGGCCGTCGGCGCCGGCCGGGATCGTGGTGTGGATGTCGACGGGGCCCGCGGCCACCGGCTGCGCGGTGCCGGCACCGGACTTCGCGACGATCGTCGCGCGCGCGACCTCCTGGTCCACCCGCCACAGTCCGCTGCCGTCCTGCTGGCTGAGCCGGGTCAGGCCGGGTGTGGCGTCCAGCACGCGCGTGACCTGGCGGGGCGCGCCCTTGTGGACGAGGACGTACCGCACGGCGAAGCCGCCGAGCTGGTCCGCCTGGTCGGCGCCGGAGCCGGCGACGAGGTTGGCGACGACCTTGTCCAGCTTGCCGTTCTCACCGTCGGCCGCGGCGAGCTCGGCGTCGCCGAGGCGGGCGCCGGAGCCGCGCACCAGCATGTAGCCGACGTGGGTGGAGGAGTCGCTGTCGAGGACGAGGGTGCGGGCCTGGTCGCGGGTGCCGCTCTCCTCGGCGACGAACGCGGGCACCTGTACGGGGTCGCGGCGCTCCAGCGGTCCGTCGGCGCCGCCGATCATCCAGCCGGCGGCGACGAGCAGCGGGCCCGCCGCGGAGGCGAAGGCGATCAGGGCGGCGACCGGCTGGCGCCAGCCGAAGCTCTGCTCGGCCACACGCGCGCGTGCCCCGTCGGCGCCGAGCACGGCGGCGGCCAGCAGGGCGAGGCCGTAGACGAGGGTGGCGGGGCCCGCCCAGGTCGACTCGTTGGACAGGACGGCGAAGACTAGGCCGACCAGGGCCACCGCCCAGGCCGTCCAGATGCCGAACTGCCGCTCGGTGCGCAGCAGGGCGGCCAGCGCGGCCAGCACCACTCCGATGAGCATCAGGCCGTCGACGGTGCCGGGCCCGCCGGGGCTCGCGCCGAGCAGGTCCAGGGCGGAGGCGGTCGAGGAGCCGTACTCCAGGCCGGCCTGGTCGAAGAAGCCGAACGGGAGCAGCGTCAGCGACCAGGGCGCGAGGACCAGCAGGGGCATGCCGAACTGGGCCAGGAAGCGCAGGCCGTAGGCGGTGATGTCGGTGCGGCGCACCGCCAGCAGGCCGATGCCGAGGATCAGCGTGATCGGCCAGATGATCGGCGTGAACGCGGTGGTGATCGTGAGCAGGAGGGCGAACGCCCAGGTGGCGCGCCAACTGCCACGCGCGCCCGTGCTGCTCGTCAGGCCGCCGGCCGCGACGCCCGCGCGCGCGATGAGCGGCAGCAGGACGGCGAGGACGGCGGTGCCGACGCGGCCGCCGGCGAGGCCGCCGGTGGCGGCGGGCAGGAAGGCGTAGACGACGGCCGCCCACGCGCGCAGGAGGCGGGACTCGACGAGCGGGCGGGAGGCGAAGTAGGCCGTGACGCCGGCCAGTGGCACCGAGCAGACCAGCAGGACCGTCAGGGCGAGACCGGTCGAGCCGAACAGCACGGAGGACAGCGCGGCGATGATCGCCAGGTACGGCGGCGCGGACGGGGTGCCGCCGGCGCCCACCGCGTGCCACGCGTCCGCGTAGCGCGACCACAGCTCGCTCGCGTCGGCCGGGGCGGGCAGCAGGGCGCCGCCCGACAGCGCGCCGCCGCCCAGGAGGTTGCGGCAGGCGACCAGGGCGACCAGCAGCAGCGCCAGGAAGAGCACCGGGCCCGGCTTGCGGGCGATGCGCTTGAGGCGGGCGAACTGTTCGATCTCCAGGAATTCCGCGTCGTCGCCGCCGGGCCCGGACTCGATGCCGCCGCCGTGGCGTCCCGCCGTGGAGGCCTCGGTGTCGGAGCCGCCGAAGAGGTTGCCCGCGACCTGCTCCACGGTGGCCCGTACGGTCGCGCCGGGCGGCGGGAACAGCTGTCTGAGCTCGTCCTTGTCGACGACCGGCTTGCCGCGCCTGCTGCGCCCGGCGATGATCCGCTCGGGCCGCAGCAGGGTGCCGAGGAGACCCCGGATCTCGTCGAGAGCCTGTCCGGGGACCTTGCCGACGAGGTAGGCCACGGTCCGCAGCAGAGTGCCGATGACCAGGCGCACCAGCACCCAGGGCAGCGCTGCCGTACGGGCGTTGACGAGCAGGGTGTAGGCGGCGCCGGCCTTGTCGACCTTGTGCGGGGAGGCGGTGGTGCGGCCCGCGCAGTCGACGGTACGGCGCTCGCGGGAGGCCGCCTCGGCATGGCGTACGACGGCCTCGGGGGCGATGAGGACGCGGTGGCCGGCGGCCTGGGCGCGCCAGCACAGGTCGACGTCGTCCCGCATGAGGGGCAGGCGCCGGTCGAAGCCGCCGAGCTGCTCGAAGAGGTCGCGGCGGATCAGCATGCCGGCGGTGGACACCGACAGGACGGACCGGACGTGGTCGTGCTGGCCCTGGTCCTGTTCCCGGCGGTCCAGGCCCGTCCAGCGGCGGCCGGAGTTGGCGATGGAGACGCCGACCTCCAGGAGCTGCCGCTTGTCGTACCAGCCGCGGAGCTTGGGGCCCACGACGGCGACGTCGTCGCGGCCGAGATCCAGTTCGTTGTCCACGACGCGCAGCAGCTGGGCCAGGGCGTCGGGCTCGGGGGCGCAGTCGTCGTGCAGTAGCCACAGCCACTGGACCGGCTCGCCGTGCGGCAGCTCCGGCAGGTCGTAGGCGTCGTCGCGCCACGTGCGCGTGACCGGGTCCCAGCCGCTCGGTCGCTTGAGGTACGGCAGCTCGTCCGGGGTGAGGAGGGGGGCGGTGCGGTTCGCCTCCTCGACGGCCTGGCCGAAGCCGGTGCGCCGGGCGAGGTGCAGGACCCGGTCGGCGCCGAGGGCGTCGGTGACCAACTGGGCCGAGTCGTCCGCGCTGCCGGTGTCGGCGGCCATGGCGAACTGGACGGGGCGCTCCTGGCCGAGCAGCCCGGCGAGCGCGTCGGGCAGCCAGCGGGCGCCGTCGTGGGAGACGAGCACCGCGGTCACCACATGACGCGGGAACTCAGGAGTGGCAGCGAGGTCTTGGGCTGCCGTGTGGCTGTGCACGGACATCGAGGTACGGGCCCCGGTTCGGTGGACTGCGGTGGACGCCTGTGCCCTGAGGGGGCGGCGAGGCGTCTCGGACGAGCGCCCACACTATCGGCTGGGCAGGACGACGGCCCGCCGCCTGTGGATAACCCGGGTGCGACGGGCCGTTCGGTTGCGTACGGAAAGTGCGGTGGAGCCTGCCTCGCCTCAGACGGCGGCCTTCTTCAGCCTGCGGCGTTCGCGTTCCGACAGGCCGCCCCAGATCCCGAAGCGCTCGTCGTTGGCGAGGGCGTATTCGAGGCACTCGGAGCGGACCTCGCAGGAGAGGCAGACCTTCTTGGCCTCGCGGGTGGAGCCGCCCTTCTCGGGAAAGAAGGACTCGGGGTCGGTCTGGGCGCACAGTGCGCGCTCCTGCCAGCCGAGTTCCTCGTCCGCGTCGTCGACCAGCAGTTGCTGCACCAGCTCGGTCATGTGCGCCCCTCGTCTGTCTTCGCGTCCCCGTGTGACGGCCGTTACCGATTTCGGCTGAACGACACGAGTGAAATTACAAGTGTGCTGCTCCGGGCGAGTCAAGCCGAGATCTGCTATTGGGTCCCTTATTCACTCTGCGGAACCAAGGCCTAGCTGAAAGTGTTCAAATCGGCATAAACCTTGACAGGCAGACGAGACCCGAGAGGGCTACCGAGCCGCGCCAGGCCTTGGGGACCTGTGCAGGGAAGGACGCCCGCCAGTTCGAACTCGTTCCGTACGCACCCGGGGAAGTCGCGTTGAACTCACGGCCCGTGCGCCCGGTTGTGCGCCATGTGTCCCGGTCGACGCCTGAACAAACCTTTCGCCATGGAGATGGACCGGATGAGGTGAAACATGTCCCACTTCCAGGGTGTCGAGTTGACAGTGAAGGTGTGAGCCGCTGTCCTTGTGGGCATGCTCGCGAACTTGGCACTCACCTCGACCCGCACGGCCGGGTCCCACGGTGCTGCCCGCGCTCGCTGTAGCTGTTGTTGCTGTTCCAGCTGTTGAGCCCATCGCGCTCCGGCTGCTCCTGAGTCCACCGTGACTCGGCTGCTTGTGCCCCGCCCGCACCAGGGCATTCCTGTCTTCCCGTGATCCGGGCGGACGGTACGTGACACCCAGCCAGCCCCCACTCTTCGCCGAGGACCACCGCATCCCATGAACAGCGACAACGACCTCCAGATCGCCGGCGACCTCCTCGAGGTCCCGCACCTCCTCCAGGCCCCCAGCGAGCACCCGGCCACCGTCGCCGACTTCGTCGGACTCGCCCGTTCCCTCGCCGCCGACCGCTCGCAGTGGGCGCACCTCGTCCAGTACGACGCGACGAGCCGCTGGTACCACCGGCTGCGTACCGGACCCGGCTACGAGGTGTGGCTGCTGTCCTGGGTCCCCGGTCAGGGCAGCGGGCTGCACGACCACGGCCGCTCCTCCGGGGTCCTCACCGTCCTGGAGGGCGCGCTGACCGAGCGGGCCGAACGGGGCACGCGCACGCTGGGGGCGGGAGGGCAGCGAGTGTTCGCGCCGGGGTACGTGCACGAGGTCGTCAACGACGCGCTGGAGCCGGCGGTGAGCCTGCACGTCTACTACCCGGGCCTGACGGAGATGCCGATGTACACGGCCTGCACCGCCCGCGAGAGCTACGACGAGGTGGACGCCGTAACCGCGTGACGCGATGTCGTACCCGCCTGCAAGACTGGCTTCCATGCGAATCGTGGTTCTGGCAGGCGGCATCGGCGGTGCCCGTTTCCTGCGTGGTCTGAAGCAGGCCGTGCCGGACGCGGACATCACGGTCATCGGCAACACCGGGGACGACATCCACCTCTTCGGGCTGAAGGTCTGCCCGGACCTCGACACGGTGATGTACACGCTCGGCGGCGGCATCAACGAGGAGCAGGGCTGGGGGCGGGCCGACGAGACCTTCCACCTCAAGGAGGAGCTCGCGGCGTACGGGGTGGGGCCCGAGTGGTTCGGGCTCGGGGACCGGGACTTCGCCACCCACATCGTGCGGACGCAGATGATCGGTGCCGGGTATCCGCTGAGCGCGGTGACCGAGGCGCTGTGCGACCGGTGGAAGCCGGGGGTGCGGCTGATCCCCATGACCGACGACCGGGTCGAGACGCATGTCGCGGTCGAGATCGACGGTGAGCGCAAGGCCGTGCACTTCCAGGAGTACTGGGTGCGGCTGCGGGCGTCCGTGCCGGCCCACGCGGTCGTGCCGGTGGGCGCGGAGCAGTCCAAGCCGGCGCCGGGGGTCCTGGAGGCGATCGGGGAGGCGGACGTCGTGCTGTTCCCGCCGTCCAACCCCGTCGTGTCCGTCGGCACCATCCTCGCCGTGCCCGGGATCCGTGAGGCGATCGCCGAGGCCGGGGTGCCTGTCGTGGGCCTGTCCCCCATCGTCGGGGACGCGCCCGTGCGCGGCATGGCCGACAAGGTGCTGGCGGCGGTCGGCGTCGAGTCCACTGCCGCGGCGGTCGCCGAGCACTACGGCTCGGGGCTGCTGGACGGCTGGCTCGTCGACACCGTGGACGCCGGCGCGGTCGAGCGGATCGAGTCGGCCGGCATCCGCTGCCGGGCCGTACCGCTGATGATGACCGACCTCGACGCGACCGCGCGGATGGCCCAGGAGGCGCTGGAGCTGGCGGAGGAGGTGCGCGGAGCGTGAGCGGCGAGGCGTCGCAGGGGACGCGGGGCACGGCGGAGACGCCGGAAGCGGTGGCCGGGGCCGGGCGTGGGTCGGGGGACGGCTCGGCGCAGGGGGCCGGCCGCGAGACCGATGGGGCCGGGTCCGACGCTGTCGGTGGCGCGGTGGGCGGGGGTTACCGCGTGTGGGCCGTTTCCGGGCTGCCTGAGGTCGCGCGGGGGGACGATCTCGCCAAGCTGATCGCCGCCGCCGAGCCGGGGCTAGTCGACGGGGACGTTCTGCTCGTCACCTCGAAGATCGTGTCCAAGGCGGAGGGGCGGGTCGTCGAGGCGGGCGACCGGGAGGCCGCGATCGACGCCGAGACCGTACGGGTCGTGGCGCGGCGCGGGCCGCTCAGGATCGTGGAGAACCGGCAGGGGCTGGTGATGGCCGCCGCCGGGGTGGACGCCTCCAACACCCCTTCGGGGACCGTGCTGTTGCTGCCCGAGGACCCGGACGCGTCCGCGCGGGCGATCCGGGACGGACTGCGGGACGCCCTCGGGGTCGAGGTCGGGGTGGTCGTCACCGACACCTTCGGGCGGCCCTGGCGCGCCGGGCTCACCGATGTCGCGATCGGCGCCGCCGGGGTGCGGGTGCTGGACGATCTGCGGGGCGGGACGGACGCGTACGGCAATCCGCTGAGCGCGACCGTCGTCGCGACGGCCGACGAACTGGCCGCCGCCGGTGATCTCGTCAAGGGCAAGGCCGCCGGGCTGCCCGTCGCCGTCGTGCGCGGGCTGGCGCATGTCGTGGCTGAGGGGCACGGGGAGGGGGCGCGGGCCATGGTGCGTCACGCGCGCGACGACATGTTCCGGCTGGGCACCTCGGAGGCGGTCCGGGAGGCGGTCACCCAGCGCCGTACCGTACGGGCCTTCACGGACGAGCCCGTCGACCCCGGAGCCGTACGACGGGCCGTCGCCGCGGCCGTCACCGCGCCGGCGCCGCACCACACGACGCCGTGGCGGTTCGTGCTGCTGGAGTCCGAGGGCGCGCGGACCGGGCTGCTGGACGCCATGCGGGATGCCTGGATCGCCGATCTGCGGCGGGACGGGAAGTCCGAGGAGTCCATAGCCAAGCGGGTGCGGCGCGGGGACGTGCTGCGCAACGCGCCGTATCTCGTCGTGCCCTGTCTGGTGATGGACGGGTCGCACACGTACGGCGATGTGCGACGGGACGCGGCCGAGCGGGAGATGTTCGTCGTCGCCGCGGGGGCCGGGGTGCAGAACTTCCTCGTCGCGCTGGCCGGGGAGCGGCTGGGGTCGGCGTGGGTGTCGTCCACGATGTTCTGCCGCGGTGTGGTGCGGGAGGTGCTGGGGCTGCCGGAGGGCTGGGATCCGATGGGGGCCGTGGCGGTGGGGCATCCGGCGGAGGAGCCCCGGCCCCGGCCGGAGCGGGACGCGGGGAGCTTCATCGAGGTGCGGTAGTGGGCCTCTGCTTGCGCCTAGTCTCATAGGGCTGCTCCCCCGGTTCCTCTCGTATCCCAGGACTTCACTCGTGGCAGGACGTTTCGCTCCGCGCCCCACGCGTACGACCGTGCGCGGCGGGGAGGTCGTCGTGCCCGCCGCCCGGCGGGAAGCGGCGCCGGTGCAGGCCCCGCTGGTGCGGAGGTGGACGCCGGGGTGGCCCGTCGATCTCGGGCTGGTGCTCGGGGCGCTGCGGCGCGGGCCGGCCGATCCCACCTTCCGGGCTCTTCCGGACGGGTCCGTGTGGCGGGCCAGTCGTACACCTGCCGGGCCCGGGACCCTGCGGGTGTGCGTGTACGGCGGTGAGGTGCGCGGCGAGGCGTGGGGGCCGGGGGGCGAGTGGCTGCTCTCGCAGCTGCCGGAGCTGCTCGGGGCCGCGGACGATCCTTCCGCCTTCGTGCCCCGGCATCGGGTCGTGGCGCATTCCTGGCATCGGCGGCCGGGGTTGCGGCTGACGCGGACCGGGCTGGTGCTGGAGTCGTTGATCCCTTCCGTGCTGGAACAGAAGGTCACCACCGACGAGGCGTACCGGGCGTGGCGGATGCTGGTGCGGAAGTTCGGGGAGCCGGCGCCCGGGCCCGCGGCGGGTGGGCGGCTGTGGGTGATGCCGGCGCCCCGGACCTGGGCGTTGATTCCGTCGTGGGAGTGGCACCGGGCCGGGGTGGACAACAAGCGGGCCTCGACGATCCTGCGGGCCGTGCGGGTGGCTGCGCGGCTGGAGGAGGCGGTGGGGATGTCTCCGGCCGCCGCGCAGGCCCGGTTGGAGGTCGTGCCGGGGGTGGGGCCGTGGACCTCCGCGGAGGTGGTGCAGCGCAGTCACGGCGCGGCGGATGCGGTGACCGTGGGGGATCTGCATCTGCCGGGGATCGTGGGGTTCGCGCTCGCGGGGGACCGGGACGCGGATGACGCGGCGATGCTGTCGTTGCTGGTGCCGTATGCGGGGCAGCGGCATCGGGCGGCTCGGTTGATCTTGCTGAGTGGGCGTACGCCTCCCAGGCGGGCGCCGAAGATGACCCGGGGAGACATCGGGCGGTTGTGACCGGTGTGGGGGCGCCGTCGGGGCTGGGTTTCCGGATTCACTGGTCCGACGAGAAGCGGACCGCTCCCGCCGGGATCTGCGCGTCGCACCAGACCCGCGCGCCGTCCCTCAGCTCGTTGTCGGCGCCGATGATCGCGCCGTCGCCGATGACCGTGCCGGTGAGGACCGAGCGTTCGCCCACGCGGGCCCTGGTGCCGATCAGGGAGTCGGTGATGACGGCGCCTGGTTCGATCACCGCGCCCGGCAGGATCGTCGAGCCGGCGACTCGCGCGCCCTGCGCGATGTACGCGCCCTCGCCGACCACCGTGCCGCCCGTCAGCTTCGCGTCGGCGGCGACCCTTGCCGTGGGCAGTATCAGGCGGTCGCCGCAACGGCCGGGTACCGCCGGGGAGGGGGCCCGGCCGAGGACCAGGTCCGCCGAGCCGCGGACGAAGGCGGCGGGGGTGCCGAGGTCGAGCCAGTACGTCGAGTCCACCATGCCCTGGAGGTGGGCTCCGGCCGACAGGAGTTCGGGGAACGTCTCGCGTTCGACCGAGACCGGGCGGCCCTGCGGGATCGTGTCGATGACCGAGCGGCGGAAGACGTACGCGCCCGCGTTGATCTGGTCGGTGACGATCTCCTCCGGGCTCTGGGGCTTCTCCAGGAAGGCGAGGACCCTGCCCGTGTCGTCGGTGGGGACCAGTCCGTAGGCCCGGGGGTCCGTCACCTTCGTCAGGTGGAGGGAGACGTCGGCGCCCGTGGTCTCGTGGGTGCGCACCAGCGCCCTGATGTCCAGGCCCGTCAGGATGTCACCGTTGAAGATCAGGACCGGGTCGTCGGGGGCGGAGTGCAGACGGGCGGCCACGTTGCGGATCGCGCCGCCCGTGCCGAGGGGCTCCTCCTCGGTGACGTACTCGAGGTGGAGCCCCAGGGACGAACCGTCGCCGAAGTAGGGCTCGAAGACCTCCGCGAGGTAGCTCGTCGCGAGGACGATGTGGTCGACGCCCGCCGCTCTGGCCCGGGCCAGCTGATGGGTGAGGAAGGGGACGCCTGCCGCGCGGACCATGGGCTTCGGGGTGCGCACCGTGAGGGGCCGCAGCCTCGTGCCCTTGCCGCCGACCAGGAGGATCGCTTCTGTCACCTGTCGTCTCCGCTTCCTGCCGGGACCGGCCCGAACTGTCTTTCGACCGGCCAGTGTATGCAGACCGTTGTGCTGCACCTTCGGCGGCCGTGCGGCATTCGCGCCTGCCCCCCGACGGCGGTGAAACGGATGGTATGAACCGACCGTCAACGGCCCTGGAGACGGGCGGCTGTCGTGCGGGTGGATCCGAGTTTGCGATAGAGCTGCCGTCCGGGGCACTCCGTGGCGAAGCCGTCCCGGTGACCGGAGATCACGTTCAGTCGTACCTTCCTACCCTTCGGATAGCGGTTGCCACCGCCCGACTTCAGATACGTCTTGCCCTTGGGGTTGGCGCCGTGAAGGCCGAGCTTCCACGCGGCGAGTTGTGCGATGGCCCTCGTCGCGGCGGCGGGCGGCTTCTTGGAGCCGTAGCTGCCGAGGACGGCGATCCCCATGCTGTTGGAGTTGAAGCCGAGGGTGTGGGCGCCGAGGACCGGCTTCGCCACGCCGCCCGCCCGGCCCTCGTAGATGTTTCCGCACTTGTCGACGAGGAAGTTGTAGCCGATGTCCCGCCAGCCCATGCTCTTGACGTGGTAGCGGTAGATACCGCGAATGAGCGAGGCCGCCTGCGTACAGCTGTACCCGTTGCCGGACGCCGTGTGGTGCACGAAGGCCGCCTTGACCTTCTTCGTGTAGACGAACGTCCGCTCGCGCAGCCCCTCGTCGGCGCCCCAGCCGTGCCGGGTGACGATGCGCGGGCGCGGCCCGATGTACGGCTTCACCCGCTGCTGCCCCGTCAACTCCGCCGCACGCAGGGCGAACAGTTCCTGTTCGGTCTGCTGCCGGTCCAGCGCCGGGATCTCGGTGGCGCCGAGGCCGACGAGACCGGCGTTGGCGGCGGAGGCGTCCATGGCGGCGTCGGCATCGGCGGGGTCGGCGGTGGGCGCGGGGCGAGGTGCGACAGCGCGCCGGGGTGCGCCGGCCGCGCTCTCCTCGCCGGTGGGCTCCGGTGCGCTCTCGCCCGGGTCCACGAGTTCCAGACGCAGACCGGCGGGAAGCGGGGCGGTCGTCGTCGCCGTACGGGAGCCGCGGGCCGTGTCCTCGGTCCTGCGGTCGGCCTCGGCGCGGACCCGTACCTCCACTCCGTCGGAGTCACCCACCCACAGCGGTGCCGTGGCGCCGTGGACGCGGCCGGAGGTGCGCTCGGCCGTGCCGGGGTCGGCGGCGTCGTCGTTGTGGATCTCCAGATCCTGCCAGCCCGACCAGGTGTCGGCGCCGACCGCTCGGGTGCGGACCTGGACGCGGCCGTTCAGGACGGCGTCCGGGTCGTCCCAGATGACGCCCACGAGGGAGAAGTGCCGTACGTCCCGGCGTGGCAGGCCCTGTTCGGCGACCGGGGCGAGGGTGCGGTCCCGGGAGACGAGGGGCGCGAGGGGCAGCGACTGGGTGCCCCCGAGGGCTTCCGCGCCCGATGCCGGTCTCACGGCAGCCGGGGACACCGGTCTCGCCGCGAGCGCGGGCGAGGTGAGGGGAAGGGCGAGGGCGAGGGCGCAGGTGACGCCGACCGAGGAAGCAAGAAGTCCACGCATGCTCCCGATCCTGAACATAGTCATATAAATCTGTCCATCGGGGAACTGACGGGCCGTCGGGTGCCGTTGCGCCGAACCGGTGGCCCCGCGCGGAGGTGTCCGGCCGCGGGCCCGCGTACGCTTCTGCGGGTGAACGCCACCGATCGCACCCCTGCCGACCTGCTGCGTTCCGCGCTCGCCGCGGACCCCGGACGCCCCCTGGTGACCTTCTACGACGACGCCACGGGTGAACGTGTCGAATTGTCCGTGGCCACCTTCGCCAATTGGGTGGCCAAGACCTCGAACCTCCTCCAGGGCGACCTCGCCGCGGCACCCGGCGACCGGGTGGCGCTGCTGCTGCCCGCGCACTGGCAGACGGCGGTGTGGCTGCTGGCGTGTGCGTCGGTGGGGGTGGTCGCGGACGTGGGCGGCGACCCTTCGGCGGCGGACCTCGTGGTGAGCGGGCCGGATTCGCTGGCGGCGGCGCGGGCGTGCTCCGGGGAGCGGGTCGCTCTCGCACTGCGACCGCTGGGGGGCCGGTTCCCGCAGACGCCGGACGGGTTCGTGGACTACGCCGTGGAGGTGCCGAGCCAGGGTGACCGGTTCGTTCCGTTCGCGCCGGTGGATCCGGACGAGCCCGCGCTGGTCGTGGCGGGCCGGGAGTTCAGCGCGGCGGAGGTCGTCGAACGGGCCCGGGCCGAGGGGACGGGGGATCGCGTGCTGTCGGGGCTGTCGTACGACACGTGGGACGGGTTGAACGCCGGGCTGTACGGGGCGCTCGCCAACGGGGGGTCCGTGGTGCTGTGCCGTCATCTGGAGCAGTTGGGCGAGGAAGGGCTCACCAAGCGGATCGAGAGTGAGCGGGTCACGGCCGTTCGCCGGTGACCGGACGGCCGGACACCGGGTGCGGTCACCCGAGTGGAGCAGTACCGGCCGCCCCCGGGAAGCGGTCCGCGTCATGGTCGTACGGACAGACCCGTACGCCATGAGGGGTGGGCCGACTCGTGACCGACACTGCTCGCGGCCTCGGGCCCGGCCTCGGGGCGTCGGCCGACGGTGAAGGGCTCATACGCCGGCGCCGGCGGCGGTGGCTGCGCGGTGCCGGGCTCGCCGGCGCCGTCGTCGCCACGGCGGCCGGCGGTACCGGATGGGCCGTCTACGCCAAGCTCGACGGGAACATCACCGCGGACGACGCCGCCGCCGCGGAACTCGCCCGGTACGAGAAGGACCGGCCGACCTCGCTCGTCAAGGGCGCGCAGAACATCCTGCTGATCGGGTCCGACTCACGGTCGGGCGACGGGAACGCGCGGTACGGGCGGGACTCCGGGACCGCGCGGTCGGACACCACGATCCTGTTGCATCTGGCCGCCGGGCGGCGGGCCGCGACCGCCGTGTCGCTGCCGCGGGACCTGATGGTGGACGTGCCGGCCTGTCTGGGGCGGGACGGGACCCGCAGTGAGCCCATGTTCGCGATGTTCAACCACGCCTTCCAGATGGGCGGTTCGGCCTGCACGATCCGGACCGTCGAGAAACTCACGAACATTCGCGTGGACCATCACATGGTCGTCGACTTCCATGGGTTCAAGGACATGGTGGACGCCGTCGACGGGGTCAATGTCTGCCTCGCCGAACCGATCGACGACAAGGCGGCCAAGCTGCGGCTTCCGGCAGGGCGGGTGACACTGAACGGCGAGGAGGCGCTCGGCTATGTGCGGGCCCGCAAGTCCCTCGGCAACGGCAGCGACACCGGCCGGATGGACCGTCAGCAGCGCTTTCTCGGGGCACTCGTCAACAAGGTGCAGAGCAATGACGTACTGCTGAATCCGGTGAAGCTCTATCCCGTGCTGGACGCGGCGACTTCCTCGCTCACCACCGATCCCGCACTGGCGAGTCTGCGCGGCCTGTACGAACTCGTGCGCGGACTCAGGCACATCCCCACCGAGCGGGTGCAATTCCTTACCGTGCCGCGGGAGTCGTACGTCTACGACGCCAATCGTGATCAACTCGTCGAACCCGAGGCCCGGCGGCTCTTCGAACGGTTGCGCAAGGATGCGCCGGTGAAGGTGACGGAGAAAGCCCCGAAGGTTTCAGAACATTCTCCCGACGAAGAACCCTATGGACAATCTGAGAACGGCGACGGGACCCCCGCCTTCCGCGGCAACACGGCCGCCCAGGACACCTGCGGGTAAAGCGTTTACCAAGGCGACGAAGCCGTGTCCGGGCAAATGGGCGGATTGCCCGGTTGTAGGGACGTGGAATACGTCACCGCCGTAACCTGTCGGCGAATCGGACGGCTAGTGTGAGCGATCCGGTGCATCCGGCCGACGGAGGATTCAGCAACCGTGGACGCACAAGGCCGTGGGCGGGCGGGCGAAATCGACCCCGCCGACCAGTGGGTACTCAACCCGCACACCGGTGAATACGAACTGCGACTGACCCCTTCCGCACCGCAGTCGGGTGTTCCCGGTCCCCGTAGATCCATGTCCTCCCCGAGCAGGGCGGGCGCGCCCGTCGGCCGTACGACCACTCCGGTGGTCCCCGGCCGGGACGTCCCGCCGCCGCGCAGGCGCCGGGGCGCACCGCCCGAGCAACCGCTGCCGGGGCGGCGCGGACGCCGGCCGGTCAAGAAGAAGTCGACGGCGAAGAAGGCGCTGCTGTGGACCGGCGGCACGATGGCCTTCGTGCTGGTCGCGGCCGCGGGCGGCGGCTACCTCTACATCCGCCACCTCAACGGGAACATCACCTCCGTCTCCGACGACGGCGCGAGCACCGGTGGCTTCCAGTCCGACAAGGCGATCAACATCCTGCTGATCGGCACCGACAAGCGGACCGGCAAGGGCAACGGCAGCTACGGCGACAAGGACAGCGTCGGGCACGCGGACACCACGATCCTGCTGCACGTCTCCAAGGACCGGACGAACGCGACCGCGCTGAGCATCCCGCGCGACCTGATCGTAAATGTGCCGGACTGCCCGACCACGCAGGAGGACGGCACCACCAAGGTCATCCCGGGCACCGACAACGTCCGCTTCAACACCAGCCTCGGCCAGGACGAGCGCACCCCCAGCTGCACGGTACGGACCGTGACCGAGCTCACCGGCATCCAGGCCGACAACTTCATGGTGGCCGACTTCAACGCGGTCAAGACGCTGACCACGGCGGTCGGCGGGGTCGAGGTCTGTCTGGCCAAGGACATCGACGACGAGGACTCCAAGCTCAAGCTGTCCAAGGGCACGCACACCATCTCGGGCGAGCAGGCCCTCGCGTTCGTGCGTACCCGGCACTCGGTCGGCTTCGGCGGTGACCTGAGCCGGATCGGGCTGCAGCAGCAGTTCCTGAGCGCGCTGATGCGCAAGCTGAAGTCGAACGACACGCTCACCAACCCGGCGAAGATGCTGAAGCTGGCCGAGGCGGGCACGAAGGCGCTGACCGTCGACTCGCAGCTCGACAGCATCGGCAAGCTGAAGGACCTCGGCCTGGAGCTGGGCAAGCTGAACGTGAAGAACCTGACGTTCGCCACCGTGCCGGTCGTCGACAACCCGGCGGAGAAAGTGAAGGCGACGGTCGTCCTCAACGACGCGACGGCCCCCACGGTCTTCGACATGATCAAGAACGACGTGTCGTTCACCGAGGTCAAGAAGAAGGCGAACGCGTCCAAGAGCGCGGAGGCCGCGGAGGCGGCGGCCCGTCTGAAGGGCACCAAGTCCGCCGCGTCCGAGGTGCGGGTGCGCATCCTCAACGGCGGTGCGGTGGCGGGCAGCGCGCAGGCCGAGCTGGAGTACCTCCAGAACGAGGAGGGCGTGCTGAAGTCGGAGAACGCGGGCAACGCGGACGCGGCGCTGGCGAAGACGACCCTGGAGTACTCCCCCGACCAGGCCGATCAGGCGCGGCGCCTCGCGGCCATCATGGGGCTGTCCGGTTCGGCGCTGAAGCCCGGCAAGAGCGTCACCAACTCCCAGGGCCTGCCCACGATGACGCTGACCCTCGGCAAGGACTTCAAGGGCGCCGGGGTCTCCTTCACCACGGCGACGAAGGCACCCGAGGGGGTGCAGCAGTCCACGGCCGACAAGGTCGAGTGCGCCAAGTGAGAGCCGGCTCCGCGGTGACCTGAGAGGCCTGTCGTGCGTCTAACCAGTCGTACGGCAGGTCTTTTCGTTCGTTCGGCGTGTGAGGGTGGGGAGACAGGGGATGGGGCACAGCAGTGTGCACGAGGAGGGGGCGCGGGCGGATGTACGGCCCGCCCAGGGGCCCGGTCCGGAGAAACCCGGGCGGCACGGGCGGCGGCGGGCCAGGGCTCAGCGCAAGCACCGGGTGCTGAGATGGTCGGCGACCACGCTCGCCGTGCTGATACTCGGCACGGCCGGCGCCGGATACCTCTATTACCAGCATCTCAACGACAACATCCGCAAGGGTGAGCGCAGCAGCGGTGACTCCAAGGCGCGCAAGGCCGGGGCCAACGCGGCCGGTCAGACGCCGTTGAACATCCTGCTGATCGGCTCGGACAGCCGTAACTCCGACGAGAACGTGAAGCTCGGCGGCAGCAGGGACAACCGCGGCAACCCGCCGCTGGGCGATGTGCAGATGCTCATCCACCTGTCCGCGGACCGCAAGAGCGCGGCGATGGTGAGCATCCCGCGCGACACCCGCGTCGACATCCCCAAGTGCACCGACCCGGCCACCGGCGAGAAGTACCCGGCGACCACCGACATCATCAACACCTCCCTGGCCCGCGGCGGCGCCGGCTGCACGCTCGCCACCTGGCAGAACCTCACCGGCGTCTACATCGACCACTGGATGACGATCGACTTCTCCGGCGTGGTGCGGATGGCGGACGCCATCGGCGGGGTCTCCGTCTGTGTGAAGCAGAACGTGTGGGACCGCCCGACGCCCGACGTGTCCGGCGGCTCCGGGCTGAAGATGAAGGCGGGCACGCACAAGGTCAAGGGCAAGCAGGCCCTGCAGTGGCTGCGCACCCGGCACGCCTGGGGCAGCGACCTGATGCGGGCCAGGGCCCAGCACATGTACCTGAACTCGATGATGCGCACGCTCAAGGGGCAGAACGTCTTCACCGACACCCCGCGGCTGATGGGCCTGGCCGAGGCGGCCACGAAGTCCCTGAAGGTGTCCGAGGAGATCGGCTCGGTCAAGGACCTCTACGACCTGGGCATGCAGCTCAAGTCGGTGCCGACGGACCGCATCACCTCGGTGACGATGCCGAACGTCCAGGACCCGAAGAACAAGGACCACGTCGTACCCGACGGCGCGAACGCCGACAAGCTCTGGGAGATGCTCCGCGACGACGTGCCTCTCGACAAGAACGGCAAGAACGGCAAGAGCTCCGCCGGGAAGAAGACCGCGCAGGCCACCAAGGCTCCTTCCGCGCCCGACGGCGAGATCGGCGTCCTCGTGCAGAACGCGACGGCCACCTCCACGCTCGGCCCGGTGGGCGGACGGGCCGGCACGGTCGCCGAGGAGCTGGTGCGGAAAGGTTTCTCGCAGGCGTCCAAAGACGCGACGGCGGGCCTCTCCGAGGACCGGACCGTGGTGCGCTACCCGAGCGCAGACCTGGAGGGTGACGCCCAGCGCGTCGCCAAGTCCCTGGGAATTCCCTTGAGTTCCGTGAAGAAGTCGACCGATGTCTCCGGGGTCACCCTCGTCGTGGGCGCCGACTGGCGTACCGGGACGGCGTATCCGAAGCAGGCCGAGGCCAGGGCCGGTGATCTCCCGGGCAACGCGGACGCCATCAACGGCTCGGACACCGGGCAGTGCATGGACGTGTACGGGGTGTACCAGTGGTAATCGAACGCTGGGGTCCTGGCGTACGTACCTGCTTGCAGAATCGGCACGAGAACAACTCACGTCGCTCAAGGCCCGACCGGGCGGATAGGGTGAGCGATCCAGCGATCGCCGCGTGGCCCTGACGGAGGATTCGGACAACCGTGGACGCACAAGGCCGTGGGCGGGCGGACGACGTCGACCCCGCCGACCAGTGGGTGCTCAATCCGAACACCGGTGAATACGAACTTCGACTGGGCCCTTCCGCACCGCAGTCGGCCGTCCCCGGTCCGCGTGGATCCGCGCCCTCCCCGAGCCGGCCGGGAGCACCGCGTGGTCGTACGACCACCCCCGTGGCCCCCGGCCGGGACGTCCCGCCGCCGCGCAGGCGCCGGGGCGCGCCGCCCGAGGAACCGCTGCCGGGGCGGCGCGGACGCCGGCCGGTCAAGCAGAAGTCGACGGCGAAGAAGGCACTGCTGTGGACCGGCGGCACCATGGCCTTCGTCCTGGTCGCCGGTGCCACGACCGGCTACCTCTACCTCAAGCACCTTGAGGGCAACGTCGGCACGGCCGATGTCGGCGACGCTGCCGCGAGCAACTTCAGCAAGGACGAGGCCTTCGACATCCTCATCATCGGCACCGACAAGCGCACCGGTGAGGGCAACGGGGGCTACGGCGACGCGGGCAGCGTGGGCCACGCCGACACCAACATCCTGCTGCACGTGGCCAAGGACCGGACGAACGCGACCGCGCTCAGCATCCCGCGCGACCTGATCGTCGACATACCCGACTGCCAGACCAAGCAGGAGGACGGCTCTCAGACGGTCGTCGCGGGGCAGGAGGACGTCCGCTTCAACAGGAGCCTCGGCGAGAGCGGCCGCGACCCGGGCTGCACGATGCGCACGGTCGAGGCGGCCACCGGCATCAAGCCCCAGCACTTCGTGATGGCCGACTTCAACGCCGTGAAGACCCTGACCACCGCGGTCGACGGCGTCGAGGTCTGCGTGGAGAAGGCCGTCAACGACAAGAAGTCGAAGCTCGTCCTGCCCGCGGGCACGTCGAAGGTGGAGGGCGAGCAGGCCCTCGCCTTCGTGCGCACCCGGCACGCCTTCGGCAACGAGGGCGACCTGGACCGGATCAAGGTGCAGCAGCAGTTCCTGGGCTCGCTGATGCGCAAGATGACCTCCGGTGACACCCTCAGCAGCCCCGGCAAGCTGCTGAAGCTGGCGGACGCCGCGACCAGCGCGCTGACCGTGGACAAGGCGATCGGCAAGGTCGGCACGCTCAAGGACATCGCCCTGGAGCTGAAGAAGGTGCCGACGAAGAACATCAGCTTCATGACGATCCCGGTCAAGGACAACCCCGCCGAGCCGAAGCCGGTGACGGTGGTCATCGACGAGTCGAGGGCTCCCCAGGTCTTCGACGCGATCAACAACGACGTCTCCTTCACCGAGGTCAAGGCACAGCAGAAGAAGGAGAAGGCGGAGGTCGCGGCCCGGCTCAAGGGCGCCAAATCCGCCGCCTCCGACGTCCGGGTGCGCATTCTCAACGGCGGTGCGGTCGCGGGCAGCGCGCAGCAGCAGCTGTCCTACCTCCAGACCGAGGCGGGCGTGACCAAGTCCGAGAACGCGGGCAACGCCGACGCGGCGCTCGCGAAGACGACTCTGGAGTACGCCCCCGACCAGGCCGACCAGGCCCGCCGCCTCGCGGACATCATGGGCCTGTCGGGTTCCGCGCTGAAGCCCGGCAAGAGCGTCACCAACTCCCAGGGACTGCCCGCCATGACCCTCACCCTGGGCAAGGACTTCAAGGGCGCGGGCGTGAAGCTCAGCTCCGCCACGGCCGCCACGCCGGGCGTGGAGAAGTCCACCGCCGACAAGGCGCAGTGCGCGAGCTGAGGCCTCCGGAGGCGGGTCCCAGGTCTCGCACAGGTTCGTAGGGCAACCTCACGGCCCCGTCGTATGTCTAAGACGTGCGGCGGGCCCGTGGCATGACCGCGGGTCCGGTGGGGTGGGTGGGAGGACGGGAACGTTGACAACGCAATACAGCGTGCAGGAAGTCGCGCCGGCGACCGAGGGGGACAGCGGGCACGGCAGCCGCAGGGCGCCGCGCAAGCACCAGATGCTCAGATGGTCCGCGGCGACGCTCGCGGTGCTGATACTCGCGGTGGCCGGAACCGGCTACCTCTACTACCGGCACCTGAACTCCAACATCGAGCAGGACGACCTGAACCTGGGCGACAACAAGGTCGCCGAGCCGACGCCGAACGCGGCGGGCCAGACCCCGCTGAACATCCTGCTGATCGGCTCCGACGCCCGGGACAGCAAGGAGAACCAGGAACTCGGCGGCGCCAAGGAGACCTTCGGCTCCACGCCGCTCGCCGACGTGCAGATGCTGCTGCACCTGTCCGCCGACCGCAGCAACCTCTCGGTCGTCAGCATGCCCCGCGACACCCTCGTCAAGGTCCCCAAGTGCACCGACCCGGACAACGGCAAGGTGTACGCGGCGAGCGACGGGCGGGTGATGGCCAACCAGAGCCTCGGCCACGGCGGTCCGGGCTGCACGGTGGCCACCTGGCAGGAACTCACCGGCATCCACATCGACCACTTCATGATGGTCGACTTCTCCGGCGTGGTGTCCATGGCCGACGCCATCGGCGGCGTGCCGGTCTGCGTGGACGCCAACATCCTCTCGCGGGACAGCCAGGGCCACGGCTCCGGTCTGAAGCTGGAGAAGGGCACGCACCCCGTCAAGGGCGAGCAGGCCCTGCAGTGGCTGCGCACCCGCTACGGCTTCGAGGACGGCAGCGACCTCGCCCGCGCCAAGGCCCAGCACATGTACATGAACTCGATGGTGCGCGAGCTGCGCGACAACGCCACCCTCAGCAGCCCGAACAAGCTGCGCAAGCTCGCCGAGCAGGCCACGAAGGCCGTCACCGTCGACTCGGGGCTCGGCACCGTGAAGAAGCTCTACGACCTCAGCAACGAGCTGCGCAAGGTGGAGCCGGAGCGCATCACCATGACGACCATGCCCAACCGCTACGTCGGCGCGCGCGTGGAGCCCACCGAGGACGCCGAGCAGCTGTTCCGGCTGGTGCGCGAGGACATCGCGCTGGACGGCAAGGACGCGAAGAAGGCGACCGCCGGCAAGACCGAGGCGGCCTCCGACGACCCCGCCGCCGCGAAGGACGAGATCGGGGTCCTGGTCCAGAACGGCACCCGCACCGACAGCCTGGCCGCGGCGCGCGGACGCGCGAGCACGGTGGCCGGGCTGCTGGTGGACAAGGGCTTCGAGAAGGCCGTCTCCGACCGTTCCGCGTCACTGAGCGAGGCGACGACGCTCGTGCGCTACCCGAGCGCGGAACTGCGGGGCGACGCCGAGGCGGTCGCCAAGTCCCTGGGTATTCCGATGAGTTCGGTGAAGAAGTCGACCGATGTCTCCGGGGTCACGCTCGTCGTGGGCGCCGACTGGCGCGAGGGTACGACGTACAAGGCGCCCAAGGAGGACGACACGACTCCGAAGACCGCGGAGGCCCTCAACGGCGCGGACGACACGGCCTGCATGCACGTCAACCCGGGCTTCACCTGGTGACGGAGGCGCCCCTCGGTCCTGAGGGGCGCCGTCCTTGAGTTCACACCTTGTTCAGCACGGCCGGCCGCCGCGAGGCGATGACCCGCCTGGCCAGGGAGCGCGGGCTGGTCAGAAAGCCGTAGCCCCACGACATGTGCATGGTGGCGAGGGCGACGGGGATCTGGAGCCGTGCCTTCAGCGGCAGCCCCTTGCCCGCGGGCAGCGAGCCGAGGACGATCGCCGCGAGATAGCCGCCGGGGATCACGAAGCCGAGCGGGGTCAGCGCGGCGCCGACCACGATCCCGGCCGCGATCGCGCACACGGCGGCCGGCGGCGCGAGGTAGCGCAGGTTGATGGAGCCCTCGTGGTAGCGGGCGACGACGTGCCGCCAGCGGCCGTAGTCCTTGTACTGCTTGGCGAGGGCCTTCACGCTCGGCCGCGGGCGGTACGACACCCTGAGCTCCGGCGAGAACCAGATGAGCCCGCCCGCCTCACGGATCCGGAAGTTCAGCTCCCAGTCCTGGGCGCGGATGAACTCCTCGTTGTAGCCGCCCTGTTGCTCAAGGGCCTCACGACGGAACACCCCGAGGTACACGGTCTCGGCGGCCTGCGCCGCACCACCTGTGTGGAAGGCCGCGTTGCCCACGCCGATCTTCGAGGTCATCGCGGCGGCGACCGCGTGCTCCCAGTCGTTCTCGCCCTCGGCGTGCATGATGCCGCCGACGTTCTGCGCGCCGGTCTCCTCCAGGAGCCGTACTGCGGTCGCGATGTAGTTCGGCGAGAGCATGCCGTGCCCGTCGACGCGGACGACGATCGGATGGCGGGAGGCCTTGATCGCGGCGTTGAGGGCGGCGGGGGTGCGGCCGGTGGGGTTCGGGACGGTGTGGACGCGCTTGCTTTTGAAAGATGCAGTCTCGGCCACGAGCTGGGCCGCGATCTCGTCCGTGCGGTCCGTGGAGGGACCGAGGGCGATCACGACCTCCATCTCGCCGGCGTACTCCTGCGCGAGGATCGCTTCGACGGCTCCGCGCAGATGCCGCTCCTCGTTGAGGACGGGCATGATCACAGACACAGCGGGGGGCCGCACGTCGGGCTTGGCGTTCATAGGGTGCTCACGTTACCGCGAACGGGGGACACCGTTGCGCGCCACCGGCGGCGGTGCACCGGGCGACAGATCGTATGGGCCTACGGTGCTCAAGATCCCTCGTTCGGCTGTTCCTCGCGGAGGTGTCCCCGCATGCCCACCACGCCCCCCCGGCCCTCCGCCGCCCGCCCTCGCCCTCCGCAGCGCAGGCCCCCGCGGCCCCCCGCACCACGCAAGCGGCCCCGCTGGGCCATGCGGGCGGCGACCACCCTGTCGGTCGTCGTGCTCGCCTCCGCCGGGATCGGGCACGCGGTGATGACCAGCCTCGACGCGGACATCACGCGCGTGGACCCCTTCAAGGACATGAAGAACCGGCCGCGCGCCGGGCACGGCATGAACGTGCTGCTGGTCGGCACCGACGGCCGCGACAGGATCACCGAGGCGGAGCGCCGGAAGTACCGGCTGGGCGGAGCGCCCTGCCACTGCACCGACACGATCATGATCGTGCACATCTCGGAGGACCGGGAGCGGGCGAGCGTGGTGAGCCTGCCGCGCGACTCGTACGCGACGACCCCGGCGCACGTCGACGCGACCACGGGGGAACGCCATCACGGACACCCCATCAAGATCAACGCGGCGTACGCGGAGGGCGGGCCGCAGCTGACGGTGCGGACCGTGGAGTCCATGACCCGTGTGAAGATCGACCACTATCTGGAGGTCGACTTCACCAGCTTCATGAGGACGGTGGACGTGCTCGGCGGCGTCGAGATCTGCAACGCCGACCCGCTGAAGGACGCGTACACCGGCCTCGATCTCGCGGCGGGCCGGCACCGGCTGATGGGCGGACAGGCACTCCAGTACGTCCGCTCCCGGCACGCCGACGGCTCCTCCGACCTCGGCCGGATGAAGCGGCAGCAGCGCTTCCTGGCGGCGCTGATCGGGCGGGCCACCTCGTCGGGCGTCCTCCTGAACCCGATGAAGTTCCGCGATGTGGCCCGGGCCGTCCTCGGCTCCGTACGGGCCGACAAGGGCTTCGGCACGGAAGAACTGCTCGACCTGGGCCGGGCGATGCGGAACTTCTCCCCCTCCTCCTCGGAGTTCACGACCGTGCCGATCGGACAGATGGGATACGCCGTCAAGGGCGTGGGCTCGACCCTGAAGTGGGACCCCGTGAAGTCGGAGCGGCTCTTCAAGGCCCTGCGCGAGGACCAGCCGCTGGCCGCGCACCAGCCGAAGAGCAAGGCCATGCTGGTCCCGGTCTCCCCGGAGCAGATCCGCGTCCAGGTCGAGAACGGCACGGCGAAGGACGGACTCGGCAAGCGGGTGGACGCGGCACTGGCTTCGACGGGATTCCGTACGACGGGCAACCCGGTCGACTCGGCCGACCGCACCCTGAAGCGCACGGTCATCGCCTACGACCCCCGCTGGGACCGCTCGGCCCGCTCCCTGGGGGCGGCCCTGCCCGGAAGCGAACTGCGGGCGGTGAAGGGCCAGGGGGCGGTGCTGAAGGTGCTCGCGGGCACGGACTTCGACCGGGTACGGAAGGTACGGGCCGAGGACGAGCTGCAGGGGGAGTTCGGGGTGGTCACGGGGGACGAGGTGGGGTGCGTGTAGGGGGAGCGCTGTCCGTGACCTGTCTTGCCTACGGGGGCGTGCTCAGTCCTCGAATCCCTCCGCCGCCCGCTTCTCCCGCAGCTCCATGATCGCCCGGCGGCGCGCGAGCCGGTGGGTGCGGCGGATCTGGGCCTCCTGGTAGCGGCGCTCGTCGCGTTCCGTCTCCGGGAGCACCGGAGGGACCCGGCGGGGCCTGCCGTCGGCGTCGACCGCCGCGAAGACGAGGTAGGCGGAGCCGACCTGGGTGGCGGGCGTGGACTCGTTCCAGCGCTCGGCCAGGACCCGCACACCGACCTCCATCGAGGTCCGGCCGGTCCAGTTGACCTGGGCCTTCACATGGACGAGGTCACCCACCCGGACCGGCTCCAGGAACGCCATCTCGTCCATGGAGGCGGTGACCGCGGGCCCGCCGCTGTGCCGGCCGGCCACCGCGCCCGCCGCGTCGTCCACCAGCTTCATGATCACGCCACCGTGCACGGTACCGAGGAGGTTGGTGTCGGCCTGGGTCATGATGTGGCTCAGCGTGGTGCGGGACGCCGAGGTGGGCTTGCCGGGGATCTCCGGCGTCTCCGGGATCTCCGGCGTCTCCGGGCCGCTTCGTTCCGCGGCGGTGGCCTGGTCTGTCATGTCCCCCACCCTATGCCTGATGACAATTCGGGAATTTGTGTCAGCTTGGCAACAGCGCTGACCTGATTTTCCGACGACCCTTGTATAGGGCCCAGCGGGTACCTGCACACTGGGCCCCATGAACGATTGGCCCGAGGGATGGTCCGGCGACGACCGCGACCGGTACGGACGCGGCAGCGCGAGCGCACAGCCCGAGAGCGCCCGCGTGATGCGGCAGGTCCGCCGCGATCAGGGGGCGCCCGGGCAGGGCGCGTACGGCCGCCGGAGCCCGTCCGCGCCGCCGTACGGAAACGGCGTGCCCCAGCAGCCGTCGTACGTCAACGGCCAGGGTCACGGCGGCGGTGACTACGACGCGTACGACAGCGGCTACAACACGGGCCAGGTCTACGGCGGCTCCGGGGGCGGTGGCTATGGCGATCCGGGCGGCGGCCGTGGTCCGCGGCCCGCGCCGAACTGGCGCAAGCGGATCAAGTGGACCGCGATCGTCGTGATCACCGGGCTGGTCGTGACGACCGTCTCCACCTACTTCTGGGCCGACTCCAAGCTCAACCGCGAGGTCGACCTGTCCAAGGTCATCGACCGGCCGGACCAGGGCGACGGCACCAACTACCTGATCGTCGGCTCCGACAGCCGCGCCGGGCTCTCCTCAGAGCAGAAGAAGCAGCTGCACACCGGCTCCGCGGCGGGCAAGCGCACCGACTCGATGATGATCCTGCACACCGGCAGCAACGGCGACACCCTGATCTCGCTGCCGCGCGACTCGGACGTGGAGATCCCGACCTTCGTCGGCTCCGAGTCCGGCAAGACCTACAAGGGCACGGGCCGGCACGTGAAGCTGAACGCCGCCTACGCCGAGGACGGCCCCGAGCTGCTGGTGCGCACCGTCGAGTACAACACCGGCCTGAAGATCGACCACTACGTCGAGATCGGCTTCGCCGGTTTCGCGAACATCGTCGACGCGGTCGGCGGGGTCGAGATCGACATCCCGAAGGGCGGCATGAAGGACACCAAGTCCGGTGCCGACTTCACCGCGGGCAAGCAGACCCTGAACGGCGACCAGGCGCTCGCCTTCGTCCGCACCCGGTACGCCCTCGCGGGCTCCGACCTCGACCGCACGAAGAACCAGCAGAAGTTCCTCAACGCGCTCGCCAACCAGGTCGCCACCCCGAGCACCATCCTGAACCCCTTCAAGCTCTACCCGACGATGGGTGCGGGCCTGGACTCGCTGATCGTCGACAAGGACATGGGCCTGTACGACCTGGGCAAGATGTTCTGGGCGATGAAGGGTGTCAACGGCGGTGACGGCACGTCCATGAACATGCCGATCTCCGGCTCCACGGGCGGCAACCTGGTCTGGGACAAGGCCAAGGTGAAGACGCTGGTCGACGAGCTGAAGAATGACGAGAAGGTCACGGTCTCGGGTAACTGAGGTTCACCGTCCCGGGCAACTGAGGGCCAGGCCCTCAAGCCCGCCGTCCCGAGCCGAGCAGCGCGATGTGCGGAAGGGCCAACTGCCCTTCCGCCACCGTGTGTTCGGCACACAGCAGGTCGTACTCCCGCCGGATCCGTACGACGGTCCCCGGGTCCTGCGAGGTGACGACCAGTCCGATCGTGGCGACACCGCCCGCGGCACCGCTCCACCACTCCTCGACACCGGCCCGGTGGTCCCAGGCGAGTTCGGCCGCCTCCGCCTCGATGAATCCGGCCTCGCCGAGCAGTTCGGCGAGGCCGTCCGCCGTACGGGTCCAGTCCTGCGCCGGATCCAGCCGCGGGAGGTAGGCCGGCGGTACGGCCCCGCCCGCCTCGCAGGCCCGGCCGAGCAGGTCCTGTCCCGCGCCGCGCCGTGCGCTCCATGTCGTGAGGGCGATCCGGCCGCCGGGGCGCAGGAGGCGGTGGAGTTCGGCGAGGGCGGCTCGGGGGCGGCCCACGTGGTTGAGGACGAAGTTGCCGACGACGGCATCGAACTCGCCGTCTCCGTAAGGGAGTTCAGGAAGTACACCGGTGCGTGCGCCGAGCCCGCGGGCCCGCGCCGCCGCCACCATCCCGGCATCGGCGTCCACGGCACTCACCAGGGCACCGCGCGCCCGCGCCGCCACGGCCGCCGTACCGGTGCCGGTGCCGACGTCGAGGACGCGCGTGCCCGCCTCGACCCCGGCGGCGTCCAGCAGGGCCTCCACGGGATGGGCGCACAGGCGCGCGAAGCTGCCGGCGTAGGCCTCGGTGCGGTCCTTCCACATCTCGCGCTCGGCGGCGTCGAAGGCATCGGTCGCGTTCGCGTGTGTCATGGGCCCCAGCCTGCCGCACACAGGGCCGGGGGCATCTCGGCGGATGCCCCCGGCCCCTGGACCGCTGTCAGCAGGCAGGCGTCACATCGCCATCCCCGACATCGCGCGACAGGTCTCCATACAGCGACGACACGCCTGTGCGCAGCGCATCATCTGGGGATCGTCCGGCATGGACATACACGCCTCGGCGCACATCTCGCACGCCTTGGCGCACAGTGCGCACATCTCGGCGGACATGGGCGAGCGGCGCATCATCATGTCCGCGCACATGCGGGTCATCTCGGCACAGTCGATGAGCGCGCGCATGATCTGCATCTGCGCCTGGCCGCCCATCTGCATGCAGGAGCTCATGGTCTCCTCGCAGACACTGTGGCACTCCATGCACGCCGCCACGCAGTCCTGCATCTCCCTGCTCATCGCGGACATGCTCTCGGCCTGGGTCATGGCTCCTCCTCGGGGACGCGGGAGCCCGGGACGGGCCCCTGTGCCCTTCCGTCCTACGCCCCTGCCCGGCCGGGCGCCATCGGACGGACGCGACCAATCCGCCCCGGAATGCCCCACCCGCAGTACGACAAAGCCCCCGGAACGCGTCCGGGGGCTCGGTCGTCGCCACGCCGACCGGTTACGGCAGGTTCCTCGCCATCACGATCCGCTGAACTTGGTTCGTGCCTTCATAAATCTGCGTGATCTTCGCATCGCGCATCATCCGCTCCACCGGGTAGTCCCTGGTGTACCCGTACCCGCCGAGGAGCTGGACCGCGTCCGTGGTGACCTCCATGGCCACGTCCGAGGCGAAGCACTTGGCCGCCGCGCCCTGGAAGGTGAGGTTCTTGTCGAGGCGTTCCGAGGCGGCCGCGGCCTGGTAGGTCAGGGCGCGGGCGGCCTCGATCTTCATGGCCATGTCGGCGAGCATGAACTGGATGCCCTGGAAGTCGGCGATGGCCTTGCCGAACTGCTTGCGCTCCTGGACGTAGCCCTTGGCGTAGTCGAAGGCGCCCTGGGCGACACCGAGGGCCTGGGCGGCGATGGTGATGCGGGTGTGGTCCAGGGTCTTCATCGCGGTCGCGAAGCCGGTGCCCTCCTCGCCGATCATGCGGTCGGCGGGGATGCGGACGTTGTCGAAGTAGACCTCGCGGGTCGGGGAGCCCTTGATGCCGAGCTTCTTCTCCGGGGCGCCGAAGGAGACGCCCTCGTCGGACTTCTCGACCACGAACGCGGAGATGCCCTTCGAGCGCTTGGTCGGGTCCGTCACGGCCATCACCGTGTAGTACTCGGACTCGCCCGCGTTGGTGATCCAGCGCTTGACGCCGTTGAGGATCCAGTGGTCGCCGTCGCGGACCGCCTTGGTCTTCATGCCGGCCGCGTCGGAGCCGGCGTCCGGCTCGGAGAGGGCGTAGGAGAACATCGCGTCGCCCTTGGCGAGCGGCGACAGGTACTTCTTCTTCAGGTCCTCGGAACCGGAGAGGATCACGGGGAGCGAGCCCAGCTTGTTCACGGCGGGGATGAGGGAGGAGCTCACGCAGGCGCGTGCGACCTCCTCGATGACGATCACCGTGGCCAGCGCGTCGGCGCCCGCGCCGCCGTACTCCTCGGGGACGTGCACGGCGTGCAGGTCGTTGGCCACCAGCGCGTCCAGCGCCTCGCGCGGGAAGCGGGCCTCCTCGTCGACCGCGGCGGCGTAGGGCGCGATCTTCGCCTCCGCCAGCGAGCGGATGGCGTCCCGGAGCATGTCGTGCTCCTCGGACGGGCGGTACAGGTCGAAGTCAGCCGATCCGGCCAAGGTCTCTCACGCTCCAAGGACGCTGCAATGCCTGTGCTAATTACCGTTAAGTAACTCAAATTTTAGGGGTCCGCCCACGGGAGTGACGACGTGAGCTTGGCGACAGCGGGAAAGCTGCCCGTCAGGCGCTCCGACTATGCTCGGGCGCGCACCGGACCGTCCCCCTTACTGGAGTCTCCATGGCCCTCAAGATCACCGTGATCGGCACCGGCTACCTCGGCGCCACCCACGCCGCGGCCTTGGCCGAGCTCGGTTTCGAGGTCCTGGGGCTCGACGTGGTGCCCGAGAAGATCGAGATGCTCCAGCGGGGCGAGGTCCCGATGTACGAGCCGGGCCTGGAGGACCTGCTGCGCAAGCATGTCGCCGGGATCGAGGGCTCCACCGGTCGGCTCCGTTTCACCATGGACTTCGCCGAGGTCGGCTCCTTCGGTGACGTGCACTTCGTCTGCGTGAACACCCCGCAGCGGCACGGCGAGTACGCCTGCGACATGTCGTACGTCGACTCGGCGATCGCCTCCCTGGCCCCGCACCTGACCCGCCCGGCCCTCGTCGTCGGCAAGTCGACGGTGCCGGTGGGTTCCGCCGACCGGCTGGCCCGCTACCTGGCCGACCACTCCCCAGCGGGCGCGGACGCCGAGCTGGCCTGGAACCCGGAGTTCCTGCGCGAGGGCTTCGCGGTGGACGACACCCTGCACCCGGACCGGATCGTCGTCGGTGTGCGCAGTGAGCGCGCGGAGAGGCTGCTGCGCGAGGTGTACGCGACGCCGCTCGGCGAGGGCACGCCGTTCGTGGTGACGGACTTCCCGACGGCCGAGCTGGTGAAGACCTCCGCGAATTCCTTCCTGGCCACGAAGATCTCCTTCATCAACGCCATGGCGGAGGTGTGCGAGGCCGCGGACGGCGATGTGGCGAAGCTGGCGGAGGCCATCGGCTACGACGACCGGATCGGGAAGAAGTTCCTGCGGGCCGGGATCGGCTTCGGCGGCGGCTGTCTGCCGAAGGACATCCGCGCCTTCATGGCCCGGGCGGGTGAGCTCGGTGCCGACCAGGCGCTGACCTTCCTGCGCGAGATCGACTCGATCAACATGCGTCAGCGCGGCCAGATGGTGGAACTGGCCCGGCAGATCCTGGGCGGCGGACCGTTCCTCGGCAAGCGGGTCGCGGTGCTCGGCGCCACCTTCAAGCCCGACTCGGACGACGTCCGCGACTCCCCCGCGCTGAACGTCGCCGGGCAGATCCACCTCCAGGGCGGCCAGGTCACGGTCTACGACCCGAAGGGCATGGACAACGCCCGCCGCCTGTTCCCGACCCTCGGCTACGCCGACACCGCCGTGGACGCGGTCCGGGGCGCCGACGTCGTCCTCCACCTCACGGAGTGGCGGGAGTTCCGCGAACTGGACCCGGCGGCCCTCGGCGAGGTCGCGGCGGCGAAGGTCGTCCTCGACGGCCGCAACGCCCTGGACCCGGTGCTGTGGCGGAAGGCCGGGTGGACGTACCGGGCGATGGGGCGGCCGACCGCCTGAGGCGTGGGGCCGACCGCCTTGGTGAATCAACGCCCTCAGGGGCGCCGGTAATTGGCCCGTGCGGGGTCCCGGCACTGTCCGGGGCGCGATGCGGTGGCGGACTCGGACCCCTTTGGTCGGCGGTCTCCCGGTCGGTGTTCACCCGCCCGTCCACAGCCTCGGCACATCCGCTCTGACCTGCCCGTTTCCTGGATTTCCCCTACGCTGGCGAGGTCTGTCGGGCGGCATCGCGGGAGGATTTCGTGAGCGGGGAAGCCATTAGGTACGACGCCAGCCGGATCGAGGTTCTGGAGGGGCGGGAAGCCATCCGGAAACGGCCCGGGATGTACGTCGGCTCCGTCGGCGAACGGGGCCTGCGGCAGCTGGTGTTCGAGGTCACCGACCGGGCCGTGGCCGAGGTCCTGGCGGGCCGCGCCACCCGCGTCGACGTCACCCTCACCGCCGACGGGGGTGTGCGGATCGCCGACGACGGACCCGGTGTACCCGTGGAGGCCGCGGGGCACGTCGGCCGTCCCGGACTCGAAAGTCTGCTGACCCGGCCCCTCTCCGGGGCGGGCCCCGTGGGCCGCCACTCGGTGACGCTCGCATTCTTCGCGATCGGGCCCTGCGTCACCAACGCCCTGTCGAGCAGCCTGAGGGCCGAGGTGCGGCGCGAGGGGGTGCTCTGGGTCCAGGAGTACGTCCACGGCGCCGCGGTCACCGCACCCATCGCCGCCGGACCGACGACCGGAAGCGGGACCACCCTCGTCTTCCGGCCGGACGACGGCATCTTCGAGACGACGGAGTTCTCGTTCGCCGCGCTGGAGGAGCGCTTCAGGGAACTGGCCTTCCTGAACCGGGGCCTGGACATCTCGCTGACCGACGAACGCCCTTCGGGCGAGCCCCGTTCGGTGCGGTGGCGATTCCCCGACGGGGTGGGGGAGTTGGTCGCCTTCCTCGACGCGCAGGCGGGGCCGCCCCTCCATCGGGACGTCATCCGCTTCGAGCGAGAGGATCCGCAAGCGGCTGGGACGGTGGAGGTGGGCCTGCGGTGGTGCGGCTCGGGCCAGGAGCGGATCCGGAGTTTCGCCAACAGCCGGCCCACCCCTCAGGGCGGCACGCACACGGAGGGCTTCCTCCGCGGAGTGACCGCCACGGTCAACGCGTATGCGCGAAAGCAGCGCTTGCTGAGCCCCGCCGACCCCGATCTGAGCACCGAGCGGATCTGTGCCGGCCTGACGGCTGTCGTGTCGGTGAAGGTGGACGAGCCCGAGTTCCTCGGCGCCACGAGCGGCGCGCTGGGCAACGTGGCCGTGCGCTCCGCCGTCGAGGAAGCCGTGCGAAAGCACCTGGGACGCTGGCTGGAGGAGCAGCCGGAGCAGGCCGCGGCCGTCGTCGGCCGGCTTCTCTGAATCCCCGTCGCGACCTTCCGCGTTGGCATATGCCCACCCTCCCCGGAATCCTCAACACGAGTTCGATTTGCATTCGAGCACGGTGCGGAATCGACCGTTCTCACAGACCACACCCCCGTGGTGGAGAGGTAGGCAACCATCGGTTAACCGGTGCGTAGTGATGCGGAATCCACGCTCCACTCCACTGTTCGTCATCGGCCGCAATCTTCGGCCGGAATGACCTGAGCATGTCAGGAGTGAGTCATGCCCTTGTTCCGCAGGGCGACCACAGTCTCCGCACGCGACCACCGCGACGAACTGGTCGCCGGGGCGCTCGTCGGCACCGTGGTGATCGTGCTGGGGTACGCGTCGGGCATCGGCGCCCCCGCCTCCGGCGCGGCCGAGGCCGCTCCGGCGGTCACCCCGCCCGCCGCCACGGCACCGGCGACGACCTCCCCGCGGGCCGGTCAAGCGCCGGTGGGATCCGGGGAGTTGCCGTCGTACGGCGGAGTCGGCGGAGTCGGTGGAATCGGCGGAGCCGGCGGGGGCCTCGGATACGGCGGTGGGTACGGCACCGGCGGCGGGGGCGTGGTGACCGGTACCGTCCCCGTCGGCTCCGGTGGCGGCCAGGGCGGCGGGCACGTCGGCCACGGGACCACGCCGGTCCCGGGCACCGGGTCCCCCACGCCCACCATGCCCGCACCCACCACCCCCACGCCCTCCCCCTCGGGCACCTGCGCGGACGGTGAGGTCACCCTCGTACAGCCGCTGCTCGTCGGAGTCACCGACTCCGTGCTCGGCCTCCTGGACGGCCCGGCGGCGACCCCCTCCCCGTCGCCGACTTCCTCCCCCTGCGTCGGGCTCGCCCCCGCCTCGAGTCTCCTGGGCGGCATCCTCGTCCCCGCCTCCGCCTCCTCGCAGCCGGAGGCGACCCCGTGAGGACCCTGCGCCGGACCCTGTTGCTCCTCGCCGCCCTGCTCTGCGCCCTGTTCGGCGCGGTCCAGCCCGCCTTCGCCCACACCGGGTTGGTGAGCTCCTCCCCCAAGGACGGGGCCGACCTGAAGAAGACGCCCGGCAGCCTCGTCCTCACCTTCGACGAGGCCGTCGACCTGGCCGACGTACGGGTGCTGACGGTGGACGGCGACCGGCTGCCGGTGTCGCACACGGCGAAGAAGCGTGTCGTGCGGGTCGCCCTCAACAGCCCGGCGGACGGGAAGTTCGCCGTCGTCTGGTCTGTCGTGGACGAGAAGGACGGGCACGCCTCCTCCGGCCGGATCGCCTTCACCGCCGGCACGGCCGCCACCCAGGCCGGCGGCGACGAGACCCCTGCCGCCGCTCCCGGACCGTCCCCCTCGGTCCGCAAGGGTCTCGTCGCCGCCCGCTGGGCGGGATATCTCGCGCTGGCCCTGTTCGTCGGAGGGCTGGCGTTCGTCGCGCTCCTGTGGCCGGGCGGCACCCACGAACCGCGGGCCCGGGTGCTGCTGGGGCTCGCCTGGACGGTCGGGCTGCCGGCGACCGTGGCGGCCGTCGGGCTCCAGGGCGCCTACACCTCCCTCGGCGGTCTGCGGGACGCCCTGCGCCCGGCGACCTACGCGGACGTCCTGGCCACCGAACCCGGCATCGTGCTCGCCGCGCGCGGGCTGATGTGGGTGCTGGCGGCCGTGGTGCTCAGCGCCCTGCTCCAGGGCGGCCCGGCCACCTCCCGTTCGCCGGGCTGGCGGGTGGGCGCCCTCGCCGTGACCTTCGGCCTGCTCCGCACGACCGGGATGACGGGCCACAACTCCGAGGGCAGCGAGCCCACTTGGGGAGCCGTCGCCGACTTCGTGCACCTGCTCGGGGCCGCGCTGTGGATCGGCGGGCTCGCCATGCTCGCGCTGGCCGTACTGCCGCGCCGCCGGGCCGGGGAGCTGGCGCGGGTCGTGCCGGGCTACTCGAAGCTCGCGGCCGTGAGCGTCACGGGCATCGTCGGCGCCGGGCTGGTGCTCGCCTGGCAGGTGGTGGGGTCGTACGGCGCCCTGCTGCACACCTCGTACGGGCATCTGCTGCTCGTCAAGACGGCCGTCCTCGGGGGCGTCCTGGTGGCCGCGTACGCGAGCCGCCAGTGGGTGCGCACCCGTCTCGATCTCGCCGTGCTGCTGCGCGGCGACGCCGCCACCGTGCGGCCCTTCGGTTACTCGGTCGCGGTCGAGACGGGGCTGGTCCTCGTCGTCCTCGCCGTGACGAGTCTGCTGGTCACGGCCGATCCTGGCCGCTGAACTCCATGGGAAACAACTCCCTGGGAAACAATAGGAGTTGAAGTGAAAAGAAGCGATGAGACCGGCGAGCGGCGGCTCCAGCCGCCGACGGCCGAGGCCGGTAGGTCCGGGGGCCGGTCCCTGCTGTTCGTGGGGCTCGGCGCGGCACTCGCTGCCGTGCTCAGTCTCGGACTGCTGAACGTGGCCTCGAGTGCCACGAGTTCCTCGCAGCAGACCGCGGGCGCGGCTCAGGCGCCCGCTGCCGCCGCTGCCGAGGTCCAGCCCGCCGCGGCCGCCAAGCCGGACTACCAGGTCGACATCATGAGCTACAAGTTCGGCGACGGTAAGCAGCTCGTCGTCGAAGCCGGCCAGACCGTCCAGTGGACCAACCACGACAGCGCCCCGCACACGGTGACCACGACCAAGGCCCCGGTGGCCTTCGACTCGGGGACCCTCAAGCAGGGCCAGTCGTGGTCGTACACCTTCACCAAGGTGGGGACGTACGAGTACTACTGCGCGGTGCACCCGGACATGGTGTCGTCCGTGAAGGTCGTCGCCGCGTCCGGCGGCGGTGGCGGTGGCGGTGGCGGTACGACGCCCACGGCCACCCCGACGGTGACGCCGACCGGCACGCCCACGGCCACTCCGACGGCCACGCCCACCTCGACGCCGCCCACCGGCACGCCCACCGCGACACCGACGGCCACGGCCACGCCGACCTCAGGCGGTGGCTCCGGCTCCGAGCAGTGCGCCAGCATCGACAACGAGCTGCTGCCGATCCTGCAGCACCTCTACGCGGCGCACCTGTCGGAGTCGCCGGGCCAGCAGGTGCAGGACGCGCTTGCGCTCGACTCGTACCTCAAGATGCACACGGTGTGGATCGAGTCCATCCTCAAGCCGGCCGTCAGTGACGGTGGCTCGGTGGCCGACGACACCCTCACCGTGCTGCTCCAGCACATCTACTCGGCACACCTGGAGGAATCGCTCGGACAGCAGGTCACCGACCTGCTCGACATCGACAGCTACGTGAAGATGCACACCGTCTGGGCCGGGCACATGCTCACGCCCACCACGGACTTCCTCACCGCCAACTGCTGACACATGGGTGGACGCCGTTCCGGCCGGGGCTCAGCCGGCCGGAACGGCGTCCATGGCCATTCTCCACACCCTCACCACATTTCGGGAACCGCTTTCCAAGGAGTTCGGGATGACAACCGTCACCCTGCCCACCGTTCCTCCGCCCCGGCACCTCACCGTGGCCCCGGGCCGCTCGCTCGCCGAACTCACCGCCTGGTACGGGCCTTTGCCGGTACGGCGCCGGCGGGTACCGCTCGCCCGAGCGTCCATGGAGATGCCCCAGGACGCCGAACAGCCGTCGTTCCGCTTCGAGTTCGACGGCCGTGAACTGCGGGCCGTCCTCACCTCCGAGCAGGTCGACGCGGTCCCCGGCGACCGGCTCCAGCTCACCGGCGACCTCCACCTGAACGACGTCGCCTTCCCCGTCCTGCTGCGGCTGCGGGTGGTCGAGCGGGCCGAGGACCGGCTGCTCGTCGTGGGCACGGCCAAGCTGCCGTACCGGCTGCTGCGCCGGGCCACCGGATTCCGGCTGCCGTGGCGGCTGCCGGCCACGCGCCTCAGGCTGCTCGTCGCGGTGGAGTTCGCGTGAGGCGGGTGCTGCGGGCCGCGGCGGTGCTCGCCCTGCTCGCCGTGGGGATGCTGCCGTACGGCCACGAGGCGTCGGCGGCGGGCTACTCCGTGGCCATGAAGGGGTACGCCTTCTCGCCGGCGTCCTTGAGCGTGCCCGCCGGGTCCACGGTCACCTGGACCAACTACGACACGGCCCCGCACGACGTGAAGACCACCTCCGGCCCGCTCTCGATCCACTCCCCCATGCTGAACAAGGGCCAGAGCTGGAGCTTCACCTTCACCACGGCCGGCTCCTACGGCTACGTCTGCACGGTCCACCCGGACATGACGGCGGGCATCACGGTCCGGGCGGCGGCTCCGGCTCCGGAACCGACACCGGCGGCCCCGACGCGGCGCGAGCACACGCAGCCGGCCACGAGCCAGGAACAGCACTCGACGATGCCGGGCATGACGACGAGCCGCAGCGCCGCCGCGCCCCGTGCCGGCTCGTCGCCCTCACCCACGGCGTCCCAAGCCGCCGTACCGCAGACGGCACCGTCGCCGCAGTCCTCGCAGGCGGCGCAGCCGGCCGTGACCCAGACGGCCGCGTCCACGGTCCGGCCGCTGGACCCGCTGCTGGTGCTGGCCGGTCTGGTGGCAGGCGTCTCGGTGCTGTGCCTGCTCCTGGTGGGGTCGCGGGCCGCCGCCGGCGCCCCGCGTGGCGGTGAGGAGGGCGCGTAGGCGGGTGCGGCGGCCGTCGTGGCCGCACCCGGCGCCCCTACGCCGTGCTCTTCCCCCGATACCGCCGCATCTTCGCCCGCGCCCCGCACACCTGCATGGAGCACCACCGCCCCCGCCCCGCCGGGCTCCGGTCGTAGTACGCCCAGTGACAGTCCACGGCCTCACAGGCCTTCAGGCGGATCCAGGTGCCCGCGACCAGCGACTCGGCGACGGCGGCGGCGACGCGGGAGAGCAGGGGCCGGGCGTCGGCGGGGGCGAGGGCGGCCGAGCCGTCCGAGGCGGACACCGTCAGGACCAGGGGCGCCGCCGCCAGCAACTCCCCGAGCGGCGTCACCGCGCGATGCGGCGGATGCCCGGCATGGGCCAGCAGCGCGACCCGCAGCGACTCCCGCAGTTCACGCGCCTGCGCCACCTCGCCCTCGGCGATCCCGAACCGCTCCCGCCCCTCCGCGGTGTCCAGCGAATCGGCGCCCGACTCCAGGTCCACCGTGTTGACCAGGGACTCGACCAGGGCCAGTCCCCCGGGCGCGGGCGATCGGTCGCTCATGGCTGCACGCTACCTAGCTAGGCAATTCCCTTGCGACGTTACCCCCGATGCGGGAGCATGCGGTAACCGTTACTGGTTACCCGCCTCTACAGGTAACCACGCTTCAGGAGGAAGCCATGGCCGTCGCCGAACTCGGAGCCGTCGTACTGGACTGTCCTGACCCCCGTGCGCTCGCCGGTTTCTACGCCGGTGTCCTCGGCGGCACCGTCGAGGGCGAGGGCGAGTTGGTGGACCTCAGGACCCCCGGCGGACCGTCGCTGGCCTTCCAGGCCGCCCCCGGTTTCGTACCGCCGAAGTGGCCGGCCCCCGACGCCTCGCAGCAGTTCCACCTGGACCTGACCGTCCAGGACCTGGACGCGGCCGAGAAGGAGGTGCTGGCGCTCGGGGCGAAGCCGCTGGACACCGAGGACCGCTCCCGCACCTTCCGTGTGTACGCGGACCCGGCTGGGCACCCGTTCTGCCTCTGCGCCTGCTGAACAAACTGTCCTGACCAGGAGGATCTCTCGTGACCGTCGCACGTTTCCGTTCCGTCGTGATCGACTGCCCCGACCCCCGCGCGCTCGCCCGTTTCTACGCCGGGATCGTGGGCGGCACCCCGGAGGACGAGGACCCCGACTGGGTGGTCCTGCGCGTCCCCGGCGGCCCCCGGCTGGCCTTCCAGAGCGCACCGGGACTCACCCCGCCCGAGTGGCCGCGGGCGGACCGCAACTCCCAGCAGTTCCACCTGGACTTCGACGGCGGGACCACGTGGGAGGAGATCGACGCGGCCGAGGCCAAGGTGCTGTCGCTGGGCGCACGGCTGCTGCACGCCGAGGACAAGGAGGACTTCCGGGTGTACGCGGATCCGGCGGGGCATCCGTTCTGCCTGTGCCGGATCGACCCGCTGTAGGTCCGGTCAGCCGTCGAGGTCCGCGATCTTCGCCATGGACGGCTCGCGCCGCATCTGGGCCGCCTGCGCGGTGAAGTCGGACTCGCGCAGCAGCCGCTGGACGTTGCCCCAGGTCAGCAGCGCGAGCTCGGCCTCGTCCCAGCCGCGGCGCAGCAGCTCGGCGACCAGGTGGGGGTAGCAGGAGGCGTCGCCGAGCTCCTGTGGGTGGGCGGTGCCGGCGTCGTAGGTGCCGGACAGGCCCACGGACTCGGCGCCCGCGACCGCGCGCACATGGTCGAGGTGGTCGGCGACGTCCCGGACCGTCGGACCGGTCTGCTCGGCGGTCAGCGGCACCATGCACAGGCCCTTCGCGGCGCCGAGCTGGGCGAGCAGGTCGTCGGGGAGGTTGGCCGGGTGGGGGCGCAGGGCGCGGGCGGCGGAGCGGGTGAAGAGCACGGGTGCCTTGGCCACCGTCAGGGTCCGCCGGACGGTGGCGTCGGAGGCGCCGGAGAGGTCGGCGAGGACTCCGAGCCGGTTCATCTCGCGCAGCACCTCCTCGCCGAACCGGGTGAGCCCCGCCGCGCTCGCCCAGGACACCCCGCTCAGGGTGAGGGCACGCAGACCGAGGGCGTGCAGGGAGCGCAGGATCCCGAGCGAGTCGCCGAGCGCGGCGGCACCGGCGGGGCCGAGCAGGACGGCGACGCGGCCGCAGTTGCGGGCGTCGGTGGCCTGTCCCGCGGTGCGGGCCAGGCGCAGGCCCTCGGGATGGTTGCGTACGACAGTCTTCACCAGGTCGAGCTGTTCCAGGGTGGCGCCGACGGCCCGGTCCCCGTCGAGCCCCTCGGGCAGGTGCACGGACCACAGCAGGGCACCCACGTGCCCCTCCCTGAGCCTAGGTACGTCCGTGTCCACGGCGCTCTCGCCGGCCTCCAGGTCGAACCAGGGCAGGTGCCGCAGCGCCCAGGGCAGCCCGCTGTAACCGTCGGCGACGGGATGTGCGGCGAGGAGGGCACGGGCCCGCTCCAGGAGCTCGCCGGCCTGGCCGGAGCCCGGGGTGTACAGCTCCGGCACGGACCCGAAGACCCGGGGCAGCTCTCCCACGTCGGCCGCGGGCTGCAGTTCGTCCTGGAGGTCTGCCATGACGGGCTCCGTACGTCGTGATCTTCCTGATCGCCGTACGGTCACCGTCGCACGGAGCGCGGGGGCCTTCCTGGTGGGCGGGGCGTTCGGGGGTACGCCGGTTCGGGGTACCGCGCACCGCCCCGGCCACCGGGCCCGCCGTCGTCCTCGGCCGTCGTGGCGCCGCTGACGTACGCGGGCCCCGGGCCCTCAGCCGTCGAGCTCGGAGAGCGTCGCGTTGGACGGGCCACGCGTCACCTGCAGCTCCCGTGCCACGTCCTCCGCCGCGCCCAGGACCCGGACCGCGTTCTGCCAGGTGAGCTTGGCGAGGTCGGTGCGGGACCAGCCGCGGTCCAGGAGTTCGGCGATGAGGTTGGGGTAGCCGGAGACGTCGTCGAGGCCGTCCGGGGTGAACGCCGTGCCGTCGTAGTCGCCGCCGATGCCGATGTGGTCCACGCCGGCCACCTCGCGCATGTGGTCCAGGTGGTCGGCGACCGTCGAGACCGTGGCGACCGGGCGCGGGTTGCGCTCCTCGAAGGCGCGGTGCACCTTCATCGCCTCGGGCGTGGTCGCGAGGTGGTGGACGCCGTGCTCGCGCATGTTCTCGTCGGCCGCGGCCGTCCAGTCCACGGCGGCCTGCAGGACGAACTTCGGGACGAACGTCACCATCGCCATGCCGCCGTTGGACGGGAGGCGTTCCAGGACGTCGTCGGGGATGTTGCGCGGGTGGTCGCACACGGCCCGCGCGGAGGAGTGGGAGAAGATCACCGGTGCCTCGCTCGCGTCCAGCGCGTCCCGCATGGTCGTCGCCGCCACGTGCGAGAGGTCCACGAGCATCCCCTCGCGGTTCATCTCCCGGACCACCGCACGGCCGAAGGCCGAGAGCCCCCCGACGCCGGGTTCGTCCGTCGCCGAGTCCGCCCAGTCCACGTTGTCGTTGTGGGTGAGGGTCATGTAGCGCACGCCGAGCGCGTACAACGCGCGTAGCGTGGCGAGGGAGTTGGCGATGGAGTGGCCGCCCTCGGCGCCCATGAGGGAGGCGATACGGCCTTCCGCGCGCGCCGCCTCCATGTCCGCGGCGGTGAGCGCTGCCCGCAACCGCGACGGGTACCGCGCGATCAACTGCCGTACGCAGTCGATCTGTTCCAGTGTCGCCGGTACCGCGCCGGGCAGGTCCGAGCGCACGTACACCGACCAGTACTGCGCGCCCACCCCGCCGGCCCTGAGCCGCGCCAGGTCGGTGTGCAGATGGGCCGACTGGTCGGCGGCGATGTCCCGGGCGTCCAGGTCGTAGCGGACCTGTTCGCGCAGCGCCCACGGGAGGTCGTTGTGGCCGTCGACGACCGGGAACTCGCGCAGGAGTTCCCGGGCCGTCTCCAGCGGTCCCACGGCCGTCACTTGCCGAAACCGAAACCGCTGGAGCCCTCGACCTTGGACCGCAGGCGCTTGCCCTTCTCGGTGGCCTGGTCGTTGAGTTCCTGCTGGAACTCCCGCATCCGGCTGAGGAGTTCCTCGTCGTGCGCGGCGAGGATGCGGGCCGCGAGCAGCCCGGCGTTGCGGGCGCCGCCGACGGAGACGGTCGCGACGGGGACGCCGGCCGGCATCTGCACGATCGACAACAGCGAGTCCATGCCGTCGAGGTACTTCAGCGGGACCGGGACCCCGATGACCGGGAGGGGGGTGACGGAGGCGAGCATGCCCGGGAGGTGGGCGGCTCCCCCTGCCCCCGCGATGATCACCTTCAGACCGCGCTCGGCCGCCTGCTCGCCGTACGCGATCATCTCGCGCGGCATGCGGTGCGCGGAGACGACGTCCACCTCGTACGCGATCTCGAACTCGTCGAGGGCCTGGGCGGCGGCCTCCATGACGGGCCAGTCGGAGTCCGAACCCATGACGATGCCAACAACGGGGCTCATTCGGTGATCGTGCCTCTCAGGTAGCCGGCAGCGTGACGTGCGCGTTCGAGAACGTCGTCCAGGTCGTCGCCGTAGGTGTTGACGTGGCCCACCTTGCGGCCGGGCTTCACGTCCTTGCCGTACATGTGGATCTTCAGCTTGGGGTCGCGGGCCATGCAGTGCAGGTACGCGGAGTACATGTCGGGGAAGTCGCCGCCGAGGACGTTGACCATGACGGTCCACTTCGCGCGGGGGCGCGGGTCGCCGAGCGGGAGGTCGAGGACGGCCCGGACGTGGTTGGCGAACTGGGAGGTGATCGCGCCGTCCATCGACCAGTGGCCGGAGTTGTGCGGGCGCATCGCGAGTTCGTTGACGAGGATGCGGCCGTCGCGGGTCTGGAACAGTTCGACGGCGAGGTGGCCGACGACGTCCAGTTCCTTGGCGATGTTGAGGGCCAGCTCCTCGGCCTTGAGGGCGAGAGCCCGGTCCAGGTCAGGGGCCGGGGCGATCACGGTGTCGCAGACGCCGTTCACCTGCTGGGACTCGACGACCGGGTAGGCGACGGCCTGACCGTGCGGCGACCGTACGACGTTGGCGGCCAGCTCGCGGACGTAGTCGACCTTCTCCTCCGCGAGGACGGGGACGCCGGCCCGGAAGGGGTCTTCGGCCTCCTCGGCGGAGTCCACGACCCACACGCCCTTGCCGTCGTAGCCGCCGCGGACGGTCTTGAGGACGACGGGGAAGCCGTCGCCCTCCGCCGCGAAGGCCGCCACGTCCTCGGGATCGCTGACGATCCGGTGCCGTGGGCACGGCACGCCGATCGCGTCGAGTCTCGCGCGCATCACGCCCTTGTCCTGGGCGTGCACGAGCGCGTCGGGGCCGGGGCGCACGGGGATGCCGTCCGCCTCCAGGGCCCTGAGGTGCTCGGTGGGCACGTGTTCGTGATCGAAGGTGATCACATCGCACCCGCGCGCGAACTCGCGCAGCGTGTCGAGGTCGCGATAGTCGCCGATGACGACGTCGCTCACCACCTGCGCCGCGGAATCCTGAGGGGTGTCACTGAGGAGCTTGAACCTGATGCCGAGCGGGATGCCTGCCTCGTGTGTCATACGCGCGAGCTGGCCCCCGCCGACCATGCCGACTACCGGGAACGTCACGACCCCAGGGTATCGGTCGCGCCACGGCGGCCGGATCCCGCGCCTCTTACCGGTCCTCTTACCAGCTTGTTTCCCTGTGTGTGAGTTCGTCCACAGGCAAACAGGCAAGATGGGTGGTTAGCATGGGTTGAGTTGACGAATCCAATCGACTGGGGGCCTGTACGACCATGGGACATGGTTCCTCAGGGCTGCGAAGGGTCCTTCGCGAGGTCGCCAAATTCGGTGCGGTCGGCGGAGCGGGGCTCCTCGTCAACCTCGTCGTCTTCAACGTCGTCCGGCATCTCACCGACCTTCCGGTGGTCCGGGCGAGTGTTGTCGCCACGGTGGTGTCGATCGTCTTCAACTACATAGGGTTCCGCTACTTCACGTACCGCGACCGCGACAAGAGTGGCCGTACGAAAGAACTGACCCTGTTCCTGCTGTTCAGCGTGGTCGGCCTGGTCATCGAGAACGGCATCCTGTACGCCGCGACCTACGGCTTCGGCTGGGACAGCCCCCTGCAGAGCAACATCTTCAAGTTCCTCGGCATCGGCATAGCCACCCTCTTCCGCTTCTGGTCCTACCGCAGCTGGGTCTTCAAGACACTCCCGGCCCGCGAGGCGGTGGCGAGCGCGGAGCACTTCCTGGAGGAAGTAGAACAGGCAACCACCCGCAAGGGCCGCCCCCGGCAGCGAGTGCGCTGACGGGCGGTCGGCCGCGTACGCCCACCGGACCGAAACAGGCCGCCGCAGGCATCCAGGGGGCGCGGGGAACTGCGCAAAGACGCCCGCCCCCACCGAACCCGCACCCGCACCCGCACCCGCACCCGCACCCGCCCAGGCTCCTGTTCAGCCCGCGCAGCTCACCGCACCGTCGGCTCGTCGTCGTCCAGCAGTGACGACTTCAGCGGGGTGCGGGAGAGGAACAGGCCGAAGACCGGGGGCTGGGCCTGGAGCATTTCCAGGCGGCCGCCGTCGGCCTCCGCCAGGTCTCGGGCGACCGCGAGGCCGATGCCCGTGGAGTTGCGGCCGCTGATCGTGCGCTCGAAGATGCGGGCGCCGAGGTCGGCGGGGACGCCGGGGCCCTCGTCGGTGACCTCGATGACCGCCTGGTTGCCGGTGACACGGGTGCGCAGCGCCACCGTGCCGCCGCCGTGCATGAGGGAGTTCTCGATCAGCGCGGCCAGGACCTGGGCCACCGCACCCGGCGTACCGACAGCCGTGAGGTGCCGTTTGCCCGAGCTCACGATCGCCCGGCCCGCACTGCGGTACGCGGGCCGCCACTCCGCGAGCTGCTGCTGGATGACCTCGTCGAGGTCGAAGGTGACCGCGTTGCCGGCCCGGGGGTCGCGCGAGTTGGTCAGCAGCCGTTCGACCACGTCCGTCAGCCGCTCCACCTGGGTCAGCGCGACGTTCGCCTCCTCCTTCACCGTGTCCGGGTCGTCGGTGAGGGTGATCTCCTCCAGGCGCATGGACAGGGCCGTCAGGGGTGTGCGGAGCTGGTGGGATGCGTCGGCGGCCAGGCGCCGCTCCGCCGTCAGCATGCGCGCGATGCGCTCGGCCGAGGAGTCCAGCACATCGGCGACCCGGTCCAGCTCGGGGACGCCGTAGCGCTTGTGCCGGGGCCGTGGGTCGCCGGAGCCGAGGCGTTCCGCGGTCTCGGCGAGGTCGGTCAGCGGTGAGGCCAGCTTGTTGGCCTGCCGGATCGCGAGCAGCACCGCGGCGATCACCGCGAGCAGCGCCACCAGGCCGATGATCAGGAGCGTACGGCCGACCTCCCGGGTCACCGAGGAGCGCGGCTCCTGCACGGTGACCGTCTCGCCCTCCTCGCCCTTCTCGGTGGAGCGGATGACCTCACCGGTGGGCCGGGCACCGACCTCGATCGGATCCTTCCCGGGGATCCGGATCACGGCGTACCGTTCCTGCGCGACCTGGTCGCGCAGGATCTCCGCGGTCACGTCCTCCGCGGCGAAGAGCCGGCTGTCCACGATCCCGGCCAGCCGGATCGCCTCGGAATCCACCCGCTCCTGAGCGCTGTTGCTGATGGTGCGGGTCTCGACGATGACGAGGGAGACGCCGAAGACGGCGATCACCACGAGCACCACGGCGAGCGTGGACTGGATCAGTCGACGGCGCATGTCCTCTTACCTGCCGGCCGGATACCCCGACGGATACCCGGGGATTCAGCTCTTCTCGAAGCGGAAGCCCACTCCTCGTACCGTCGCGATGTACCGCGGGTTGGCCGCGTCGTCGCCGAGCTTCTTGCGGAGCCAGGAGATGTGCATGTCGAGCGTCTTGGTCGAGGACCACCACGTCGTGTCCCAGACCTCGCGCATCAGCTGGTCCCGGGTCACCACCCGGCCCGCGTCCCGCACCAGGACCCGCAGCAGGTCGAACTCCTTCGCGGTGAGCTGGAGTTCCTCGTCGCCCATCCACGCCCGGTGCGACTCGACGTCGATCCGCACCCCGTGGGTGGCCGGCGGCTGGGCCGGCTCGGCCGCCCCGCGCCGCAGCAGGGCCCGGACCCGGGCGAGCAGCTCTGCGAGGCGGAAGGGCTTGGTCACGTAGTCGTCGGCACCCGCGTCGAGACCGACGACGGTGTCCACCTCGTCGGCACGTGCGGTCAGGATGAGGATCGGTACGGCGTGGCCCTCGGCGCGCAGTCGGCGGGCCACCTCGAGGCCGTCCATGCCGGGCAGACCCAGGTCGAGGACGACCAGGTCGATGCCGCCCTGCATTCCGGCGTCGAGCGCGGTGGGGCCGTCCTCACGCACCTCGACCTCGTACCCTTCCCGGCGCAGGGCGCGGGCCAGCGGCTCCGAAATGGACGCATCGTCCTCGGCGAGCAGTACACGGGTCATGAGCTGATGGTAGACCGCTCCTGACACATGCTGGGGTGTGATCACGACCCAGTGGTTCTTACCTTTCATGGCTGGGGTGTGAACCTGTGACTATGGGGTGCCAATCCTGTAGGGACCTTAGAAATCAGGTGTACGGTTCCTCGGCCACCTGTGATTCACCTCTCAAGTCCTTCCATTTCCGTCAGTGTCCTGACGTATGGTGAATCAACTGCCTGTCGCATCGTGGGGACCTTTGGCGCGCATCCGTCGCTGAAGGTCTCTTTTGTGTGCGGTGATCCCCACCAGCAAGGAACGACCATGGCGTCCAGCCTGACGAAGGACTCGGTGACTGAGGGCACCCCCGGTTCCGACAAAGCCTTCTTCGGCCACCCCCGCGGACTGGCCACCCTCTTCATGACCGAGATGTGGGAGAGGTTCTCCTACTACGGGATGAAAGCCCTGCTCACCGTCTACCTGCTCGCCGGCGGCCCCGACGCCGGCAAGGGCAGCATGGGCGGCGGCCTCGCGATGGACCTCGCGACCACCACCGTGATCGTCTCCGTCTACTCGGCGATGGTCTATCTGCTCGCCATGCCCGGCGGCTGGCTCGGCGACCGCGTCTGGGGCCCCCGCAAGACGGTCGCCATCGCCGCCGTCACGATCATGGCCGGCCATCTCACGCTGGCGCTGCCCGGCGGCCAGGCGCCGTTCTTCGCCGGCCTCGCGCTCGTCGCGGTCGGTTCCGGGCTGCTCAAGGCCAACATCTCCACGATGGTGGGCCACCTGTACGACGGCCCGGACGACCCGCGCCGCGACGGCGGCTTCACGATCTTCTACATGGGCATCAACGCGGGCGCCTTCTTCGCCCCGCTGGCCGTCGGCACCGTCGGTCAGGAGGCCAGCTGGCACCTCGGCTTCGGCATGGCCGCGGTCGGCATGGCGATCGGTCTGGCCGCGTTCCTGCTCGGCACCCGCAACCTGAGCCCGGTCAGCAACGTCGTCCCCAAGCCGCTGGCGGCCGAGGAGCGTGCGGCCTGGCTGCGCAAGGGCCTGTTCTGGCTGATCGCCGCGACCGTCTTCTACGGCGTCGTCGGCCTCACCGGCCACTTCACGCTGAACTGGGCGATGATCCCGCTCACCGTCATCGGCCTGGTCGTCCCGGCGGGTGTGCTGCTGCGCATCAAGCGGGACAAGGAGCTGACGGCCGGCGAGCAGTCGAAGATGTCCGGCTACATCTGGTTCTTCGTCGCGGCCGCCCTGTTCTGGATGATCTACGACCAGGGCGCGTCCACGGTCCAGGCGTTCGGCTCGAACGACCAGAAGACGGCAGGCTCACTGCTCGGCTTCGCCTTCCCGACCTCCTGGTACCAGTCGCTGAACCCGCTGTTCATCATGGCGCTGGCCCCGGTCTTCGCCTGGCTGTGGGTGTGGCTGAACCGCAGGGGCCAGGAGCCCGGCACCATCGTGAAGTTCGCGATGGGGCTGTTCCTGGTCGGCGTCTCGTTCTTCTTCTTCCTGATCCCGATCGCGATGGCGGCGAACGGCACCGCGGTCAGCCCGATGTGGCTGGTGGGCATCTACTTCATCCAGACCGTGGGTGAGCTGTGCCTCTCCCCGGTGGGCCTGTCGGTGACGACGAAGATGGCCCCCGCGAAGTACGCCTCGCAGATGATGGGTGTCTGGTTCCTCGCGGTCACCGCGGGCGACTCGATCACCGGCCTGCTGTCCAACCCGGCGATCGCCGGGGCCGACCTCAGCGGGACGCCCGCGGTGTTCGGTGAGGCGGCACTGGCGGCTCTCGCCGGGTTCGCGGTGTGGATGTACCGGCGAAAGGTGAAGTCCCTCATGGGGGACGTTCGTTAGGGCCGGCCCGAAGTGACGGGACCGTCGGAGTCCAGGTGGATTCCGGCGGCCCCGTCGGTTCACGTGCAGTGCGCGGTTCCCCGCGCCCCTGAAGCGCGTTACCTCATCCGCCTTCCAGGCATGAAGGTGAATATCGCGCCGCCCAGCAGCACCGCCGTTCCCGCCACCAGGCCCAGCGCCTTCAGGGCCGCGTGGTCGTCCGCGCCCGTGGCCGCCAGGCCGCCGCTCGTCGACGTACCGGACGAGGAGCCGCCGGAGGACGACGAACCACCCGACGCCCCGCCCTCCTGCTCCTTCGTGGTCAGGGTCAGGGAGACCTCGGTCTTGTCCGGCTTGCAGGTCGTGGTCGTGCCCAGTGCCTCGATCGTCAGGACACCCGGCGACAGCGTCGACTCACCGGTCGCACCCGGCTTGTACGTGCCCGTCATGTCCGGGATCTCTATCGGGTCGCCCGACTTGATGGCCTCGGAGTTGGTGGGGCCCTCGACATGGACCGAGCCCGTGTCGTCGCCGCCCAGCACCACGTCCATGGAGGGCTTGACCGAGTTCGCCGGGATGTCGGCGGGGCTGTCCATCGGGGAGTTCTTGAACTGCACGGTCAGGCCGTAACTGCCGCCGTTCTTCTTGGCGTTGACCTGGATCGTGGAGGTGGCCTTCTTCTCGCCGAGGGGCGACTGGCAGGTGTAGGGGATGTCGACCGCCTTGCCGGTGAAGTCGGTCTGGCCGTCGTCGGAGGAGGTGGCGCTCGGACTCGCCGTGGCCGTGTCGGTCGGGGTGGGCGTCGATGTGGGGGTGGCGGTGTCCGTCGGATCAGGCGTCGGCGTCGGTGTCGGTGTGCCGTTCCCCGCGGCCACGTCGATCGTCCCCGCCGCCGGAACCGTCTCCGTCGGCGTGCACACCGTGTTCGTGCCCATCGCGTTCACCGTGTAGGCGCCGGGCGTCAGGGTGAGCTGCCCGGCCGCCGTCAGCTTCAGCGTGCCCTTCATGTCGGACAGCACCATGGCGCCGCCCTTGGGGATGGCCGGGTTCTCGCGCGGGCCGGTCATCGCGAGGTCGGCGCTCTGCGCGCCGGACACCTTCAACGTCCCTGTCGGCTGGACGGAGTTCGCCGGCAGGTCGATGATGTTCGGGTTCTTGGACGCGGCCTGGGTGAACTTCCACACCACGTCGATCTCGTCACCGACCTTCGCGCCGGCCGACGCGGTGATCTCGACCTTGGTGGTGCCGTCGACGGGGTCGAGGCCGACGCCGGCGGGCGGCACGCACCGGGTCGCGAACGACACCTCCGCGGCCTGGGCGGGGCCGGCCGCGAGGCCCAGGACCACGCCCGCACCGGCCAGCACCAGCGCCGCACCGGCCGCGCTCGCTCGTCCCGGCCCGCCGGCCGGTGGGACTCTCCTTCGCTTGCTCACGTGGAACCCTCTCTGGTGGGAGTCGTGGGACTCGTCGGGCTGTCGTCGTGCGGTGCGGAGAGCCGGCCACCGGCCGCGCCCGGATCGGCGTCCGGGGTGAACCACGGCAGGGTGGACGTCGAGGGGGCCGCGTGCGCGGCCGTCGAGGGCTTGAAACCCGGCAGGCGCAGGGCGAGTTCGGGCAGCCGCAGGCCGCGGTGCCGGACGCCTCCGGCGGGCCGGGGCCGTACCCGGTCCACCACCGCCATGCCGATGCGGAACAGCGCCGCGGGCACCACCAGGCAGACCAGGATCCAGAACAGGGTCACGCCCCAGGGCCGGCCGACTCCCCAGGGCTGCTCGGCCAGTACCTTGCCGCCGTACTTCAGCGAGACGGTGTACTCGCCGTGCGCGCCGCCCGTGAGCTCGACGGGCAGTTCGATCCGCGCCTTCCCGCCGGGCCGGATCGTGCCGCGCCACTGCTGTTCCTCCCACTGCGGGGCGAACACGCCGTGCGCGGTGCCGACTTGGAAGACCGGGTTCCGGACGGCGGAGGTGCCGATGTTTCCGACGGTGAAGACGAGGGTGCGGGCGGGGGGCGCCCCGAACCAGGTGAGCAGGCCCCCGGAGCCGTCGAGTGCGGTGTCGGTGAGGACGGACAGCCGCCCGCCGTCCGTCTGGGCGGGCAGCGGTTCCACGGCGTGTCCGGCCACCTGGAAGATCGCGTCGGCCTCGGCCTTCGCCCCGGTCACGGTGGCCACGTGCACCACGCAGGGACAGGGCACCGGCGGCTCGGCGACGGGCAGCTTCCTGCTGAAGCGCCCCTTCGCGTCCGTCGTGACGGCCCGGCCGTCCGCGTTGGCACAGGAGTTGGTGCCGCCCGGCACTCCGCGCGAGGGCACCGCCTGTCCGCACACCAGGATCATCAGCAGCGCCCGCTCGCGCCAGCCGCTGCCGCTCACGGTGATCGAACCGCCGGTCCCCGCCTGGGACTTGGACAGCTTCACGGTCGGCATGTCCGCCGCGGCCGCCGTCCCCGCGAGCGGCGCGAGCAGCAGCGCGAGCACCGCCGCCAGCACCGCCCACCGCACCCTGCCACTCGGGCTCACGTCGTCGCTCCCGTCAACTCAACTTCCGTACCGGGGATTCGGGCCCGGATGCGGCCGTACGACGCCTCGGGCGCCGTAGGAGAGACCGCTCAGCGGCGTACGCGGGCGGCCTGGTGGCGCCGGGTCAGCCACAGCGTGCCCGCCGCGCCGGCGAGCAGCACCGTGCCGCCGAGCGTGCCGAGGGCGATCGCCGAGTCCTCGGGGCCGGTCTGCGGGAGTGCGGCACTCTCGTCGCCGCCGCTGTCGCTCCGGGTGCCGCCCGAGGAGCCCGAGGCGGCGGTGACGTCCAGGGTCAGCGCGGCGCCGGGGCTGTTGGTCGGCGTGCAGGTGGTCGTCGTACCGAGTGCCTTGATGGTGAGCACACCCGGTGTGAAGGTGACCTTGCCGGACTTCTTCGGGGTGTACGTCCCGGTCAGGTCGTTGATCTTGATGGGGGTGTTGGCGGGGACCACGGCCTGGTTGGCGGGCCCGGTCACGTTCACGGTCCCGCTGTCCGCCCCGCCCAGCTTGATGGTCGCGCTCGGATTCATCGCGCCCTTGCCGAGGTCGACCGGGCTGGAGGAGACGCCCTTCTGCCAGGACATGGTGAGCCGGTAGCCGCTGCCGCTCTTGACGCCCTTGATGTCGATGGGCGAGACGGCGCTCTTGTCACCGATCGGCGTCTTGCACTGGTAGTTGACGTTCACGACCGCGGCACGGGCAGCGGGGGCGGCCATCAGCACCGCCGAGCCGGCCAGAGCCGCGACGGACGCGAGCGCGGCGGTTCGTTTCGGGTACGACACGGTTCCGCTCCCCTTACTCGTTCCTGACGGCACATCAGATCGGCCGTCAAGGTACGCCGGGGCACCGGAGGAAGGAAGAGAAAGTAAGTGGCGGAACTGTGGGGACACCCGCGGGAGAGCGCCGGAAGGCGGCTAGGCGGGTGCGCCGAGCTCCGCCCACACGGTCTTGCCGGTCATCCCGGGAGCCCGTACCACTCCCCAGTCGAGGCAGAGGCGCTGCACGATGAACATGCCGTGCCCGCCGGGCCGTCCCGCCCGGTGCGGAGTGCGCGGCGCCGGCTGACCGGTCCCGCGGTCCGAGACCTCGAGCCGGATCACCTTGTTGTCGCAGGAGATCCAGAGCTGGTCCGGGCCCTCCGCATGAAGACACGCGTTCGTCACCAGCTCCGAGACGACCAGCAGCACGTCCTCCGCGGCGGCCCGCTGGTCCGCGGACGCCGCCGGCAGCCACCCCCACGCGTACAGCGCCTGCCGGGTGAAGTCGCGCGCGAGCGGGACGACCCCGCTCTGCCCCTCGAAGCTCAGCCGGCGGACCTGGCGTCCCGTCGGCACCTCTGCTTCGCCGCCAGGCTCCACGCCGGGCTCCGGGTCACGGTCGCCCGGCGAGTAGGGCCGGGTGGTGCTCATCAGCGCTTCACCTCACCGATTCACCGGTTCACGATTCAAAACGTCGCTGCATGGTCGCTCACCGAACAGTCAGTACGGATGTCTCCTGCCCGGGCGGACGGGTAGAACACCCCTCCATTCGGGACGTATGTCCGCCATAAGGGGTGTGACACCCGGTGGACACCGGCCGGAGGGGACGAACGGGGCATGAGCGGGGCCACCGGGGCCGCCACCCGAGTCGCCGCCTCAGTCACCGGGCTCGTCGGCCAGGGCCTCCTCCAGCGTGTCGTGCACGGTGAAGACCGCGTCGGCCCCCGTGATCTCGAAGACCCGTGCCACGACCGGCAGCATGCCCGCAAGATGTACGGCACCCCCTGCCGCCTCGGCCTTCAGCCGTGCCCCCAGCAGCACATTCAGTCCGGTGGAGTCACAGAACTCCAGCCGTGTGCAGTCGACGACAAGCCGGCTCTTCCCCTTGGCGAGGCACTCCTCGAGTGGCTCACGCAACAAATCGGCCGTGTGGTGATCCAACTCACCTGCTGGAGTCACGACGGCACTGGAGCCCTCTTGCCGCACCTCAACCAGAAGCCGGCCAGACTGTGCGCTGCCGACCGTCCCGCGGTCCATGCCGTCTCTCTCTCCCGACGTCGTGGCTGCTGATGACGCCATCGAACACTACGCCTTCTCCACACCCTCCGACACCCGAACAATCACACACAAACGGACATAACCACACGGAACACACTTGCGGTCGTGCCGGGAAACCGGGTAGGGCTAGTACAGACACGTACTCGACACGGCCGGCTTTGGAGGCGCCGCACACCGCAGTGCACGAACTGGCTTCGGCAGCCATATGCCGAGAACGATGGAGGACATCATGTCACCCCGGCTCGACGCCTCGCATACCCATCAGGCGACGTCGGCATCCCCACCGGAACATCTGAATCCCATCGAGCAGGACGGCGAGGACGATGTGCTCGCCGGGCTCCCGGACATCCCGCCCTTCGAAGAGGTGGGGGCCGTGGACGCGCGAGCGCTCTCCAAGACCCTCTTCGCACGGCTGGAGTCGCTGGAGGAGGGCACGTACGAATACTCGTACGTCCGCAACACGCTCGTCGAACTGAACCTCGCCCTGGTCAAGTTCGCCGCCTCCCGGTTCCGCTCCCGCAGTGAGCCGATGGAGGACATCATCCAGGTCGGCACCATCGGCCTGATCAAGGCGATCGACCGCTTCGAACTCAGCCGGGGTGTGGAGTTCCCCACCTTCGCGATGCCAACCATCGTCGGCGAGATCAAGCGCTTCTTCCGCGACACGTCCTGGTCGGTGCGGGTCCCGCGCCGCCTCCAGGAACTCCGGCTCGACCTGGCCAAGGCCGGCGACGAGCTGGCCCAGAAGCTCGACCGCGCCCCCACCGTGGGCGAGCTCGCCGAACGTCTCGGTCTCTCCAGGGAGCAGGTCGTCGAGGGCATGGCGGCGTCCAACGCGTACACCGCCGCCTCGCTGGACGCCCAGCCGGAGGAGGACGACTCCGAAAGCGCGCTGTCCGACCGGATCGGTTACGAGGACCACGGGCTCGAGGGCATCGAGTACGTCGAGTCCCTGAAGCCGCTGATCGCCGCACTTCCCTCCCGGGACCGCCAGATCCTCTCGCTGCGCTTCGTCGCGGGCATGACCCAGTCGGAGATCGGCGACGAGCTCGGGATCTCGCAGATGCATGTCTCGCGGCTGCTGTCGCGGACTCTGGTACGACTGCGCAAGGCGCTGACCGTCGAGGAGTGACGCGGCGGGACCACTGACCTGCGCGTGTGCCCGGTGTCCGGTGGGACACCGGGCACCGGGCACCGGGCGTGCGGGGCCCCTCGCGGTTACTCGGCGAAACCCTTTCCCCAACGGTGCGCTTCCCTCACTATGGTCCCTCACAGACTGGCCGGTACGTCAGGAGGAGGGTGCGCATGACTCGCCCCGACGGGGCGTCCGACGCCCGGCTCACGGAGCTGCTGCGCGCCGACACGGCCACGGCGTACGCGGCCCTGGTGGAGCTCCGCGCCCGCCACCAGTCCTCGGTGCTGGCCTACGCCCGCCTCTGCACGGCCGGGGAGAGCGCCGCCCGGCAGCTGGCCGCGCAGACCTTCACCCTCGCCGCCCGGGAGACCGCCCGCGGGGTCGACCCCGGCGTCCCGTGGCGCCACCGGCTCCTGCTGCTGACGGCCCGGTCGGCGGCTGCGTGGGCGGGGGACGACCGGGCGGCGGGCCTGGACCCGGGCGTCCTGCTGCTCCTGAACACGGCGGGGCCGGCGGGCCCGGTGCCGCCCATGCTCGCCGCCTTCGAGTCGCTGCCGGCCCGCACCCAGGGCCTCGTCTGGTACGGCCTGGTGGAGGGCGAGCCGGAGCACCGCACCGCCGACCACCTGGGTCTCACCCGCGCGGACGTGGTCCACGGCACGGAGGGGGCCCTGCACTCCCTGGCCCGCACGTGCCTGAGACTGCGCCTGGCGGCCTCGGACGACCCCCGGTGCGCGGACTTCCACCGCCTCATCGAGGAGTCCGTACGACCGGACAGCCCCCGCGTCAGCGCCGATTTGCACGCCCACATGGCCCACTGCCCGCACTGCACGGCGGCCCACGAGGAGCTGTGCGCGCTGCGGGACACTCCGCGGGCGGCCCTGACGGAGGGTCTGCTGCCGTGGGGCGGGACGGCGTACGCGGCGCGGAGCGCGCCCGAGCCGCAGGAACGACCGCGGGCGGGGTCCCGTACGCCGTCCGGCACCTGGCCGCGGCCGCGTCGGCTCGTCCTGGCCTCGGCGGCGCTGGGGGTGGCTCTGGTGCCGCTGTTGCTGTTCCTGGTGCCGCAGGAGGGCGACTCTCCGGCAGGCGCGTCGGCCTCGGCTTCGGTCTCGGCCTCGGCGGGCGTGGTGCTGCCCGGCCCACCGCAGGTGACGGTGACGACGACGGTCTCGCCCTCGCCGTCCCCCTCCCCGTCGACCAGGCCGCCGTCCCCCTCCCCCACGAAGAGCTCGGCACCGCCCCGCCGGGCGAGTCCGCCGCCCTTCCGCGCGCCGGGCGGCTCCTACGCCCAGGTGGTCAACGTCTCCACGGGACGCTGTCTGGACGTCCACGGCGACTTCTCCGAGGGCACTGACGTCGTCACGGCCCCCTGCACCTCGGCCGGCTCCCAGCGCTGGCGCGTCGACACCGCCCGAGGTGTCCTCCAGTCGTACGCCGAACCCGATTTCTGCCTCGACAGCCGCGGCGACGTCGACAAGGGCCTCGGCATCTGGTCCTGCGACTCGGTCGAGGGCGACAACGGCGACAACCTGCGCTTCACGGTCGACCCCGACGGGGTGATCCGCCCGGCGATCGCCATCGCCACGGGGATGACACCGGGGGGCGGGGCCGGGCTCTCGCTGGAGCCGCTGACCGGGGGCGCGGAGCAGCGGTGGCGGGCGGGACCGGCGTAGCGGCGGCTGCCGTCAGAGCACGCGCGTGCCGCGCCGCCAGACCCCGCTGACCAGCGGCACCCCCGGCCGGTAGGCCAGGTGCACATGGCTCGGGGCGTCCAGGAGGATCAGGTCGGCTTGGGCGCCCGGGGTGAGGCGGCCGATGTCGTCGCGGCGGAGTGCGGCCGCTCCGCCCGCCGTGGCCGACCAGACGGCCTCGTCCGGGGTCATCCGCATGTCGCGTACCGCGAGGGCGATGCAGAACGGGACCGAGGACGTGAAGGAGGAGCCCGGGTTGCAGTCCGTGGACAGGGCGACGGTGACGCCCGCGTCCAGCAGGCGGCGGGCGTTGGGCCACTGGGCGCGCGTGGAGAACTCGGCGCCGGGCAGGAGCGTGGCGACCGTACGGCTGTTCGCCAGGGCGTCCACGTCCTCGGCGGTGAGGTGGGTGCAGTGGTCGGCGCTGGCCGCGTCGACCTCGACGGCCAGCTGGACGCCGGGGCCGTGGGAGAGCTGGTTGGCGTGGACGCGGGGGTGCAGGCCCCTCGCCTTGCCGGCCGTGAGGATGGCGCGGGCCTGGTCGCCGTCGAAGGCGCCCTTCTCGCAGAAGACGTCGATCCAACGGGCGTACGGGGCGCAGGCGTCGAGCATCTCGCCGGTGACCAGGGAGACGTAGGCCGCCGGGTCGTGTGCGTAGTCGGGCGACACGATGTGGGCACCGAGGTAGGTGACCTCGTCGGTGTGGGCGGCGGCGATACGCAGGGCCCTCGCCTCGTCCTCGACCGTGAGGCCGTAGCCGGACTTGGTCTCGAAGGTGGTCGTGCCCTGGCGGAGGGCCTCGGCGAGGTAGCGGGTGAGGTTCGCCTCCAGTTCGGCGTCCGTGGCGGCGCGGGTCGCGGCGACCGTCGTACGGATGCCGCCCGCGCTGTAGGCCCGCCCCGACATGCGGGCGTTGAACTCCTGCGTGCGATCGCCCGCGAAGACGAGGTGGCTGTGGGAGTCGACGAAACCGGGCAGGACCGCCCGGCCGCCCGCGTCGACCCGATTGTCAGTGGCGGGTGCTTTGCTTTGATCACCGGTCCACACGACGCGGTCGCCCTCGATGACGACGGCCGCGTCCTGGATCAGTCCGAGGGGAGATCTGTCACCGAGGGAGGGGTCGTTGGTGACCAGGGCGGCGATGTTGGTGATGAGCGTGCTTGCGGTGCTCGCGGAGTGGGCGGGGCTGACGGTCGTCGCGTTGCTCATGGCGTCCTCGGTGGCCTGGTCGGCGGTGGGGGCGGGTTCGGGGGCGGGCCGTCGTGGGGGCGGGCGGCCCGGTGTCATCCGTGCAGCGCCGCGACGGCGTCCGCGAGGGCTTGCGGCACATCCGGCACCAGCGCGTGGACCCCGTCCCGCACGACGTGCCGACCTCCCACCACCGTGTGCGACACGTCTGCTGCCGACGCGGCGAATACGGCCGTCTCGGCCCCGAGCCGCGGAGGCGGCCCTGCCGTCCTGACCGAGTCGAGGGCGATGGTGGTGAAGTCGGCGAGCGCACCGGGCTCCAGGGTGCCCGCGCCGTCCCAGCCGAGGGCCGCGTGGCCGTCCGCCGAGGCCGCCCGCAGGAGGGCCGCCGCCGTCCAGTGACCTCGTGTGCGGGTGCGCAGGCGCTCGTCGAGCTCCATCGCGCGTGCCTCTTCGAGCAGGTCGATGACTGCGTGACTGTCGGAGCCGAGGGACAGCGGTGAGCCCGCCCTCTGGAGGGCCACGGCCGGCCCGATGCCGTCGGCGAGGTCCCGCTCGGTGGTCGGGCACATGCAGGTGCCGGTGCCGCTGCCGCCGATCAGGGCGATGTCCTCGTCGGTGAGGTGGGTGTTGTGGACGCCGGTGGTGCGCGGCCCGAGGACACCGTGCTCGGCGAGCAGTTCGGTGGGCGTGCACCCGTGGGCGGCACGGCACGCCTCGTTCTCGGCGGTCTGCTCGGACAGGTGCACGTGGAGCGGGGCCCGCCGCTCCTCGGCCCAGCGTGCCACGGTCGCCAACTGGTCGGCGGGCACGGCCCGTACGGAGTGGATCGCCGCACCGATCCTCGCGTGATCCCGGTCCTTGAGAACTGAACAGCGTTCGGCCCAGGCCCGCGCGCTGCCGTCGGAGAAGCGCAACTGGTGGGTGTTGGGCGGCTGCCCGAAGCCGGCGGAGAGATAGGCGGTGTCGAGGAGGGTGATGCGGATGCCGGCGTCGGCGGCGGCCTCGATCAGCGCCTCGCCCATGGCGTTGGGGTCGGCGTAGGGGGTGCCGCCGGGGGCGTGGTGCAGGTAGTGGAACTCGCCGACCGCCGTGACACCGGCCAGCGCCATCTCCGCGTACACGGCACGGGCGAGGTCGCGGTAGGTGTCCGGGGTGAGCCGGCCGGCGGTGGCGTACATGACCTCGCGCCAGGTCCAGAAGGTTCCGGAGCCGACCTGGACGGTGCCGCGCAGGGCCCGGTGGAAGGCGTGCGAGTGGGCGTTGGCCAGGCCCGGCAGGGTCAGTCCGCGCAGGATCTCGGCGCCGGGGGGCGGGGTGTCGGTGTCCGTGCGGACGGAGGCGATCCGGCCGTCCGCCCCCGCGGCGGAGCCGCTGGTCGACACCGTCACGGCCACGCCCGGCTCGACATGGGTGCCGAGCCAGGCGTGCTCCAGCCAGTACGTCTTCGCTGTCACCTGCAGGCCAGCCCTTCCAGTACGTCGGCGAGCGCGAGGACTCCGGCCACGCAGTCGTCCTCGGCGGCGAACTCGGCCGGGGAGTGCGAGACGCCGGTGGGGTTGCGCACGAACAGCATGGCGGTCGGGATGTGCCCGGAGAGGATCCCGGCGTCGTGTCCGGCGCCGGTTCCCAGGACGGGCACCTTGAGATCGGTGTCGGTGCCCAGGATGCGGGCGAGTTCGTCGCGCAGGGCGTGGTCGAACTCGACGACAGGGGTGAAGGACTCCCGGACCACGTCGAGAGCGATGCCGTGCGCCTGCGCGTACTCCCTGGCCGCCTTCTCGATGCCGCCGACCACCTGGTCGAGGCTCTCCTGGTCGGCGGCGCGGGAGTCGAGCCAGCCGCGCACCAGGGAGGGGACGGCGTTGACGCCGTTCGGCTCGACGGCGATCTTGCCGAAGGTGGCGACGGCACCGGCGAGTTCGGCCTCCCGGCGGGCCGCGAGCACGGTCTCGGCGTACGACAGCATGGGGTCGCGCCGGTCCACGAGGCGGGTGGTGCCGGCGTGGTTGGCCTCGCCCCGGAAGTCGAACCGCCAGCGACCGTGCGGCCAGATGGCGCTCGCGATGCCGACCCGGTCGCCGGAGAGGTCCAGCGCCCTGCCCTGCTCGACGTGCAGCTCGACGAAGGCGCCGATGCGGGCGAGCCGCTCCGGGTCGGCACCGATGCCGTCGGGGTCGTGTCCGGCGGCCTCCATGGCCCGCGGGAGCGTGACGCCGTCCCCGTCGGTCAGCAGGTGCGCCTGCTCGACGGTGAGCTGCCCGGCGGTGAGGCGGGACCCGACGCAGGCGAGCCCGAAGCGGGCGCCCTCCTCGTCACCGAAGTTGACGAGGGCGAGGGGCTTGGCGAACTCGGCCCGCCGCGCCCGGAGTTCGTCGAGCGCGGCGAAGGAGGACACGACTCCGAGGGGTCCGTCGAAGGCGCCCCCGTCGGGTACGGAGTCCAGGTGCGACCCGGTGACGACGGCGTCCCCCCGGTCGGGGTCGCCGAGCCAGGCCCACTGGTTGCCGTTCCGGTCGACCTCGTAGGTCAGCCCGCGGGCTTCGGCCTGCTCCTTGAACCAGGCCCGGCACTCGGTGTCGGCCCCGGTCCAGGCGAACCGGCGGTAGCCGTGCGAGCCGGGGTGCCGGCCGATGGGGAGCAGCTCGCGCCACATCTCCTGAAAGGAGGAGGTGCCGGGAGAGCGAGCCGTTCCGGAGTCGGCGCCCACCGTCACGCGCCCTCACCCTCACGCATCGGCACGCGCACGCCCCGCTCGTCGGCGACGGACTCCGCGATGTCGTATCCGGCGTCCACGTGCCGGATGACGCCCATGCCGGGGTCGTTGGTCAGCACGCGCCGGACCTTCTCCCCGCCCAGCTCGGTGCCGTCGGCCACCGTCACCTGCCCGGCGTGGATGGACCGGCCCATGCCCACGCCGCCCCCGTGGTGGATCGACACCCAGGACGCGCCCGATGCCACGTTGACCATGGCGTTCAGCAGCGGCCAGTCGGCGATCGCGTCGGAGCCGTCGAGCATGGCCTCGGTCTCCCGGTACGGGGAGGCGACGGACCCGGCGTCGAGGTGATCCCGTCCGATGGCCAGCGGTGCCACCAGTTCTCCGCTCGCCACCATGTCGTTGAAGCGCTCGCCGGCCTTGTCGCGCTCGCCGTAGCCGAGCCAGCAGATGCGCGCGGGCAGGCCCTGGAAGTGGACCCGCTCTCCCGCCATCTTGATCCAGCGGGCGAGGGACGCGTTGTGAATGGACTCAGCCTCGGGGAACAGTTCCAGGATCGCCTTGTCGGTCTTGGCGATGTCGGACGCCTCACCGGACAGCGCGGCCCAGCGGAAGGGGCCCTTGCCCTCGCAGAACAGCGGCCGGATGTAGGCGGGGACGAACCCGGGGAAGTCGAACGCCCTCCCGTACCCGGCGAGTTGTGCCTCGCCCCGGATCGAGTTGCCGTAGTCGAAGACCTCGGCGCCGGCGTCCATGAAGCCGACCATGGCCTCGACATGGCGGGCCATCGACTCGCGGGCCCGGGTGGTGAAGCCCGCCGGGTCCTTGGCGGCGGCGTCAGCCATGTCCTCGAAGGCGACACCCACCGGCAGATACGCCAGCGGGTCGTGCGCGGAGGTCTGGTCGGTGACGATGTCGATGGGGGCGCCCTCGGCGAGCATGCGCGGGAGCAGTTCGGCCGCGTTGCCCAGGAGGCCGATGGAGAGCGGGCGGCGGGCGTCGCGGGCCTCGACGGCGAGCTGGAGGGCGTGCTCCAGGGAGTCGGCCTTCACGTCCAGGTAGCGGTGCTCGATGCGGCGCTCGATGGCGCGCGGGTCGCAGTCGATGCAGATCGCGACGCCGTCGTTCATGGTGACCGCGAGGGGCTGGGCGCCGCCCATGCCGCCGAGGCCGGCGGTGAGGGTGATGGTCCCGGCCAGGGTGCCGCCGAACTTCTTGGCGGCGACCGCGGAGAAGGTCTCGTAGGTGCCCTGGAGGATGCCCTGGGTGCCGATGTAGATCCAGGAACCGGCGGTCATCTGGCCGTACATGGTCAGGCCGAGGGCCTCCAGGCGGCGGAACTCCTCCCAGTTGGCCCAGTCACCGACCAGGTTGGAGTTGGCGATCAGGACGCGCGGGGCCCACTCGTGGGTCTGCATGACGCCGACGGGGCGGCCGGACTGGACCAGCATGGTCTCGTCCTGCTTGAGGGTGCGCAGGGTGCGGACCATGGCGTCGAAGGAGCGCCAGTCACGGGCGGCCTTGCCGGTGCCGCCGTAGACGACGAGCTTGTCGGGGTGTTCGGCTACCTCGGGGTCCAGGTTGTTCTGGAGCATCCGCAGGGCGGCCTCCTGCTGCCATCCCAGGGCGCTCAGTTCCGTACCGCGCGGCGCTCGGACGGGGCGGGGTCCTGCCATGGTCTGCCTCCTGGGGCCTCTGCTGCGGACTGTCGATATTCACATCCTGGCTTTCTGAATAGAACTAGTCAATACGTTCTCGCGTCAGTGTCGGCAGGACGGGGATGTTTGGCTGGACATCCAAGGCGCGGGTGACGAGCAGGACGGGGACGTGATGGACGGGGACGTGATGGACGAGTACGGCAACACCGGCGAAGGACGGGCCGCCCGCCGGGACGAGGCGGTGCGGGCGGCGGTGCAGCAGGGTCTGCTGGGGCCGGACTCCCCCATCGTCGGGCTGCTCGACGTCACCGGCATCCGGGAGTCGGCGGCGGAGCTCCGCGCGGCCTTCGACGAGGTCACCGCGCCGGGCACGCCGGTGCTGCACGCGTTCGCGGTGAAGGCGACCCCGCTGGTGCCCGTGCTGCGGCTGCTGCGCGAGGAGGGTATCGGCGCGGAGGTGGCGAGCCCGGGCGAACTCGCACTGGCGCGGGCGGCGGGGCTGTCGCCGGACCGGACCGTCCTGGACTCGCCCGCCAAGACGCCGGCCGAGCTCAGGGAGGCGCTGGCGCTGGGGATCGCCGTCAACGCGGACAACCCGCAGGAGCTGGACCGCATCGACGGCCTCATGCGGTCCGCGGTCAGCCGCTCGCCGCTCGGCATCCGGGTCAACCCGCAGGTCGGCGGCGGCTCCATCGGGGCGACCTCCACGGCCACGGCGACCTCGAAGTTCGGGGTGGCACTGCGGGACGAGGGGGCGCGCGAGTGGGTCGTGCGCGCCTATCTCGACCGGCCCTGGCTTTCCCGGCTGCACGCGCACACCGGCTCGCAGGGCATCCCGCTCTCCCTGATGACCGAGGGTGTCGCGCAGACGTACGGGCTCGCCGAGGAGATCAACCGGCGGATCGGGCGGCCGCAGATCGACACGATCGACATCGGCGGGGGGCTGCCGGTGAACTTCGCCTCGGACGTGACGACACCGACGTACACGCAGTACGCGCGCACGCTCAAAGAAGCGGTGCCGGGGCTGTTCGACGGGCGGTACGGGCTGGTCACCGAGTTCGGCCGGTCGCTGCTGGCCAAGCACGGCACGATCGTGGCGCGGGTGGAGTACGCCAAGAGCGCGGGCGGGCGGCCGGTCGCGGTGACGCACGCGGGCGTGCAGGTGGCGACGCGGACGGTGTACGTACCGGGGTCGTGGCCGCTGAGGATCGCGGCGTACGACGGCAAGGGGCGGCCCAAGAGCGGGCCCCAGGTGGTGCAGGACGTCGCCGGTCCGGCGTGTTTCGCGGGCGACCTGCTCGCCGAGGGGCGTGCGCTGCCGTTGCTCGACCAGGGGGACTACGCGGCGGCGCTGGACACGGGCGCGTACTACTTCGCGCACCACTACGCGTACAACTCGCTGGCCCGGCCGGGCATTTACGGCTTCGCCCCCGACCATGCGGGAGGCATCCGCTTCGCGACCGTGCGGGACCCCCAGACGCTCGCCTCGATCGTGGCCGAATCCGGAGGGGAGCACGCCGGTGTGCTCACCACCCTCCGCGCACCCGGGAGCAGTTGACACGCGCCCGGCGGATGGGCTGATCAATGCCCCCTTGAGCAAGGCAAGTTGACCCACTCTAGCCACCCGGAGCATGTTCCACCGGAAAATGCCAGATTCCTCACCCGTCGCGCACACGTTGCGTAGTTTCGGCGTCACTCAGCCGAACCCCAGGCGGGAGGGGAGCCACGGTGCAGGGAATCGACGAGTGCCTGCTGGAAGCCATGCGACTGCCGGGTGCGCGGGGGGCCGCGCTGGTCGACTGGATCAGCGGGCTGGCCCTGGGGGCCGTGGGGGAAGCCCCCGGCGGCGACCAGGAGGCGGCCGCCGCGGAGGCCGCCGAGCTCGCCCGGCTCGCCGCCGAGCAGCGCGCCTTCGCCTCCGGGAGTTCCCCGGCCGCTGAGGCGGGGGCCACCGGGCCGGAGCCGGACCCACCGGTCGAGGACCTGATCCTCAGCAACCGGGACAGTTACCACGTCCTGCGGTTCGTGCCGACGTCCTTCGACAGCAGTGTGTTCCTGCACCTGTGGCTGGCCCGCGCGGAGGGCAACCTCGCACTGGCCCGGATCCGGCTCGGTGAGATGGCCGGACGGCTGGAGCTCGGATGACGGCCGTCAGAACCACGCCCGCCACTCCGCCGCCCCGGCTGCCGGTGCGCGACAAGGCGTCCGCCCTGGACCGCGGCTGGGGCGGTGTCTCGCCGATGCTGACCCGGCTGGCCGCCGAGCGCGCCACCGGAGTCCTGGTGCGCGAGCGCGGCACCCTGCACCTCGCCGACGGCAAGGTGGTGCACGCCGAGAGCCCGGCCGCCCCCGGGGCCGACGTCCTCCTCGCCGCCCACGGCACGCTGGACGCCGACATCTGGCGGCAGGCCCTGGCCGAGAGCGTCGCGAGCACCGGCGGCGCCGGCACCGGGGCCCGCCGCCTCACCGGCGCCGAGGCCGTGCACCGGGCGGGCCGCAGGCTGGTCGCGGGCGGACTGCTCACCGCGGGTGCCCTGGAGCTGTGCCGGCTGACCGCGCTGTACGACGCGGCCTACTTCGCGCTCGCCCCGAGCAGCACCCCCGGCCGCTTCCGCTACGGCACCGAGGACGGACCGGACGAGCCCGCCGGCGTGCCCCGGGAACCCGACGACACCCCCGGTGTCCCGCGTCCCGTCCCGGTCGCCGACCTGGAGCGCGAGACCCTGCGCCGCCGCGACCTGCTGCACCGCATCTGGCCCGACGCGCTGCCGGACGAGGTGCCGCTGACCCGGGAGCACCGCCCCGCGCCCCCGCCGCTCCCGGCCCGGCGACTGGCGGTGCTGGCCCGCGTCGACGGCATCCGCACGGCGTCGGAGATCGCACGCGAACTGGGCCGCCCGGCCTTCCACACCCTGGTGGACATACGGCGACTGGTGGCGGCCGGAGTGGTCGCGCCCCGCCCGCCGGTGTCCTTCACCGAGCCTCGGCCCGGACCGCCGGGCGACGGTTCCCTCGTCGGACCCGTCGAGCCCGTCGATCCCCACGTCACCTTGCTGAAGAGGCTCAGGGATGCGCTGGAGGCCCTTTGAACGGCAGCGGATCCGCGCCGAGAGGAGAGACCTGATGGCAGCAGCTCAGGACGCGATCCTGGCGGAGCTGCGCCGGCTCAGAGCCAGGGTGCCGCAGCTCACGGGCGCCCTCGCGGCCGACACCGACGGTCTCGTCCTGGCCCAGGACACCCCGGGCGTCGATCCGGAGACCGTCGCCGCGCTCACCGGGGCCACCCGGGCGCTCGCCGCCCGGCTGACCGACGGGACCGGCCAGGGGGACCTGCGCGAACTGCTCGTGCGGGGCGTGTACGGCTACGTCGCCACCTACCCGGCGGGCGCCGGGGCCGTCGTCACGCTGCTCGCGCAGGACCGGGTCAACGTCGGCCGCCTCCACCTGGAGGGCCGCCGTGCGGGCGCCCGGATCGCAGAGCTCGTCGGCGACGCGGCCGCCGAGCACACCGAAGCCATCACGAAGGCGCCCGCGAAGCCCGCTCCGGCACGTGCCAGAGCGGCTCGCACATCCCGGGCCAAGCCCGAGGACCCACGCGCCGCGGCCACCGCACCGACGGCGGCCCGCACCACCACCACCGAAAGTTAGAGAACCGAGGAGACACAGTCATGGCCAACACCGAAACCGCGCTGAAAGAGGCTCTCGCCTCCATCGAGGGCGCGACCGGCGTCGCGCTCGTCGACTACACCAGCGGCATGGCGCTCGGCACCATGGGCGGCAGCAAGACCTTCGACCTGAACGTGGCCGCCGCCGGCAACACCGACGTGGTCCGCGCGAAGATGCGCACGATGGAGCACCTCGGCCTCAAGGCCCAGATCGAGGACATCCTGATCACCCTGTCCGACCAGTACCACCTGATCCGCCTGATCAGCGGACGCGGTGGCAACGGCCTCTTCCTCTACCTGGTCCTGGACGCCAAGCGGTCCAACCTCGCGATGGCCCGCCACCAGCTCAGGCAGATCGAGAACGACCTGGAGGTGTGACCCGGGAGCACCGGAACTACCGCAACTAGACGAGTGCCGCGGTGCGGCGGCGCGCTCCTCCCGGGGCCGCGTCGCCCGCCGCGATACCCGTGCTGCGGTACGCCTTGACCGCCTTGCCGGCCGGGCGTCCGCCGTTGGCGGCGAGCCAGTCGACCCGCACCCACAGCAGTGCGTCCTCCGCCCGCTCGCGCCGCCCGAGCCACGCGGCCTTGAGCCTCAGGCCCGTACCGCATCCGGCGAGCAGCATGCCGCCCGCGACGGGCACCGCGAACGAACTCGCCAGCGCGACCAGCCAGGCCAGCAGCAGCCACCAGCGGTGCCCGCGGCGCCAGTTGCGCACACTGACCGCACGGTCCTGGAGCACGTCGTGCCGGCCCGCGCGAGCGGCCGCCCGCCCCAGTGCCGTGTACCGCTTGCGGCGGCCGTACGACACCACGGCGACCGCGACGATGAACAGCGCCGCGCCCGCCATCACCCCGATCCGGCGCCCGGTCAGGCCCGGGATCAGCAGCCCGACGCCCGCCGCGAACGCTCCGAGCCACCACAGGGGCGCCGCCCCGGCGCGCACGACGACGGCCACCCGAGCCAGCCCCTGAACCCTGCGATCTGCGCGTGCCACGTCCCGCCTCCTCGTCGTCCTGGCACAGTCCTGCCGGTCGGGGAGAGTAGCGAGCGAACGTGAGACGAGTGTGAAAAAACGCCCTACTCGACGAAGAGTCCGCGGGAAGCGGCCCGCGCGTCGAACTCCTCCAGCCGGGCCTGTGCGTCCGGCAGGTCGTCGCACATCGCCTCCAGCAGCACCCGGCCGAGCAGCATGGGCGCGCAGGCGGTGTCGAAGGCGAGGCCGGTGCCGACGGCGGCGGGCAGCAGCAGGTCGGAGACCTTGGCGACCGGGGCGAAGGCGGAGTCGGCGACCGTGACGACGCTCAGGCCCGTCTCCTTGGCGTAGGCGAGGGTGTCGACGACCTCGCGGGGATGCCGGGGCAGCGCGAAGCACAGCAGGGCCGAGGCGCCCGCGCGGACGGCGGCGTCGATCCGGTCGTGGATCATCGTGCCGCCCTCGTTGAGCAGCCGTACGTCCGGATGGACCTTGGCGGCGAAGTACGCGAAGCCGTACGCCTGCGAGGCGGCGGCCCGCAGCCCGAGCACCGGCAGCGGGCGGGAGGCGGCTAGCAGCCGCCCGGCCCTCTGCACCGGGCGGGGGTCGGCGAGGACCTCCGCCAGATGCCTGAGGTTCTCGATCTCGGCCTCGACGGCCTGCTGGTACTCGTTGTACGACGCGGAGGCCACGGTCTGTTCGGCGGGCGCGACCTCGCGCAGGTGCCGGCGCAGGGCGGGGTAGCCGTCGAAGCCGAGGGCGACGGCGAAGCGGGTGACGGAGGGCTGGCTGACCCCGGCCAGTTCGGCCAGCTCCACGCTGGACAGGAACGGCACGTCGGCGGCCCGCCGCACCATGCTGTGCGCGATGCGCCGCTGGGTCGGCGTGAGCCGGTGCCCCTCGAACAGTGCCTGAAGCCGTCCCGCGGGCGTGTCCGTCACACCCGCCCCGCCCATCGCCCCGCCCATGTCGCTCATGCCTCGATCCCCCTCCAGATGTCCGTGAACCGGTCGAGCAGCGCGGCCGCCGCCGTCACGTCGCCCGTGAGCGGCCGGTCGGCCGGGTCCTCTTCGAGCACCGCCTCGGCGAGTTCCAGCGCGCGGCCCACCGGGAGGTCCGGGTCGGGCCGGAGGTCGCGCTGGCGCAGCGCCCGTACGGCGGCGACGAGTTCGCAGCCGACGACGAGACGGTACGCGCCGCACGCGCGCAGTGTCTGACGGGCGGCGAGCGAGGCGAAGCTGGCCTGTTCCTCGACGCCCCGGGAGAGTACAGCGTGGCCGAGCGAGGCGGGCGCGGAGAAGGCCCGCAGATCGCCGAGGGCGGCTCCGGCGGCGTACTCCAGGATCATCACGCCGGAGGAGGCGGGCTCCGGGTCGGCGAGGAAGGGCCTGAGGCGGGTGAAGGCAGGTTCGTTGAGCGTGGAGAGCCGGGACGTGGACAGGCGGGCGACCTGGGTGAGGGCCAGCCTGAAGTGGTCCAGGGCGAGGGCGAGTTGGGCCTGGTAGAAGCCGCCGTGGTGGTAGGCGGCCATGTCCTCGGGACAGATGAGGGGGTTCTCGGCGGCCGCGTTGATCTCGATCGCGAGGACCTCCTCCAGGGCGTCGGCCGCGTCGTGGGCGGGCCCGTGGATCTGGGGCAGGCACCGGAAGCCGTACGGGTCCTGGATGCGGCCCAGCGGTGGGGTGGGCCGGTCCTCCGCCCCGATCAACTTCCGCATCCGCCGGGCCACTTCGACGGACCCGCGGTGCGGCCGGGCCGCGTGCACGGGAGCGGCGTACGCCTCGTGCGACCCGTCCACGGCCAGCAGCGACAGCGCCCCGACAACCTGCGTGGCTTCGACGAGCCCGCGCAACTCGTGCAACGCGAGGGCGGCCTGGGCGAGCGTGAGGGCGTTGCTGCTGATGAAGGCGAGGGCGTCGTTGTTGTCGAGGAGCTGGGGCTCGGGGGCGCCGGCCTCCCTCCAGGGATGCTCCCCCGCCAGCGCCAGCCCCACCTGGGCCAGTGCCGCGATGTCCCCGGTTCCCACCGAGCCGAACTCGTTGACGACCGGGTACGCGCCGTTCTCCAGGGCCTCGCACAGGGCCGTGACGACGGTCGGCCGCAGTCCGGCGCCGCCCGCCAGGAGTTGGTTGGCGCGGACCGCGAGCATCGCCCGGACCTGCCGGGCCGGGAGTTCCTCGCCGATCGCGCCGGCGTGGCTGCGCAGCAGCCGCAGCCCGTGTTCGGCGGCCGCCTCGGTGGGCACGTCCTCGTTCCGGTTCGCGCCGACGCCGGTCGAGCGGCCGTAGACGCGTCCGGTCGCGGCGATCTGGCGGGCGGCGTCCCAGGACTCCGTGACGCGCTTCATCGCGTCGGTCCCGGGGACCGGCCGCGCGCTCCCGTCGGCGAGGCGGACCACGTCCGCGACGTCGAGTGCGATCCCGTCGAGGACCACCAGACCGGTGTGCCCGACCGCGACGGGATCCGACGCGTCCACGATCCGAGACGACATCTAGCTCAAACTCCCCTCAAGCGGACATCTGATCTTGCCTGGCGGTCATCCGTTACCTCGGATTAACACCGAACCGTTGACAACCTATTCAGCTACCGAGAACTCTGCATGACGTTATACAGCCGGGCAAGGGACATCTCATGATCCAGTTCGACACGGTCCACAAGCGCTTCCCCAACGGCACGACAGCAGTGCACGATCTCACCCTCGACATGCCGGAAGGCGGCGTGACCGTCCTCGTCGGATCCTCCGGTTGCGGCAAGACGACCACCCTCAGAATGATCAACCGGATGGTCGAACCGACCTCCGGCACCATCAGGGTCGGCGGCAAGGACGTCACCGACCAGGACGCGGCCGAACTGCGCCGCTCCATCGGCTATGTCATCCAGCAGTCCGGCCTCTTCCCGCACCGCACGGTGCTGGACAACATCGCCACCGTCCCGCTCCTGCTCGGCCACGGCCGCAGGAAGGCCCGGGCCCGGGCGGCGGAACTGCTGGAGACCGTCGGCCTGACCGCCGAGGCCGGCAAGCGCTACCCGCACCAGCTCTCCGGCGGCCAGCAGCAGCGCGTCGGGGTGGCCCGCGCGCTCGCCGCCGACCCGCCGGTCCTTCTCATGGACGAGCCGTTCGGCGCGGTCGACCCGGTGGTACGCACCCAGCTCCAGGACGAACTGCTGCGGCTCCAGAAGGAGTTGAACAAGACCATCGTCTTCGTCACCCACGACATCGACGAGGCCGTCCGCCTCGGCGACCGCATCGCGGTCTTCCGCACCGGCGGTCACCTCGTCCAGTGCGCCCCGCCCGCCGAACTCCTCGCACGCCCGGCCGACGACTTCGTGGCCGACTTCCTCGGCGCCGAGCGCGGCCTGAAGCTGCTCTCGCTGAAGACGCTGGGGGAGGTCCCGCAGGGCCCGGCACCGGAGGGGGACACCTGGGCCCTCGTACTCGACGAGGCGGGCAAGCCCCTCCACTGGGCCTCGCAGGTGACCGAGGTCCCCGTACGGCCGCTCAGGGACGGCGACTCCCTGCTCGCCGCCCTCGACGAGTCCCTCGCCTCCCCCACCGGCCTGGTCGCCCGCGTCGACGCCGACGGCGTCCTGACCGGTGTCACCTCCCGCGACGACATCCACCGGCACGCGGGCCGCGCCCACTCGGAAGCCCGGGTGGCCGCATGACCATCGACTGGTCGTGGATATCCGGCCACACCGACGACCTGACCACCCTCACGGTCTCCCACCTCCAGGCAGCCCTGAGCGCCGTCTTCTTCGGCCTGCTGATCTCGCTGCCCCTCGCGGTGGTCGCCCACCGGATCCGCCCCCTGCGCGGCTTCCTGCTCGGGCTCTCGAACGTCCTGTTCACGATCCCGTCCATCGCGATCTTCGTACTCCTGCTGCCGGTCAGCGGCCTGACCCGCACCACGACCGTGATCGGCCTGACCGTCTACACCCTGGTCGTCCTGCTGCGGAACACCGTCGAGGGACTCGACTCGGTCCCCGCGAAGACCAAGGAGGCCGCGAAGGCGATGGGCACGCGCCCCCTGCGCACGCTCCTCACCGTCGAACTCCCCCTCGCGCTCCCGGTGATCATGGCCGGCGTGCGGATCGCGACCGTCATGTCCATCTCCCTGGTCTCGGTCGCCACCTACATCGGCGACGGCGGCCTCGGCCAGCTCTTCACCGACGGCTTCCAGCGCGACTTCCCGACCCCGGTGATCGTGGGCGTGGTCCTCACGCTCCTGCTCGCCGTGGTCGCGGACGCCCTGCTGGTGGCCCTCCAGTACGTCCTGACCCCGTGGCGGCGGAGGCGAGCCTGACATGTACGAACTCATCAAGAACCTCGGCTCCTGGCTGACCAGCGGCTCTCAATGGACGGGAACGGACGGCATCGCCCATCGCCTCGCCGAGCACCTCCAGTACTCCCTCCTCGCGACCCTCGTCGCGGCCGCGATCGGCCTCCCCCTCGGCCTGCTGATCGGCCACACCGGCAAGGGCGCCTTCCTCGCGATCAACCTCGCCTCCTTCGGCCGCGCCCTGCCGACCGTCGGCCTGGTCGTGCTGGTCTTCCTGGCCGGCGGCCTGTCCATGCTCCCGGTCTACGTCGCCCTCGTCGCCCTCGCGGTCCCGGCGATCGTCACCAACACCTACGCCGGCATGACCGCCGTCGACCCGGACGTACGCGACGCCGCCCGCGGCCAGGGCATGCGCGGCCACCAGGTCCTCTTCCGGATCGAACTGCCCCTCGCCCTCCCCCTGATCATGACCGGCCTGCGCCTGGCACTGATCCAGGTCGTCGCCACCGCGACCATCGCGGCCTACGTCTCCTTCGGCGGTCTGGGCCGCTACGTCTTCGACGGCCTCGCCCAGCGCGACCTCGTGCAGGTGCTCGGCGGGGCGGTGCTGGTCGCCGTGATCGCCGTGACCCTCGACCTCTCGCTCTCCGCCCTCCAGCGCTTCCTCTTCCGCCACCGCACCGCGTAAGGACCCCCGATGAACCGACGCACCCTCCTCGGCGGCCTCTTCGCAGCGGCCTCCGTCCCCGCCCTCGCCGCCTGCTCCAGCGGCGTCACCTCCCTCGACGGCGGCGGCACGGCCGCCGGCGGGAGCGGCTCCAGCAAGGGCGGAGTCACCATCGGCACCGCCAACTTCACCGAGAACCAGGTCCTCGGATACCTGTACGCGGCCGTGCTCCAGCAGGCCGGCGTGAAGGTCAAGGTCCGCCCCAACCTCGGCACCCGCGAGATCGTGATCCCGGCCCTCAAGGCGGGCGACATCGACCTGCTGCCCGAGTACCAGGGCGCCCTCCTCAACTACCTCGCCCCGAAGGACGCCTCGTCCGAGCCCGGCACCATGCAGAACGCCCTCACCCTGGCCCTGCCCGCCGGACTCCAGGTGCTCCCGTACGGCCAGGCGGCCGACTCCGACTGCTTCGTCGTCACCCGGGCGACCGCACGGAAGTACGGCCTGACCACCCTCGCCGACCTCGCGAAGCAGAACGGCGAGCTGGTCATCGGCGCCGCCCCCGAGGTCAAGAAGCGCCGGGTGGGCGCGGTCGGCCTCAAGGACGTGTACGGGATCGAGTTCAAGGAGTTCAAGTCCCTCGACTCGGACGGCCCCCTGGTCAAGGGCGCCCTCAAGAAGGGCGACGTCGACGTGGCGAACCTCTTCACCACCGACACCGACATCGCGGCCCACGACTGGGTCGTGCTGACCGACCCCAAGAACCTCATCCCCAGCCAGCACATCGTCCCCCTCATCGCCGACCGCAAGGCCGACGACACCGTCCGCAAGGCGCTCGCCCGCCTCGGGAACGTCCTCACCACCGAGCAGCTCACCCGGCTCAACAGCCAGGTCGACAACGACAAGAAGGACCCGGAGGACGTGGCGAACGCGTACGCGAAGCAGCACGGCCTGACCTAGGAAGGACCCCCGCCGCAACAGGGGGGATAACCCCAGTGCAGCGGGCGTTGCGGCTGCCTACCGTGGGTTCCATGACCCCAATGGATGAGCGGGACCCCGAACTCAAGAAGGAACTCAACGCCACCCTGCAGGCCCGCAGGGAACTGGGCGAGGAGTACGAGTCCGCGCTGGTCGACTCGTTCCTGGAGAAGGTCGACCAGCGGATCGACGGCGCCGTGGACCGCCGCTTGCGCCGGCAGCTCGCCGAGCAGCAGATGGTGACGGCCCGGGGCGCCCGCTCGCCCAGGCCCACCGACTCCTTCGGCGAACGCTTCGGCTTCGCCATCGTCTCCCTGGTGCTGGCGATCCCGCTCTCCGCGATCGGCGGCGGTGTCGCCCACCTGCCCGGCCTGCTGGTCTCCTGGGTCGGCATCGTCGGCGTCAACGCCTTCCAGGCGCTCCGCGTCAACCCGGACCTCTTCCGGGGCCGCCGCGCGAAGCCGTCCTCCCGGAGCAGCGACTGGGAGGGCTGACCCGACGCTCACACCTGCGCGGTCGGCAGCACCATGACCTGCCGCAGATTGACGTGCCGCGGCCGGCTGGTGACGTAGGCGACGAGGTCGGCGAGCTCCGTGGCCGCCAGCGTGCCCATCGCCTCGGCCATCCCGACGACCTGCTCCCGCAGCCCGTCGTCGTCGATGTGCGTGGCCAGCTCGCTCTCCGTCAGCCCCGGCTCGATGTTGGTGACCCGCACCCCCCGCGGCCCGAACTCGTTGCGCAGCAGCGCCGAGAGATGGGTGACCGCGGCCTTCGTCGCCCCGTACACCGCGTAGTTGGTGAAGCTGGTGACGTGCGCGCCGATGGACGAGATGTTCACCAGGTCCGCGCTGCGCCCCTGCGCGGCCGCCTCGTTCAGGTCACCTGCGAGGGCCCCGATGACGCGCAGAACACCGGTGACATTGGTGTCGATCATCCGCTGCCACTCGTCGACACGGGCGCTGGCGATCGGGTTCGGCAGCATCACGCCCGCGTTGTTGACCACCAGGTCGACGGTCCCGTACGCCGTGTGCACACGCTCCACGGCGGCCGCCACGGACGCGTCGTCGGTGACGTCGGCCACCACGGCCAGCGCCTGACCGCCGTCGGCCCGGATCTTCCCGGCGATCGCCTCCAGCCGCTCACCGCGCCGCGCGAGCAGCGCGACCCGCGCCCCCTGCGCGGCCAGCAGCACGGCCGTGGCCTCTCCGATGCCGCTCGCCGCTCCGGTGACGACGGCGGTACGTCCGGCCAGATTCTCGTACGACATCGCTGTGCTCCTCGGTGGGATGTCCGCCGGGGTCGCTCCCCGGCCTCGTCCACCACCCTGCGGCGTCCGGGCAGCCGTACCCAGGGATGCGCTTTTCCTGGGTCTGCCAGTACCAGGTTCGAAACCGGGAGCTCCCCTACGATCGAACCCATGGACGGGGACCTCGGAGACTTCCTGCGCTCACGCCGCGCCCGCATCCGGCCCGAGGAGGTGGGGCTGCCCTCGCACGGCAGGCGCCGCGTGCCCGGTCTGCGCCGGGAAGAAGTGGCGCAACTGGCCGGAGTGAGCGTGGACTACTACATCCGGCTGGAGCAGGGCAGGGGCCCTGGGGGCCCCTCCCGGACGAAGTCCGGGGGAGTTTCCGACGCGGTCCTGGACGCGGTCGCCCGCGTGCTGCGCCTGGACGAGACCGAGCACGCCTATCTGCGTGCGGTGGCCCGGCCGACGAGGAAGAAGGCGGGCCCGCGCCGCGAGGCCGCGCCACGCGTGCGCCCCGGGGTCCAACTGCTGCTCGACAGCATGGACCGCACCCCCGCCTTCGTCCTCGGACCCAGGATGGACGTGCTTGCCTGGAACGCCCTCGCCGACGCGCTGAGCGGCTACAGCCGCATGGCTCCCGCACGCCGCAACATCGTCCGCCAGCTCTTCCTGGAGCCCGAGGGCCGCGACCTCTATCCCGACTTCGCCGCGGTCGCCTCCCAGAGCGTGGCCCATCTGCGCCTCAACGCGGGCGCCCACCCCGACGACCCCGCACTGCGCGACCTCGTCGGCGAACTCTCCCTCAAGAGCGAGGACTTCCGCCGGTTGTGGGCCGACCACCAGGTCAAGGCGTGCATGTACGGCGTCAAACGCGTCCGGCACCCGGTGGCGGGCCTGCTGACCCTGCCGTACGAGTCCCTGGTCCTGCCGGAGACCCCCGACCGGACGCTCGTGGCGTACACGCCGGAGCCGGGGTCGGAGACGGCGGAGAGGCTTGCGCTGCTGGCCAGTTGGGCCGGCACGAGCGCGTAGAAAAGAGCAGCAAAGAGCAGAAAGGATATGCGCGGGGACCGCCGCACCCCCGTTACCGGGGGGCGGGACGACGGCGGTCCCCGCGAGGGACGTGGACCGGGTCAGGCCAGGTCTCACGTCCGGCGTCCATGGAGGTCCGGGAGCCGCTCCGGAGGTCCTTGGACGTTCGGCGCCGGCCGGGGCGGGGAGCCGCTCCCGCCCTGCCGACATCCACCAATGTGCCGGACCCGTGTTAAGCGTGTGCTGCGCGGACGTGACGCCCTCGTACCAGTTCCGCGAAGTCCGGTCGTTCCCCGGCCCGGACGTCAATCCGCGGCACGGCTCGTCACCCGATCTGCTGGTTCAGTCGGCCATCCACTCACCAGCCATGCCCTCCACCTGCATATTTCGAGGTATCCGAACCGTTCATCCCATCTCGAAGAGGTATGCGTATGTCCGGCTGGTCGAGGAGCTTCCTCAATCCCTCACTCGTCTCGGCTCTGGAAGCGGGGCGCAGCTTCGAGGAGTGGCTCGGCGGCCGGATACCCGGAGTGGACTACGCCCGGATCAGTGCCGACCAGAGCACACGGTCCGCCGTCCTGGCCACGGGGCGCGAAGCCGGGACAGGCATTCGTCATCAGCACGAGGAGAACATCGAGACGGCCGACGCGTTCGGGGTGGCCATCGTCCGGTTCTACGAGGACAACGGCCTGACAGCGGCACAACCCGCTGTCGTACGACCGGCGTTCGTGGAGGTGGTCGACGCGCTGCACTGCCGGAGAACCGCCGACGGCCATCCCGTCCAGGCCCTCTGTGCACTGCCCTGGACTGCGGAGGCACCGCTCGCAATGTCCGTGACGTCGACCGCTATCTCGAGGAGATCGTTCTTTCCTTGCTGGGCGAACAGCGCAGCAACGCCGATGACAGGCAGCCGGAGTGGGCCGGTACGGCGCTGCTGCAACGCCTTGTCGGACAGCGCGAATCTCCCGCTGTCGAGATGACCGATCTTGAGGCCCGTATCTCCGGTCTGGAAGCGGCTCGGGCGGAACACCGACGGAACATGCAGGCCGCTTCGGCGGGCAAGGACCCCTCACGATGGCCCGTGATGAGCCTCGCTCAGCGGCGGGCGGCGATCGCCGGCGTCCTGGAATCGGTGACCGTCCTGCCGCTTCCGCCCGGACGGTCGCGTCGTGCCCCGTTCGATCCCGCACTGCTGCGGATCAGGCGCTCGGCATGAGCTGACGGGTCACGACGGGTGTTGCCGTCCTCGCGTGCGAAGACAGTGAGGACGGCGAACACTCCCGCGCGTCACTCCGCCGCGCGCGCCATGTAGGCCAGCAGGTCCTGACGGGTCACCACTCCGGTCGGCTTGCCCTCGACCAGCACCATCGCCGCGTCCGCGCGGCCCAGGATCGACATCAGATCCACGACGGGCTCACCGGAACCCACGAGCGGCAGTGGCGCCGACATGTGCTTCTCCAGCGGGTCCGTGAGATTGGCACGCTGGGTGAACAACGCGTCCAGAAGGTCCCGTTCGACGATGGAACCGACCACCTCTGCCGCCATCACGTCGGGGTGCCCGGCGCCCGGCTTCACCACCGGCATCTGCGAGACGCCGTACTCGTGCAGCACCTCGATGGCCTGGCCGACCGTCTCGTCCGGGTGCATGTGGACCAGGTGGGGAATCGCGCCTTCCTTGTACTTCAGGACGTCCCCGACGCGCGCGGTCGGACCCGTCTCCTCGAGGAAGCCGTAGGACGCCAGCCACTCGTCGTTGAAGATCTTCGAGAGGTACCCGCGTCCGCTGTCCGGGAGCAGGACCACCACGACGCCGTTCTCGTCCAGGCGCTCGGCGACGCGCAGGGCCGCGACGACGGCCATGCCGCAGGAGCCGCCCACCAGCAGGCCCTCCTCCTTGGCGAGGCGGCGGGTCATCTGGAAGGAGTCCTTGTCCGACACCGCGACGATCTCGTCGGCGACGGTCCGGTCGTAGGCGGTCGGCCAGAAGTCCTCGCCGACGCCCTCGACGAGATACGGCCGCCCGGACCCGCCGGAGTACACGGACCCCTCGGGGTCGGCGCCGATCACCTGGACCTGGCCGTCGCTGGCGTCCTTCAGGTACCGGCCGGTGCCGGAGATGGTGCCGCCGGTGCCGACGCCCGCCACGAAGTGGGTGATCTTCCCCTCCGTCTGCTCCCACAGCTCGGGGCCGGTGGAGTGATAGTGCGAGAGCGGGTTGTTGGGGTTGGAGTACTGGTCGGGCTTCCACGCGCCGGGCGTCTCGCGCACCAGCCGGTCGGAGACGTTGTAGTACGAGTCCGGGTGCTCGGGGTCCACGGCGGTCGGGCAGACCACGACCTCGGCGCCGTACGCCCGAAGGACGTTGATCTTGTCGGTGGACACCTTGTCGGGGCACACGAAGATGCACTTGTACCCCTTCTGCTGCGCCACGATGGCGAGCCCGACCCCGGTGTTGCCGCTGGTCGGCTCGACGATGGTGCCCCCGGGCTTCAGCGCCCCGCTCTCCTCCGCCGCCTCGATCATGCGCAGGGCGATGCGGTCCTTCACGGAGCCGCCGGGGTTGAAGTACTCGACCTTGGCCAGGACGGTCGCCTTGATGCCCTTGGTCACGCTGTTGAGCCGCACCAGCGGGGTGTTGCCGACGAGGCTGATCATCGAGTCGTGGAATTGCACCGTTGTCTCCGGATGCTTGCAAAAGAAGTGGTCCTAGTGGTCCAGCCAGCCTATGGCCTGATCGGGCGCCATGACGGCCGTTCACTCACCGTGGGGATTGGGCCACCGTCCGTGCGGGGCAAGGAGTGGGTGTATCGGGTACGACGGAGGTGGCGGCGACGTATGACGAGCATGTCGAGGGCGAGGGTGGCCCGGCGGATCGCGGCCGGCGCGGCATACGGCGGCGGCGGGATCGGTCTGGCCGGCGCGGCGGCCATGGGTCTGCTGCTGGCGGAGGTGCGGCTGGCGAGGCGGCAGGTGGGCAACGGCACGACGCCGCACGTCCCGCAGGCCGAGGGCCGGTACGGCCACGTCTATGCCGGCGCGGGCGATCCGCCCCTGCGGCTGACCATGCTGGGCGACTCGACGGCCGCGGGCCAGGGGGTGCACCGGGCGGGCCAGACGCCGGGCGCGCTGCTGGCGTCCGGGCTGGCGGCGGTGGCGGAGCGCCCGGTGGAACTCCGCAATGTCGCCCTCCCCGGGGCCACCTCGGACGACCTGGACCGGCAGGTGGCGCAGACACTGGCGGACCCGGAGCGGATCCCCGACATCTGCGTGATCATGATCGGCGCGAACGACGTCACACACCGGATGCCGGCGACGCGTTCCGTACGGCATCTGTCCTCGGCGGTACGGCGGCTGCGCACGGCCGGGGCCGAGGTCGTGGTCGGCACCTGTCCCGACCTGGGCACGATCGAGCCGGTCCAGCAGCCGCTGCGGTGGCTGGCCCGCCGGGCCTCGCGTCAGCTGGCGGCGGCCCAGACGATCGGCGCGGTGGAGCAGGGCGGCCGCACGGTGTCGCTGGGCGATCTGCTGGGCCCGGAGTTCGAGGCGAATCCGCGCGAGCTGTTCGGCCCCGACCACTACCACCCCTCGGCGGAGGGTTATGCGACGGCGGCGATGGCGGTGCTGCCGACGGTGTGCGCGGCCCTGAGCCTGTGGCCGGCCGACGAGGACCGCCCGGACGTCTCCCGCCGTGAGGGCTTCCTGCCGGTGGCGAGGGCGGCGGCGGAGGCGGCCTCGGAGGCGGGCACGGAGGTCGCGGCCGCGATGCCGACGGGTCCGACGGGGCCCTGGGCACTGCTGAAGCGCAGGCGGAGGCGGCGGGTGCGGGCGACGGAGCCGACTCCTGCCGCGAACGCCGGTCCGGGCGATCCCCGTCCGTCGGGCGTGTGAGCGGCGGGGGGTTTGGGTGGGGGTGGCGGGGCGGCCGAGGTGAGGAAAGCAAGCGCTTAGACATAGGTCACACCGTCATCCCCGTGACCCAGGCCATACGTACGGGTAACTTCCCAAGCAGCCCAGTCGGAAGAACCCCGTATGCCAATGGAGCCGTGATGCCCGAAGCCGTGATCGTCTCGACCGCCCGCTCCCCCATCGGCCGCGCAGTCAAGGGCTCGCTCAAGGACCTGCGCCCCGACGACCTCACCGCCACGATCATCCAGGCCGCCCTCGCCAAGGTCCCCGAGCTGGACCCGCGCGACATCGACGACCTGATGCTCGGCTGCGGCCTCCCCGGCGGCGAGCAGGGCTACAACCTGGGCCGCATCGTCGCCGTGCAGATGGGCATGGACCACCTGCCGGGCTGCACGATCACCCGTTACTGTTCCTCCTCGCTGCAGACGAGCCGCATGGCCCTGCACGCCATCAAGGCCGGCGAGGGCGACGTCTTCATCTCGGCCGGTGTCGAGACGGTCTCCCGCTACGCCAAGGGCAGCTCGGACGGTCTCCCGGACACCACCAACCCGCTCTTCGACGAGGCACAGGCCCGCACCGCGGCCACCGCCGCCCAGGAGGGCACGACCTGGCACGACCCGCGCGAGGACGGTCTGCTCCCCGACCCGTACATCGCGATGGGGCAGACCGCCGAGAACCTGGCCCGCCTCAAGGGCATCACCCGCCAGGACATGGACGAGTTCGGTGTCCGCTCGCAGAACCTCGCCGAGGAAGCCATCAAGAACGGTTTCTGGGAGCGCGAGATCACCCCGGTCACGCTGCCCGACGGCACGGTCGTCTCCAAGGACGACGGCCCGCGCGCCGGTGTCACGCTCGAAGGCGTCCAGGGCCTCAAGCCGGTGTTCCGCCCCGACGGCCTGGTCACCGCCGCCAACTGCTGCCCGCTCAACGACGGTGCCGCCGCGGTCGTGATCATGTCCGACACCAAGGCCCGCGAGCTCGGTCTGACCCCGCTCGCCCGCATCGTGTCGACCGGGGTCTCGGGCCTGTCCCCCGAGATCATGGGTCTGGGCCCGGTGGACGCGTCGAACCAGGCTCTGCGCCGCGCCGGTCTCACGATCGACGACATCGACCTGGTCGAGATCAACGAGGCGTTCGCCGCCCAGGTGATCCCCTCCTACCGCGAGTTGAACATCCCGCTGGAGAAGCTGAACGTGAACGGCGGCGCGATCGCCGTCGGCCACCCCTTCGGCATGACCGGCGCCCGGATCACCGGCACGCTCATCAACTCCCTCCAGTTCCACGACAAGCAGTTCGGTCTGGAGACCATGTGCGTGGGTGGCGGCCAGGGCATGGCGATGGTCATCGAGCGCCTGAGCTGATTCCCAACTCTCCGTGTACGCACGGGGACTGAGCGTCACTCTTCGGCCCAGAACCTGGGAAACTCCAAGGTTCTGGGCCGATTTGTGATCCAATCTCCCTCAGGATGTGACCTATCTCCCTCCCCAGAGGGATTTGCGCAGCTCAGAGCCGTTTCACCACGAACCCCGGACCCAAAGCCCTGTCCGATTCGTGACGTTACGCACTGACAGCTGGATAGTCCGCCCTTCAAGCTGATGTAGGAAGTCGGGGGTCGACTTTGAACCGGGAGTACGTCAGTGAGCGCCATGCCGATCGCCTTGCTGGTCACCACGGCCGCCACGGGCGCCGTGGGCGTCGCTGTTCTGCGCACCCTCATGGTGCTGCGCCGACAGGTCGCCGCCCTGCACACCGAGCTCGCCAGGAACAACCCCGCCTCGGTACGGGGTCTCGTACCGGCCGCCCGTCCCGCCGCTGACGTCGACGAGATACGCGCCGCCGTGGCCGAGGCCCTCGCCGAGGAGCGCGAGCGCGAGCTCGCCGAGGCGCGGGCGTTCTGGGCCGCCCAGGAGGCCCGTGAAGCCTCCGACGCGCCCTCGCTGCTCGGCCTGCCCGACAGCGAGCTGTTCCTGCCCCGGCAGGCCGATTTCGTGGGCCTGGAGCCGCTGGAGTCGGTGTCGGAGTCCTCGGCCGACGCGGACGAGTTTGCCGGGGAGAGTCCCGAACTGGCCGCGGCCCGGCGCCGCCACCCCTCCCACCCGGACTTCGTGCCGGTCGGCTCACCGACCGTGGGCGACCACGAGCGCACGGTGGCGACCCTGGAGGAACTGGCCGCCTCCGGCACCGAGCTGGCCGATGTCCGCCCGGGTCCGCTCGGCACCTTGGACGTCTACGTCTTCGCCGACGGCACGACCCTCTGCATGACCCCGGGCCACCGCGAGACGGCCGAGCGCCTCTCCGCGGCCCTGCGCGGGGGCGAGACCCCGGTGCTGCTGGGCGGTTCGGGGGTCTCGGGCGCGTACACGCTGACGTTCGCCTGCGGCGAGGAGAACGTCTACATCCTGGCGGACCGGGTCATAGCGTCCCTGTAGGAGGCGGGCTGCGGCGCAGGAGTCACACTCCGGCACGCCGCTGGGCCTGCGCCACCAGTTCCAGTGCTTCTTCCACTTGGCCCTCGTCCGTCAGGACGAGGGCCAAGTCGTGCACGGCCACGGTGATCTGGTCGGCGGCGGCGAACATGCCCACGTCCGGCATCTCGCGCGGCTCGGTCCCGGGCTCCTCCAGGGCCTGCGTCCGGCGGGCGAACTCCCGGGCCAGGCCCAGTGCTTCGGCGGCGGCGCCCCGTTGCAGCCGGCTCTGCGGAGCGGCCCGCAGACGGTCGGCGAAGTGGTCCACAGCCCGGGTCAGACGCGAAGTATCAGCCACCGGCCAACCGTACGTGTCCCACCGGGACTGTTGCCAACGGGCGAAGGCTCAGGCACGGTGACCTGAAGGACCGGCTTACATCCCCTTTGCGTCCGGAGGCGCCGATGTCCCACGTCCTCTCCGAGGAGACCCACCGCAACATGCTCGCCCGCATCCCCCATTGCACCGGTCGTGAAGTCTCCGACTGGCTCCGCACCGTCGACGAAGGCCCGGCGCTCTTCCGCTTCGAGGAAAAGGTCAGCTGGCTCCGCCACGAACACAACCTCGCGTACGGCCACGCCAAAGCGATCATCCACGAGTACGACCTGAGGAGGGCCGCGCGCAGGTACTTCTGAGCTGCGCACATGCCGAAGGGCCCTCGGTCGCGACCGAGGGCCCTTCGCCGTACGAACCGTGCGACCGTCGAGGACTAGTCGCTGCTGTTGAGGATCGCCACGAGTCGCAGGAACTCCATGTAGATCCACACCAGCGTCAGCGTGAGACCGAACGCGGCCAGCCACGCCTCCTCGCGCGGGGCGCCGTAGGCGATGCCGTCCTCGACCTGCTTGAAGTCGAGGGCGAGGAAGCACGCGCCGAGCAGGACGCCGATGATGCCGAACAGGATGCCGAGGCCGCCGCTGCGGAAGCCGAGGCCGTCACCGCCGCCGAAGGCGGCGAAGAGCAGGTTGACCACCATCAGCAGCATGAAGCCGAGCGCGGCCGCCATGACGAAGCCGTAGAACCGCCGGTTGACGCGGATCCAGCCGGCCTTGTACGCCACGAGTACGGCGGCGAAGACCGCCAGCGTGCCGATCACGGCCTGCATGGCCGCGCCGCTCGCGATGCGGTTGTCGACGATGCTGGAGATGACGCCGAGGAACACACCCTCGAACGCGGCGTACGACACGATCAGCGCGGGCGAGGCCTTGCGCTTGAAGGACTGCACGAACGCCAGGACCATGCCGACCAGCGCGGCGCCGATGCCGATGCCGTACGAGCGGCCGATGTTGGCGTCGTCGACGGGCAGCAGCGCCCAGGCGAGCGCGGCGGTGACGATCAGGATGCCGAGCGTGGTGCCGGTGCGCAGGACGACGTCGTCCATCGTCATCCGGCCGGTGGTCACCGGGGTCTGCGGCGGCGCGCCCTGCTGAAGGTCCTGGGCATAGGGGTTGGTCGCGTACGGGTTGCCCTGCGGCTGCGCGTAGGGGTTGCCCTGCGTGCCCACGGCTGCGGCCCCGGCCTGCGGCGCGGTGTTGAAGCCCGCGTAGCCGTTGTCGCGGCTGAACCCCCGTCGCGAGAAGACCGGGTTGCTGCTCCTCATTTCACTCCTCCATGGCCACCGTGTGTGGACCTTGCCCTCAAGAGTAATGGGTAGGCAAAGGAATGACCCTAGTGCTTGAGGAGGATCTTCCCTCGATGTGCTGGCCAACACGCTACGCGTACGCGTGATTCCCGGCACCGGAGGGGCCTCACTCGAAGGGGAAGCCGGTGTAGCCCTCGGCGAGGTCGGTCTCGGCGGCCCGCGACCCGGCGATCCGCTCCAGCCGGGCCCGCTGCATCCGGTCCTCGAAGGGGGTGGCGTCGGGCGCCCGGTGCAGGAGGCTCGTCATGTCGTACGAGAACCGTTCGGCCTGCCAGACCCGGCGCAGGCAGGTCTCCGAGTACGCGTCGAGGCGCTCGGCCGAACCGGTCTCCTGCTGGTGCGTCAGTGCGCTCGCGAAGGTCACGACGTCCCCCACGGCGAGGTTCAGGCCCTTGGCGCCGGTGGGCGGGACGATGTGCGCCGCGTCGCCGGCGAGGAAGAGACGGCCGTGGCGCATGGGCTCGTGGACGTAGGAGCGCATGGGGGTGACGGACTTCTGGGTGATCGGTCCCCTGTCGAGCTTCCAGTCGTCGTCCGTCTCGAAGCGGCGCTCCAGCTCGTCCCAGATCTCCTCGTCGCCCCAGGTCCCGGCGTCCGTGCCCTCCGGGACCTGGAGGTAGAGGCGGGAGACGGACGGGGAGCGCATGGAAAGCAGCGCGAAGCCGCGGTCGTGGCGGGCGTAGACGAGTTCGTCGTGGGAGGGCGGGACGTCGGCGAGGATGCCGAGCCAGGCGAAGGGGTACGTCCGCTCGAAGACCTGGGTCAGTTCGGCGGGGATCGCCTTCCTCGCCACTCCCCAGAAGCCGTCGCAGCCGACGACGTACTCGCACTCCAGGACGTCCTCGCGCCCCTCGTGCCGGAAGCGGACGCGCGGGGTGTCGGTGTCGGCACCCTCGACGGCCAGGGCCTCCGCCTCGAACAGCAGCGGGCCGCCGTCCTTGAGCTGGAGGGCGATGAGGTCCTTGCAGACCTCGGTCTGGGCGTAGACCATCACGGAGCGGCCGCCGGTGAGGGCGGGGAAGTCGACGCGGTGGCGCTTCCTGTCGTGGCGCAGCTCGATGCCGTCGTGCGGGAGTCCCTCACGGTCCATGCGCTCCCCGGCGCCGGCCGCGCGCAGCACGTCGACCGTGCCCTGCTCCAGGATCCCGGCGCGCTGGCGGTGCTCGACGTAGGCGCGGTCGCGGCTCTCCAGGACGACCGAGTCGATGCCGGCGTTGTGGAGGAGCCGGGCGAGGAGGAGGCCGGCGGGGCCGGCTCCGATGATGCCGACGGTGGTACGCACGGGCGTTCCCTTCGGAGACCTCTATGGGCGCTGTTCGCCTGGTGAAGTTTCTTTCATTTTAGTGTGGCGAGTCTGCGCCCGAGGTCTGCCGATGTCAACGGTCTGTGCGGCCGCCGGACCCGCGGAAGGCTGCCGCGGGCCCGGCGGCCGGACGGGTCAGCGGCCGGGCCAGCCGTCCAGGTGGCGGTGCATGGTGACGTCCTCCTGCGCGTCCCCCTTCGGGGCGTGGGCCACGGCGTCCTCGAGGACGGTGTTGACCTCGGCGGCGAGGGCGTCGGCGCGCGTGCGCAGGTCGGTCGCGGGGACGTCGGAGCGGGTCAGGGCGTCCAGTCGGCGGTGGATGTCGGCGAGTTGGCGGCGGTGGGCGGAGTCGAGGGTGAGCGGGGCGGGCGTGGAGACCACGAACTGGTAGGCGCCGGCCAGGGTCTGGCAGCCGGTGCAGCTCTTGTTGGCGGCGTCGCTGAGGTTCACGGCGTTCAGGCGGGTGTGCTCGCCCGCGACGGTGACGATCTGGAACGACAGCGCGACCGAACGGCAGTCGTCGTCGGCGGTGCAGCCCGAGGAGACCGCGTTGGCCTGGTTGCGCACGGAGGCGGCGTTCACCTTGCCGAACTGCCGGATGGTGAACGAGTCCTTCTCCTCGGTGTGGTCGTGGCGGTCGGCGTGGCTGAAGACGTGGTCCGACGCGACGGCGAGCTTGGTGGCCCCGCCGGTGGCGGCCTGCGCCGGCACAGCGGTCGCCACACCGGCGACACCGGCGGCGACCAGCCCCACGCGAACGGCACGCCGGGTCAACGGGCTGGAGGTACGGGGTTTTCGGTGGCTGCTCAAGAGGTCTCCTTGGGTGGATGGATGAGTACGGGCGCGGAGGCGGGGGCGGGTGTGGGGAGGCGGGATACGGGCCGTCGGCCCACGGCGGGGACACGGACTGTCAGCCCACAGCGGGGATACGGACCGTCGGCCCACGGCGGCAGGCGGCCACCGGCCCTCCCCCCGCCGTCCGATCGGTTGTCGCCCTTCCCCCTCAGGACGCCCCCGGTGACCCGCTGGCCGCTGATGGTGACGGCGTCTCGACGGGTGAGGGCGCGATGCTCTCCGACGGGGTCGGGGACGAGACGGGGGTGGCCGGTTCCGTGCCCGGGGAGGACGGTTCCGGGTCCGCCGAGGTGCCCTGCGTCGAGGACGCCGGCCCGCGGGAGGAACCCCCCGACGCCGAGCCCGGTGCTGTCGCCGACGACGCCGGTGCGGCGGACGTCGAGGCGTCGGAGGACGCCCCCGGGGTGGGCGCGACGGAGCCCTGGGAGCGGCCCGCCGAGGGTGAACCCGCACCGGGGCCGGTGCCCGCCGGGTCGTCCGAGGTGTCCGTGTCCGACGTCGAGGCGTCGCCGTCGGGGGTCGTGGCCTGCCGGGGACGTGGTTCCTCCGTCGAGACCCCGGGCTGGAGGATCGGCGCGATCGGGGGCTTCTTCGGGAGCGGCTGGGGCGTCAGGCCGGACGTCCAGGCGTAGCTGAGACCGGTCAGCCCGGCGAGGACCACCGCGCACAGCGCCACCCGCAACCGGGGCCGCCCCGCCGTGGACCGCTTCGCGGCCCGCAGGATCCGCCCCCCGATCTTCACGGTGAGATAGACGACACCGCCCATCGGGATCAGCAGCATGAGACAGCCCAGCACCCCGACGAGCCCCTCGACGATCCGGCCGTCCGCGAAGGCCGACCCGGTGCCGGAGAACTGCTCGACCATGGACCGGGTCATCGTGGCGATGATCCGGGGCAGGTTCCACAGCGCGTAGCCCATCTCGCCGATGATCAGCGGGACCATGGTGAGCACCCACGCGGCGACGATGGTCCGCGCCGACTTCTTCAGCCCGGCGACCTCTTTGCGCGCGGCCCGCCCCCTTCTGCCCGGCACCAGTCCGAGCAGGATCGGCTTGATCTTGCCGTAGAGGTCCGGGACCCCGGCGAGGTCACCGAGGATGTAGTAGCCGTCGAGGCGCACCGCCGGCATCAGCTGTTCGAGGATCTCGAAGTGCCCGAGATACACGGCGGCCAGGAAGAACGGTTCCCCCGTGGCGAAGTACAGCCCGGCCATGCCGAGCATGAAGACCACGTTGAAGTAGACGCCGCCCAGATCGGTCCTGATCCGCCCGCCGCGTCCGATCCGGTACACGTCCGTCACGTCCGTGTACATCGACGGCCAGATGAGGAAGATCCCGCAGCCGATGCACCCGGGCCGTGCGCCGCCGTAGCTGCACGCGGAGGCGTGGCCGAACTCGTGGAAGACGAGCGAGGCCACGGTCAGGGCGAAGACGATGAGGATCAGCACCGGCTGGTCGAGGACCTCCAGGACCGGCTCGATCGCCCCGAAGAAGCCGAACAGCCACACGTCCATGGCCACGGTCGTGAGCAGCACGGCCGCGACCACGACCGGCCGGTGCAGCCACGCGAACATCCGCGCGATCCGGGCCGTGCGCCGCTCGTCGAAGATGATCCGGTGGCCCTTGAGGGCGAGCAGCAGGTCGGAGCGCGGTGCGTCGACCTCGTCGCTCTCCTGGCCCTCGGGGACCGTGACCCCGAGCGGTTCCAGCTTCTTCTCCACCAGGAAGCGGATGTTCTCGCCGCTGACCTCGCGGCCGAATCTCGCGCTCACCCGGTGGGCGATCGACTCGGTGTCGCGTACGCCGTCCACGGACGACGCCACGAGGTACAGCAGCCGCGACAGCTGTACGACCTGCCCGTCCCCCCGACGGGCGATGTACTTGGGTTCGGTGAAGCCCGATCCCTGGTACTCGCCGTGCAGTCGCAGTCCCGCGCTCAGCCGCGGCACGAGCCGCTGGTCGACGACCGGCAGGCTGCCCGTCGCCACCTGCTCGTACGTCACCGGCCAGCCGCCCGGCCCGGGCACCGGTCCCGGGTCGTACAGCGTCGGGGGCCCGTCTCCGAGCACTGTCATATGTGGTCTCCCCCCACGTCCTCCCCGCTTCCCCCCTGGCACGGCCGTCGGGGTGGACCGCACCGCTGGTACGGGCGGCCCACCCCGACGGCCGGATCACGCCGGCGCTACTGCTTGACGACGATCGACTGCGAGGCCTGCGACTCGGCGACCGAGTAGGAGGAGTGGTCGTTGAGCGCCGCGGACTGGTTGTCCGCCTGGATGTTGGCGATGTGCTTGGTGACGTTGGTCGTCTTGTTGAAGCTGAACTTCAGACGGCCCAGGGCCTCGCGGCCCGGCAGCAGCTCGGCGGACTCGGTCTCCAGCTCGTGCATGTCCATGCTCATGTCGGACGTCCTTTCAGGTGATGTGGATCGGGTTCGAGGTGGTGCGCGGGTGTTACTGGGTGACCGTGATGTTCTGGCCGGCCTGCGAGGCGGCGGCCGAGGCCAGGGAGTGGTCGTTGACGGCCAGGGACGAGTTGTGGGCCTCGACGTTGGCGATGTGCTTGGTGACGTTGGTCGTCTTGTTGAAGCTGAACTTCAGACGGCCGAGGGCCTCGCGGCCGGGCAGCAGTTCCGCGGACTCGGCCTCGAGCTCGTGAGCGTCCATCATGATCAATTCCCCCTCAGGGATGGGCATTTCCGGTCGGACCGAGTCAGGTTCCCCCCACACTCTGTCCAACTTGGCCGGACGTGCTGTCCAACGAGATTGGACACTAGGGCCTCGTGGCGCCACTGCGCAACCCGTTCGGGGAATCACCCTTTCGGCGGCGGGTGGGGCCGCCCGTAGAATCGGCCCCGACATGGACGGTTCCGCCGAGCGGCGAGCAGGAAGTGACCCACCCGTGGCCAACGCACTCCAGCAGTTGATCCGTGAGCGCCTGGACCGCAAGGGCTGGTCCTACGGCGACGTGGCGCGCCGCGGCGGCATCCCGCGCTCCACCGTCCACCACCTGGCGACTACCGACCGCGTCGTCCGCATGCCTCAGTCGACGACTCTGGAGGGACTGTCCAAGGGCCTGGAACTCCCGTTGGACACCGTCCGGCGCGCCGCCGCGGAGGCCTGCGGCATCCACGTGTACGGCACCCCGGCCGGCACCGTCGCCCACCCGGCCGACCCCGAGGTGGACCTCCTGATCGCCAGCCTCCAGAAACTCTCACCCGACGACCGCCGCCACGTGGCCGCCCTCGTGGAGTCCCTGCTGGACCGCACCCCGAAGAAGTAACCGCCGCCCCACGCCGGGCGGCCGGCCGGCCGGACCGACGCCGGGCCGGCCCGGCGGGGGCCGAGGCACCCGGCTCCGCTCAGCGCATGCGGGGGGCTGACCCACCCCCGGCCGACCCACGCCGGTGCCACGCCCACCCGGACGCCGCCGAGCGGCCGTTCGAGCCACCCCACCCAGGCCACGCTTCCGGCCCTCGCACCACGCGAGCGACCACCGGAGACCGCCCGCCCGAGGCCGTACCCCACGAGCGCCCCGAGGGACCGACTGCACGCGGCGCATACGGCCACCTGGAGCCCGCCCGTCTCAGCGCCGACCTTCCGGAACAACCCGCCGCGCGCGCCCCTGCGGCCCTACCCCGTAAGGCTCTCGCCGCCCGCACCACACAAGCGACCACCCGAACCCCGGCCCACCCCCCGAGAGGGACCCTCCTCAACCCCGAGCCCACACCCCACCGGCACCCTGCGCCCCCCGCGCCCGCGCCCGCGCCTTCCGAGACCACCCCAAGCGCACAACCCCCCACACCCCGCGCCCCCCAAGTGACCGTCCGGAAGCCGGTCCCGGCGCTCCGCGACCGCGGATGTTCACTCTTCCGAGGAGTCGGACAAAGAATTCGACTGTGCCCGAAAGTGCCGGACTCCCCCGCTAGTCTCTCGTCCTGCCCGAGGAGCGAGAGCCGTACGACCCCGGGCTCCCAGGGGGGAATGTGTTGTTCGTGCATGGCGGGCCGGCCACAGCCGTGGTCCGCGGGCCCGCCGGAGAATCAGTCGTTCTGCTCTCCGGTGAGCTGCCCGAGGTACTGACCGATCAGTCAGTGACCGAACTCGTGGAACTGGCCGCCGCCGTCCTGGACGCGGACGAGCTGCCCCTGTTCCACACCTGTCTGAGAACACTGCGCCGCGACGGCCTGCGCGCCGGCCGCCGGATCGAGATCGACGGTGCCGTACTGACCGTCTACGAGGGATGACGACAGGACAGCCGGCCCACGCGTGAGAACTCGCGTGGGCGGGAAAGTGCCCGGAGCCGGACTTGAACCGGCACGCCCGCGAAGGGGCAGCGAGGTTTAAGCTCGCCGTGTCTGCATTCCACCATCCGGGCAGGCCATGGGCTCCGCGTCGAGGTTCCGAGCCTATCGGGATACATCCCCCGAACAGCGGACGGGCGGACCGATGTTGTCTTATTTTATTGGCGCCTGAGGGTGCATCAGACCGCGGAACACGCCATCCGCACCTGCCAATAGCGTTACGGGCGGCACCCGGCCGCGCATGCGGAATGACGGAATTTCACCGCCCGAACAAGGACGCTCCACCTGTTCTTCGCGCGCGCCCCGGTCAGGGGCCACCGTCATCCCCAGGTATGACACCGAGCGGCGCGGTCCCTCCGAAGTCTGCCTTCGGAACCAGAACTGCGGCTGACTACACGACGGGTTCCGGCGACCACGATGGAAGACGTCCTTCAACGATGTCGTCCCGCTAGGAGTTCCATCCCGTGACCACCACAACCGTCGCCGGCCGGCCCACCACCGTGGCCGCACGCGCCACGGATCTGTCGAAGATCTACGGACAGGGCGAGACCCAGGTGGTCGCCCTGGACCGGGTCACCGTCGAGTTCCGCCAGGCCGAGTTCACCGCGATCATGGGCCCGTCCGGTTCCGGCAAGTCCACGCTGATGCACTGCGTGGCCGGCCTCGACACCTTCTCCTCCGGTTCGGTCCGCATCGGCGACACCGAGCTGGGCTCCCTGAAGGACAAGCAGCTGACCAAGCTGCGGCGGGACAAGATCGGCTTCATCTTCCAGGCGTTCAACCTGCTGCCGACCCTGACGGCCCTGGAGAACATCACCCTCCCGATGGACATCGCCGGCCGTAAACCGGACAAGCAGTGGCTGGAGTCGGTCATCGGGATGGTCGGACTGCGGGACCGCCTCAGCCATCGCCCCGCCCAGCTCTCCGGCGGCCAGCAGCAGCGCGTCGCCGTCGCCCGGGCCCTCGCGTCCAAGCCCGACATCATCTTCGGTGACGAGCCGACCGGAAACCTCGACTCGCGGGCCGGCGCCGAGGTCCTGGGCTTCCTGCGCAACTCGGTCCGGGAACTGGGGCAGACGGTCGTCATGGTGACCCACGACCCGGTGGCCGCGGCGTACGCGGACCGGGTGGTGTTCCTCGCGGACGGCCGGATCGTGGACGAGATGTACAAGCCCACGGCCGACAACGTGCTCGATTTCCTGAAGCAGTTCGACGCGAAGGGCCGCACCTCCTGATGTTCCGCACCGCCCTGCGCAACGTACTCGCGCACAAGGCCAGACTGCTGATGACCGTGCTCGCCGTGATGCTCGGCGTGGCGTTCGTGTCCGGCACCCTCGTCTTCACCAACACCATCTCCGAGGCCTACCAGAAGAGTTCGGCCAAGGGCTTCGACCAGGTTGACGTCGCCGTCACCGCCAAGTCCCGTGAGGACAAGGGCAACACGATCGGGAAGAACCCCGACCTGACCCAGGCGCTGTTGGAGAAGAGCGCCGAGGTTCCGGGCGCCGCGAACGCCATCGGCGTGGTGAGCGGCTTCACCGCCATCGCCGACAAGGACGGCAAACTCGTCGGCGGCGGCTTCCAGTCGCAGGGCGGCAACTACTACGGGGACAAGGACCCCCGGTACCCGCTCGCCGAGGGCGCCGCGCCGCACGGCGCGAACCAGGTCGCGATCGACTCCGAGACGGCGAGGCGGGCCGGCTACAAGGTCGGCGACACCGTTCGCATCTCGGTCGACGGCCCGGTCCTCAAGCCGGTCGTCACCGGCGTCTTCACCACCGACGACGGCAATGTCGCGGCCGGCGGCAGCCTCGCGCTGTTCGACACGGCCACCGCCCAGAAACTGTTCGGCAAGCCGGGGACGTACGACGAGATCGATGTGAAGGCGGCCTCCGGCACCTCCCAGACCGCGCTGCGGGCGGCGCTGGACAAGGCGCTCCCCGCCGATCTGGTGGAGACCGAGACCGGGAAGGAACTCGCCGACAGTCAGGCCGAGTTGATCTCCTCCTCGATGGCCGGTCTCAAGCAGGGCCTGCTGGTCTTCGCCGGCATCGCGTTGTTCGTCGGCACCTTCATCATCGCCAACACCTTCACCATGCTGGTCGCCCAGCGCACCAAGGAGCTGGCCCTGCTCAGGGCGGTCGGCGCGTCTCGCAGGCAGGTCACGCGGTCGGTGCTGATCGAGGCGTTCGTGGTGGGCCTGATCGCCGCCGTGACGGGTCTCGTGGCCGGCATCGGCATCGGGGCCGGGCTCAGGTCGCTGATGGACACGCTCGGGGCGACGGTCCCGGACGGACCGCTCATCATCACGCCGGGCACGGTGGGCACGGCTCTCGCGGTCGGCGTCCTGATCACCATGCTCGCGGCCTGGCTCCCGGGCCGCAGGGCCGCGAAGATCCCGCCGGTCGCGGCGATGAGCAGTGTGCACGCCAAGGCGACCACCAAGTCGCTGGTGCTGCGCAACACGCTGGGCGCGCTGTTCAGCGGGGCGGGGGTCGCCGTCATCCTGGCGGCGACCACCATGGAGGGCTCGGACGGCCAGGCTCCCATGGGCATGGGCGCGGTCCTGCTGATCATCGGCGTCTTCATCCTCACGCCTCTCCTGTCCCGCCCGCTGATCGCGGCCGCGGCCCCGCTGCTGCGTGTGTTCGGCGTCTCCGGGAAGCTGGCCCGCCAGAACTCGGTGCGCAATCCGCGCCGTACGGCAGCCACGGCCTCCGCGCTGATGATCGGCCTCACGCTGATCACCGGCATGACGGTGATGGCGGGCAGCCTGCAGAAGTCGATCGACAAGATGGCGTCGGCGGCCGTCAAGGCGGACTACGTCGTCTCCATGGCGAACGGCAACGAGCTCTCGGCGGACGTCGAGAAGAAGCTGGCGAAGGTCGACGACGTCACCGCCGTCAGCCCGCTGCGCAACGCGGCCTCCCGTATCGACGGCGAGACCGAGTACCTGACGGGCGTCAACGGCTCGGCGATCGGTGAGCTGACCGACCTCAAGGTGGAGGACGGCGCGTTCAAGGTCGGCGGCAGCGAGGTGGTCGTGGACAAGGACAGGGCCAAGTCCTTCGGCTGGAAGGCGGGTTCGTCCTTCACCGTCCACTACGAGGACGGCAAGGCGCAGAAGCTCACGGTCGCCGGGGTCTACGAGGGCAACGAGCTGATCAGCGGCATCATGCTCGACACCGCGACGCTCAATCCGCACCTGAGCGAACTGTCCGACATGCAGGTCATGCTGAAGACGTCCGACGGCGCCTCCGACGCGGCCAAGGACCGGCTGGAGAAGGCCCTCGGCTCCAACCCGGCCATCAAGGTCCAGGACAAGAAGGACCTGTCCGACTCCATCGCGCAGATGTTCACGCTGATGCTGAACATGCTTTACGGCCTGCTGGCGATGGCGGTGATCGTCGCGGTCCTCGGGGTCATCAACACCCTCGCGATGTCGGTGTTCGAACGTTCCCAGGAGATCGGCATGCTCCGCGCGATCGGCCTGGACCGCAAGGGCATCAAGCGGATGGTCCGTCTGGAGTCCCTGGTCATCTCCCTGTTCGGCGGGGTCCTCGGCATCGGCCTGGGCGTCTTCTTCGGCTGGGCGGCCGGTGAGCTCCTCGGCACGAAGATGGCCACGTACGAACTCGTCCTGCCCTGGGCCCGGATGGCGGTGTTCCTGCTGCTCGCGGCGACGGTCGGCATCCTCGCCGCACTGTGGCCGGCCCGCCGAGCGGCCCGCATGAACATGCTGACCGCAATCAAGGCGGAGTAAGCCCAGTCACCTGCACACCAGTAGGGGCCCGCTGCTCACCCACGGGCCCCTCCTCCCTGCCCCCGGCCACACCCATGGGAGTACAGCGACATCCGGCGGCTCCCCGGGCATAGGGCAGTTGCGGCGCCGCCACAGCGAGAGGGGCGGTCCCCTCTTCCCACCCGGCATTCCACCCACGGGAGCACAGCAACTCCCGCCCACCCACGGGCACACGGCACGCTGGGCCGCCACAGAGGTAGCGGCAGGCACCTCCCGCCCGGCACCCCGTCGCCCGACAGGCCGGCCGCGCCGGCACTGCTGTCGCTCCCGTACCCATGGAAGTACAGCACCCCCCGGCCGCGCCCCCGGGCACACGGCACGCGGGGCCGCCACGGAGAGAGCGCTGACCCCTCCCCCCGGCCGCCCGGCAGGGCCGCCGTGCCCATGGGCGGACGGTGGCGTCAGTTCCAGGTGCGGGATCTCAGGGGCAGGCCGGAGGTGCCGGATTCGGGGGTTCTGATGGCGAGGACCTGGTTGACGCCGATGCGGTTGCGTTCGAAGGCGAGGGCGCTCGCGGCCATGTACAGCAGCCACACGCGGGCCCGCCCGGGGCCGGCGATCCGGACCGCGCGCTGCCACTGGGCCTCCAGGTTGGTGACCCAGCGGCGCAGGGTGTGGGCGTAGTGCTCGCGGATCGACTCGACGTCCCGCACCTCGAACCCGGCCCGCTCCAGCATGGTCACGGTGGTGCCGAGGGGGGCGAGTTCGCCGTCGGGGAAGACATAGGAGTCGATGAACTCGTCGACGTGGTACGCCGATTCGTCGGTGTGCGGGCGCCGGGCGATCTGGTGGTTGAGGAGCCGTCCGCCGGGCTTCAACAGCTTGAGCAGGTCCTCGGCGTACTCCAGGTACCGTTCGGCGCCGACGTGTTCGGCCATGCCGATGGAGGAGACGGCGTCGTACGGCCCGTCGGTGACGTCCCGGTAGTCCTGCACCCGGATCTCGACGCGGTCGGTGAGCCCCTCGTCGGCGACGCGCTTGCGGGCGTAGGCCGCCTGTTCCTGGGAGAGGGTGATGCCGACGACGCTCACGCCGTACTCGCGGGCGGCGTGGATGGCCATCGAACCCCAGCCGCAGCCGACGTCCAGGAGTCGCTGCCCGGACGTCAGGCCGAGCTTGCGGCAGACGAGGTCCAGCTTGTCGCGCTGGGCCTGCTCCAGGGTGCCCTCGGGTTCGGGGGCCGCCCAGTAGGCGCACGAGTACACCATCGACGGGCCGAGGACGATCTCGTAGAAGGCGTTGCCGACGTCGTAGTGGTGGCTGATGGCCCGCTTGTCGCTGCGCCGGGTGTGCAGATGGCCGCGGACCCGGCGGACCTCCTCGGGCGGCGGGGCGGGCGGCAGCGGCGGCCCGGCGAGGGCGACGAGTCCGCGTACCGCGGAGCGCACCTCGGGTTCGCGCAGGGCCTGCCAGAGGGTCCTGGTGTCCTCCCCGCGCTCCCACACGAGTCCGGAGATCAGGCCGAGGGCGGTGTAGAGGTCGCCGTCGACCTCCACGTCTCCCGCGACCCAGGCGCGGGCAAGCCCCAGCTCGCCCGGTTTGAACAGCAGCCGGCGTACGGCACGCCGGTTGCGCACGACCAGCGCGGGCGCGTCGGGCGGCCCGGCCTCCGAACCGTCCCAGGCGCGGATCCGCACCGGTAGCGGTACTCCCAGCAACTGCTCGAAGAGGGCTCTGAGCCGCAGCGCGGCACCTGCCATGGCGCACACCTCCGTGACGAGGATCCCGGAATTGTCCACCCGGGTAAACAGCGCCATGCCGGAGCGCAGTCCCTTCGGCGGGTCACGTCTGGGCAAAACACATGTAGCAGCCATGTACACCCGGTGGGCGCGGGAAGCGCGGGAACGCCGAAGGACCTCCCGCACCACGGATGGCGGGAGGTCCTTCGGGGTGGATCAGCGACCCGGGCCGGTCAGGTGACCGGAGTGGGTCAGGAGGCCTTCGCCTCGGTCTTCTTCGGCTCGGCGGCCGGCACGGGCCGCGCGGCCTCGTAGAACTCCTCGCGCGGGTTCTCCATGGCGCCGAGGGAGACGACCTCGCGCTTGAGGAACATGCCGAGGGTCCAGTCGGCGAAGACGCGGATCTTGCGGTTCCAGGTCGGCATGGCCAGACCGTGGTAGCCGCGGTGCATGTACCAGGCGAGACGCCCCTTGAGCTTGATCTTCATCTTGCCCATGACGATCATCGCGACGCCCTTGTGCAGGCCGAGACCCGCTACAGCACCCTTGTTGGAGTGGCTGTACTCCTTCTGCGGGAAGCCCCGCATCCCGGAGATCACGTTGTCGCCGAGGACCCGCGCCTGGCGCAGCGCGTGCTGGGCGTTCGGCGGGCACCAGGCGTTCTCGACGCCGGCCTTGCGGGCGGCGACGTCCGGGACCTGGGCGTTGTCGCCGGCGGCCCAGATGTAGTCGGTGCCCTGGACCTGGAGGGTCGGGGCGGTGTCCACGTGACCGCGCGGGCCCAGCGGGAGGCCGTAGCGGGAAAGGACCGGGTTCGGCTTGACGCCGGCGGTCCACACGATGGTGCTGGAGTCGACCTCCAGGCCGTTCTTGAGGACCACGTGGCCGTCGACGCAGGAGTCCATCGAGGTGGAGAGGTAGATCTCCACGCCCCGGCTCTCCAGGTGCTCCTTGCCGTACTGGCCGAGCTTGGGGCCGACCTCGGGGAGGATCTTGTCGGCGGCATCGACGAGGATGAACCGCATGTCCTCGCGCGAGACGTTGCTGTAGTACTTGGCCGCGTCGCGGGCCATGTCCTCGACCTCGCCGATGGTCTCCGCGCCCGCGAAGCCACCGCCGATGAACACGAAGGTGAGCGCCTTGCGGCGGATCTCCTCGTCGGTCGTGGAGTCGGCCTTGTCGAGCTGCTCAAGCACGTGGTTGCGCAGGCCGATGGCCTCCTCGATGCCCTTCATGCCGATGCCCTGCTCGGCGAGGCCGGGGATCGGGAAGGTGCGGGAGACCGCGCCGAGCGCGATCACCAGGTAGTCGAAGGGCAGCTCGTACGCCTCACCCACGAGGGGGGCGATCGTGGCGACCTTGCGGTCCTGGTCGATGGTGGTGACCCGGCCGGTGAGCACCTCCGCCTTCGGCAGCACGCGTCGCAGCGGGACGACGACGTGGCGCGGGGAGATGTTGCCGGCGGCGGTTTCGGGGAGGAAGGGCTGGTAGGTCATGTACGACCGGGGGTCGACAACCGTGACGGTCGCCTCGCCGTAGCGCATCTTCTTGAGAATGCGCCGAGCTGCGTACAGGCCTACGTACCCACCGCCTACTACGAGGATCCTGGGACGCTCCGTGGTGCTCATGCCATCGAGTATCCACCCGCCTCAGGGGGGTCGCTCGTGCGCCCCTTCACAAGCTCTTGCAAGGGGTGTGTTATCCTCCGCGACTCGCGTGATCCACGTCATGGCGCGGAACGGGAACCAGCGTATCGGGCGACCCGTTGTCAATGCCGCGTGAGCTGCCTCTCCGTGCCGGAACCGGTCCCGTGAGGGCCCCTCGCGGACCCCTCGTGCACGCCTCCCCCGAAGCCCGCATCCCACCGTTTTGAACGTGTTCACACGGGTGTTGAGCCCCCGGAAGGGTCAACCGGACCAGATTCGTCGTCCGACAGGACCCAATTCCTTGTGAAGAACTTCACGAACTTTCTCGGCGACACGTCAAAGAGGGGCCCGAAGGGCCCCCCGAACGCGCTCATACGTTGTTCTGCCTGCTCAGCAGAGGTGCCGACAGCGCCTACGCGATCGACCACGCGATGCCGTCGAGGATGTCGTGCTCGCTCACGACGACCTCCTCGGCCCCGATCCGCTCCATGATCGCGAGGAGTACGAGGGCCCCGGCGGCGATGACGTCCACGCGCCCCGGATGCATGGAGGGCACGGCCGCGCGCTCGGCGTGGGTGGAGTGCAGCAGCCAGTCGGTGATCTCACGGACACGGTCGTGGGAGACCCGCGAGTGGTGGATGGCCCGGGAGTCGTACTCGGGCAGCTCCTGCGCGATCGCCGACACGGTGGTGACGGACCCGGCGAGCCCCACCAGCGTGCGCGCCTCGCACAGCGGGACGGTCTCTTCGGCGAGGTCGAGAGCGGCCTCGATGTCGCTCCTTATGGCGGCGATCTGCGCGTCGGTGGGCGGGTCGCTGACGGCCCCGTCCCGCACCAGATGCCGTTCGGTCATCCGCACACAGCCGATGTCCACGGAACGTGCGGCGCGCACACGGTCGTCGCCCACGACGAACTCCGTCGACCCCCCGCCGATGTCCACCACGAGGTAGGGCCTGGCCAGGTGGTCACTGCCCTTGAGCTCCTTGGTCGCCCCGGTGAAGGAGAACTCGGCCTCCTGGTCCCCGGAGATGACCTCGGGCTCGACCCCGAGGATGTCGAGGACCCCGCGCACGAACTCGTCCCGGTTCTCGGCGTCCCGGGAGGCGGAAGTGGCGACGAACCGCAGCCGCTCAGCCCCGTGTTCCTTGATGACCGCCGCGTACTCCCGGCACGCGGCGAAGGTCCGCTCCAGCGCCTCGGGCGCGAGCCGCCCGGTCCGGTCGACCCCCTGCCCCAGCCGCACGATGGTCATACGCCGGTCCAGGTCGACCAGTTCACCGGTCTCCGGGTCACAGTCCGCGACGAGGAGCCGGATCGAGTTCGTACCGCAGTCGACGGCGGCGACACGGGTCACTTGGGGTCCTCCTGCTGCTCGGTCAGGGTCACGCAGGCCCCCTTGCGCCACCACTCCGGCAGCATCGCGATCGCCTCGTCGCCCAGCGGGTTCACGCCCGGGCCGGCGGCCAGCGAGTGGCCCACCAGCACGTGCAGGCACTTCACCCGGTCCGGCATGCCGCCCGCGCTCGGAAAGCCCTCCAGGACCTCGATGGCGTCGCGGCGCGCGAGATAGTCCTCGTGCGCGGCCCGGTACGCCTTCGCGAGCTCCGGATCGGTCTGCAGCCGCTCCGTCATCTCCTTCATGACGCCGTTCGCCTCCAGCGTGCCGATCGCCGAGGCGGCGCGCGGGCACGTCAGGTAGTACGTCGTCGGGAAGGGCGTGCCGTCCGGCAGCCGGGGCGCGGTCTCCACGACGTCCGGCTGCCCGCACGGGCACCGGTGCGCGATCGCCCGCAGCCCGCGCGGCGGCCGCCCGAGCTGCTGCTTGAAGGCCTCGACATCCGCGTCGGTCGGCTCGGTGCGCGGGGTGGAGGGCGGAGGCGTTTCCATGCCTGTCTTTCTATCGGTCCATCGGTCGGTTCACTGGTCGGAGGCGTCGGACTTGTCGACCCCGTCCCAGACGTTCGCGTACCAGGGGCGGTCGGCCGCGCCCAGGTCGGCGCGGGACTGCCGCGCCGCGTCCGGGTCGACGACGACGAAGCCCGTCTCCCCCGGCAGCACGTAGTGCAGCCGCTGCCGGATCTGCTGCTCCGCGTACGCGTCGTCCTGCCAGCGCGCCTTGAGGTCGCGCAGCTTCTCGACCCGCTCGGCGGCCCGCGCCTTCTCCCGCTGGACATCGGCGATCTCGGCGCGCTGGGAGACGTACTGCCTTATCGGGTACGCCAGCGCCACCACCAGCGTGCACAGCACGAGGGCGAGCAGCGCGGCCCGGCCGGTCAGCCGGGAGCGGCGGGCCTGCCGCTTGGTCTGGGAACGGTAGACCCGGGCCGCGGTCTGCTCGCCGAGCAGCCTGATCCTGGTCGTGGTGGAGAAACGGTCCCGGTCCTTCACGGCCATCGGCTCTCCGCCTCCCCTTCTACGTACGTACGTCCCCGCACACGGTACGGGACCGGTACGGGGACGTACGTACGACTGGCTGAGGCTTAGCCCTGCCGGGGTCAGCCCTTGAAGCTGCTCAGCCCTTGCTGTGCTGATCAGTTCGCAGAGCGAAACCGCGGGAACGCGCTGCGGCCGGCGTACACCGCCGCGTCGTCGAGGATCTCCTCGATGCGCAGGAGCTGGTTGTACTTGGCGACGCGGTCCGAGCGGGCCGGGGCGCCGGTCTTGATCTGGCCGCAGTTCACCGCGACGGCGAGGTCGGCGATGGTGACGTCCTCGGTCTCGCCGGAGCGGTGGGACATCATGCACTTGAAGCCGTTGCGCTGGGCCATCTCGACGGCGTCCAGGGTCTCGGTCAGCGAGCCGATCTGGTTCACCTTGACGAGCAGGGCGTTGGCGCTGCCCTCCTCGATGCCGCGGGCCAGGCGCTCCGGGTTGGTGACGAACAGGTCGTCGCCGACGATCTGGACCTTGTCGCCCAGCTTGTCGGTGATGACCTTCCAGCCGGCCCAGTCGTCCTCGAACAGCGGGTCCTCGATGGAGACGAGCGGGTAGGCCGCCACGAGCTCCTCGTAGTACTCGGTCATCTCGGCGGCCGAGCGGGACTTGCCCTCGAACTCGTACTTGCCGTCCTTGTAGAACTCCGACGCGGCGACGTCGAGCGCGAGCGCGATCTGCTCGCCGGGGACGTAGCCGGCCTGCTTGATGGCCTCGATGATGAGGTCGAGCGCGGCGCGGTTGGACTCCAGGTTCGGGGCGAAGCCGCCCTCGTCGCCCAGGCCGGTGGACAGGCCCTTGGTCTTCAGCACCTTCTTGAGGGTGTGGTAGACCTCGGCGCCCCAGCGCAGGGCCTCGGAGAAGGACTCCGCGCCGATCGGGGCGATCATGAACTCCTGGATGTCCACGTTGGAGTCGGCGTGCGAGCCGCCGTTCAGGATGTTCATCATCGGCACCGGCAGCAGGTGCGCGTTCGGGCCGCCCAGGTAGCGGAAGAGCGGGAGGTCGCTGGCCTCGGAGGCGGCGTGGGCGACGGCGAGCGAGACGCCGAGGATGGCGTTGGCGCCGAGGGAGCCCTTGTTGTCGGTGGCGTCCAGGTCGAACATCGCCTGGTCGATCAGACGCTGCTCGGTGGCGTCGTAGCCGACCAGCTCCGGGCCGATCTGCTCGATGACGGCCAGCACGGCCTTCTCGACACCCTTGCCGTGGTAGCGGTTCGGGTCACCGTCACGGAGCTCGATGGCCTCGAACGCGCCCGTGGAGGCGCCGGAGGGAACGGCGGCACGACCGGTGCTGCCGTCGTCGAGGCCGACCTCGACCTCGACCGTGGGGTTGCCTCGGGAGTCCAGGATTTCCCGGGCTACGACGACGTCGATGGACGGCACGAGCATCTCCTTCTTGGGATGTGACACGGTCCGCCGGGACCGCGGTGGGTTCTGCGAGACCGAGCCTAACCGGCTCCGGGGGTTCGGCCACCGTGTGGACCGCCCCCTGGACAGAACCGAGAGTAAATTGTTTCTGAACTGAACAAAGACATGCCTCGACGGGGCATGAAAAGCCCCGCCCCGGTGCGTACGGGGGAAGACGCACCGGAGCGGGGAGCCCGTGGGGACGGGGGGTGACCCTCACGAGGCCTTCATCCTGAAGGACACGGTTGTGAGGGCGCTGTGGTTCAGCTGGGTCCTACTTGAGGTGCAGCTGCTGACCCGGGTAGATGAAGTCCGCGTCGGTGATGATGTCCTTGTTCAGCTTGAACAGCTTCTGCCAGCCGCCCTTGACCTTGTGCTTCTCGGCGATCGAGCTGAGGGTGTCACCCTTGACGACCTTGTACTCGCCGTCGCCCTTCTTGACCTTCTTGCCGGTCGGGGTGGTGACGGTCTTCTTGGCGGCCGGACGGTCCGCCGAACGCGAGGCGCTCTGCTTCTCGGTCGAACGGCTGCTCGTGTTCGAGGAGCTGGAGTTCGAGGAGCTGGAGTTCGAGGAGCTGGAGGAGGACGAGCTGCCGCCGCTGTAGCCGGCGCTGGACAGGCCCTTGCCGCAGACCGGCCAGGCACCCTTGCCCTGGGAGGCGAGGACCTTCTCGGCGACGGCGATCTGCTGGGACTTGCTGGCCTGGTTGGCCTGCGCGGCGTACTGCGTGCCGCCGTACGCGGCCCAGGTGGAGGCCGAGAACTGCAGGCCGCCGTAGTAACCGTTGCCGGTGTTGATGGACCAGTTGCCGCCGGACTCGCACTGGGCGACGGTGTCCCACTCGGAGGCGGTGGCGGCGGAGGCGTTGCCGGCCGCCATCAGCGGGGCGGCGATGGCGACACCGGTGACACCGGCAAGCGCGGCGGCACGGGTGGCCTTGGACGGACGACGGTGCTTGCCCTTACCGGAAAACAGCATGGTGGATCCCCTCACCGACGCCTGCGAGGTGAGCTGTCGGGTTCGGGCCGGTTGAGTTGCCCGGCCGCACATCTCGCGATGCGCGGCTTCACCCCAAGCCGGTCCAGCGTGAACTGCTGGGCCCGGCACTTACCTTGGGTCCCCCGCTCCTGCCTACGGCGCTTGACGCGACGACTGTTCCCGTACGGCCGCTGGCAGGATTCGGCGTTGCGACAGACGGGGCTCGGGTTGCCGAGCGGTCACGACCGTAGACACGCGCTCGGCGGAATTTCAAAGACGATCAGGGCTTCTGAGACTCATCCCACACTTTCACTAAAGTGGACATTCAGTGGCGAAGTGTGACGTGAACTCCCGCTGTTTTTCAGGCCTTTTCAGCCCTATTCAACCCCTGTGTCGAGGGTCTGACCGGCGACGATGCCGCTCGGGTCGGCCCCGATGCGGTCCTTGTTCTCGGCATAGAGGGCACGCCATCCGCCGTCGAGGCCAAGGGAGTCGGCGATGGAGGCGAGCGAGTCGCCCTCCTGGACGGTGTAGGTGCCCGCGGCATGCCGGCCGGCCGGGGAGGAGGCTGTGCTCTTCGTCGCACTCTCCTCGGCGCTGCCGCCGCGGTGCTTGCCGGAACCGAGGGCGCCGACGTCCACGAGGGCCGAAGAGCTGCCCTGCTGCCACGACTTGTCCGCTTCGTCCTCTTCCGGGCTCACCACGGGCGAGCTGTCGGAAGGCTGTGCGTCCTCCGCGGTGGAGTCCCCGGAAGGCGAAGAGTTCTTTTTGCCCGACTTGGCGGAACTGTCGCCATTGGAGGCGGTGGCCGACGGCGAGGGAGTGGCGGACGAACCGTCCAGCGCGCCGAGCAGACCGGAAGACTCCCCGGCGCCCGACGAGTCGGAGGAACCGGACGAGCCGGATGAACCGGATGATGCCGACGAGTCGGACGCCGAGGGCGAGGGCGTCTCGCTCCCCACCCCCGTGTCCACGTCGGCCGCACTCGAGTCCTTGCTGAGACCGCCGAGCAGACCGCAGGTGGGCCAGGCGGCGATGCCCTGGTCCGCGAGGAGCTTCTCGGCCACGGCTATCTGCTGGTTGCGGCTGGCCAGGTCCGCCGTCTCGGCGTATTCGAGGCCGCCGTACTTCTCCCAGTTCTCCTGGGACATCTGGAGGCCGCCGTAGTAGCCGTTGGCGTCGTTGGCGCTCCAGGAGCCGCCGCTCTCGCACTCCGCGACCCGGTCCCAGGTGGTGCCGGTGGCGGCGCTCGCTCCGGTCGCTCCGAGCAGTGGGATCGCGATGGCAGAGCCCGTCACACCGGCCGCCACGAGGAGAGCGGGAGCCTGACGGGGGCGACGGTGACGACCGTTCCCGGAGAGCATGAGGGGACCTTTCCCGAGACAGCAAATACCGGCGCGGCGAGTGGTGCGGGGCACCGCGCTGGTCCGTGAACGTATAGGGGTTCGATCACTTGTCACAAGTTAATGCCGCGTAGATCACGTGAGGATCACAAACTTGAGGACTCGTCATGTTTACCCGCTCCATGCGGGGACAGGACGGGCCTCTCGGCCGATTACCGGACGGGCGTGAACTCCACGGGCAAAGTGCGCAGTCCACGCATGATGAGCCCCCCGCGCCACCGCAAATCAGCCGAATCGACCGCCAGTTGGAGATCCGGGAGACGGGTGAGGAGGGTGGCGATCGCGGTCTGGCCCTCCAGGCGGGCGAGCGGGGCACCGAGGCAGTAGTGGATGCCGTGGCCGTAACCGAGGTGCTGATTGTCACGGCGGGACAGATCGAGCACGTCGGGGTCGGCGAACCGCTCCGGATCCCGGTCCGCGGCGGCGAGTACGACGAGCACCGGGTCACCGGCGGCGATGTCCTGCCCGCCGATCCGCAGGGGTTCCGTGGCGAACCGCCAGGTGGCCAGTTCCACCGGGCCGTCGTACCGCAGCAGTTCCTCCACACCGGTCTCCAGGAGGCCTCTCTCCTGCCTGGCCAGGGATTCCTGCAGCCGGTCGCGCTGCTCGGGGTGGGTGAGGAGGGCGTAGGCACCGTTTCCGATCAAATTGACGGTGGTCTCGAAACCTGCGAACAAAAGAATGAAGGCCATGGCCGCGGCTTCGTTCTCGGTGAGGTGCTCCCCGTGGTCGGAGGCGCGGATGAGCGCGGAGATGAGGTCCTCGCCGGGAGGGGGCTCGTCGGGCAGCGCTTCCCGCTTCCGGTGGATGAGCTCGGCGAGATAGCCGCGCATCTTCTTCACGGACCGCGCCACCCCGCCTCGCGGCCCACCGCCGTGACGGATCATCATGCCCGCCCAGTCCCGGAAGTCGTCCTGGTCCTCGCGCGGGACGCCGAGCAGGTCGCAGATCGCGTAGATGGGGAGCGGGAAGGCGAACTCGTGGATCAGGTCGGCGGTGCCCGCGGCCGCGAAACCGTCGATGAGACGGTCGGTCAACTCCTGCACCCGGGGCGCGAACTCGGCGACCCTCCGGGGCGTGAACGCCTTGCTGACGAGCCGTCGGAGCCTGGTGTGGTCCGGTGGGTCGATGTTCAGCAGATGCGTCATCAGCTCCGCCTTGCGCTCCCCCGGGATACCGGTCTTGCCCTTGGCGTGCGCGGGCTCGTCGTGATGCGCCGGGTTCTTGCTGAGCCGCTGGTCGGCGAGGGCCTGCTTGGCATCGCCGTACCGCGTGACGAGCCAGGCCTCCACCCCACTCGGCAATCGGGTCCAGTGCACGGGGGCGTGTTCCCGGAGCCAGGCGTAGGCGGGGTAGGGGTCGGTGGCGAACTCCCAGGTGAAGAGCTCGGGGGCGGAGGAGGCGGGCGGGGCAGGGGTGGCGGGGGGCTGGTCGGTCACTCCTCGACGTTATCCGGCGGGGTGAGGGGGTGTTCTCGTTGCCGTTTCCCGCACGTGCCGAGGGCCCTCCCTCCTCCCACCTGCCAGGCCCCTCCCCCACCCAACCGGCGCTACTTCCCCCCTCTCACCCCCTCACCCCTCCACCTCCCGGATCGCATCCCGATACACCCGTGCCGCAGCCCTCAGCGCCGCCTCCGGGTCGACGCCCTCGGCCTCCGCGCGGGTGGCCAGGGCGAGGAGTTCGTAGCCGATGCCCTCGGTCTTCGGGAGGGGGACGTCCAGCCCCGCCGTCCGCACCCGGGACGCCAGCTTGGCCGCGAGGGCGAGGCCGGGCTGGCCGAGGGGGATGCCCTCGGTCACCGAGGTGCGCTGTTTCTCTATCGCCTTGGTGCGCAGCCAGTGGGCCTTGACCTCTTCGGGGGTGCTGGCGGTCTCGTCGCCGAAGACGTGCGGGTGGCGGTGGATGAGCTTGGCGACGATGCCGCCGGCGACATCGTCGACCGAGAAGGGTGCGTCCGGGTCCTCCTCGGCGATCCGGGAGTGGAAGACGACCTGGAGCAGCACGTCCCCGAGTTCCTCGCGCAGTTCGTCGCGGTCGCCCTCCTCGATCGCCTCGACGAGTTCGTACGCCTCCTCGATGCCGTACTTCGCGAGGCCCTCGTGGGTCTGCTGGGAGGACCACGGGCACTCGGCGCGGATGCGGTCCATGACCTGGACGAGGTCGAGGAGCCGGGCGCCGGGCAGGTCGTATGAGGCAGGGAGCAGTTCCAGCGCGGGCATCTGCACGCGTCCGGATCCGGCGAGGCGGGCCAGACCGTCCGTGAGGGCCGGCTCGCCCTCACCCGTGGCCACCACGACCACCGTGTATCCGCCCGCGCACGCTCGGACCAGTTCCTGCGCGGTCGGGGACGTCTCGTCGACCGGTATCCCCGCCTCCCGCAGATACGGCAGCTGAGGGTGGGCACCGTCCGCGCACAGAACTCGGTCGGCTTCGTGCAGCGCCTGCCAGGCGGGCCAGGACAGCAGGCCGGGGGCGACGCGGTGGCTGGTGGTGAGCAGGACGATGCGGCCGGGGGCGGACGCCGGGTCGGTGTCCTGGTCGGGGGCGGGCTCGAAGCCGGTTGCGTTCACAGTTCGAAGCTAACGCACGGCGCCGACGGGGCGATCAGGTTGTCCACAGGCAGGGGGTGGCGGGGTGATCGTACGATCATCCGCCCGCCGCGCACTCTGCCTGCTGCGCCCTTTTCCGCTGCGCGCTCTGTTCGCTGCGCGCTCGGTTCGCTAAGCGGTCTGTTCGCTCCCCGCCGCCGTGACCTCCCGTACCCACGGGGTCTTCGCGTCGACGCGGGTGCTCTTCTTGACGTCCCAGGTGCCGTAGCGCGGGTTGAGGTCGACGGCGAGTTGCCTGGACGCCTTGCTCAGGGCGTTCCAGAAGGCGGGGTCGCTGGTGTCGGTGCCGAGCTTCCCGGCGAGTTTCTGGGCCTCCAGCTGGAGGCGGAGGTTGTCGTCGAGGCGTTCGGGTGCGATGCCGTACCGCTGGAGCCAGGTCGTCTCCAGGCCCTTGGCGCCGCCCGCCTGCTCCTCCAGGCCGGACCGCAGCTCCTGGACCTCCTTGCGGGTCACGGACACGCCCGCGTCGGCGGCCGCCTGGTGCAGTACCCGGTCCAGGACCATGCCGTGCAGGACGTCACGGGTGAGGGTGCCGGTCTTGGCGATGGCCTGCTTGTACTGCGTCTCGTCCGTGACGGCGGCCCGCTGTGCGTCACGCACCTCGGTCACCCGGTTCTCCAGCTGGGAGACGGTGATCCGCTGCCCGCCGACGACGGCCGCAGCGCCGGGATGCGCGTCGTTTCCGCAGGCGGTGAGCAGGGGTGCCGCGGCGGCGAGGGCGGCGGAGAGGACGAGCGCGGTGCGACGACGGCGGTGCAAGGAGGCCTCCCGAGGAGATTGTGCAGGCAAGCAGGTGCGGCGCGAAGCGCCTCGTTGAGGGGCGGTGGTCGGGTGACGGGCGGGCGCACAAGGTCTTGCGGTGATCGATGGTAGGCAGGGGACCGGCTCTGGCCAACCCATTCGACCAACGATTCGCCGGGACTTCGGGCACCGCCGCGCATTCACCGCACGCACGCGCGCGTGCCAAGGTCAGCCGGTGAGGGCCACCGGGCCGTCCCAGGCGTCGCGGTCCACGGTGATCGTGTAGCCGTTCCGCGTCTCCTTGCTGTTGACCATGTACTGGTGGCCGCGGCTGTGATCGGTGTACTGGGTCTTGCCGAACGGCCAGTCGGCCGTCGTGGTGTTCTGCTTGTCCCACAGCGCGTACCAGAGGTTGCCCGGCAGGTCCGTCTTGTCGGTCGCGTTGGCGATCGCCTTGGCACTGGAGCTGGTGAAGCCGTAGTAGCCCGCGCGGTACGTCTTCGCGCGCAGGGTCTTGCCGAAGGCGCGTACATAGGTGAGCACGGCGTCGTTGCACGCCTTGTTCGTGATGTCGTAGGCCTCCATGTCCAGGTAGATCGGGCTGCCGGTCTTCATGCCGAGCGCGGAGGCCTTGGCGACCGCGTCCGCGCCGTCCTTCGCGCCCAGGGAGGCGGCGGTGGAGGCGGTGAGCTTCTCGGGGCTGGAGCCGCTCTGGCAGGGCGGCTGGGCGCCGACGTAGAGCGGGATGAGCTTCCAGCCGGCCGTGCTGACGGACTTGACCCAGGAGGCGGTGAGGTTGGGCTGGGAGCAGCCGCGGTTCTTGCCGCCGACGTAGACGGCGGCGGCGCCGTAGAGGCCGCCCTTCCATGCCTTCATCGCGGACAGGGAGGGGGCCGCGCAGGTGTCGAAGGCGCGGCCGGTGTACGTCTTCTGCGCGGGCCAGGTGGTCGCGGCCATCGAGCTCTGCGCGGCGAGGCCCGCGCCGGCGACCACGGCGGCCCCGGCGACGCCCCACGTGATGTATCTGCGCTTCTTCGACTGCCGATGGCTGGACCTGGACGACATGGACTACCCCACCCCTGGATGTGCTGTTGATCGTGCCGGTGATTGTGCTGTACATGCGTACTTGTGGAAACGAAGCGTAGAGCCAAGCGGCGGGGCCTTGTGACCCGCCCCTAACCCCGCACCTGTCCCAGCCACTGGAGCGTCCGGCGGACCTCCACCGCGAGCGGGTGACCCGGTCCCTGGAGGCGCTCCACGTCGTGCAGCAGCCGCACGAGGGTCTCGTGGGCGGCCGCGCGGTCGCCGACGGCGAGCAGGAGGTGGCCGATGCGGCGGCGGACGTCGTGGGCGAGTTCGGGGTCGCCGGCCACGTACTGGTTCTCGTAGTACGGCAGCAGGGCCCGGTACTCGGCCAGCGCGGCCGCGGGTTCGCCGAGTTGTTCCAGGCACTGGGCGGCGTCGTAGCGGAAGCGCAGGGACTGCGGGTCGGCGTGGCCGGCCTCGGTGGCGCGTTCGTCGGCGAGGCGGCGCAGTTCGGGCAGGGCGCGCCGGTACTGGCCGTCGTCCATGAGGGTGGCGGCGTACTGCTTGCGCAGGGTGCGTACGACCGGGGAGTTCGCGCCGTGCTGTTCGGCGGCCGCGGGCAGGATGGCGCCGAGGATGTCGACGGCCTGGGTGATGCGGCCCTCGCCGAGGAGCTGCTTGACCTCGTCGACCGCGCGCGCGACGTCCGGCTTCTCGGCCTTGTCGGGGACGGGTGAGACGGGGGCGGGCTGGTGCGCGGGCGTGCGCGCGCGGTCCGGCCAGGGGGCGTGCGGACGGAGGAAGGGGCGTGTGGGGTCGAGGGGTGCTCCGGTGGGCGTTCCGCGCGCGGGCAGGAGCAGCGCCAGGTCCTCGTAGACGTCCTGTGCGGAGGCCGGGCGGTGCTGCGGGTCCTTGGCGAGCAGCCTCAGGACGAGCGCTTCGAGGGCCTCGGGGACCTCGGGGCGGGTGCGGCGCACGGGCAGCGGAGGTTCGTACAGGTGCCGGTGCAGTACGCCGAGCGCGGTGGAGCCGGCGAACGGGACGTCCCCGCTGAGGAGTTCATGGAGCAGTACGCCGAGTGCGTACAGGTCGGTGTACGGGCCGACCGCGCCGCCCATGGCCTGCTCGGGCGCCATGTAGGCGGGCGAGCCGATCGGTGAGCCGGTGTGGGTGAGACGGGTGGTGTCGGTGTCCATGACGGAGGCGACGCCGAGGTCGAGGACGGTGACCGTGCCGTCCTGTTTCACCATCACATTGCGCGGCTTGAGGTCGCGGTGGACGATCGGCACGGCGTGCACGGCGCTCAGTACGGCGCACAGTTGCGCGGCGATCGCGACCGCCCACTGCCAGGGGTACGGGTCGTGCTCGGCGAGATGGTCGGAGAGGTCCGCGCCGTCGACGTACTGCATGACGAGGAACAGCTCCTCGCCCTCGCTGCCCGCGTCGTGCACGGTGACGAGCCCGGGGTGGTCGACCTGCGCGGTCACCCGGCACTCCCGCACGAACCGGCGGCGCAGTTCGTCGGCCTCCTGTCCGGCCACCTTGTCGGGGCGCAGCAGCTTCACCGCCACGCGCCGGTCCAGCCGTTGGTCGTAGGCCGTCCACACCTGTCCCATGCCGCCCTGCCCGATGAGCGTGGACAGTGCGTAGCGGTCGGCGACGACACGTCCTGCCGCCGCGGTCACCTGCCGCCCTCGGGGTTGCCGTCGTGGCTGCCGCCTTGGCTGCCTTCGTGCTTGCGCAGATAGTCGCTGAGCTCGTCGAGTTCGGCGCGCACCTGGTCGATGCGGGCGGGCGCGGGGCGCTGCGGCGGCGGGGGCGGGACGACGCCGGGCGTGGGGGCCGGAGGAACCAGTGGCTGCGCATGAGGTTGCGGCTGCGGCTGATGCAGGAGCGCGGAGGTGGACGGCGGCGTCGGCTGCGGATAGCCGTAGCCGCTGTGGACGGTCGGGCCCTGGGGCGGCGGGTAGCCGGCGAACCGCCTCTGCTGGTGCACCCGGATGTCCATTACCAGGAAGTAGACGCTGCTGAAGAGGCCGAAGAGCATGACCAGTGCCATGGCGACGTCGGTCCGGGGGTCGCTCTCCGGCAGGGTGCCGACCACCGCGAAGCACGCGATGGACAGCGGAAGGCTCGCCCATGCCAGCACCCAGTCGACCGACCGTCCGCGCAGGAAGGCGACCCGGAGCAGCGGAGCGCAGGCGAGCAGGCCGCACGAGAGGAAACCGGCGGCGGCGAGCAGCACGCGCAAGGTGATGACGGTGCCTGAGCTGCGGGCGGGCGGCACCGCGCCGTGGCCGTACATGAACGCTCCTGAACCGGGATTCGATGTGGGGTTCGAGCGTATAGGCCGATACCGACAACCGGTCACGGGTTGTACCGAACCGTTGTCGTCCTGATCAGTCGGGCGCGACCGTTCCATCGGTGAGCCCGTCGTACATCCCGCGCACGAGCTGCTCCCCGAGCCGGCCCGCGTGCCGGAGCGCCCGCTCGAACTCGTCGAGCGTGCGGAAGCGTTCGCCATAGCGGCGTTGTTCGTCGAGCGGGAGGCGGGGCAACTGGAGCCTGCGCACGTCCAGGCGGGTCGCGGTGGAGGCGTAGCTGCTGGCCTGGCGGTTGTTGGCGGTGCCGCGCAGGAAGCCGGCGAGGAACCAGGGGTCGAGCGCCGCGGGATCGGGGCGCAGCAGCACGAGGTTGCGGCCGAGGGCGGCTCCCCCGGTCGCCGCGTCGATCACGCGCGCCATCGAGCCCCCGCCGAGCACCGGTACGACGACATCGCCCACTTCGGTCAGCACGGCCTCCTCGTCGCTCTCGGGCAGCGTCCCGGAGGGGGCGGCGCCGGAGAGGACGTCGTGGTCGGTGAGGACGGGCACACGTGCGTGGCCGCCGCTTCCCCCCGTGCGCAGCATCAGGGCGCCCCCGCGCGCGAGTTCGCCGATGGTGATGAGCGGCCACCGTGCGGGGTGCGCGGTGTCGGCGCGCGGCGGGGCGAGGTCCGCGGTCAGGCGCAGGGTCTCCCCGAGCAACTCGCGTACCGCCGTGAGCTGTTCGGCGCCGTCGGCCGCCGAGGGGGGCGGCAGGTGGCGGGCGGGGGCGAGGTCCACGTCGTCGTCGAGGAGGTCGATGACGGGCACCGCGCGTGCCAGACCGGGCCGTTCGGTGAAGCGGCCGGGTCGTCCGAAGGCCTGCCAGGCGTCGAGGACGGCTTCGCGCACGGTCCGCCAGTCCGCCCCGCCCCGCCCCTCACCGGCGAACTGCCCCACGTCGACGAGGAGCACCTCCGGCTGCGCGGGCGCCCTCTCCGGGCGGCGCAGCACCCACAGGTGCAGGGGGATGTTGTACGGCGGTGCCGCCCCGACCGGCAGGGCGATCACGGCGCGCAGGGCACCGCGGCGCAGCAGGTCGGCGCGGATACGGCGGCCGGAGCGGCGGGACGCTGCCGCGGGCGGCATGAGCAGGACACCGGCGCCGCCGTCCTTGAGGCGGGCGAGCGCGTGCTGGACCCAGGCCAGCTCGGACTCGGTGCGGGCGGGGAAGCCGTACTCCCAGCGGGGGTCGTAGGCGAGTTCGTCGTGGCCCCAGTTGCGCTCGTTGAACGGCGGGTGGCACAGAACGACGTCGGCGCGCAGGTGCGGGTGAGCGTCGGCGCGCAGGGTGTCGCCGGTGGCGCCGCGCACGGTGGACCAGGTGTGCAGGGCGAGTCGGAGCGTGGTGAGCGCGGCGAGTTCGGGGGCGCTGTCCTGTGCGTAGAGCTGCTGGTCGGGGCGGGTGGCGGCGGCCCGCAGGAGGGCGCCGGTGCCGCAGGCCGGGTCCAGGACGGTGCGGGCGGGGCCGGCCAGGTCGGCCATGAGACCGGCCAGGTCGGCGGGGGTGAGCGTGTACTGGCGCGGGTTGGCGTCGAGGTGGCGGCCGAGCAGGAACTCGAAGGTCTGGCGGGCGCCCAGCTCGGCGGCCAGCTCGGCGACGCCGCGGAGGAGGGGGGCGGAGGGGAGGAGTTCCGGGCCGGTGGGGGTGTGGACGGCGGGCTGAACCGACTCCAGGGTGTTCACAGTGGAAGAGCTGCTCTTGACCGACGCGCTGCTCGTTGCCGACTCAGCCCCGAATCGTGGTGTGAACACTTCCCGCAGCGCCCCCGGGAGCATCTCCGCCAGGCGCTCGTCGGAGCCGGCGCTCACCTCCAGCCAGACCGGCGGGCGGTCGTGGATCAGCAGCAGGACGCAGCCCGCGTGGATCAGCGCGGTGACCGGGCCGTCGGGGTGGCCGGAGAGCTGCTGCCAGACGCGTTCACGGAGCGGGACCTCGGCGAGTTTTCCCTGCTTGCGCAGCCAGGACTCGACCTCGGCGAGCGCGAAGGAGGGGCTGGTCTCGGTACCGCCGACGGGCCTCGGGAAGTCGGCGTGGCGGCGGCGCCAATTGCTGACGGCCGCGCGGCCCACACCGGCCAGCCGTGCGATACCGGCGGCGGTCACCTCAGTCGCGTTGTCCTGCACCCGCCCGCTCCCCTCGTCGTACCGCACCAGCCCTGCGACCGCGTGTGACGCCGAGCATACCGATGCACGCAAGATCCACCCATTCACGCTGTGTACCTGACGGTCGGCGTGAATCGTGTTGACTCGGTTCACAGCCTCTGATCTTATTGACCCAGCGAACGAGCGACTGCCGCGTGACGGTGGTCGCCCCGTGGCCGCGCCCCACGCACGGCGCGCTCCGCACCTCGTCACCTGACCTCACCGCATCCCCACCAAGGAATCGCCATGCGTCGTACCGCACTCGCCGCTCTCTGCATCGCCGCCGCGGCCACCGCAGGACTCACCGGCTGCCAGCCGGGCCAGGACAAGGCCGACAGCGGGACGAGCGCGTCCAGCGCATCCGCCGCGCCGGGCAAGTCGGCCGCCAAGAAGGAGCCCTTCGCCGGGCTGACCGGCGGCGAGATAGCCGACCGGGCCACGAAGGCCACGACCGGCGCCTCCTCCCTGCGGATGAAGGGTGACATCCCCGATGACGAGAGCGGCGGCACCATCAGCCTCGACGTCCTCCTGAACAAGAAGGGCGAGTGCGCCGGCACCATCGGCATGGGCGGCAAGGGCAAGGCCGACCTGATCAAGACCGGCGACACCGTGTACATGAAGTTCGACGAGACGCTTCTGCGCGAGCAGGGCAAGGGCGAGTCGAAGGCGGACACCGACGCGGCCGTGGCCATGCTGGCCGGCAAGTGGACCAAGTCGAAGGCGACGGGCGCGGACGCCAAGGAGTTCGAGGGCTTCTGCGACCTGGGCGCGGTGCTCGACGACACCGGAGACACCGGCTCCGATGCCACCCGCGGCAAGGCGGCCACCGTCGACGGGACACCGGCGATCACACTGCACGAGAAGGACGGCAAGGAGCGCTACACGCTGTACGTCGCCACCGAGGGCAAGCCGTATCTGCTGCGGATGGACAGCACGGCCGGAGCGGACCAGGGGTCCGTCACCTTCAGCGACTTCGACGAACCGGTCCCGGCGCAGAAGCCGGCCGGCGAGATCCTGGACCTCGACGCCCTGGGCGGCTGAGCCACCGGGACCGGCACGGCACGCCTGGATACGGCACGCCAGGACGCGGCACGCTCAAAGGGCGTGCCGCATCCACAGGTTGGGCTCGACATACACCGCGTACCCGCGCTCCGGCTCGCACCGCACCGGCACCAGCGCCCCGGGCACCTCGATGTCGCCCTGGGTGTCGAAGGGCAGTCCGGTCCAGCGGCGCCACTGCTCCAGCGAGCCGGACACCGTCATGGAGGCCGGCGCCACGGCGTGCACCTGGGCACCGGCCCGGACGTGCACGCGCAGCCAGGGATCGTGCGGCAGGCCGTCGGGGCGTACGCGACGGGCGTACTCCTCGATCGGAGTGTGCGGTTCCAGGTGCTTGGCGCTGGGGCGGACGGGGGCGACGACCTCGCCGAAGCCCTGGGCGCGGGCGTTGTCACGCATCGCCGAGAGCATCCGGGCGGACAGCCCGTGGCCCTGGACGCGCGGATCGACGACGACCGAGATCGCGCTGACCGTGTCGGGCCGTACGCCGCGCCGCAGGTCGCTGAAGGCCCACACCAGTATCTCGTCCCAGCCGCGGGCGGGCAGTTCGCCGCGGTCCTCGGCGTGGAGGGCGAAGGGCACGCTGTGGCCGTGCGCGACGACCTCGCCCCGCTCGTCCTCGGCGAACAGCACGTACTCGGGGAGTTCGCCGGAGATCCGTACGTAGTGGGCGTTGCCCACGAGGTCCTCGGTGACGAACTCGGGCCAGCTGCTGGCCATGCCGAGAACGCGCTCCCGCATCTCGGGACGCTCGGCGAGAGTCGATACCTTCAGCTCCATACGATCACCGTAGACACGGCCCCGCCCCGCCGGAAAGCGCGTTTCCCCGCCTGGGGACTGCCCGACCCTCAGTCGGCGTGGAACCGCGGCGGCGCCGCCGTCGGATTGCCGCCGGCCGGGAGCTTCTGGCCGGGGCAGCCCGAGAGGACCTTCTCCATCGCGGACTTCTCGGCGGCCGTGACCCACAGGGCGTACTTCTTCTTCACGGCGACCTGGGCGGCCACATACGTGCACCGGTACGCCTTGTTCGGCGGGAGCCAGGTCGCCGTGTCGCCGTCCCCCTTGGAACGGTTGGTGCTCGCGTCGACGGCCAGGAGGTTGAGGGGGTCGTTGGCGAGAGCTATCCGCTTGCTGGGGTCCCAGTACTTGGCCCCCTTCTGCCAGGCGTCGGAGAGCGCGACCACGTGGTCGATGTCCACTTGGCTGCGACCCCGCCGGTAGGTCACCTCCTTGCCCGAGTACGGGTCCGACTCGAGCACGCCGTAGGAGACCTTGCAGTCCCCGCGGGTGAACTTCACGTCCTCCAGGTCACGTTTGAGTATGTCGTCGCGGGTGTCGCACTCGTTCGAGTCGGTGTCCGCCCACGCGGTGCCGAACTTTTCCCGCTCGTAACCCGTCTTGGGGGCGCGCCCCTTCACGGTGAGCGACTCGGCGGCGCTCAGGGCCGCACCCGAACCGCCCGCGCCCCCGGCTTCCTCGGGCCCGCCGGATCCTGTGGTCGTCTCCGCCTTGCATCCGGCCACGGCGAACACCAGCACGGCGGCGGCCGCAGCCCCGCCCCTCAGACGCATCACGTGCGCCCCTCCCCTTGCAACCCGGTCCGCCCCCGCAGGAAGCGCCTTCCCTCGAACGACGTCACGCACACCGTAGCCAGCGGGCGCACCGCGGCATTCAGGAGGTCCAGGGCGTCAACGACCGAACGGGCAACACAGCCCCACGGGCGGCTTCGCGTGCCCGAGGGGTCATGCCGGTGGACCGGCCGGCCACGGCAGCACCGTGAGCTCCGGCCATTCCTCCTTCCAGCGCGCGGTCTTGGCCTCGTAGACCTCTCTCGGAGCGAGCACCGGGTTGGGCCGGACCACGAGGTTGAACACGTCGGACAGCCCATGAGGCGCGTAGACACGCCACTGTCCGTCGGGCTCCAGTCGCACGCCCAGACAGCACGTGGTCGCGGCGAAGCGGTCGATCGCGGACTCGGTGGAGTCGTGCGGCGGGCAGGGCACTTTGAACTTCCGCTCGTACCAAAGGTGCACCCGGGCCTCGTTGCGGATCTCCACCTCGGCCCGCAGGCCGTCGAACACCTCCTGTCCTGCCCTGATCACGGCGTCCTCGGCCTGCCAGGAGAGGTCGGTGTCGTCGAAGTAGAAGACGTCGTAGTCCCTGATGCCGTGGGCCGGGGGTCGGCCGGTGACCACGTTCCACACCGTCTGGAACAGGCAGCCCGCCGTCACGTACCAGCCCGGCAGGTCAAGCTTCGCCGTCCTGGCCATCACCTCGGTCAGGATCTCGTTCCGGCCGAGCGTGGAACGGAACGCGTCCAGTTGTTCCGCGAGGGGGAGTCGTCCGAGCATCCGTCCTGACTACCACGGTCAGATGTGGCGATGCCCAGGTGGCCGGGAGCAGTCCGGAGGAGAGCACCGCGGCCCAGAAGTCGCCGAGCAACCGCCATGGGGCGGCGGCGAGTTGGCCGGTGTGGTGTTCCACGCGGTGGCGGAGGTCGCGGTCGGCGTCCGTGGCCTCGCCGTGCTCGCCGACCACACCACGGGCCGTCGGACGCCCGCGCGCGGACGGCCACTCCCCGGCGCTCCAGCCTCGGCTCTCGAAGCGCTCCACGGACGCGGCGCCGATCGCGGCGAGCGACTCGACCGGCTCGCGGCCTGAGCGAGGGGACTTGGCCGGGGCCTCCCCGCGCCGGGGAGGCGACCATGGGCGGCCGTCCCCGCAAGAGCAGGACCGGCCGGAGACATCACCCGACACACGCCCACCGACAAGACCCCTGACGACGGCGCCGCGTCGAGCAACCGGCACGCCCGAACACGACCCGCCGCCCCGCCCACCCCCGACTCACCCCGTCAAGACCCCAGAATCGACGTGAGGAACTCCCCCACCCACCCCAGCAACTCCCGCCCGACCAGCGGCTTTCCGCCCACCTTCGCGGTCTTCGGGCGGGGTACCAGCACCTGGTGCGCGGCCGGCTTGATGACGGTGCCCGGGTAGAGCCGCTTGAGCCGCAGTTCCTGGGACTCCCGCAACTCCACCGGTGCGAAGCGGATGTTGGTGCCCTGGAGGACGATCTCGCCGACGCCACACGCGCGTGCCAGCATCCGAAGGCCCGCCACCAGCAGCAGGTTCTCCACCGGCTCGGGCAACTTGCCGTAGCGGTCGACGAGTTCCTCGCGTACGGCCTTGATGTCCTCCTCGGTGTTCACCGAGGCGATCGCGCGGTAGGCCTGCAGGCGCAGCCGCTCGCCCGGCGCGTAGTCGTGCGGGACGTGCGCGTCGACCGGGAGTTCGATCTTGACCTCCAGCGGCGGCTCCTCCTCCACACCGCCCTCCAGGGAGGCCCGGTAGTCCGCGACGGCCTCGCCGACCATGCGGACGTACAGGTCGAAGCCGACGCCCGCGATGTGCCCGGACTGCTCGCCGCCGAGGAGGTTGCCCGCGCCGCGGATCTCGAGGTCCTTCATCGCGACGTACATGCCCGCGCCCATCTCGGTGTGCTGGGCGATCGTCGCGAGGCGTTCGTGCGCCGTCTCCGTCAGCGGCTTCTCCGGCGGGTACAGGAAGTAGGCGTAACCGCGGTCGCGGCCACGCCCGACCCGGCCGCGCAGCTGGTGCAGCTGGGACAGGCCGAAGTTGTCGCCGCGCTCCACGATCAGTGTGTTCGCGTTGGAGATGTCGATGCCCGACTCGACGATCGTGGTCGACACCAGCACGTCGAACTTCTTCTCCCAGAAGTCGACGACGACCTGCTCCAGGGCCTGCTCCGACATCTGGCCGTGGGCGATCGCGATGCGCGCCTCGGGGACGATCTCGCGCAGCCGCGCGGCCGCCCGGTCGATCGACTCGACCCGGTTGTGGATGTAGAAGACCTGGCCCTCGCGCAGCAGTTCACGGCGGACGGCCGCGCCGATCTGCTTCTCCTCGTACGGCCCGACGAAGGTGAGCACCGGGTGGCGCTCCTCCGGGGGCGTGGTGATCGTCGACATCTCGCGGATGCCGGTGACCGCCATCTCCAACGTCCTGGGGATCGGCGTCGCGGACATGGTCAGCACGTCGACGTTGGCGCGGAGCTTCTTCAGCTGCTCCTTGTGCTCGACGCCGAAGCGCTGCTCCTCGTCGACGATGACCAGGCCGAGGTCCTTGAACTTGGTCTCCGAGGAGAACAGCCGGTGGGTGCCGATGACGACGTCCACCGAGCCCTCGCGCAGCCCCTCCAGGGTGGCCTTCGCCTCGGTGTCGGTCTGGAAGCGGCTGAGCGCCTTCACGACGACGGGGAACTGGGAGTACCGCTCGCTGAACGTCCCGAAGTGCTGCTGGACCAGCAGCGTGGTCGGCACCAGCACCGCGACCTGCTTGCCGTCCTGGACGGCCTTGAAGGCGGCCCGTACCGCGATCTCCGTCTTGCCGTAGCCGACGTCGCCGCAGATCAGGCGGTCCATGGGGACCGACTTCTCCATGTCCTCCTTGACCTCGGCGATGGTGGTGAGCTGGTCGGGCGTCTCCGCGTACGGGAAGGCGTCCTCCAGCTCGCGCTGCCACGGGGTGTCCGGGCCGAAGGTGTACCCGGGGGCCGCCATGCGCGCGCTGTACAGCTTGATCAGGTCGGCGGCGATCTCCTTGACGGCCTTCTTCGCGCGTGCCTTGGTCTTGGTCCAGTCGGCGCCGCCGAGCCGGTGCAGCGTGGGGGACTCGCCGCCGACGTACTTGGTGATCTGCTCCAGCTGGTCGGTGGGGATGTAGAGCCGGTCGCCGGGCTGGCCGCGTTTGGCGGGGGCGTACTCGACGACGAGGTACTCGCGCGTGGCGCCCTGCACGGTCCGCTGGACCATCTCGATGTAGCGGCCCACGCCGTGCTGTTCGTGGACGATGTAGTCGCCCGCCTCCAGGGTGAGCGGGTCGATCGTCTTGCGGCGCCGGGCGGGCATCCGGGCGCCGTCCTTGCCGGCCGCCTTCTGCCCGGTCAGGTCGGTCTCCGTCAGGACGGCGAGTCTGAGCGCCGGGTCGACGAAGCCGTACTCGATCGAACCGCACGCCACGTGCACGACGGACGGGCTCAAGGACGCGAGTTCCGGGTCGAGGCGGGCCGCGATGCCCTCGCTGCCCAGCACCTCGACGGTGCGGGCCGCGGGGCCGTGCGCCTCGGTCACGAAGACCGCGCGCCAGCCGTCGGCGAGCCAGCCCTTGGTGTCGGCGAGCGCCTTGGCGGTGTCGCCGCGGTAGGTCTCGGGCGCGTGCATGCCGAGCTTGAGGGTGTCCGCCTCCAGTTCGAGGTCCGCCGCGAACGGCGAAACCGACCACCACATCATGTCCAGCTCACGCGCGCGGTCGCGGACATCGGCGATGGACCACAGGGAGGCCGCGCCGACGTCGATGGGTGCCTCGCCGCCGCCCGCGGTGGCCGCCCAGGACGCCTGGAGGAACTCCTGCGAGGTGGCCACGAGGTCGGACGCACGCGTGCGGACCCGCTCCGGATCGCACACGACGGCCATGGAGCCCTTGGGCAGGACGTCGATCAGCAGCTCCATGTCGTCGACGAGGACCGGAGCCAGGGACTCCATGCCCTCCACGGCGATCCCCTCGGCGATCCTGCCGAGCAGGTCGCCGAGCTCCGGGTGCTCCTCGGCGAGGGCACGCGCACGTGCGCGTACGTCGTCCGTCAGGAGCAGTTCGCGGCAGGGCGGGGCCCACAGGCCGTGATCGGCGACCTCCAGGGAGCGCTGGTCGGCGACCTTGAAGTAGCGGATCTCCTCGACGTCGTCGCCCCAGAACTCCACGCGCAGGGGGTGTTCCTCGGTGGGCGGGAAGACGTCGAGGATGCCTCCTCGTACGGCGAACTCGCCCCGCTTCTCGACGAGCTCCACGCGCGCGTACGCGGCGGCGGCGAGGGCCTCCACGATCGCGTTCAGGTCGGCGGTCTGGCCGGTGCGCAGGGCCACCGGTTCCAGGTCGCCGAGGCCCTTGACCTGCGGCTGGAGCACGGAGCGTACGGGCGCGACGACCACGGAGACCGGGCCGGTCTCGGGGTCGTCGGGGCGCGGGTGGGACAGGCGCCGCAGGACGGCCAGACGGCGGCCGACGGTGTCGGAGCGGGGGCTGAGACGCTCGTGCGGGAGGGTCTCCCAGGACGGGTACTCCACGACCCCTTCCGAGGGGAGCAGGGAGCGCAGGGCGGCGGCCAGGTCCTCCGCCTCGCGGCCCGTCGCCGTCACCGCGAGCACGGGCCGGCCGGCCTCACGCGCGAGTGCGGCGATCGCGAAGGGGCGGGCCGCCGGGGGGCCGACCAGGTCGACGTGCATGCGGTTGCCGTCCTGGGCCGCCGTGATCGCTTCCGCGAGGGCGGGATCCTTGACGACGGCGTCGAGCAGACCGTGCAGGCTCATTCGGGGCGGCTTTCGTCCGGGGGTTTTCGGGGGGTGGGCAACGCGAAGGACCCGACACAACGAAGGGCCGGGGGGTCTCCAGCCTACGACGGCGTCGGCCCCGCCGTCGGAGCCTGTGGACAACCCTGCCCCGCCGGCGAGTGCCCTGTGGACAACTCCGTCTCACCCCCGGGTGCCCGGTGGACGGCGAAGAACCCGCGAGCTGCTCCCCGGGGACGGCAAAGAACCCGGCGCCGAGAAGTCCCCCGTGACTTCTCGGCGCCGGGCGTTCCCCCGCGTTCCCCCGTCCCCAGGGGTGGCTACTCGGTCGCGATGGCGTTCAGGACGTTCATCCGGCCCGCCCGGAACGCCGGGACGAGGGCGGCGAACAGGCCCACGAAGGCCGAGCCGATGAAGACCCCGATGATCGTCGGCCAGGGGATGTCCAGGACCTTCAGGCCCTGCAGGGCGAGGAGCTTCTGGGCGGTGGCGCCCCAGCCCATGCCCAGCCCCAGCCCCAGCAGTGCGCCGAAGAGGGCGATCACCACCGACTCCATGCGGATCATCCGCCGCAGCTGGCGCCGCGAGAGGCCGATCGCCCGCATGAGGCCGATCTCCCGGGTCCTCTCGACCACGGAGAGCGCCAGGGTGTTCACGACACCCAGGATCGCGACGATGATCGCGAGGGCCAGCAGGCCGTAGATCATGTTCAGGAGCTGGCCGATCTGGTCCTTGAACGCCTCCTTGTAGTCGGTCTGGTCGCGCACGGTGTACTGCGGGTAGTCGTGCAGCGCCGACTTCAGGGACTTGTACGCGGCGTCCTGCTGCCCGTCCTTGGCGTTGGCGAAGACCAACTGGTCGAGCGGCATCTTGTCGGCCGGCACGTACTTGGCGAGCGTGGCGATCGAGATGTACTTCGAGCCGGCGTCGATGACGACGTCGCTGCTGGTGATCGCCCGGACCGTCAGCTCGGCGGTCGCGCCGTCCTTGAAGGCGACCTTGATCTTCGAGCCCAGGTGGACGCCGTGCGCCTTGGCGAACTTCTCGTGCACGGACATCGAGTCGGGCTTGTAGGCGTCGGCGAGCTCGCCCGCCACCGTCTTGGTCTGCAGGTCGGTCGCGTACGTCGGGTCGGCCGCCGTGATGTCGGTGTCCTTGAGCGTCTTGCCGTCGGGGGTCGTGTAGTCGGCCTCCGTGGTCCTGTACTCGGTGACGTGCGCCAGGCCCGGAGTGTCCTTCACGGCCTTGACCGCGGCCGGGGTGACCAGCTGCCCGCTGTCGGACCGGATGATGAAGTCCGTGCCGACCGTCTTGTCGAGCTCGTCCGTCGCCGAGGCGACCAAGGACGAGCCGACGACCGACAGACAGGCGACCAGCGCGAGGCCGATCATCAGGGCGGCGCCCGTGGCACCGGTACGGCGCGGGTTGCGCAGGGCGTTGCGCTCGGCCAGGCGGCCGATCGGGCCGAACATCCTGAGGACGATCGCGCCCAGGACGCGCACCACACCTCCGGCGAGCAGCGGGCCGATCACGACGAAGCCGATCAGGGAGAACACCACGCCGAAGCCCAGCCAGGCGGAGCCCTCCTTGGCCTTGTCGGCGGTGGCGGCCAGGTAGAGCAGGCCTGCACCGACGCCGGTCAGCACCGTGCCCATCAGGGCCCGTACGCGGCCCGCCTTGGCGTCGGCCGGGGCGCCCGCGTCGCGCAGGGCGGCCATCGGGGAGACCTTGCCGGCGCGGCGGGCCGGCAGCCAGGCGGCGAGGACGGTCACGACCACGCCGAGGAGCAGGCCGACCACCGGGGTCGTCCAGGCGATGGTCAGGTCGCTCGCCGACAGGTGTATGCCCAGGGAGCCCATGAGCTTCATCAGCCCGACCGCGAGGCCGACGCCCGCGCCGACCCCGAGCACCGACCCGAACACGCCCAGGAGGAGCGCCTCGACCAGCACGGACCGGTTGACCTGGCCGCGGGAGGAGCCGACGGCCCGCATCAGCCCGATCTCCCTCGTCCGCTGCGCGACCAGCATCGAGAAGGTGTTGATGATCAGGAAGATGCCGACGAGGAAGGCGATCCCGGCGAAGCCGAGCATCGCGTACTTCATGACGTTCATGAAGCCCTCGACGTCCTTCTGGTTGGCGTCGGCGGTCTCCTTGGCCGTCTGCACCTTGTAGGTGCCGCCGAGCTCGGCGGCGACGTTCTTCTTGAGCTGTGCGTCGGTGACCCCGGACGCGGCCGTGACGTTGACGTTCGTGAACACGTTCGACTCGCCGACGAGCGTCTTCTGGGCGGTCTTGGTGTCCAGGTAGAAGATCGCCGCACCGGGGTTGGTGACCTCGAACTCGGCGACGCCGGAGATCTTCGCGGTGTGCGTGCCGACCGCGCTGATGACGCCGATCTCGTCACCGAGCTTCAGGTGGTGCTTGTCGACGGTGTCCTTGTCGACCATGACCTGGCCGGAGTTCTTCGGCGCCGCACCGGAGGTGATCTTCATGGTGCGGGCGTCGTTGCCGTTCCAGCTGCCGACGATGGTCGGGCCGCCGCCGGACGGCGAGAGGCTGTCCTTGTCGGCGTCCACGACGGTCACCGAGGTCGAGAAGACGGTCCCCTCCGCGGTCTTCACGCCCTGCGCCTGGCGCACCTTGCCGAGCACGGAGGCCGGCATGACCGGCGGCTTGCCGTTGTCCGAGGTCGTCTCGCCGCTGTCGGAGGCGCCCCCCGCGCTCACCGTCACGTCCGAGGACGTGGCCGCGAAGAGCTTGTCGAAGGTGGTGTTCATCGTGTCGGTGAACACCAGCGTCCCGCAGACGAAGGCGACCGACAGCAGGACCGCCACGGCCGACAGGGCCATGCGTCCCTTGTGCGCGAAGAAGTTGCGCATGGAGGTCTTCATGACGGTCATGACGTGCGCCCCCGGGCGTCGAAGTCCTTCATGCGGTCCAGGACGGCCTCGGCGGTCGGCTTGTGCATCTCGTCGACGATCCGGCCGTCGGCGAGGTACAGCACACGGTCCGCGTACGAGGCGGCCACCGGGTCGTGCGTGACCATCACGATGGTCTGCCCGAGCTCGTCGACGGAGCGGCGCAGGAAGCCCAGTACCTCGGCACCCGCGCGCGAGTCGAGGTTTCCGGTCGGCTCGTCACCGAAGATGATCTCGGGACGCGCGGCCAGGGCGCGGGCCACGGCGACCCGCTGCTGCTGTCCGCCGGAGAGCTGGGTGGGCCGGTGCTTGAGCCGGTCCGAGAGACCCACGGTGTCGACGACCCGCGCGAGCCACTGCTTGTCCGGCTTGCGCCCGGCGATGTCCATGGGCAGCGTGATGTTCTCGAGCGCGTTGAGCGTCGGAAGCAGGTTGAAGGCCTGGAAGATGAACCCGACCCGGTCCCGGCGCAGTTGGGTGAGCTTCTTGTCCTTCAGGCCGGTGATCTCGGTGTCGTCGAGGTAGATCTGACCGCTGGTCACGGTGTCGAGTCCGGCGAGGCAGTGCATGAGGGTGGACTTGCCGGACCCCGAAGGGCCCATGATCGCGGTGAACTGTCCGCGAGCGATGTCCACGTCCACATGGTCCAGGGCGACGACCCGGGTCTCCCCGGACCCGTACGCCTTGACGACCTGCCGCGCCCGCGCGGCAACGGCCGTACGCCCTCCAGTGCCCCCGTGCCTGGTGATGGTTACAGCCGATGTCACGGTAAGTCTCCTATATCGGTCAGCCAATGAGCCGCCGGGGCCGCCCGGCGTTCGGTAAGTACTGGTGCCTGCTTGGGTATGGCGTCAGTCTGGTGCCGCGAGGCGGTGCGGCGCCCTGGTGCTCAGCACCCTCTTCTACGGGGGAAAACCCCACCCCCCGTCGATCCGGTCGCCCCTCCCCCCACCGCTCCCCAGCGGCGTAAAGCCAGGTTAAGGACGGGCCGTGGCCCTTCTCCTCCTCCGGCGGTACGAACCCTCCCCCAGCCGTAGTGCGGAGATACCCCTAGGGGCAGTCCACCGACGGGTGGAGGCGATCTAGGGGTCGGCTCCACCCTCGGCCGCACCGAGACTGCACCCTGCCGCCGCGTGAGGGGCAAGTGGGAGAGTGGTCGCCGGAAGATGGATGCAGGGGGAAGGAATCCGCGTGGACGACACGAAGCCGGCGATACGGGAGCCGGCGCGGCACGTCTCCACGTACCGGCGCGGGGCTGTCGTGGCCGCCCTGATGCTCGCGATGGCGCTCGCGGCCCTGGACGCCACCATCGTCTCCACGGCGGTCCCGCAGATCGTCGGTGACCTGGGCGGCTTCTCGGTCTTCTCCTGGCTGTTCTCCGGCTACCTGCTGGCCGTGACGGTGACGCTGCCGGTGTACGGCAAGCTGTCCGACACCTTCGGGCGCAAGCCGGTGCTGATCGCGGGCTCGGCGGTGTTCCTGCTCGGCTCGCTGCTGTGCGCGGTGGCCTGGAACATGGGGGCGCTGATCGCGTTCCGGATCGTGCAGGGGCTCGGCGGCGGGGCCCTGCAGGGCACGGTCCAGACGCTCGCCGCCGATCTGTACCCACTGGAGCAGCGCCCGAAGATCCAGGCCAAACTGTCCACGGTGTGGGCGGTGGCGGCGGTCGCGGGGCCGGGGATCGGCGGGGTGCTCGCGGCGTACGCGAACTGGCGGTGGATCTTCCTGGTCAACCTGCCGATCGGCGCGGTGGCGCTGTGGCTGGTCGGCCGTCACCTGCACGAGCCGCAGCGCTCCTCCCGCGGAACGACGGCCACGCGTACGCGTGTCGACTGGGCGGGCGCGCTCGCGGTGTTCGCGTGCGGGGGCGTGCTGCTGGCGGCGCTCGTGCAGGGCGGGGTTGCCTGGACGTGGCTGTCGTGGCCGTCGCTGGGCCTGTTCGGCACGGGACTCGCCCTGGTGGCCGCCGTGGTCCTGATCGAACGCCGGGCGGCCGAGCCGATCATCCCCGGCTGGGTCTGGCGCCGCCGCACGATCGCCGCGGTGAACCTGGCACTGGGCGCGCTGGGACTCCTCATGGTGGCCCCCACGGTCTTCCTGCCGACGTACGCCCAGTCGGTGCTCGGCCTCGCCCCGGTCGCCGCCGGATTCGTGCTGTCCGTATGGACGTTGAGCTGGCCGGTGTCGGCGGCCCTGAGCCAGCACGTCTACCGGCGCATCGGCTTCCGCAACACGGCGATGCTGGGCATCGGTACGGCCGCCCTGATCCTGTTCGCCTTCCCTTTCCTGCCCTACCCGGGCGCGGCCTGGCAGCCGACCCTGCTGATGCTGCTCCTGGGCGGTGCGCTGGGCCTGTTCCAACTCCCCCTGATCGTCGGGGTCCAGTCGACGGTCGGCTGGGCGGAACGCGGCACGACGACGGCCTCCGTCCTCTTCTGCCGCCAGACCGGCCAGACGGTGGGCGCGGCGGTCTTCGGCGCGGTCGCGAACGGCGTCCTGGCGAGTCGCCTGGGCGGCGCGAGCGACCTCGACTCCATCACGCGCGCGTTGGACGCCGGTACGGCCCCGGAGGCCACCCGTGCGGCCATCGCGGACGCGGTGCACGCGGTGTACGTGGGCGCGGGATGCGCGGCGGCCCTGGCGTTCGCGGTGCTGCTGGTGCTGGCGCCGCGGCGGTTCCCGGTGCTCGAGGAGCAGTGAGCGAGCCGTCCATGCGCCCGGCGTAAGGGGCCGAGCACGCTGCGGTGAGACCAAAAGTCTGAGTTAACGGGGGTAACACCGCAGGTCAGAGAAGTAAGCGCATACCGACCGATCAGTTTGTCGAAAGGGCTGTACAACTCCGGACCGCCGAGTAACGTGCGGGGCTCCGCTCCCCCGTCCACCCCCCAACTCCCTGCGGTCCGCCGCGTCGGACCCGAGCCTCGCAAGGAGCACCGGGTGTCTTACGACCCGTCACAGCCGTACCCCACCTATCCCTGGCAGCCCCCCGCCCCGCCGCCCGAACCGGCCCGACACCGCCCCAGCCACCGCGATCCGCTCGGCCACCACAGCGACCTGCGGATCCTGCGCAGCGCCTACCGCTGGCAGCGGCGCACCGCCACGCTCACCGCGCTCGGCTACTTCACGCTCTTCCTGGTGCTGTCCGCGTACGCGCCGTCCTTCATGGCGAGCAGCGTCACCGACGGACTGCCCACAGGACTGCTCCTCGCCCTGCTCCAACTGCCCGTCACCTGGCTGGCGATCGCCGTGTACGAGCACACCGCGCGCCGCTACGTCGACCCGCTCGCGGACCGCATTCGCAAGCAGTCCGAGGTGGACGCCCGGCGAGGGGCGGCGGCGCGATGACCGGCTTCAGCGACTCCGCCCAGGCGATGAGCCTGGTGGCGTTCTCCGCCGTCGCCACCATCACCCTCCTGCTGTGCGTGATGACCGGCCCGGACCGCGACGACCTCGACGAGTTCTACACCGGCTACAACTCCCTGTCCGCCCTGCGCAACGGCCTCGCCATCGCGGGCGACTACATCTCCGCCGCGACCGTCCTCGGTACGGGCGGGGTCATCGCGCTCTGCGGCTACGACGGCATCGTTCTCGCGCTGAGCACGGTCCTGTCGCTGATGCTGCTGATGTTCCTGCTGGCCGAACCCCTGCGCAACGCGGGCCGGTTCACCATGGGCGACGCGCTCGCACACCGGATGCCGGGACGCGCGGTACGTGTCGCCGCGTGCCTGGTCACCCTCGCCGCGCTGATGCCGCTGATGCTGGTGCAGCTCGCCGGCGCCGGCCAACTGCTGGCGTTCATCCTGGGGTTCTCCGGCGACTCGCTGAAGACGGGCTTCATCATCGGCCTGGGCATCCTGATGATCAGCTACGCGGCCATCGGCGGCATGAAGGGCACCGCCCTCATCCAGATCCTGAAGATCGTCATGCTCCTCGGCTCGGGCGCCGTGATCGCCGTACTCGTCATGCACCGGTTCGACTGGAACCCCGCGGCACTGTTCGACACGGCGGCCCGGCAGAGCGGGGTGGGGCCGGACTACCTGCGCTCGGGACTGGAGTTCGCGGGCGGACCGTATCCGCGCCTCGACATGATCACCTCGCAGCTCGCGGTCGTCATCGGCGGGGCGTGTCTGCCGCACGTCACCATGCGCATGTACACCGCGTCCAGCGCCCGTCAGGTACGGCGTTCGATGTCGTGGGCGGTGTCGTCGGTGGCCGTGTTCGTCCTGGTCATCACGGTCGTCGGGGTCGGGGCGACGGCGATGATCGGACGTACGGTGATCGCGGAGGCGGATCCGCAGGGCAACACGGCGTATCTGCTGGGCTCGCGGGCGGTGTTCGGGCCCGAGGTGTCGACCGGAGAGACGTTTCTCTTCACCACGGTCACCACGGCGCTCTTCCTCACCCTTCTCGCGTCCGTCGCCGGCATGATCCTCGCCTGCGCCAACTCCCTGGCGCACGACGTGTTCGCGGCGCGGGCGCGGTCGATGCCGGCGCACCGGGAGATCCTGCTGGCCCGGGTGTCGGCGCTGGCGGTCGGCGTCCCCACGATCTTCCTCGCGACGTTGATCCAGCACCGCAGTCTGCAGCCGCTGGTGATCCTGTCCTTCTGCGTCGGCGCGTCCGCGTTGGCGCCGGCGCTCGTGTACAGCCTGTTCTGGCGGCGCTACACGCGAACGGGGCTGCTGTGCACGCTGATCGGCGGCACGGTGACGGTGCTCCTGCTGATGCCGGGCACGAATCTCGTCTCCGGGTCACCTGTGTCCGCGTTCCCCCAGGCCGACTTCAACTGGCTGCCGTTCACGACGACGGGGCTGGTGTCGATTCCGGCGGGGTTCTTGTTCGGGTGGCTGGGGACGGTCGCCTCGGGGCGGCGGAAGGCGGAGGAGCAGCGGCGGCAGTACGAGGCGGTGGAGGGGTGGATCTTGGCGGGGGCTGTGCGGAGGGGGTGAGTGGGGGCGTTGGGTGTCGGCCGCGGGTCGGTGGGGGCTGGGCGCGCAGTTCCCCGCGCCCCTGAGTGGGTGCGGGTGACCGGCGTCGGGTCTGCGCCGCCGGCCCTGAGTGGGTGCGGGTGGCCCGACCGGCCCGGCCGCCCCAACTGGCTCGGCCCGCCCGGCCGCGGGCCGGTGGAGGCTGGGCGCGCAGTTCCCCGCGCCCCTGAGTGGGGGCGGGTGACCGGTGTCGGGTCTGCGCCGCCGCCCCTGAGTGGGGGCGGGTGACCGGTGTCGGGTCTGCGCCGCCGCCCCTGGGTGGGGGCGGGTGACCGGCGTCGGGTCGGCGCCGTCGGCTGACTGGTCCGGTCGGGCCGGCGCCGCACGCTGTCACTCCGTTGCTGCTGTTCCTGTGAGGGCCGTCAGGCTGCTGCGTACGTGGTCCATCTGTGCCTGCATCTCGTCCCAGCGCTCCCCGTGCTTCCGCAGCACCCGTTCCGTCTCGCCGGCGATCCGCTCCTCCTGGGCCCGCGCCTCCGCGAGGATCTCCGCCGCACGCGCGCGTGCGTCCTCCTCGCACCGGCCCAGCGATGCCTCCGCCTCCGCGAACTCCCGCCGCGCGTCCGACAGCGCCGCCTCCGCCCGCGCCACCCGTTCGGCGTCCCGCGCGTCCGCCTCGGCCATCCGCTTCTCCTCGGCCTGCTCCACCACGGCCCACCGCTCCGCCTGCTCCTTGGCCTGCTCGGCAAGCATCGCGATGGTGCGCTGGCGTACGTCGCGCAACGCGGCGAGCGCCTCTCCGCGCCCCTGTTTCACCTCACGCCGGGCGGTGACACGGATCTCGTCGGCCTCGGCGCGCGCGACGAGCAGCCGCTGACGAGCGCGTTCGTCGGCCTCGGCGCGCACGGCATCGGCGTGCGCCTGTGCGGCACCCAGGAGGCCGTCGGCGTGCGCCCGCGCCTCGTCCGTGAGGCGCTGCGCCTCCTGCCGCCCCCTCTCCCGAACGGCCGCGGCCTCCTCCTGCCCCAGCTCGAAGAGGCGCCGCGCCCCCTCACCGAGGGCCTCGTACGCCTGCGGGGCCAGCGTCGCCACGACCTCCCGCATCCGCACCGCCTCGGCCTCCATCTCCCGGGCGAGCACGGTGAGCCGGGCGGCCCGTTCCCAGGCGGCGTCACGGTCCCGGGACAGGGCGGCGGCGTACGCGTCGACCTGTTCGGGGCGGTAGCCGCGCCCCCGTACGGCCACGAACCCCGGGGGCGACACCGGTGCGCTGCTCATCCTGGAACCCCTCTCCACCGACCACGCAAATGGACGCGAAATGATGATTTCGTGCACATCTTGATGTATCGGACGGAAATGTTCATAACGCGACACTCCGCAGAAAGGCCCCGGGGGCACGAGGTCGACACGGGGTCGTCGCGTCATCGGATGCGCGCACAAAAGGGCCGGACCCGGTCACACGACCGGGTCCGGCCCTCCACGCGCGCGTGGCTCAGCGGCGGCGGGGCGTCACAACAGCCCGTCCCACATCTGTTCGAGCAGCACCGACCACCAGCTCTCCGGCGAACCCAGCGCCGCCGGATCGAGCGAGGCCAACTGGGCCTGGAAGTCGACGGTCCAGCGGCCCGCCTGCTCCTGGTTCAGGCCGAAGCGAAGCCGCCACATCCGGCCGAGCAGTGCCAGACAGCGCTGGAACTCGGGCAGGCCCGTGTTCACGAACTGCGGCGGTACGGGCGCACCGCCCGGCCCGGACTCCACGGGTACGGCGACGATGTTCGCCGTGCCGTACTGCACACAGATCGCCTTGCCGAAGTCGCTGCCCATGACGAGGTACGAGCCCGCGTCCGAGGCCGGCCGCACCCCGCGCTCGGCCGCCAGCTCGGCCAGCGTCGGCACCGGCCGCCCCGGCTGGGCCTGCGCCCAGAAGAACGGACCCATGTCCAACGGCAACCCCGCCACGACCAGCGAGTGCGCGACGACCGGCGGCACGCCCTGGCGGTCCACCGCGACCTGCTCGAACCGGAAGATCCCCGGCCCGAAAGCCCCCGCCAGCTCCTGCGCCACACCCTCCGGCGGGATCGGCGGCGCGGCCTGCACGGGCGGCAACGGCGCGCGCACCGGCGCGGGGCGGGCGGGTCCGTCCGCCACCTGGTGCAACTCGCCCTGGTGCGCCAGCAGTTGCTGCATGCCCTGCTGGCGGCTCGCGTGATCCGTGCCGTAGGGGGCGATGCTCGCGATCCTCGCCTGCGGCCACTGTTCGCGGATCATCCGCGCGCAGTACGCCCCCGGGAGCTCGCAGGACTCCAACTCGGTGTGGAGCTCCAGCACCTGGTCCGGGGGGACGTTCATGCCGCGCAGCTCGTGGAAGATCTGCCACTCCGGGTGCGGCGTCCCCGGCGCCGACCGCCGGATCAACTGCTGCTCCGACCCGTCCTGCGCACGGTACCGAAGGACGGCCTGATAGCCGGGCCCCACGGTGGGCTGCGACTGCTGGGGGTATCCGTAGGCCGGGGGCGGAGCGGGGGCGGGGTGCACGGGAGCGGGGTGGCCCGGTGTGGGCTGCCCGGCTGCGGGGTGCCCCGGCATCGGCCCGCCCGGCGGAGGCACTGGGCCCAGGGACGGGGACGGGGACGGGGACGGTACGGCACCCGGAGGCGGGGGCGGCATCGTGCCGGGCGGCATCGGCTGCGGAGCACCCGGAGCGGCGCCGGGGACTCCGGGGACACCGGGAGCCCCCGGGGCACCGGGAGAGCCGGGGGCCTGCGGCGGCGGAGGCACGCCGGGACCGCCACTCACCGGAGGTGCGGACAGCACGGTTTCCGCGTGATGCATGGCTCCGGGTTCACCCGGGGTGCCCGGGAACCCCGAAGCACCGGGCCCTCCCGCAGCACCCGGAGCGCTCGGGAACGGCGCTGCACCGTGAGTGCCAGGAGCCTGAGGCCCGCCCGGCCCGCCCGGCCCACCCGACGGCTGCGGAGCACCCGGGAACCCGTATCCACCCGGCGCACCCGCGGTGGGAGCACCAGGGGCCGACGGCGCCCCCGACCCCGAAGGCCCCTCGACACCCGGCGCCGACACGAACTGGGTGGGCACATACCCGCCCCCCGGCGCACCAGGAGGGGGCGGCGTGGGCGAGTTCCCCGGCTGTGCACCGGGCACCCCGGGGGGACCCGGCGGAGGCGGCGGCGTCGGTCCCCCGGCCTGCGCCCCCCGCGAGGGAGATGCCAACTTGCTGGTGGCGACATCGGCGATGTCCCCGGCACTCGGCGCGGGCCCCGGAGCACCGGGAGCGCCAGGCACACCCTGCGGCTGAGGCACCCCAGCAACCCCACCAGCCCCCTGCGGGTAGCCGTACGCAGACGACGCCCCGGACGACGACCGACCACCCCCAGAAATCCGCGCAGTCCTGGAGTCCAAGCCCGCCGAGCCCGCCGAGCCCTCCAAGTCCTCGAAGTCCTCCGAGACCTCAGAGATCTCCGACCCCTCCAAGACCGCCGAAGTCCCCTCGTCCGTACCGCTACCAGCGCCACCGTCACCGCTCACCGGCGCCGAGAACACCGTCTCCGGCAACGCCACCGAGAGGTCCTCGCCCCCGTTGGTGTCGGTCCCGGTCCACGGCCTGGCCCCGGCAGGCACCTCCGGCGCGGCGCCCGAACCGGCACCCGCTCCCCCGGGCCCGGCGATCCCCAACTTGTCCGCCGCGTCCTGCAACCACTCCGGCGGCGAGAGAAGGAACGACGTCTGATTCAGATCGACCCGGGACGCCGCGGACGCGGCCCCCGCGTCCCCGTCGCCGCCCCCGGCCTCCCGCCCGTACTCCTCCTCGTACCGGCGAATCACCTCGCCCACCGGCAGCGAAGGCCACAGCGTGGCGTCCCCGCTGTCCCGGGCGATCACCAGCCGCTGCGCGCCCCCGTCCGAACGGGGCCCCTCCGCCCGGTCCTCGGCCCACACCACGAACCCGAGGTCGAACTCCCGTACCCGCACCTCACGGTGCTGGTACGACGGCACGTCCCCGTTGATCCACTCTTCCGCGCGCTCCTGCGCCTGCGCGAACGTCACCATCGTTGAAGCTCACTCCCCCGACACGGAAGAAGACACGGGAACGGAACGGGCGAACCCGCCGTCCACCATCAGGTTCGCCACCGTCTCCAACTCCGGTGGATTACCGGCCAGTCGGGACAGGAACACGTCGAAGTCGGCGCCGCAGGGCAGCAGAAGACGTTCCACGCGCACGGCCGGCGGCATCGAAGGGTCGACGTCGCGCGCGTCGTCGTAGGCGCAGAACCAGACCGATCCGATGCCCTCGCCCTTCACCTTCACGGCCAGTAGACCGCCCTGGACGAAGCCGACACCGAGGTAGTCCTTCGTCAGGTGGTCCCGCAGGCACTTGTTGACGTACACGAGGTCGTTGACCGCCGCCTCGTCGCGGACCGTGAAGAACGGCTGGTCGACCAGGAGCCCCAACTCCGCGTCCAGGGCGGCGCCCACCGGGGCCGATCCGCCGGCCGCCTTCAGGAAGGACCGGTACGCGCCCGGCAGCCGGTAGCCGAGATCCTCCTCGACCCCCTGCACCTGTGACTCCGTCACGGCGACGGCCGACTTCGGCAGCCCGAAGTGCGCCGGCCGCGTCTCCTGCAACGGCCGCGTCCCCCGCTTGTTCTGGTCGACACGTGTCGTCGCGATCCCGCCGTGATGCCGCAGCAGCGCCTTCACCTCGACGGGGACCAGCTCGAGCCGCCGCGAACCCACCACGTGATGCCACGTCCAGCCGTGCGGCGTCGCCACCGCCGGCACCGTGTCCCACAGCTCGTGACCGGTCGCCGCGAGCGCCGCGTTCGCCGAGACGTAGTCCGTCAGCCGCAACTCGTCGACCCCGAAGCCCTCCGGCGGCTCGGCGATCTCCGCGGCGGCACGCGCGTAGGGCGAGAAGTCGGGGTAGCCATGCTCGTCCACCCGTACCCCTCTGGGGTGACGCGCGGCCCGGACCGGATCCGGAAAGTGCACGACCTGCCCGGCGTAGGCCGCGTTCGGCGGCGCGGCTTGTTGCCCGAGCCGACCTGTCGTCATGGCGAAAGCCCCCTGCGGCGCTCTGGTACGACCCGCGGCGACCCTGGGCAAATGCAGGGCCGCCACGCGCCGTATCGACTGTCTCGTCCGTCTCCACGCGTCAACCGCGCGCATCGCGGCGACCACTTGGATCGCGGTGCCGACAGCCTATGCGGTACGACGACACCGGTCACCGGGCACCGGCCAGGCCCCCTCCACTTCCGTGACCAGCCGTCACCCCACCGTGACAGCCCGCCCGAACCTGGGCGTGTCGCACGCCCCAGCTTCCCCGCGAGCCGCGCCATTTGGCAGTCTGTGACCTCCGGGGGGATGCTCGGGAGGGGATGACGATCATGAACACGACGCAGACGGGACCGGACACAGGACCGCACACGGCCACGACGACCGGCGCGAACGGCGGCCCGCACGCCGGCGCCTACGGCGATCCCCGCATCGGCTGGAGCAGCGCCGAAAGACCCCAGGCGCCCGTGCTCCGCCACCGCCGCGACGGCATACTGCCCACGGTCGCCGCAGCCCTCTCCGTGCGCGGCGCCACCCTCACCTCCACCGCCGCCCGCGGCGACCAGGCGCCACCGCTGCACCCGCTCGTCCAGGACTTCCTCGACACCCTCGGCAGCGACCGGCGCGACCGCTTCACCGGCCGCTGCGCCGAGACCATGCTGATATCGCGGCACATCGCCGCCGCCGACGCCGCCCGCAGCAAGCGCGCCGGCCGCAAACCGATGACCAACGGCGAGGCCCGCCGCGCCCTCAAGCAGGCCAAGCTCACCGCCCGCCGCATCCGCGAGGACGGCGATCCGCTGCACGGCAGCTTCGCCGCTCCCTGCCGCGCCTGCAGCGCCCTGAGCGCCCACTTCGGCGTACGCATCGTCGACCCGACGGCGAACGGCGGCTGACACCCCCCACCGGTACGACCCGTACGACCCTCACAACCCGTACGACGGCGCCTCGTGCACCCCGGCGCCCACCCATGACCTCGACGAACGCGAAGGGCAGATGCACCCCGACCGCACCGGTACCACCCGCTTCCCCGTCCCCGTCGACGCCGCTCTGCGCGCCGCCGGCTGGCAGCCCGGACGCTGGGACATAAAGCAGGCCGAGATCTGGGCCGACGCCCTGCGCGAGCACACCTCACCGGCCGGACACCGGCACGCCGTGTTCCCGGCCGCCGTCGAGGCCTGGGCCGAGTTCGGCGGACTGCACCTGACCCCCACCGGCCCCGGCCGCCAGGTCGCCCCCGCCCACCTCCACCTCGACCCCCTGCACGGCCTCCACATGGCCCGCACCCTCGCCGACCTCGGCCGCGCCCTCGGCGCCGAGGTCTGCCCGCTCGGCGCCGAGACCGACACCCAGGCACTCCTCGCCATCGACACCGAGGGCCGCGTCTACGCCCTCGACCACACCGGCGACTGGTACCTCGGCCCCGACATCGACCAGGCCCTGACCGGCCTCGTCTCCGGCATCGAACCGGCCCGTCTCGTCGCGACCTGACGCGAGGGCGGGCCCTACGCCGCCGGAATCACCGCCGACACGCGGAAACCCCCCGCCTCCGTCGGCCCCGACACGAACACCCCGCCCAGCGCGGAGACCCGCTCCTTCATCCCCACCAGGCCGTTGCCCCCCGACGGCAGCCGGGCCGACGCGAGCGAGGGCACCTCCGGCGGCGGTTCGTTCTCCACCTGCATCGCGATCTCCGACACCCGGTGCGCCAGCCGTACGTGCGTCTTCGCACCCGCCGCGTGCTTGTGGACGTTGGTCAACGCCTCCTGCACCACCCGGAACGCCGTCTGCTCGATCTGCGCGGCGTACGACCGCACATCACCCTCCACGGACAGATCCACGGCCATCCCCGCCGCGGCCGACTGCCCGATCAGTGTCTCCAGATCGTCCAGGCACGGCCCGTCGGCCTCGTCCACCACCCGGGAGGCCGCCGCGGCCGCCGCCACGCCCACCGCGACGAGCGGCACCGCCGCCCGCTCCTGGCGCCCGAACCCGTCCCCGCTGCGCAGCACCCCGAGCATCTCCCGCAGCTCGGTGAGCGCCTGCCGCCCCATGTCCCCCACCAGCGCGGCGTTCCTGACGGCCTTCTCGGGGTCCTTGCGGGCGACGGCCTGAAGCGCGGCCGCGTGCACCACCATCAGGCTCACCCGGTGCGCGACGACGTCGTGCATCTCGCGGGCGATACGGGTCCGCTCCTCGCCCCGCGCCCACTCGGCCCGCTCCTCGGCCCGCTCGGCGAGCAGCTGCAGCTCCCGCTCCAGGTCGTCGGCGCGCTCCCGCAGGCTCTCCATGAGCCGGCGCCGGGCCCCCACGTACAGCCCGAGCAGCAGCGGCGGCGCGGTCATCCCGATCGCGGTGGTGATCGACGCGAAGGGGACGAACCAGTCCCCCAGGTCCAGCTCGTCGTGGGCCATGTCCTGCCGCACCCGCACGAACATCACGATCAGCATCCCGACCAGGGACATCCCCGCCAGCGAGCCGATGATCCGGCGCGGCAGCTCGGACGCGGCGAGCGTGTACAGGCCGACGATGCCCATGAGGTAGCCCATCTGGGCGGGCGTGATGGCGATGCTCACCAGCACGACGGCGATCGGCCACTTGCGCCGGACGACCAGCACCGACCCCGCCAGCACCCCGAACACGATCCCCGCGGCCATCGGGATCCCCGCGTCCCGGGCGAACCGGATCCCCTCGAACGCACACTCCACCGCGGACGCGGACGCCAGGCCCACGTCCAGCACCGCACTACGCCACCGTGCCCACCACCACGGCCCCGTCTGAGCCGCGGTGGTGTCTTCCCCCGTCGTGGTCATGCCTCCAGCCTACGTTCGGCGCCCGCAGGTTTTCCGGTGCATTTCAACGACTGGCCTACACCACCTTGAGTGACCGATCGACCACGAAACCGCCCGATATCCCTCGAACTGCTGAATCGCACGCCGTTCGAGGCCGGAAGATCGGATTCCGCCCGGAGGGTATGCCCATGGCGCATCCAGAGGGCAAGTACGCGGACTTCGAGGGGCTGCGGGAGCGGGCGGTCGCGTTGCGGCGGCAGGGCTACAGCACGCGAAGGATGACCTACGGGACAGGGCGAGGGAACTGCGGCTCCAGGGCTGGACGTACGACCAGATCGAGGATGAGCTGGGCTGCTCCAAAAGCTCTGTCTCGTTGTGGGTTCGAGATCTACCGAAGCCGGAGCCTCGCTACACCCCGGAAGAGCATCGGGAGCTCATGCAAGCCGGGCCGGCACGCCTACGCGATACGCAGGACGAGGAGCGCAGGCGGGTCAAGGACGGCGCGACGCACGAGTCGGTGAACTCACCGACCGGGACTTGTTCGTGACCGGCGTCGCGCTCTATTGGGCAGAAGAGCAAGCCGTACCAGCGACGTGAGGTGGTCAACTTCGTCAACAGCGACCCGGCGGTGATCCAGGTCTTCCAAGCGCAGACGTAGTCGGTGCCGAGCAGTACTGGGCCGACCTCGTCGGAATCGACGCATCCGCCCTGCAACGGACGACGCTGAAGAAGTACAACCCAAAGACCGTCCGCAAGAACACCGGCGACGACTACCACGGCCGTCTCGTGATTTACGTCCGGCAGAGCGCCGATCTGTACCGTCGCATGGAGGGCACCTGGTACGGCATAGTAGGAGCCGCCACTCGGCAGCCTGACTAAATGTCCGGTTTAGTCGAACTCATTCCCCCGTGGTGTAATTGGCAGCACTGTGGCTTTTGGTGCCATCTGTCCGGGTTCGAGTCCTGGCGGGGGAGCCACACACTGTTCGGGCCCTGACAGGACTGTCAGGGCCCACTCTCATGTCCCCCAAGAAACGCCCCGGTATCCTGCGGATGTCACCCCACCCCCTCCACAGCCGAAGGGCATCCCGTGAGCGCCATTCGCCCGGCAGCCGTCGTCGTTCTCGCAGCGGGTGAGGGCACCCGTATGAAGTCGGCCACACCCAAGGTCCTGCATGAGCTGTGCGGACGGTCCCTCGTGGGTCATGTTCTCGCCGCCGCCCGTGAGTTGGACCCCGAGAACCTCGTCGTGGTCGTGGGGCACGCCCGGGAGAAGGTCACCGCCCACCTCGCCGGCACCGACGCCGACGTGCGCACGGCCGTGCAGGCGCAGCAGAACGGCACCGGGCACGCCGTACGGATGGCGTTGGAGGAGCTCGGCGGCCGTGTCGAGGGGACCGTCGTCGTCGTGTGCGGGGACACCCCCCTGCTGACCGGCGAGACCCTCAACGCCCTTGCCGCCACGCACTCCGCGGACGGGAACGCGGTCACCGTGCTGAGCGCCGAGGTGCCGGACGCGACGGGGTACGGGCGGATCGTGCGGGACGAGACCTCCGGTGCCGTGACCGAGATCGTCGAGCACAAGGACGCCTCCGAGACGCAGCGGGCGATCCGGGAGATCAACTCCGGAGTCTTCGCCTTCGACGGGCAGTTGCTCGCGGACGCCCTGGGCAAGGTGCGGACCGACAACTCCCAGGGCGAGGAGTACCTGACGGACGTGCTCGGCATTCTGCGCGAGGCCGGGCACCGCGTCGGCGCCTGTGTCGCCGCCGATCACCGTGAGATCGCCGGGATCAACAACCGGGTGCAGCTCTCCGAGGCGCGGCGGATCCTCAACGACCGGCTGCTGACCCGCGCCATGCTCTCCGGGGTCACCGTCATCGACCCGGCCACCACCTGGGTCGACGTCACCGTCACCTTCGGCCAGGACGCCGTCGTCCACCCGGGCACGCAGCTGCACGGCTCGACGCATGTGGGTGAGGGCGCCGAGGTGGGCCCCAACAGCCGCCTGAAGGACACGGTCGTCGAAGCCGGCGCCCGGGTCGACACCACGGTCTCCGACAGCGCCCACGTCGGCGCCGGCGCGAGCGTCGGGCCGTACGCCTATCTCCGTCCGGGCACCCGGCTGGGCGCGAAGGGCAAGATCGGGACGTACGTCGAGACGAAGAACGCCTCCATCGGGGAGGGGACGAAGGTCCCGCATCTCTCCTATGTCGGGGACGCGACGATCGGTGAGTACACGAACATCGGTGCCGCGAGTGTGTTCGTGAACTACGACGGTCAGGACAAGCACCACACGACCGTCGGGTCGCACTGCCGTACGGGTTCGGACAACATGTTTGTGGCGCCTGTCACGGTCGGGGACGGTGCGTACACCGCCGCGGGGTCGGTGATCACGAAGGATGTGCCGCCCGGTTCGCTGGCCGTGGCCCGTGGCCAGCAGCGGAATATCGAGGGCTGGGTGGCCCGCAAGCGTCCGGGAAGCGCGGCGGCGCAGGCCGCCGAGGCGGCTTCCCGTGAGGGCTCGATCGAGGACTGACCGGAAACAGGTGCGCCGAAGTCGTCGTACCGTGATAACTGCACACCCAGTTGAAACACCTCTGAGGAGACAGCTGTGACCGGGATCAAGACGACCGGCGAGAAGAAGATGATGTTCTTCTCCGGCCGCGCCCACCCCGAGCTTGCCGAGGAGGTCGCCCAGCAGTTGGGTGTCGGGGTCGTCCCGACCAAGGCCTTCGACTTCGCGAACGGCGAGATCTACGTCCGTTACCAGGAGTCGGCGCGCGGCGCGGACTGCTTCGTGATCCAGAGCCACACGGCTCCGATCAACCAGTGGATCATGGAGCAGCTGATCATGATCGACGCGCTGAAGCGTGCGTCGGCCCGCTCCATCACGGTCATCGTGCCGTTCTACGGTTACGCGCGGCAGGACAAGAAGCACCGTGGCCGTGAACCGATCTCGGCGCGGCTGATCGCGGACCTGATGAAGACGGCGGGTGCGGACCGCCTCCTCACCGTCGATCTGCACACGGACCAGATCCAGGGCTTCTTCGACGGTCCGGTGGACCACCTGTTCGCGCTTCCGCTGCTGGCGGACTACGTGGGCCGCAAGGTCGACCGGAACAAGCTGACGGTCGTGTCCCCGGACGCGGGCCGGGTGCGGGTCGCGGACCGCTGGTGCGACCGGCTGGGCGCGCCGCTGGCGATCGTGCACAAGCGGCGCGACAAGGACGTGGCGAACCAGGTGACGGTCCACGAGGTCGTGGGTGAGGTCAAGGGCCGGGTGTGTGTCCTGGTCGACGACATGATCGACACGGGTGGCACCATCTGCGCGGCCGCGGACGCGCTGTTCGCGCACGGCGCGGAGGACGTCATCGTGACGGCCACCCACGGTGTGCTGTCCGGTCCGGCCGCGGACCGGCTGAAGAACTCCCGGGTGGGCGAGTTCGTGTTCACCAACACCCTGCCGACGCCGGGTGAGCTGGGTGCGGACCTGGACAAGCTGACGGTGCTGTCGATCGCGCCGACGATCGCGAGCGCGGTGCGTGAGGTGTTCGAGGACGGGTCCGTGACCAGCCTCTTCGACGAGCAGTAAGGGTTCTGCAGAAGATCGTTTTGGTGACGGCCTCCCCCTCCGAGTAAGCTGCTGAAGTTGCTCGGCGAGGGAGGCCGTACCTGTTCGCGCAGGTGTCGGCGGTCCGTTATCGACGCGCTCTTCGTAGCAGGCCGATTGTTTGGCCGGGTGACCCCTTCCCCAACTGTTCTACGAGGAGTGACCATGGCCGACGTCAAGCTCACCGCTGAGACCCGCACCGAGTTCGGCAAGGGTGCCGCCCGCCGTATCCGCCGTGACAGCAAGGTTCCCGCCGTGGTCTACGGTCACGGTGCCGAGCCGGTGCACATCACGCTGCCGGGCCACGAGCTTCAGCTCGCCCTGCGTACCCCGAACGTCCTGCTCACCCTGGACATCGAGGGCAAGACCCAGCTGGCGATCCCGAAGGCCGTGCAGCGCGACGCCATCAAGGGCTTCCTCGAGCACGTCGACCTGCTCCTGGTGAACCGCGGCGAGAAGGTCAACGTCGAGGTCTACGTCCACACCGAGGGCGAGCTGGCGCCGGGCGCCTACCTGCTGGAGCACGTGCTCAGCACGCTGAACGTCGAGGCCGAGGCCACGCACATCCCGGAGTCGGTCACCGTCTCCATCGCGGGCCTGGAGGCCGGTGACTCCATCCTCGCCAAGGACATCCCGCTGCCCGAGGGCACCACGCTGCTGACGGACGAGGACGCGGTCGTCCTCCAGATCCTGGCCGCCCAGGCCGAGGAGGCCCCGGCGGAGGGCGAGTCCGAGGCCACCGAGGCCTGATCCTCTCCGTGATACCGGCTGTCGGCCGCCGTTCCCTTCGGGGGCGGCGGTCGGCGCGTATCACGGGGGCCGGGTAGCACGGAGACCGCGTATCAAGGAGACATGGACGTGACGACCGACGCCAACGGGCCCTGGCTCATCGTGGGGCTGGGCAATCCGGGGCCCGAGTACGCGAGCAATCGGCACAACGTGGGCTTCATGGTGGCCGATCTGCTGGCCGAGCGGGTCGGGGGCCGGTTCAAGCGGGCCGGGAAGGCGCAGGCGCAGGTCGTGGAGGGGCGGATCGGTCCGCCCGGCCCCGCGAACCGGCGGGTGATCCTGGCGAAGCCGATGTCCTTCATGAACCTGTCCGGCGGTCCGGTGAACGCGCTCAAGGACTTCTACAAGGTGCCGGTCGCCAACATCGTGGCGATCCATGACGAGCTGGACATCGACTACGGCACCCTGCGGCTGAAGCTGGGCGGCGGGGACAACGGTCACAACGGGCTGAAGTCGATGACGAAGGCGTTCGGGTCGGAGTACCACCGGGTGCGGTTCGGGATCGGGCGCCCGCCGGGCCGTATGCAGGTCGCGGACTTCGTGCTGAAGGACTTCTCGTCGAGCGAGCGCAAGGAGCTCGGCTACTTCGTGGACCGCGCGGCCGACGCGGTGGAGGCTCTGGTGATCGAGGGGCTCGAGCGGGCGCAGAGCACGTACAACTCCTAGCCCGAATTGACTTGCGTGATCCCATGGCCAATGATCCCGGCCATGCCTGCCCTCGCCGCCTCCGCCCGCCGGACCTCGACCGCCGCACTGCGGTTCGGACGGCTCGCGTCGATGGGCACCCTCGCGCTGGTGATCCTGATCGCCGGGGTATGGGCGTCCTGGGGCAGCGCCCAGTACGTGATGCTCACCAAGGGCCGCGAGCAGGGCAGGGTCAAGGTGACGCGGTGTGCCGAGGATGCCTGCACGGGCCCGTACACCCCGTTGTCCCACGGGTCGCGGGCACGGGCGCGGGCCGTCATCGAGAACACCGTGGCCGTGCGCAAGGGTCAGACCTACCCGGTCGTGGTGAAGCCCGGCACCGATGACCTCGTACGGTCCGGACCGGCCGGCGTGCTCTATTCGTGGGTGCCGATGGGCGGGGCGCTGCTGCTCGCGTCGGTGGTCGTGGCGGGCGGGCTGCGCCGGACGCGGCTCGCGTGGGTCATGGCGGGGTCGGGGATCGCGCTGCTCACGGCGGCTTTCGTGGCTGTCTGAGGGCTTTCGCCGTTCTCCGCTTCTGTGGAGAACCTGGGTGTTCTCTGTTCGTGTTGACCAGAGGTCAGTCCGCGCTGGAAGCTGAGCCGCCCCCTCCACGCCCGCTTCGGCGGCCTTCCTGGTCGCCCCGGCCGCCCACGCCACCGCTCCCGTGACAACGGCACCGTGAAGATCCACGACGCCACCACCGGCGAAGAGCTCCGCGAGAACGAGCCGCACGTCTGCACCTTCTACCTCGACGCGTTCGGCTTCGACGCCGTCCAGGAGGTCGACTGGCCCATCGAGGCCTGGGCTCCGACGGCCAAGGTCAAGGGCGACACCGTGAAGTCCGGCGAGATCACGCTGGACGCCGACGGACACGGCCGTACCGAGGACCTGTCGCTGCCCGACGGGCACTACAAGGTGTTCTGGACCGACTGCGCGGAGGAGGAAGGCGGCGGCGGTACGGCCACGCCCAGCGCGTCGGCCTCCGGCACTCCGGGGTCGGGCGAGTCCGCGTCTCCCAGCGCCGACCCCAGTGGATCCGCCGAGGCCGGTGCCTCCGCGTCGGCCTCTCCGTCCGCTTCCGCTTCCGCGCAGGGCTCCACCGCTGACCTCGCCGAGACCGGCAACAGCGCTCCCGTCGGCCTCCTCGCGGGGGTCGCCGCCGCGCTGACGGCGGCCGGCGGTTACCTCCTGGTCAGGCGGCGCCGGGCCTGACGTAGAACCGAAAAGCGGTGCCCCCGAGTCTCGGGGGCACCGCTTTTTCCGTGTCCGGAGGTCAGCCGGTGTTCCGCAGCCCCGCGGCCACGCCGTTGACCGTGAGGAGCAGGGCTCGGGCCAGCAGCGGGTCGGCGGGCTCGCCGGCGGCGGCCGCCTCGCGCTGGCGCTTGAGCAGCGTCACCTGGAGGTAGGAGATCGGGTCCAGGTAGGCGTCGCGGATGGCGAAGGTCTGCTTGAGGACCGGGGTGGCGTCGAGGAGTTCGGCCTCGCCCGTGATCTTCAGGACCTCGCGGACGGTCAGCTCGTGCTCGGCCTCGATGTCGGCGAAGACGTGCTGGAGCTCGGCGGGGACGAGGGTCTCGACGTAGTGGCGGGCGATGCGCAGGTCGGTCTTCGCGAGCGTCATCTCGACGTTGGAGATGAAGTTCCGGAAGAAGTGCCACTGCTCGTGCATCTCGTCGAGCACGGTGTCGAGGCCCGCCTCGCGCAGGGCCTTCAGGCCGGAGCCCACGCCGAACCAGCCGGGCACGATCTGCCGGGACTGGGTCCAGCCGAACACCCACGGGATGGCCCGCAGTCCGTCGAGAGAGACGCCCGAGCCGGGGCGGCGGGAGGGCCGTGAGCCGAGGTGCAGGTCGGCGAGCTGGTCCACCGGCGTCGACGCGAGGAAGTACGTCGGCAGGTCCGGGTCCTCGACGAGCCTGCGGTACGCGGCGTGCGCGGCGTCCGACACCACGTCCATGGCCGCGTCCCAGCGGGCCAGGGCCTCGTCGGACTGGCGGGGCGCGGTGTGCAGGGCGGACGCCTGGAGGGTGGCGGCGACCGTGAGTTCCAGGTTCTCCCGGGCCAGGGACGGCACGAGGTACTTGTCCGAGATGACCTCGCCCTGCTCGGTCACCTTGATCTCGCCTTCCAGGGTGCCCCAGGGCTGGGCGAGGATGGCGTCGTGGGAGGGGCCGCCGCCGCGGCCGACGGTGCCGCCGCGGCCGTGGAACAGGCGCAGCCGTACGCCGTACCGGTGGGCCACGTCACGCAGGCGCCGCTGGGCGCGGTGGATCTCCCACTGGCTGGTGGTGATGCCGCCGAACTTGGAGGAGTCGGAGTAGCCGAGCATGACCTCCTGGACGTCCCCGCGCAGGGCCACGAGCCTGCGGTACGACGGGTCGGAGAGCATGTCCTCCAGGATGGTGTCGGCGGCCTTGAGCTCGTCGGTGGTCTCCAGGAGCGGCACGATGCCGATCTTCGCCCAGCCGGCGTGCAGGTCGAGCAGGCCGGCCTCGCGGGCCAGTACGGCCGCCGCGAAGACGTCGTCGGCGCCCTGGCACATGGAGATGATGTACGACTCGATGACCTCGGGTCCGAAGACCTCCAGGGCCCGCTTCACGGTCTGGAAGACACCGAGGGTCTTCTCACCGGCCGCGTCGACCGGAGCCGGGGTCGGCGCGAGGGGCCGGCGCGAGCGCAGCTCCTTCGCGAGCAGCTTGGCCCGGTACTCGCGGGGCATGTCCACATACCGCCACGACTCCTCGCCGAGCCGGTCGAAGAGCTGGCCGAGAGCGTGGTGGTGGGCGTCGGCGTGCTCGCGGACGTCCATGGTGGCGAGCTGGAGGCCGAAGGCGGACAGGGTGCGGATGGTGCGGTTCATCCGGCCGTCGGCGAAGAGCCCGCCGCGGTGTTCCCGGAGCGAGGTCTGGATCAGGGTCAGGTCGTGCAGCAGTTCGCCGGTGCCGAGGTAGTCGCGGCCGTCCTCGTGCGGAATGCCCTTGGCCAGGCGGGTCTTGGTGTTCTCCAGCTTCTGCCGGATGCAGGTGGCCTTGAGGCGGTACGGCTCCTCGGCGTTGAGGCGCTTGTAGCGGGGGCTGATCTCCGGCAGGCGCTCCAGGTCGAGCTTCAGGGACTCCAGGAGCTCCTCGGTGGCGCCGGTGTAGCGGATGGAGTTCGACAGGAAGCCGCGCAGCTCGTCGATGAGCTCCAGGGCGTCGTTGATGCCGTGCTCGTGCTGGAGGATCAGGACGTCCCAGGTGACCTGGGGCGTGACGTTGGGGTTGCCGTCGCGGTCGCCGCCGATCCAGGTGCCGAAGGTCAGGGGGCGGGTCGCGTCCGGGATCTTGACGCCGACGCGCTCCAGCTCGGCCGTCAGGTCCTCCAGGACGTCCCCGACGGCGCCGGCGTGCAGCTCGTCGAGGTAGTAGATGGCGTTGCGGGCCTCGTCGGCGGGCTCGGGGCGCACCACGCGCAGCTCGTCGGTCTGCCAGACGAGGTCGATGTTCTCGGCCAGACGGGTGTCGTAGCGGCGCCGGTCCGCCTCTATGACGGGCATCTCCAGGAGCGCGGCGATCCGGCGGAGCTTGTTCAGCACCGAGCGGCGGGCGGCCTCGGTCGGGTGGGCGGTGAAGACCGGGCGGACGTTGAGGTTGGAGACGGTCTGGCGCAGGTGCTCGGGGTCGGCGTCCTTGAGGCGGTCGGCCGTACGGGCGAGAAGACCGCCCTCGGCGGCGCGTCTGGCCCGCAGTTCGCGGCCGCGGTGCACCTGCTCGGTGACGTTGGCCAGGTGGAAGTAGGTGGAGAAGGCGCGCACCAGCTTGGCGGCGGTCTCCAGTTCGATGCCACGCAGCAGCTCGGCGGCGGCCTCGCCGTCCTCACGGGTGAGGCGGCGCACCTTCTCGACGAGTTCCAGCAGCTCGGGGCCCTCCTGGCGGACGAGGGTCTCGCCCAGAAGGTCGCCCAGCCGGCGGATGTCGGCGCGCAGCTCGGTACTGGTGGACGTGGCGCTCATGGTCAGGTCGTCGGCACTGCTCACAGGTGCGGCTCCTTGCAGTGTTGAAGCTCGTCCGGCAGGGGAACCCGGAGTGCGGTCGTGCGGCAGCCGCCGCATACGGCCGGGCCATCCGGGAAGAATTCAGAGCGGACCGCGCTGTCCGACCGACTCCAAGGATAGGTGTCCATGCGGACGCGCAGACTCTCGGGCTCTTGCCGCCGGGCGCCCCACTGCCATACTTACGATGCCGTAGGTTACGGAACCGTAGGGACCGTCGTCACGGACCCCCGTGCAGGATTCCCGCAGCCCGGCACCAGTCTCCAATCCTCGAAACCCCACAGGGGACGCCCATGACCACGCGCTCCGATGTGATCGCAGACGCCCCGAAGACCCCCGACGGCCCGACACCGCCCTCCGCGACACTGGGCGGTGAGCAGAAACGCTCGCTCGAACAGATCACGCTGCTCCTCTTCATCACCGTTCCGTTCCTCGCCCTGCTCGCGGCGGTGCCGCTGGCCTGGGGCTGGGGAGTGAGCTGGCTCGATCTGGGTCTTCTGGTCTTCTTCTACTACCTCGGCTGCCACGGCATCACGATCGGCTTCCACCGCTACTTCACGCACGGCTCCTTCAAGGCCAAACAACCGCTGAGGATCGCGCTGGCGATCATGGGGTCGATGGCGGTCGAGGGACCGCTGGTGCGCTGGGTGGCCGACCACCGCAGGCACCACAAGTTCTCCGACGCCGAGGGCGACCCCCACTCGCCGTGGCGGTTCGGAGAGACGGTCCCGGCACTGATCAAGGGCCTGTGGTGGGCCCACATCGCCTGGATGTTCGACGAGGAGCAGACCCCGCAGGAGAAGTACGCGCCGGATCTGGTCAAGGACCCGGCGATGCGGGCGATCTCGCGACAGTTCATCTTCTGGGCGATGCTCTCGCTCGCCCTGCCCGCCGTGATCGGCGGTCTGGTGACCATGTCCTGGTGGGGCGCGTTCACCGGCTTCTTCTGGGGCTCGATGGTCCGCGTCTGCCTGCTGCACCACGTGACCTGGTCGATCAACTCGATCTGCCACGCGGTCGGCAAGCGGCCCTTCAAGTCGCGGGACCGCTCGGGCAACGTGTGGTGGCTGGCCGTGTTGTCCTGCGGTGAGTCCTGGCACAACCTGCACCACGCCGACCCGACCTCGGCGCGGCACGGGGTGATGCGGGGACAGGTGGACTCCTCGGCGCGGATCATCCGCTGGTTCGAGATGCTGGGCTGGGCGTACGACGTGCGCTGGCCGTCACGCTCGCGTATCGATTCCCGCCGGATCACGGACGGGGACGGCTCCGGGCGCAAGAAGGAGGCCGCCGAGGCGGCATGATGGACGCGTGGCGACCGACTCCAGCAGTACCCCGAGCAACGAAGCGAAGCCGCGGCGTGCCCGGCGTACTCGGATGACGGGGGTCGAGCGCCGCGCCCAGCTTCTGGAGATCGGTCGCACGCTCTTCGCCTCGAAGGGCTTCGAGGCCACGTCGGTGGAGGAGATCGCCGCGAAGGCGGGCGTCTCCAAGCCGGTGGTGTACGAGCACTTCGGCGGCAAGGAGGGCCTGTACGCGGTGGTGGTGGACCGTGAGATGCGGCGCCTGCTGGACATGGTGACGAGTTCCCTGACCGCCGGCCACCCCCGTGAACTGTGCGAACAGGCGGCCTTCGCCCTCCTCGACTACATCGAGGAGTACACGGACGGCTTCCGCATCCTGGTCCGCGACTCCCCGATCCCCCAGTCCACGGGCTCCTTCGCCTCGCTGATCTCGGACATCGCGACGCAGGTGGAGGACATCCTGGGCCGCGAGTTCAAGAGGCGCGGTTTCGACCCCAAGCTGGCCCCGCTGTACGCCCAGGCCCTGGTCGGCATGGTCGCCCTGACCGGCCAGTGGTGGCTGGACGTGCGCCGCCCGAAGAAGGCGGAGGTGGCGGCGCATCTGGTGAACCTGGCATGGCACGGCCTGGACGGCCTGGAGGCGAAACCGCGCCTGATAGGCCGCCGCAAGAGCTGACCCGTCACCGGCCCGTACGACGACGGCCCGTGCACCCAGGGGTGCACGGGCCGCTGCGTTCGCGTGGGCGTCAGTGCTTGAAAGTGTCCTTGGCCTTCTCCTTGGCCTGGCGCGCGTCGCCCTTGGACTGCCCCGCGCGGCCCTCGGCCTCCATGCGCTCGTTGCCGACCGCACGGCCCACGGCCTCCTTGGCCTTGCCCTTGACCTGTTCCTTCTTGGCCTTGGCCTTCTGGTCTTCCGCCACCGTACTCACTCCCAGCGCTTGCAGAGTCCGTTGTCATCACTGCGGGTGACCCGGACCGCCTCAGTCAAACAACGAACTCCAGCCGGTTGCCCCCAGGGTCGTACGAGTAGAACCTCCGCCGCCCCGGCAGTCCCTCGTCCCACAGGACCGTGGCGCCGTGCGCCTCCAGCCGGGCGGCGTACGCCGAGATGTCCGTGACGCGGAGCCCGGGGTGGGCTTTTTTCGCCGGCCGGAAGTCCTTCTCGATCCCCAGGTGCAGCTCCACGGCCCCCGCCCGGAACCAGCAGCCGCCCCGAGCCTCGAGCACCGGCGGCTTGGGGATCTCGGTCATGCCGAGGACGTCGACGTAGTAGCCGCGCAGCAGGTCCTCGGAGCCCGGCGGCGCGGCGAGCTGCACATGGTCGACGGCCGCGAGCATCAGCCCTCCTTGCGGGCCACCGCGAAGATGCGGCGGAACGGGAACGGCGTGCCGTGCGGCCCCGCCGGATACGCCTCGCGCAGGGCTGCCCGGTACTCGTCCAGGAAGCTCTCCCGCGCCGCCGGGTCGTCGGCGAGGGCGGCCAGGACCGGGCGCAGGCCGGTGCCCTTCACCCAGTCCAGGACCGGGTCCTCCCCCTGCAAGAGGTGCACGTACGTCGTCTCCCACGCGTCCACCTCGCAGCCCAGGTCGGTCAGCGCCGTCAGGTAGTCCTGGGGGGCGAGGACGGCGTCGTCGTGGCGCAGGGTCTCCGCGAGGCCCATCGCCCCGGCGAGGTCGCGCATCAGGCGGTGGCTCGGGGAGTCGAAGTTGCCGGGGACCTGGAAGGCGAAGGTGCCGCCGGGGGCGAGGCCCTCGATCCAGTCCGGGAAGCGCGAGACGTGCCCCGGCACCCACTGAAGCGTGGCGTTGCTGACGATGAGGTCGTACGGCTGTGCGGGCGTCCACGTGCGGACGTCCGCGTGGGCGAAGTCGAGGCTGCCGCCGCCGGACGTGGGGCCCGCGTACTCGACCCGCGCCTTGTCGAGCATCTCGGCCGAGTTGTCGTAGCCGGTGATGCGGGCCGTGGGCCAGCGTGCGGCGAGCAGCGTCGTCACGTTGCCGGGGCCGCAGCCCAGGTCGGCGATCACGGGCGCGTCCCCCGCAAGCTCCGGGACGCGGGCGAGGAGGTCGGTGAAGGGGCGGGCGCGGTGGTCCGCGTGGCGGAGGTACTGGGCAGGGTCCCAAGTCGTCATGGGATCCACTGTCCCCAACTTTTTATCTTGATGTCAAGATACTTTACATCAAGAGACTTCACATCGACACAACCACTACACTGATCGTCATGGAGGACGAGGTCGATCGGCTGGTCGCTGCGTGGCGCCGGGAGCGCCCTGACCTCGACGTGGAACCGCTCGAGGTGCTCAGCCGGGTGAGCAGACTGGCCCGGCATCTGGACCGGGCACGCCGGCTGGCCTTCGCGGAGCACAGCCTGGAGCCCTGGGAGTTCGACGTACTGACCGCGCTCAGACGAGCGGGGACGCCGTATCAGCTCTCGCCGGGGCAGCTTCTGACCCAGACCCTGGTCACCTCGGGCACCATGACCAACCGCATCGACCGGCTGGCCAAGAAGGGCCTGGTGGAGCGGCTGCCCGATCCGAGCGACCGGCGCGGGGTGCTGGTCCGGCTCACGGAGGACGGCCAGGACCGCGCGGACCAGGCCCTCGCCGGTCTGCTGGAACAGGAGCGCGCGATCCTCGCCGAGCTCTCCCGCGCCCAGCGCGGGGAACTGGCCGGGCTGCTACGCCAGCTGACCGCCCCGTTCGACAACATCCCCGGCTAGGTCCACCGGCCCCACGCCCGCGCGCCGCGCCAGAGCGACGGCGGCCAGGGTGGAGTGGACGCCCAGCTTGCCGAGGACGTTCTGCATGTGGGTGCGCACGGTGTGCGGGGACAGGAACAGTCTCTCCGCGACCGCCTTGCGGCCGAGCCCGGCCACCATGCAGCGCAGCACCTCCCGCTCGCGCGGGGTGAGGGACTCCACCAGCCGCTCGCTCTCGGTGCGGTGCTTGCGGGCGGCGGTGAGCTCCCGCAGCACGCCGGTGAGCAGGGCGGGCGGCAGATGCGTCTCGTCGCGCAGCACCCCCCGGATGACGGTGAGCAGCCGGGACAGCGAGCAGTCCTTGGCCACCCAGCCCGAGGCGCCGGCCTGCAGGGCGAGCGCCGCCCGCCGCGGTTCGTCCTTCTCGGCAAGCACGACGATTCGGACCGCCGGCTGCCCCGTACGGACCCCGGCGACCAGCGATATGCCGTCGACCAGCCCGTCCTCGTTGGCGTCCGGCACCGACACGGCGGGCCTGATGCCCTGGACGTTGCCGCCCAGATCGGCGTCGACGAGCAGCACGTCGAAACGGCGGCCCTCGGCGGCCGCGCGCTCCAGACTGCGCAGCGCGGCGGGACCGCTGCCGGCCGCGGAGACCTCCACGTCGGGCTCGGCCGCCAGTGCGGCGGCGAGCGACTCGGCGAAGATGCGATGGTCGTCGACGACCAGGACTCGGATGCGAACCACGAAACCCCCTTCCCCAAGCTCTCGAAGAGCAGGGGATACCCCATCGTCTTCGTCTGAGGACGACTCGGGGACGACACCGCCGCGGGTACGACGCCCGAAGCACGATGGCCGCACGGCCGCCGCCGCGCAAGAACTGCTACCCCCACTTCGGGCGCCGTACCCGACTGTCTCGCCCCCTGATCAGCACCGGCCCCCACCGGTGCTGTTCATCAGGGTACGGCCGGGGGGCAGGAGCGGAAGGTTATTTGCAGAACTGGCTGTCCGCTGCGTTTATGGTGAGCCGCATGTTTCGTCTGGAGACAGAAGTCGACAAAGCCCGGCAGGATCTGCTCCGCAAGCGGCTGCGGGACACCAACACGGCGGCCTCCCCGGTGCTGCGCGCGCTGCGCGGAACCCCAGGTGAACGGGAACTTCCGCTCCACGTCTGGGCGTTGGACGACTCCGGCGAGCTCGCGGGCGGACTGGTCGGCCACACCTGGACGAGCTGGCTGCACGTGACCTACCTGTGGGTGGACGGACGGCACCGCGGGGCGGGCCTGGGTTCGCAGTTGCTCGCACGGGCGGAGCGCATGGCCCGGCGCGGCCGCGGCTGCACCGCCGTACGCCTGGAGACGTGGGACTTCCAGGCGCCGGAGTTCTACAGGAAGCAGGGCTACGAGGTGGTGTGCGTGATCCCGGACTATCCGCCGGGGGCCACGGAGTACACGCTGACCAAGCGGCTCACCGTCTGAAGCGCCAGGAGCCCGGCTCGTCCGCCGGCTCCAGACCCAGCTGCCCGGCGATACCGGCCGCGCGGCGGTGCGAGACGTCGGGGTAGTGCGCGGGGTGCACCTCGATGACCCCGTGGTCGTCGGCCGAGGCCGTGCGCAGTGCCTCGCGGAGCGTGTGTTCCTGTTCCGCCACCCTGGACCGCTCCTCCCGCCGACGGGCGACGGTCGCGCCCCGGCGGGCGGTGGCCGCGACGACGCCGAGCGCGATCAGCGCCAGCGCCCCCACGCCCAGCACGTCACCGGTCGCGTCCGCGTCGCCCGGGATGCGGGGACGCAGGACGCCCTCGGGGTCCGCGAGCACGGTGACGGTCTGCCCCACGGCGAAGCTGCCGGAGCCGGCCTGGAGGGCGGGGCCCGGGAGCCTGCTGCCGTCGCGGCGGGCGAGGGCGTAGTCGTAGGTGTCCGCCTGGCGCCCCCGGTCCGGGGCGGGCCAGTCCCGTACGACGGTGGCGGTGATCCGTTCGCCCCGCCGCTCCAGGGTGAGGTCGTCGCGGGCCAGGTCGGCGATGTGGACGGCCATCAGGGAGGCGCCCACCACCAGCAGTGCCGCGGACAGGCCCGTCCCGTCCGCGCACAGTTTCGTCAGCAGCAGGGCGAGGAGCACGCCGTGCGCGATCCACAGGGGCACCAGAAGACCGTAGCCCTGGTGGTCCGCCAGGAGGTAGAAGCCGACGATCGCGGCGAGCGCGTAGCAGCCGATGCCGGTCGCCGACAGGATGCGAAGGTGCCCTCGACTCACGCTCCGACGTTACTGGGGCGTATGTCAGGGAGAGGCCCGGCTTTCCCCAAGTTCGGATCAAGCCGGGCAAAACAGCGGTCGGTCGGTCTCAGACCAGGCGCCGAGCTCCGGCCGAGGGCACCGCCTCGAACACCCGCGGAGCGGTGAACTCCGCCCCGGCGAAGGCCTCTTGGACCGCCTTGGTGATCGTCTCCACGTCGGCCGCCTCCGCCAGCACGATCGCCGAGCCGCCGAAGCCGCCGCCGGTCATCCGCGCGCCCAGGGCGCCCGAGGCGAGGGCGGTGTCGACGACCAGGTCCAGCTCCGGGCAGGAGATCCGGAAGTCGTCGCGCAGCGAGGCGTGTCCGGCGATCAGCACGGGGCCGATCGCGCGGGTCTCGCCCGACTCCAGCAGGGCGACGGTCTTCTCGACCCGTTCGTCCTCGGTGACGATGTGGCGGACCAGGCGTACGGCCTCCTCGTCGTCGCCGAGCCGGTCGAGAGCCACGTCGAGCTCGCCGTAGGGGATGTCCCGCAGCGCGTCCACGCCCAGCAGTGCCGCGCCCCGCTCGCAGCCCGCACGGCGCTTGCCGTACTCGCCCTCGCTGTGCGAGTGCTTGACGCGGGTGTCGACGACGAGCAGGACCATGCCCTCGGCGGCGAGGTCGAAGGGGATCTGCTTCTGGGAGAGGTCCCGGGTGTCGAGGAACAGGGCGTGGCCGGCCTCGCAGCAGGCGGACGCGGTCTGGTCCATGATCCCGGTGGGGGCGCCGACGTAGACGTTCTCGGCGCGCTGGCACAGCCGGGCCAGCTGCCAGCGCTGGAGACCGAGGTCGTAGAGGTCGTTCAGCGCGAGCGCGACGACGACCTCCAGGGCCGCCGAGGAGGACAGGCCCGCGCCCGCGGGGACCGTGGAGGTCAGGTGGACGTCCGCGCCGGTGACCGGGTGTCCGGCCTCGCGCAGTGCCCAGACGACCCCGGCCGGGTACGCGGTCCAGTTCCGGTCGCTCTCCGGGGCGAGGTCGTCGAGGCGCAGCTCCACGACCCCGCCCTCGACGTCCGAGGAGTGCAGGCGCAGGACGCCGTCCGTGCGCCGGGAGACGGCCGCGACCGCGGTGTGCGGCAGCGCGAAGGGCATCACGAAGCCGTCGTTGTAGTCGGTGTGCTCACCGATGAGGTTGACGCGGCCCGGCGCCGCCCAGACACCCTCGGGCTCGGTTCCGTACAGCTCGACGAAACCGTCCCGGACCTGCTGTGCCGCCACTACTGCTCCCTTGCTGCGCTGATGGTCTGAGCGAACTCCCACGCGTCCGCGACGATTCCCGCGAGATCCGTGCGGGACGGGTTCCAGCCCAGCTTCTCGCGGGCGGTGGCGGCGGAGGCGACCAGGGTGGCCGGGTCGCCGCCCCGGCGCGGGGCCACGACCTCGGGGATCGGGTGGCCGGTGACCTGGCGGACGGTCTCGATGACCTGGCGGACGGAGAAGCCCTCGCCGTTGCCGAGGTTGCAGATGAGGTGCTCGCCGGGCTCGGCGGCTTTCAGCGCGAGGAGGTGGGCCTCGGCCAGGTCGGCGACGTGGATGTAGTCGCGCACGCAGGTGCCGTCCGGGGTCGGGTAGTCCTCGCCGAAGACGTTGATCGCCTCCCGCTTGCCCTGGGCGACCTGGAGGATCAGCGGGATGAGGTGCGACTCGGGGTCGTGCCGCTCGCCCTGCTTTCCGTACGCGCCGGCCACGTTGAAGTAGCGCAGGGACACGGCACCGAGGCCGTGCGCGTTCGCCTCGCTGGTGATCATGAAGTCGACGGCGAGCTTGGAGGCGCCGTACGGGTTGGTGGGCCTGGTGGGCGCCGACTCGACGATCGGCACCTCCTCGGGCTCCCCGTACGTGGCGGCCGTGGAGGAGAAGACGAGCTTCTTGACACCGGCCTCGCGCATCGCGCCGAGCAGCGCCATGGTGCCGCCGACGTTGTTGTCCCAGTACTTCTCGGGCTTCACGACCGACTCGCCGACCTGCGAGGACGCGGCGAAGTGGAGCACGCCGTCGAAGGAGCGGTCGAGCCACTTGGCGGCGTCGCGGATGTCACCCTCGATGAAGGCGGCCCCGGCCGGGACACCCTCGCGGAAGCCGGTGGAGAGGTTGTCGAGGACGACGACCTCGTGCCCCGCCTCCAGCAGGTGCTGGGCCACGACCCCGCCGACATACCCCGCGCCACCTGTCACCAGGTACTTCATGAACTCGCTACCTCTCGCAGTCGCTGTGCCGCGGCTTCCGGACTGATGTCGTTGATGAAGACGTTCATGCCCGACTCGGAGCCCGCGAGGAACTTCAGCTTGCCGGACGTACGGCGAATGGTGAAAAGCTCGAGATGCAGCGCGAAGTCGTCGCGGCTCACGCCCTCGAACTCCTCCAGCTGACCGAAAGGCGCCTGGTGCCAGGCGGCGATGTACGGCGTGGAAGGCTCACTCTCCCCGAAGATCCGGTCGAAGCGCCTCAAGAGTTCCAGATAGACCTTGGGGAACTCTGTGCGGGCCTCCTCGTCCAGGCCGAGCAGATCCGGCACCCGGCGCTTGGGATACAGATGCACCTCGTACGGCCAGTGCGCCGCGTAGGGCACGAAGGCGACCCAGTGCTCCCCCTCCAGGACGACCCGCTCACCGGCGAGCTCGCTCGCCACGACGGCGTCGAAGAGGTTCTCCCCTCCGGTCGCCTCCTTGTGGGCCGCGAGAGAACGCAGCATCAGGGCGGTGCGCGGCGTGGTGAAGGGGTAGGCGTAGATCTGGCCATGGGGGTGACCCAGGGTCACACCGATCTCCGCACCCCGGTTCTCGAAACAGAAGACCTGCTCCACGGAGGGCAGATGCGACAGCTCCGACGTCCGGTCGGTCCATGCGTCCAGGACGAGCCGTGCCTGCTCCTCCGTGAGGTCCGCGAAGGAAGCGTTGTGGTCCGAGGTGAAGCAGACGACCTCACAACGGCCCGAGTCGCCGGCCAGCGAGGGGAAACGGTTCTCGAAGACCACGGCGTCGTACGACGAGTCCGGGATCTCACTCAGCCGCTCACCCTGCGAGGGGCACAGCGGGCACTCGTCGGCGGGCGGGTGGTAGGTGCGCCCCTGTCGGTGCGAGGCGATGGCCACGGAGTCGCCGAGCAGCGGATCCCGACGAACCTCGGACGTGGTGACAGTCCGCTCCAGCGGCCGCCGGTCCACGGCGTCGCGGACGGTGTCGTCGCGCAGGTCGTAGTAGATGAGCTCGCGACCGTCGGCCAGCCGGGTCGAGGTCTTCTTCACCGCTGGACTCCTTCAGTCAAACATAACTAAACACAAGTAACCATAACCGCGCAGTCGCGTCAACATCGGAATCAAACAAAGCGCATCAGTCGAGGTGTTCAATTGCTGACTATGCAAAACCCCACAAAAGGCGTAGAAACCGCATACCTCGCGGCCGAGCTGAAGCTCCCCACCAACTGGCTCGACTACACGATCCTCGGCATCTACTTCGTCGTCGTCCTCGGCATCGGCTTCGCGGCCCGCCGCTCGGTGAAGACGAGCCTGGACTTCTTCCTCTCCGGCCGCTCACTGCCGGCCTGGATCACGGGTCTCGCCTTCATCTCCGCCAACCTGGCCGCCACGGAGATCCTGGGGATGGCCGCCAACAGCGCGCAGTACGGCGCCTACACGGTCCACTGGTACTGGATCGGCGCCATCCCGGCCATGGTCTTCCTCGGCCTGGTGATGATGCCCTTCTACTACGGCAGCAAGGTGCGCTCGGTTCCCGAGATGCTCCTGCTGCGCTTCGACAAGTGGGCCCACCTGCTCAGCTCGGCACTCTTCGCCTTCGCGGCCATCCTGATCGCTGGCGTGAACCTCTACGCCCTGGCGATCGTGGTCGAGGCCCTGCTGGGCTGGCCGCAATGGGTGGCCATCGTCGTGGCCGGCGCCTTCGTGCTCGCCTACATCACCCTCGGCGGCCTGTCCTCCGCGATCTACAACGAGGTCCTCCAGTTCTTCGTGATCCTGGCGGCCCTGATCCCTCTCGTCGTCCTGGGCCTGAAGAAGGTCGGCGGCTGGGGCGGCCTGACCGACAAGCTGACGGCTGAGCACGGCGCCAACTTCACAACGGCCTGGGGCGGTACGGGCATCGGCAGCGCGAACCCGCTGGGCGCGAACTGGCTGACGATCGTGCTGGGCCTCGGCTTCGTCCTGTCCTTCGGCTACTGGACGACGAACTTCGCGGAGGTCCAGCGAGCGCTGTCGGCGAAGAACCTGAGCGCGGCCCAGCGCACGCCCCTCATCGCGGCCTTCCCCAAGATCTTCATGGTGTTCCTGGTGATGATCCCGGGCCTGACGGCGGCGGCCCTGATCCCCGGCTTCGGCACCGCCGACTCGGGCTACCAGTACAACGACGCCATCCCCTACCTGATGGAACAGCTCCTGCCGAACGGCGTCCTGGGCATCGCGGTCACCGGTCTCCTGGCCGCCTTCATGGCGGGCATGGCCGCCAACGTCTCGTCCTTCAACACGGTGTTCACGAACGACATCTGGGGCCGCTACGTGGTGCGGGGCCGTGACGACACGTACTACGTCCGCTTCGGCCGCCTGATCACGGTGATCGGCGTCTGCGCGTCAGTGGGAACAGCGTTCCTCGCCTCGTCCTTCTCGAACATCATGAGCTACCTCCAGACGCTGTTCTCCTTCTTCAACGTGCCGATGTTCGTCGTCTTCATCGTCGGCATGTTCTGGAAGCGCGCGTCCGTGAAGTCCGGCTTCTGGGGCCTGCTGGCCGGCACGGTCGCGGCGATGGTGAACTACTTCTGGATCTACAAGCAGGGCATCATCGACATCCCCTCCGACCAGGGCGCCAACTTCGTCTCCGCGATCGTGGGCTTCGTGGCGGGCGCGGTCGTGATGATCGCCGTCTCCCTGTTCACGGCCCCCAAGCCCGCCGAGGAACTCCAGGGCCTCGTCTACGGCACGACGTCCCCCGGCATGACCGAGCCCCCCGCCGTCGGCGATGACGCCTGGTACCGCAGGCCGGCCCTGCTGGGCTGGGGCGCGGTGGTGCTGGCGGCCGTCTGCTACATCCCGTTCTCGTTCTGATCCCGGCCGAATCGAGGAACCATGTCCGAACACGACGTCCAGCGGGAAGTCTCCGAACTCCAGGCCAAGTCGGCCACCGCGGCCCGCATCTTCGACCTGCGCCGCATCATCGGCGGCCTGTTCGTCCTCTACGGCATCATCGTCACGATCGCCGGCATCAACCCCTCCGACGCCACGCTCGACAAGGCAGAGGGCATCAACATCAACCTCTGGACCGGCCTCGGCATGCTGTTCCTGGGCATCTTTTTCCTGGTCTGGCTGAAGATGCGCCCGACGCCGCCGCCGGTACCGAAGGCGACACCGGGGGAGGAACCGACCGAGTAGCGACAGCGCCTAGGGAGATGCCGGGTCAGGTTGTCGGGCGGCTGCGGGTACGTCGTGGCCGGTCGCGCAGTTCCCCGCGGTGCCGCTGCGCTGGGCTTGAACCGGGCGCGAGGGTGCCGGGGAGGTGGTCGGGCGGCTGCGGGCCGGTGGGGGCTGGTCGCGCAGTTCCCCGCGCCCCCGGGTGGGACTCGTGCACCCACGTACGGACTCCCCCTCCACCCCGGCACCCCCCGGACCGCAACGGGCCGCCGCAGGCATTCAGGGGCGCGGGGAACTGCGCACAACACCCGGCCCCACCGGACCCGCACCAGACGAACCCGAACCCGAACCCGTCAAACCGCCGGAGGCTGCCGTTGGCCCACAGGGCCGGCCCGGTCCAACAACCCCGTCCGCGCAGCCAACGCCGCCGCCTCCAACCGAGACCCCACCCCCAGTTTCATCAGCACCCGCTGCACATGCGTGCGAGCAGTGGACGGCGCTATCCCCATCCCCGCCGCGATCAGCCGCGTGTCCTCCCCGTCGGCCACCCGCACCAGCACCTCCACCTCCCGAGGCGTCAGCATCTGCAGCAGCCGCTGCCCCTCGTCGTCCGGCTGGGCCGCGGGATTGAGCAGCTCACTGAAGGCCCCCTGAAGCAACTGCGGGGCGACCGCCGCCTCCCCTGCCCGGGCCTTCATGATCGCCCGCTCGACCCCCTCGATCCGCTCGTCGTGCCGCACATAACCGGAGGCCCCCGCGGCGAAAGCGGCGGCGATCCCCCGAGGGCTGGGCACCGGCCCCAGCACCAGCACCGCCACCTGCGGCCGCTCCCGCTTGATCTTCACGACCGGGTCGAACATCCCTGGTTCGGCCGGCGTGGCCGTCCCCAGCAGGCACACCTCGGGCGCCCGGCTGATCACCAGCTCCGCCGCCCCCGCGGCAGGCGCGGCCGCCGCGAGCACCCGGTGCCCGCGCAGTTTCAACGCCGAGGCCAGCGCCTCGGCGAGCAATCGGTGGTCGTCGACCACCATGAGCCGAACTCCCATCGAGCAACCCCCCAGTCCCCCCATGGATCCGCGTGAAGGCCCCACTATGGATGCTCACTGATCCGCACGGACAGAGGCACTCTCCCGGCACCCCCGCCCTCCATGCCCCCGGAAGCTACACGCTAGTTCGACGTTGCGCTTCCCTTACCGGTGAGAAGTGTCCCGGAAGGACTGAATTCCTGGCTTTCCTGTCGTTCGAGGAGGATGTGCCGCACCTTCACGTGCCGCACCTTCACGCGTCCTCGGCCAGCTCCAGCCACCGCATCTCCAGCTCTTCCCGCTCCCCGGCGAGATCCCGCAGCTCGGCGTCGAGGGAGGCCACCTTGGCGAAGTCGGTGGCGTTGTCGGCGATCCGGGCGTGCAGCTTGCTCTCCTTCTCGGAGATCTTGTCGAGCTGCCGCTCGATCTTCTGGAGCTCCTTCTTGGCGGTCCGCTGATCCGCGGAGCTCTTCTCGGCCACCGGCTTCACCACCACCGGCGCCGAAGCCGCGGCCGCCTCCTCCATCCGCTGCCGTCGCTCCAGGTACTCGTCGATGCCCCGGGGCAGCATCCGCAGGCTGGCGTCCCCGAGCAGCGCGAAGACGCGGTCGGTCGTCCGCTCGACGAAGAACCGGTCGTGGGAGATGACGACCATCGAGCCGGGCCAGCCGTCGAGGACGTCCTCCAGCTGGGTCAGCGTCTCGATGTCCAGATCGTTCGTCGGCTCGTCCAGGAACAGCACGTTCGGCTCGTCCATCAGCAGCCGCAGCAGCTGGAGCCGCCGCCGCTCACCACCGGACAGGTCCCCGACCGGCGTCCACTGCTTCTCCTTGTTGAAGCCGAAGGTCTCGCACAGTTGCCCGGCGGTCATCTCGCGCCCCTTGCCGAGGTCGACGCGCTCCCGCACCTGCTGGACGGCCTCCAGCACCCGCAGCGCGGGATCGAGTTCGGCGACCTCCTGCGAGAGATAGGCGAGCTTGACGGTCCTGCCGACCACGACCCGGCCGCCCACGGGCTGGGTCTCGCCCTCCGTCCACGCGGCCTCGGCCATCGCGCGCAGCAAGGACGTCTTCCCGGCCCCGTTGACCCCGACGAGACCGATCCGGTCCCCGGGGCCCAACTGCCAGGTCACATGCTTCAGCAGGACCTTGGGCCCGGCCTGGACGGTCACGTCCTCCAGCTCGAAGACGGTCTTGCCCAGCCGCGTCGACGCGAACTTCATCAGCTCGCTGCTGTCCCGCGGCGGCGGCACGTCGGCGATGAGCTCGTTGGCGGCCTCGACGCGGAACCGCGGCTTGGACGTACGGGCGGGGGCGCCCCGCCTGAGCCAGGCCAGCTCCTTGCGGACGAGGTTCTGCCGCTTGGTCTCCTCGGTGGCGGCGATCCGCTCGCGCTCGGCACGCGCGAAGACGTAGTCGGAGTACCCGCCCTCGTACTCGAAGACGTCACCCTTCTGCACGTCCCACATGCGCGTGCAGACCTGGTCGAGGAACCACCGGTCGTGGGTGACGCAGACGAGCGCCGAGCGCCGCTCGCGCAGGTGCTTCGCCAGCCAGGCGATGCCCTCGACGTCGAGGTGGTTGGTGGGCTCGTCGAGGACGATCAGGTCCTGTTCCTCGATGAGCAGCTTGGCGAGGGCGATACGGCGGCGCTCGCCACCGGAGAGCGGCGCGATGACGGTGTCGAGGCCCTGCGGGAAGCCGGGCAGGTCGAGTCCGCCGAACAGTCCGGTCAGCACGTCGCGGATCTTGGAGTTGCCGGCCCACTCGTGGTCGGCCATGTCCCGGATGACCTCGTGCCGGACGGTGGCGGCCGGGTCGAGGGAGTCGTGCTGGGTGAGGACCCCGAGGCGCAGTCCGCCGGAGTGCGTGACGCGTCCGGTGTCGGTGTCCTCCAGCTTGGCGAGCATGCGGATCAGGGTGGTCTTGCCGTCGCCGTTGCGGCCCACGACGCCGATGCGATCACCCTCGGAGACGCCGAGCGAGACACCGTCCAGCAGGGCACGGGTGCCGTACACCTTGCTGACGTTCTCGACATTGACCAGATTGACGGCCATTTCTCTCCTGCCCAGGGGGATCGATCGACCCTCCAGGGTAGTCCGCCCGCTACGCCCCGATCACCGTCGCACCCGGCGCCGGCCCCGACGCGACCCGCACCGCCCGGCAGGTGCCGGAGGCGCGCAGGGCGTCCGCGATCTTCGCCGCCGCCTCGCTGTCGCGGGCGAGGAAGGCCGTGGTCGGGCCCGATCCCGAGACGAGTCCGGCGAGGGCGCCCGCGGCGCTTCCGGCCGCGAGGGTGCCCGCGAGTTCCGGGAAGAGCGAGAGGGCGGCGGGCTGGAGGTCGTTGGAGACGGCTGCGGCGAGCGCGTCCGGGTCGCCCCCGGCCAGCGCGTCGAGCAGGTGCTCGGAGGCGACGGGCTCGGGGACGTCGAGGCCCTCGGTGAGCCGGTCGAACTCCCGGAAGACGGCCGGGGTCGACAGCCCGCGCTCGGCCATCGCGAACACCCACGAGAAGGTGCCGCCGACGTCGAGCGTCCTGAGCTTCTCCCCGCGCCCGGTGCCGAGCGCGGCCCCGCCGACCAGACTGAACGGCACGTCACTGCCCAACTCGGCGCAGATGTCGAGCAGTTCGCCGCGGGAGGCACCCGTACCCCACAACGCGTCGCAGGCCAGCAGCGCGCCGGCGCCGTCCGCGCTGCCGCCCGCCATGCCGCCGGCGACGGGGATGTCCTTGGCGATGTGGAGGTGCACGGCGGGATCCAGACCGTGCCGCTCCGCGAGGGCGATCGCCGCGCGCGCCGCCAGGTTCGTACGGTCCAGGGGCACCTGGCCGGCGTCCGGACCGGAGCAGGTGACGCGGAGCCCCTCGGCCGGCGTCACGGTCACCTCGTCGTAGAGGCCGACCGCGAGGAAGACGTTGGCCAGGTCGTGGAAGCCGTCGGGACGGGCGGCGCCCACCGCGAGCTGGACGTTGACCTTGGCGGGGACGCGGACGGTGACGCTCACTGCTGACCCGGCTCCTTGTTTTCCGCGATGCGCGCGAACTCCTCGACGGTGAGCGCCTCGCCGCGGGCCTGCGGCGAGACCCCGGCCGCCACGAGGGCGGCCTCGGCGGCCGCGGCCGAACCCGCCCACCCGGCGAGCGCGGCCCGCAGGGTCTTGCGGCGCTGGGCGAAGGCGGCGTCCACGACGGCGAACACCTCGCGCCTCGACGCGGTGGTCTTGATCGGCTCGGTCCTGCGGGTGAGCGCGACGAGCCCGCTGTCGACGTTCGGCGCCGGCCAGAAGACGTTGCGGCCGATCGACCCGGCCCGCTTGACCTCGGCGTACCAGTTGGCCTTCACGGACGGGACGCCGTACACCTTCGAGCCGGGCGGCGCGGCGAGCCGGTCGGCGACCTCGGCCTGCACCATGACGAGGGTGCGCTCGATGCCCGGGAAGGTGTCGAGCATGTGCAGCAGCACGGGTACGGCGACGTTGTAGGGAAGGTTCGCGACGAGTGCGGTCGGCGAGGGGCCGGGCAGGTCGGTGACGTGCATGGCGTCGGAGTGCACCAGCGCGAACCGGTCCGCGCGGTCGGGCATGCGGGCCGCGATGGTGGCGGGCAGCGCGGAGGCGAGTACGTCGTCGATCTCGACGGCGGTGACGCGGTCGGCCGCTTCCAGCAGCGCCAGGGTGAGCGAGCCGAGCCCGGGCCCCACCTCCACCACCACGTCGTCGGGGCGGACGCCTGCGGTCCTGACGATACGGCGGACCGTGTTCGCGTCGATCACGAAGTTCTGGCCGCGCTGTTTGGTGGGGCGGACCCCTAGGACGGCCGCGAGTTCACGGATGTCGGCGGGGCCGAGGAGGGCGTCTGGGGAGGGGCTGCTGCTCACGGCCCCAAGGGTACGGGGCGGGGGTGGTGCTTCACTCACCCGTGCAACCGGCCGCCGCAGTGCGGCCAGGGGCTCGCCCCGCGCCGTACGTACAACTTCTTCGCCCGGAGCGTCTGCTCCGCGGCAGGGGCGTCCTGCGGTCGTCCCGAGCCGCCCAGCCCCTGCCAGGTCCTGGTGTCGAACTGGTAGAGGCCGCCGTACGTCCCCGAGGGATCCACCGCGTTCGGGCGGCCGCCGGACTCGCAGTGCGCCAGGCCCTGCCAGTTCAGGTGGTCCGCGCCCTGCACGGAGGTGGGCATCGGTTTCGTTCCGACTCTCACCACCTGGTCCCGTGGCTCGCGCACCACCTCGGTCCTGAGTCGCCGCGGCCTCTGCTTCACGCCGTTGACGGTGCGCAGGGAGTACGTGACCCGCCGGATCCCCGGCCGGCCCGCCTGTTCCACGATCTCGGTGCCCCTGAAGACGGTGGCGTCCTCGCTCCGCTGTACGCGGAAGGGGATCTGCTCCTCGCGCACTTCCCTCGTCGCGGTGATCCGCAGCACCGTGACGGTCTGCCCCTCACGGGGAAAGCTGCCCGGCGCCACCGAGGTGGTGTCCATCCCGCTCAGCGTGACCCCGGCCTGCTCGACGGCCTCCGCCACGGTCGCCGCGTTCGTCCGGATCGTGCGCGCCCGGCCGTCGGCCATGATCGTCACGGACCGCTCGGTCCGCACGTCGAGCGCGAGCCCCTCCCGTCCGATCCGCCGGGAGCGCGAGGTGGACACATACGCGCCCTCCGCTCGCACCCCGAGCTGTTCGAGCGCCCCGTCCACGGTCCGTGCCGTGGTCCACACCTCACGCCGGTGCCCGTCGAGGGTGAGCCGCACGGGACGCCCGTACCGGACCGCGACCTCGTCCCCGCTGGCGAGCGGTTCGCCGGGCGCGGGCGCGACCACGTCGTGCGCCCCCATGGCGACGCCCTCCTCGGCGAGAAGTTCACTCACGTCGTCCGCGAAGGTGTGCAGAGTGCGCGGCTTGCCGTCCACGCTCAGCTCGATCGCCTTGTCCTTGGCTACGAAGGCCGTGGTGCCGCCCGCGAGGAACGCGACGACCAGCGCCTGCGGAAGCAGCCGGCGCATCGCGCTGTCCGGCCGCTCGGTGTACCGCGCCCGACGCCGGCGGGCCGCCCGCCGCCCCGCCGTCTGCTGCGGAAGGGCCGGCTCCGGGGCCTCGTACGCGGGCCGGTAGGTGTCCTCGTACGGCAGCGTCGGCGCCGCGTCGGGCACCCCGTACACGCCGTACGCGAGGGTCTCCACGGTGTGCGGATCAGTGGGGGGCGCGTCGAAACCGCCGTACGGCAGGGGTTCGTACGGCTCGTACGCCTGATACGTCTCGTACTGCGAGTTGCTCACGCCGACACGCTCCAGGGGCCGAGGGGTCCAGAGGGGTCCGGATCGGGCCCACAGAACCTAACGGAGCGACCGTCACTCTCCAAAGCGACTCGGCTACCCGGAGTTACGTTCGAGGGGGTCAGTACCCGAAGGCGCGTGCGGTGTTGGCGGCGAGCGCCGTGGCCAGCGCGTCCTCGTCGATGCCGCGCACGGCGGCCATGGCGCGCACCGTGACCGGAATGAGATAGGGGGCGTTGGGCCGTCCGCGGTACGGCGCCGGCGTCAAAAAGGGCGCGTCCGTCTCCACCAGCAACAGCTCCAGCGGGGCCACCGCCACCGCGTCCCGCAGGTTCTGGGCGTTCTTGAAGGTGACGTTGCCGGCGAAGGACATGAAGTATCCGGCGGCGGCGCAGATCTGCGCCATCTCGGCGTCACCGGAGTAGCAGTGGAAGACGGTGCGCTCGGGGGCGCCCTCCTCCTTCAGCACGCGCAGGACGTCCGCGTGGGCGTCCCGGTCGTGGATGACGAGCGCCTTGCCGTGCCGCTTGGCCATCTCGATGTGGGCGCGGAAGGACGCCTCCTGCGCCTCCTTGCCCTCGGGCCCGGTGCGGAAGTAATCGAGGCCGGTCTCGCCGACGCCCTTGACCTGCGGGAGTCCGGCCAGGCGGTCGATCTCCGCGAGCGCCTCGTCGAGCGCCGCCGTGCCCCCCGCCTTGCGCGCCCCCTGCCTGGACCAGCCGTCGGGGTCGCCGTGGACGATGCGGGGCGCCTCGTTGGGGTGCAGGGCGACGGTGGCGTGGACGGCGTCGTACCGGTCCGCCGTCTCGGCCGCCCAGCGGGAGCCCCTCACGTCGCAGCCGACCTGGACGACCGTGGTCACCCCGACCGACGCGGCTTTCGCGAGCCCCTCCTCCACGGTCCCGTCCTGCATGTCCAGGTGGGTGTGGGAGTCGGCGACCGGCACCCGCAGGGGCGCCGGGAGCGGCGGGGCCGCGTTCTTCTCGCGGGGGCTGTTCGAAGGCATGCCCCGATCCTACGAAAGGGGCATGCCCACCCGGATGCCGGAGCGGTCAGCTCGCCTTGCGCTGGAAGACGTGCAGCAGGTCGGCCAGGTGCCAGTGGTGCTCCTGGGCGGACGCCCCGCCCCCGGCCGCCGGCGCCTGCACGGGCCCGGCGGGGGGCGCGGGCTGCCCGCGGTGCGCCGCGTCACGGGCGGAGGCGACCCGGCCGGGCCGCATGATCCGTACGACGTGGTGGTCGCAGTTCTCGCACGCGGGCCTGGAGAGCGGCGAGGGCACGACCCGTCCGTCGACCATGTACTGCACGAACTCGCGGCCGTCGCCGTCGACGTGGTGCTCTATCTCGTACGACTGCTCCCACCCGTGCCCGCAGCGCATGCAGGCGAAGGAGTAGGACTCGTTGACGACTGCTGTCGCACCGGGGTGCCCTGCGATCTCGCTCATTCCAGCTCCTGTGTGTCCGCTGGTTCGAAGGACGGGTACGTCCCTCACCCCAGTGGACGCCTCCCGCGGCACGAAGGCGACAGCCCTGCCGACTGTTGGAGCCGATTTGGACGTTGCTTGCCAAACCGCCCCGCCAGGGGGCCCGGAGCTTTGCATTCCGAGACACCGCTTTGCGAGCACATGGGGCGCACGCTCAGAAGTCATGCGCCCTGCTCAGAGGGGGTGTGACCCACCTCATGCGGCATGTCAGCCAGTGGCGTTCTTCGCCGCGACGACCGCATCGAAAACGACCCTCTTGGGGACCCCGGCCTCGACGGCCACCGCGGCGATGGCCTCCTTGCGCCGCTCCCCCGCCTCCTCGCGCACCCGCACCCTGCGCACCAGTTCCACGTCGTCGATCTCCCCGGCCCCCTTCTCGGGCGCCCCCTCGACGACGACGGTGATCTCCCCCCGGACCCCGTCCGCGGCCCACTCGGCGAGCGCGCCCAACGCCCCCCGCTTGACCTCCTCGTACGTCTTCGTCAGCTCCCGGCACACCGCCGCCCGCCGCTCCGCCCCGAACACCTCGGCCATGGCCGCCAGGGTGTCGTCGAGCCGGTGCGGAGCCTCGAAGTACACCAGGGTGCGCCGCTCGTCGGCGACCTCCCGCAGCCGCGACAGCCGCTCCCCGCCCTTGCGCGGCAGGAACCCCTCGAAGCAGAACCGGTCCACGGGCAGCCCGGACAGCGCGAGCGCGGTGAGCACCGCGGACGGTCCCGGTACGGCGGTGACCCGGATGTCCTTCTCCACGGCCGCGGCCACCAGCCGGTACCCGGGGTCGGACACCGAGGGCATCCCGGCGTCGGTGACGAGCAGCACGCGCGCGCCGCCGAGGAGTTCCTCGACGAGTTCGGGCGTACGGGCGGCCTCGTTGCCCTCGAAGTAGGACACGATCCGCCCCTTGGGCGTCACGCCGAGCCCCTGGGTCAGCCGCCGCAGCCGACGGGTGTCCTCGGCCGCGACCACGTCGGCCCCGGCCAGTTCCTCCGCGAGCCGGGGAGGAGCGTCCGCGATGTCGCCGATGGGGGTGCCCGCCAAGACAAGGGTTCCAGTCACGTCCCCATCCTCCCAGGGACGCCTCGAAGCGGACGCATCCGCCCATGCACGGGACTCACACAGCGCCGTTCCTTACGATGGCGCGGTGACCAGTACCGCGTCCTCCACAGACACCCGGCAGGACCAGGCCCCCCAGGACCGGCGGCCGTCGTGGCAGCAGAGGCTGCGCCGTTTCGGCTACACGGCCGAGGCCGGCAGTGATGTGCGTGAGCGCCTGGTGCCGCCCTTCGTGGCGCCGAGCCCGCGGATGTGGCAGGTCCTGGGCGTGCCCGGGGCGCTCGCCGAGCGGGTCACGCGCTGGTCGGGCTGGCTGGGTCCGCTGCTGGTGACGCTGGTGGCGGGGCTGATGCGGTTCTGGAACCTGGGCAGCCCGAAGAAGGTGATATTCGACGAGACGTACTACGCCAAGGACGCGTGGGCGCTCGTCCACCGCGGCTTCGAGCTCAGCTGGGGCAAGAACGTCGACAGCCAGATCCTGTCCTCGAACGGGCACGTCGCGCTGCCGACGGACGCCGCCTATGTCGTGCATCCGCCGGTCGGCAAGTACGTCATCGGGCTCGGCGAGCTGATGTTCGGGTTCGACCCGTTCGGCTGGCGGTTCATGACGGCGCTGCTGGGGACGCTGTCGGTGCTGATCGTGTGCCGGGTGGGCCGCCGCCTCTTCCGCTCCACGTTCCTCGGCTGCCTGGCCGGCGCGCTGATGACCGTGGACGGCCTGGCCTTCGTGATGGCGCGGACCGCGCTGCTCGACGGTGTGCTGATGTTCTTCGTGCTCGCCGCGTTCGCCTGTCTGGTCATCGACCGCGACCGGGCCCGGGAGAAACTCGCCGCCGCGCTGCCGGTCGACTCCTCCGGCCTCGTGCGCCCCGACGCGCACGTCGCGGACACCCTGTTCCTGGGTTTGCGCCCCTACCGCTGGCTGGCGGGCCTGCTCCTCGGCCTGGCCATCGGCACCAAGTGGAACGGCGTGTTCTTCCTCATCGCCTTCGGCATCATGACGGTCCTGTGGGACGTCGGCTCCCGCAAGGTCGCGGGGGCCCGCCGGCCCTACCTGGCGGTCCTCATGTACGACCTCGGCATCGCGTTCCTGGCCATGGTGCCGGTCGCGGTGATCACCTACCTCACCTCGTGGATCGGCTGGATCCTCTCCCCCGCAAACGGCAGCGGCGGCTACTACCGAAACTGGGCGGCGACCGACGGCAAGGGCGGCAGCTGGACCTTCCTGCCCGACTGGTGGCGCAGCCTGGTCCACTACGAGCACGAGGTCTACAACTTCAACGTCCACCTGTCCTCGCCGCACACGTACATGTCCAACCCGTGGAGCTGGATCGTCGACGGCCGCCCGGTCTCCTACTTCTACGAGTCCCCCGCCCCCGGCACCGACGGCTGCCCGGTGAACGCGGGCGAGAAGTGCGCGCGTGAGGTCCTCGCGATCGGCACACCGCTGCTGTGGTGGGCCGCCTGCTTCGCGGTCCTGTACGTCCTGTGGCGCTGGTTCTTCCGCCGCGACTGGCGGGCCGGCGCCATCGCCTGCGGGATCGCGGCCGGGTACCTCCCCTGGTTCAACTACCAGGAACGCACGATCTTCTTCTTCTACACGATCGTCTTCCTGCCCTTCCTCTGCCTGGCCGTGGCCATGCTTGTCGGCGCCCTCCTCGGCCCGCCACGCGCCACCGAGACCCGCCGGGTGGCAGGCGCCACGGCGGCCGGAGTCCTGGTCCTGCTGATCACCTGGAACTTCATCTACTTCTGGCCGCTGTACACCGGCACGAGCATCCCGATCGACGACTGGCGGTCGCGGATGTGGCTGGACACCTGGGTATAGCGGGCCGATATTCACGTATGTGATTGAGCACTTGCTCCGGCCAATCCCGAAACTCACACCCCGCCCGCCACACCTCCCGCTTAGAGTTCCCACAACAACGGGGTGAATCGGGGAGGGGGCCACACCATGGCCAAGGGGGTGAAGGTCGCTGTCGTCAGCACGGTGTTCGCCGTGATGGTCGGCGGGGCCGGGTACGGGGCGTACAACTTCGTGTCGGCGTTGAGCGACGACGGGAGCGGTGGGGTCGGGGAGACCAAGCGGAGCGGGCCCCCCACCGCCGACGAGGTCGAGGAGACCTCCAAGGACTTCTTCGCCGCCTGGGAGAAGGGCGACGCGGCGAGCGCGGCCGCACTGACGAACAACGGCACGGCGGCCGAGGTGCTGCTGACGGCCTACGGGACGGACGCGCACATCGGCCGGGTGCACATCACGCCCGGCCGGGCGACCGGCGCGACCGTGCCGTACAGCGTGAAGGCGACGGTGTCGTACGACGGCAAGTCGAAGCCGCTGGCGTACACGAGCAAGCTGACCGTCGTGCGCGGGGTGACCACCGGCAAGGCGCTCGTCGACTGGCAACCCTCCCTGGTGTACCCGAAGCTCCAGCGGGACGACCGGCTCGTCACCGGCGCGTCCGCGAACCCGTCCATCGAAGCCGTGGCCCGCGACGGCAAGGTGCTGACCAAGGAGAAGTACCCCTCGCTCGGCCCGGTCCTGGACGCCCTGCGCGAGAGGTACGGCAGTGAGGCCGGCGGCACCCCCGGCATCGAGCTGGTCATCAAGCACCCGGACCAGAGCCCCGACACCTCGCTGCTGACCCTCGCCGAGGGCCGGGCGGGGAAGCTGCAGACCACCATCAGCGCGAGCGCGCAGGCAGCCGCGGAGAAGGCCGTGAAGCTGTACGGCCAGTCGTCGGTCGTCGCCGTCAAGCCCAGCACCGGCGAGGTGCTGGCCGTGGCCAACAACCGTACGGACGGCTTCAACGCGGCCTTCGAGGGCACCAAGGCCCCCGGCTCCACCATGAAGATCATCACCGCCGCGATGCTCATCGACAACGGCGTCACCTCGATGAACGGCCCGGCCCCCTGTCCGCCGGACGCCGTGTGGCAGGGGCAGACCTTCAAGAACCTCACCGGCATGCAGCCCAACGAGAACGCCTCGCTGGCCAACAGCTTCATGCGGTCCTGCAACACCGCCTTCATCAAGCTGATCGACGAGAAGCCGCTCACCGACGACTCGCTGACGCTGGAGGCCCAGAACCGGTTCGGGATCGGCGAGGACTGGAAGACCGGCATCGTCTCCTTCGACGGGAAGGTGCCCGCGGTCAGCGGTCCGGACCGCGCGGCGAGCGCGATAGGCCAGGGCCAGGTCCAGATGAACCCGCTGAACATGGCCTCGGTGACGGCCACCGCGATCACCGGCGCCTTCCGCCAGCCCTACCTGGTCTCGCCGAAGCTCGACAGCCGTGAACTGGCCACCGCGAAAGGGCTGCCGTACAACACCGCCTCCCAGCTGAAGCAGATGATGCGGCTCACCGCGACCCAGGGCACGGCGGCCAAAGCGATGGCGGGGCTCGGCGGGGACATCGGCGCGAAGACCGGTTCCGCGGAGGTCGACGGACAGCAGGTGTCCAACAGCTGGTTCACCGGCTTCCGCGACGACATGGCCGCGGCGGCCATGACGGAGGAGGGTGGCCACGGCGGCGACGCGGCCGGCCCGATTGTCGCAGCTGTGCTACGAGCCGCCGGCTGACGTCACCCGCGCAGGACAGGGACTCTAGGCTGTGGCAGTCGTTGAGGTGCATGAGGGCAACGGGGACCCTGAGAAGCGCGGAGGAAGCGTAAGTCGTGGGTAACAGAAGGCGCGTCGCCGAGCGACGGAAGACCAGGCCCGCCGTGGTCGGCGGGATGATCGCCGTGGTCGTCGCCGGCGCCGGCCTCGGCGGCTACGCGCTGTACGGCGCCGGGGCAGCGGCCGACGACCGGACGCAGAACACGTCCGCGTCCGCCGCGGACCACAAGCCGAAGGTCAAGACCGGCCCGCTGTCGGCGACCGAGGTCACCACCACCGCGACCACCTTCCTCACCTCCTGGCAGCAGGGCAGGGTGAGCGCGGCGGCCGCCGCGACGAGCGACACCAAGGCCGCCACCGCCCTGCTCACCGGCTACACCAAGGACGCCCACCTCACCGGCGTCACCCTCACCCCGGGCACCCGCGCCGGCGACAAGGTGCCCTTCTCCGTCAAGGCGACGGTGACGTACAAGGGCACCAGCAAGCCGCTGACGTACGACAGTGCACTGACCGTCGTCCGCGACACCGCCACCGGGAAGCCGCGGGTCGGCTGGACCGCCTCGGTCGTGCACCCCGACCTGAAGGACGGGGACACTCTCGTCACCGGGGAGTCCGGGACCCCGCCGATCAAGGCGGTCGACCGGGACGGCGGCGAGATCACCGAGGCGAAGTACCCGTCGCTCGGCACGGTCCTGGACGGCCTGCGCGAGAAGTACGGCAAGAAGGCCGGCGGCAAGGCGGGCATCGAGCTGCGGGTGGTCCGCGGGAAGGACTCCAAGTCCTCCGACAAGACGCTGGTGGAGCTCAGCAAGGGCACCCCGGGCACCGTGAAGACCACCCTGAACCCGACGCTGCAGGCGGCGGCCGAGGCGCAGGTCGCCAAGCAGGCGCGGTCCTCCGTCGTGGTCCTGCGTCCGTCGACCGGCGAGATCCTCGCGGTGGCGAACGCGAGCCACGGCTTCGACACCGCCCTCCAGGGCTCCCTCGCCCCGGGCTCCACGATGAAGGTCATCACCTCCTCGCTGCTGATCGAGAAGGATCTCGCCTCGCCGGACAAGGCGCACCCGTGCCCGAAGTACTTCACGTACGGCGGCTGGAAGTTCCAGAACGACGACAAGTTCGAGATCAAGGGCGGCACCTTCAAGGCGAGCTTCGCCCGCTCCTGCAACACCGCCTTCATCAGCCAGGCGGGCAAGCTGGACAACGACAGCCTGACCAAGCAGGCCCAGCAGGTCTTCGGCCTGTCCATGGACAACTGGGCGATCGGCGTCCCGTCCTTCGACGGCTCCGTGCCGGTGCAGAGCGCGGCCCAGAAGGCGGCCTCGCTCATCGGCCAGGGCGGGGTGCGGATGAACCCGCTGAACATGGCGTCGGTCTCCGCCACCGTCGAGTCGGGCACCTTCAAGCAGCCCTACCTGGTCTCCCCCTCGGTCGACGGCCGCACGCTGGCCACCGCCTCGCGGACGATGTCCTCGGGCACGCTGTCGCAGCTGCGTGAGCTGATGGCGTACACGGCGGGCTACGGCACGGCGGCCGAGGCGATGTCCGGGGTGTACGGCAACGTCGGCGCGAAGACCGGCTCCGCGGAGGTCGACGGCCAGAAGAAGCCGAACGGCTGGTTCACGGCGTACCGGGGCGACCTCGCGGCGGCGGGCGTGGTCCAGGCGGGCGGCCACGGCGGTGACACGGCGGGCCCGATCGTGGCGACCCTGCTGAAGACGGGCGGCTGAGCCCGCACGGCTAACCCCGTACGGGTGCCGTGGCCGTGTACGTCCGCCGCAGGAACCTGAGCAGGGCCTTCTGCTCGAACTGCACGACCGACACGCCCTGCGGCGAGTGGAACTCCACCACGGCCTGCACCCGTCCGCACGGCCACACCCGCACCTCGCCGGTGCCGACCGGAGCCCTGAGTCCCTGCTCCAGCAGGGCTCGCGCGAAGGTCCACTCGTGGGTGCCCGGCAGACCGATCCGTACCGAGCGCGGGTCGGTCTCCGGGTCGTAGCGCAGGACCACCGCGACTGCCTCGTCCTCGGCGATGTCCGCGTCCGAAACGATGTGGGCTCGCGCGTACTGTTCGACTACGGACATCGTGACGGCCCTCTCACGCTGCGTGACCTGTGCGGAAGCTGTGCGTCCACCCCCCTCCCAGAGTCGCACATTTCCCGTGTTCCGCCCCCTGGACCGAAAGCCCGTGAGTTGCTGTTCGCGACAAGGCCCTCTTGCAAAGGGTTCGCAACAAGCCACTATCATCGAACGGTGCATGTGCCTGACGGATTCATAGACGCCCCCATCTCGGCAGCGACCGGCGTGGTCGCCGCGGCCGCCGTCGCGGTGAGCCTGCGCGGCGCCCGCCGTGAACTGGACGAACGCACCGCGCCCCTGGCCGGCCTCGTCGCGGCGTTCATCTTCGCCGTGCAGATGCTGAACTTCCCGGTCGCCGCGGGGACCAGCGGACACCTGCTCGGCGGCGCACTGGCCGCGATCCTGGTGGGCCCCTACACCGGGGTCCTCTGCGTCTCGGTCGTCCTGCTCATGCAGGGCATCCTCTTCGCGGACGGCGGCCTGACCGCGCTCGGCGTGAACATCACCGACATGGCCGTCGTCACGACGGTCGTGGCGTACGCCGTCTTCCGCGGGCTGGTGAAGGTGCTCCCGCGCCGGCGCGGTTCGATCACCGCGGCCTCCTTCGTGGCCGCCGTGCTCTCGGTGCCCGCCGCGGCCGTCGCCTTCACCCTGATCTACGCCGTCGGCGGCACCACCGACGTCTCCCTCGGCAAGGTCGCCACCGCGATGATCGGCGTCCACGTCCTCATCGGCATCGGCGAGGCGGCCATCACCGCGCTGACCGTCGGTGCCGTCGTCGCCGTACGCCCCGACCTGGTGTACGGCGCCCGCGGCCTCCAGCAGAAGCTGAAGCTGCGGGTCGACGGTGAACTGGTCGACGTACCGGACACCGCGCCTGTCGCCGCCGCCCGTTCGCACCGCAAGGTGTGGATCACCGGCCTGGTCACCTCCCTGGTCCTCGCCGGGTTCGTCAGCTTCTACGCCTCCGCCAGCCCCGACGGGCTGGAGAAGGTCGCCGCCGACAAGGGCATCGACGCGAAGACCGACAAGCACGCCACCTCGGACTCCCCGCTCGCCGACTACGGCGTGAAGGACGTCGAGGACGCCCGCCTGTCCGGGGGGCTGGCGGGCGTGATCGGCGTCGGCGTGACCGTCGTCGCGGGCAGCACGGTGTTCTGGGCGGTCCGCAGGCGCCGTACCGCCGGCACCACACCCGTCGGGACGGGCGTCTGACGTGGGCGCCGGACACGCGCACCGGCTCTACCGGCACGGACACTCGCCGGTGCACGCCCTGCCGCCGCACACCAAGCTCGCGGCGGCCTTCGGCTTCGTGGTGGTGGTCGTCTCGACCCCGCGCGAGGCGATGTGGGCGTTCGGCCTGTACGCCGTCCTGCTGGGCGTCGTCGCGTACGCCGCGCGCGTGCCGGCCGGCTTCCTGCTGAAGCGGCTGCTGATCGAGGTGCCGTTCGTGGCGTTCGCGGTGCTGATGCCGTTCGTCGCGGAGGGCGAGCGGGTCGAGGTGCTCGGGGTCTCCCTGAGCGTGAGCGGCCTGTGGGGTGCCTGGAACGTGCTCGCCAAGGGCACGCTGGGGGTCGCCGCGTCGGTGCTGCTGGCGTCCACCACCGAACTGCGCTCGGTGCTGCTCGGACTGCAACGGCTCAGGCTCCCGCCGCTGCTGGTCCAGATCGCCTCCTTCATGATCCGCTACGGCGATGTCATCACCGACGAGATGCGGCGGATGCGGATCGCGCGGGAGTCGCGGGGGTTCGAGGCGAGCGGCGTCAAGCACTGGGGCGTCCTCGCGAAGTCGGCGGGCGCGCTGTTCATCCGCTCCTACGAGCGCGGCGAGCGCGTGCACCTGGCCATGGTCAGCCGGGGGTACGCCGGTTCGATGCCGGTCATCGACGAGGTGACCGCGTCCCGGGCGCAGTGGTCGTACGCCCTCGCGCTCCCCGTCGCCGCCCTTGTCGTCTGCGTGGTGGGATGGGCCCTGTGAGCGACCTTGTGAGCACCGCGTCCCTGGAGGTCTCCGGCCTCGCCTTCGCCTACCCCGACGGGCATCAGGCCCTGTTCGGCGTGGACTTCTCGATCGCGCGCGGCGAGCGGGTCGCGCTGCTCGGGCCGAACGGCGCCGGCAAGACGACCCTCGTGCTGCACCTCAACGGCATCCTGAGTGGCGGGGTGGGCACGGTGAAGGTCGCCGGGCTGCCCGTGGGCAAGAAGCACATGGCCGAGATCCGGCGCCGGGTCGGGATCGTCTTCCAGGACCCCGACGACCAGCTCTTCATGCCGACCGTGCGCGAGGACGTGGCGTTCGGACCGGCGGCGGCCGGGCTCAGGGGGCCCGAGCTGGAGGAGCGCGTGGACCGGGCGCTGGCCAGGGTCGGCATGGCGGAGTTCAAGGACCGGCCCCCGCACCACCTGTCCTTCGGCCAGCGGCGCCGGGTGGCGGTGGCGACCGTGCTGGCGATGGAGCCGGAGATCCTCGTCCTGGACGAGCCCTCCTCCAACCTCGACCCGGCCTCCCGCCGCGAACTGGCCGACATCCTGCGCTCGCTGGACGTGACGGTCCTGATGGTCACGCATGATCTGCCGTACGCGCTGGAGCTGTGCCCGCGCTCGCTGATCCTGAGCGAGGGCACGATCGCCGCGGACGGGAGGACCGCCGAACTCCTGGCCGACGACGAGCTGATGCGGGCCCACCGGTTGGAGTTGCCCTTCGGATTCGATCCGCGGTCCGTGACAATGGGCGCGTGACGAACCAAGAGGACGCCGGATCACTGCTGCTGGACGACCAGTTGTGCTTCGCGCTGTACGCCGCCCAGCGCGCGGTGACGGCCGCGTACCGGCCGCTCCTCGACGAGCTCGGGCTCACCTACCCGCAGTACCTCGTGCTGCTGGTGCTGTGGGAACGCGGTCAGACGACCGTGAAGGAGCTGGCAGCCGCCCTGCGTCTCGACTACGGCACGGTCTCGCCGTTGCTCAAGCGGCTGGAGAGCGCGGGGTTCGTACGCCGGGAGCGCGCGGCGAGCGACGAGCGCTCGGTGCTGGTGGCGTGCACGGGGCGTGCGGAGGAACTCAGGGAACGCGCGGCGGCCGTCCCCGGCGCCCTCCTCTCCGCGACCGGGCTCGACACCGCGGAGGCCGCGCGACTGCGCGAGGACCTGTGGGGGCTCGCGGAAAGAGCGCACGAGGCGTCCGAGCGCCCCCGCTGACCACCTGTTACCCGAGGTTGCCACCCCCTGGTGGTCCGGCCCAGACCTACCGGCCGGTACCTTGTGCACGATGTATTTGCGCGCACCTCTCCGGGGGGAGACCAGCCATGCTTGAGGAAACCGCCGTCGACACCCGGCCGACGAAGATCATGTACGTCGCCGAGGCCACCGCCCACGGCGGCCGGGACGGCTTCGTCACCAGCCAGGACGGCCAGATCGAGCTGAAGGTCGCGATGCCGCCGGCGCTCGGCGGGGACGGCAACGGCACCAACCCGGAGCAGCTGTTCGCCGCCGGCTACAGCGCCTGCTTCCACAACGCGCTGATCCTCGTCGGCAACCGCGAGGGCTACGACCTGACCGGTTCCACGGTCGCCGCGAAGGTCGGCATCGGCCCCAACAAGCACCGCGGCTACGGCCTCGCGGTCGCCCTGAGCGTCTCCCTCCCGATCCTCGACGCGGGCCTCGCGGCGAAGCTGGTGGACGCGGCCCACGAGGTCTGCCCGTACTCGAACGCGACCCGCGGGAACATCGACGTGACGATTCTGCTTGGCTGAGGGGGCACCGAGCGGCAGTAAGGGGAGTACGGGCGTGGACGTGAACGGCGCAGTCGCCGAGGGCTTCGAGCCGGTCAGGGACGTGTTCGCGCGGAACTTCGAGGCGCTCGGGGACCGGGGCGCGGCGGTCGCCGTGTACCGGGACGGGCGCAAGCTGGTCGACCTGTGGGCCGGTACCAGGGACATCGACGGCACCGAGCCCTGGGAGCGCGGCACCGCGCAGGTCGTGCGCTCGGCGACCAAGGGCGTCGCCGCCGCCGTACCCCTGCTGCTGCACCAGCGCGGGGCGCTGGACCTGGACGCGCCGGTGGCGGAGTACTGGCCCGAGTTCAAGGCGCGCGGCAAGGAGCGCGTACTGGTCCGGCACGTGCTGAACCACCGGGCGGGCCTGCCGGTGATCGACCGGCCGCTCACCCCCGAGGAGGCCCTGGACCCGCTGAAGGGCCCCGAGGCCGTCGCCGCGCAGGCACCCGTCTGGGAGCCCGGCACGGACCACGGGTACCACGCGCTGACGTACGGCTGGATGCTGGACGAGCTGGTGCGCCGGGTGACCGGGCTCGGGGCCGGTGAGTGGATCGCGCGGGAGATCGCCGGGCCGCTGGGGGCCGAGTTCTGGCTCGGGCTGCCGCAGGAGGAGGAAGCCGCCGGGCGCACGGGGCGGGTCGGACGGGTCGAAGGCCCCGAGCCCACCGGCGCCCTGCGCGCCCGCCCCAAGCGGTCCGTCACCGAGGCCTACGAGGACCCCGGCTCCCTCACCCGCCGCGCCTTCGCCGCGATCACCCCCTTCCCCGACCAGAACGCACCGGAGTACCGGGCGAGCGCCCTGCCCGCCACCAACGGCATCGCGACGGCCGACGGGCTGGCACGGATCTACGCGGCGCTGATCGGTGAGGTCGGCGGGGTGCGGCTCTTCGACCCGGCCACGGTCGCACTCGCCCGCACCGAGGAGTCGGCGGGCCCGGACCGCGTGCTGGTCGTGAACACCCGCTTCGGCCTGGGCTACATGCTGCACGGCAGCGCGTCGCCGTTCCTCGGCGCGGGCTCCTTCGGGCACCCGGGCCGCGGTGGCTCCCTCGGCTTCGCCGACCCGGAGACGGGCATCGCCTTCGGCTATGTCACCAACGGGTTCCGCAAGACGGTCACGGCGGACCCGCGGGCGCAGGCGCTGGTCAGGGCGGTGCGCGCGGCCCTGTGACGACTACACGTTGATCGAGTGGGACGTCCGCCCGGACGCCTCGTCGATCTCGTCGTGCGCCTTGGTCAGCAGCTGCATCGCGAGTTCGTTCAGCGCCCGCGCCCCCGCGACCTCCTCGCCGACCCGCGGCTGATTCGGGTCGGTGCGGTGGCGGCTGGCGTGTCCGTGCGCCCGTACCTCGGTCCCGTCGGGCAGGCGGACCAGGGCGACCGCCTGCGTGTGCCGTTCGTCCTCCCGGAACTCCAGCTCGACGTGCCATCCCACAGTGGTCTGCGTCATGTCGGTCACCTCCGGAAACCTTCTGCTTCCAGAGTGCTCCTCCGACGGCCACCGCACACGTGGCCGCCGGAGACGCTGTTGGCCGTCAGCCGTCGGACTCCGGCGACGGGAGGTAGGCGCCGGGCACGTCGTTCGGTGCGTAGACCTTCTTGTCGCCCGGGTACGGCTTGGTCCAGGCGTGCGTCTGGTACCAGGTGTACCGGTTCATCTGCTCGGCGTTCGCGTAGTCCGGCACCGCGTGCGCGCCGGTCAGCCGCTGGTGGGAGGCCCAGGTCTTCCACTGCGCCGCGAGCTGCTGCTGGGCCTGCGGCACCGCGGCGGACGTCGGAGCGGGGGCGGCGTCGGCGTCCTGGGCGGCCGGGGTGTCCGCGCCGCAGGAGGGAGTGGGGCTCACGCCGAGGGTGAGCGAGGTGCGGTTGGGGACCGCCGTGAACGGGGTGGTGTCCGCCTTTGTCGTGAAGGCCCCGTACATCGGCGTGGCCGCGCTGTCCTTCTGGTTCATCGGGTGGATCCCGAGGATCTGCTCGACGGTGCGGATCATGGTGATCTGCGTGTAGTAGCGGCTGTCCACGGTGCCGTGCTGGGCGTAGGGGCTGATGACCTGGACCGGGGCGCGGTGGCCGTCGACGTGGTCCAGGCCGTTCTGGGAGTCGTCCTCGACGACGAAGATCGCCGAGTCCTTCCAGTACGTGCTGTGGGAGATCTTGTCGACCATCCGGCCGACCGCGAGGTCGTTGTCGGCGACCTCTGCGGACGCGTTGGCCGGGCCGCCGGTGTGGTCGTTGGAGAACCAGAACATGTTCAGGTTCGCCGGGCCGTTCTTCTCGAAGTCCTGTTGCCAGATCTGTTCCTTGTAGATGTCCGGGACGTCGAGGTCGAACATCGGGAAGCCCTGTACGGACACGTCGTTGAGCGAGGGGATCGCCGAGCCGGTCTGGATGGGGTACTGGGTCTGCGCCCCGGTCGCGGCCATGGTCTTGCTGTCGCAGTACAGGTTCTGCCAGTTCGCGCCGGCCGGCTTGGACTCAGTCGACTGGAACTCGCCGAAGTCCTTGACCGACTTGCCCACGGCCTGCGCGCCGGTCCAGATGAAGCCGGACTTCTGGTGGCCGAGGACGTCGTTCTCGGTGTCGTAACTGCGGGTGTACTCACCGGCGGAGGACTCGGTGTACTCCGGGTTGTCCGACTGCATCAGCCAGTTGTGGCCCTCGGCGGAGTTGGTGCCGATGTCGTAGAAGTTGTCGTAGAGGCCGAACTGCTGGGCCAGGGCGTGCTGGTTGGGCGTCACGTTCGCGCCGAAGGTCGTGAGCGCCGGGTCGCCGTCGCCCTGCGGGAGGTCGCCGTAGACCTGGTCGTAGGTGCGGTTCTCCTTGACGAGCAGGAAGACGTGCTTGATCGTCGAGGGGTCGCCGAGCCGTGCCGGGACCGGGACCGGCCTGGCGTGGCTCTTGCCCTTGGCGGTGGTGACCGAGCCGGGCGTCCAGCCGTTCTGCTGGAACACCTTGGCGGTCTGGGACCTGATGACGAGGTCGCTCGGCAGCGTGAACTCGGTGAGGCTGGACGTGGTGTCGTGGGTGCCGTGGCCGGTGGCGGTGGTGGGGCGGCGGGCGTCAATGCCACGGGTGTTGGAGACGACGACCTTCTTGCCGACGGTGGTGATCTCGGCGGGGAAGTAGTCGGTGGGCAGCAGGCCCACGTAACTGGCGGGCTCCTGTGCGGACTTGTACCGGTAGACGGCGACCGCGTTGGCGCGGCCCAGCGTCACCAGCAGGTGGCCGTCGTCGGTGAGGGTGACCGCGTCGGGCTCGTAGCCGACCTTCGCCTCGGGCCACGGCTGGGTGGCGATGGTCTGGACGACCTTGTCCTTGCGGGTGTCGATGACCGACACGTCGTTGTCGGCGGTGTTGGTGACGAACACCGTGCCGTTCTTCGCGTACACGGCGGTCGGGTGCAGGCCCACGTCGATGGTCCGGACGACCTTGCCTGCGCCGGTGTCGATGACGCTGACCGTGCCGGTGGTCGCGGCGCCGGTGTCGGGGTCGGCGGGCACCTGGGTGCCGTAGGAGTTCATGGTGGTCTCGCCGGGCCTGGCCGGACGTCCGCCCTCGTTGCTGACGTACAGCTTCCCGCCGACCAGGGCAAGGCCGCGCGGGGCGTTGCCGACGGCCCAGCTCTGCTGGATCGTCCCGGTGGCGGCGTCGAGGGCGACGACCCGGTTCTGGCCGTTGACGGCGGAGTACACGGTGGAGCCGTCCGCCGAGAACACCGCGGCGCCCACGAGCGCCTGCTGGGTGCCGACGGCCGGGATGGGGACGGCCGTCGGGGTGGAGAGGGTGCCGTCCGCGTTCACGGTGAACCTGGTGTAGCCGTTCGCCTGGCCCAGCCACAGCTGCTTGCCGTCGGGCGAGTAGGTGGGGCCCTCCTGGCCGACCGCGGCGCTGCTGATGCGCAGGTCGTCCGCGGCCTTGGCGCCGATCTTCTGCTTCACCCGCCCGGTCGCCAGGTCCATGATCACAAGCGCGGCGTCGCCGTCGGTGACCGAGGCCGCGAGGTGGGCGCCGTCCGGGCTGACCGTGGACGACATGATCTTGCCGTCGTTGATGACGGTCCGGCTGCCGTACGGCTTGAGGTACTGGTCGCTGGAGATGACCTGACCCTTGGCGGTGTCCTGTGCGACCTGCTGGGTGCCGAACTGGTAGGTGGAGGCGACCGCGGTGCCGGTGACACCGAGGGCGACGGCGATACCGGCCGTCACCAGCGTGGTCCGACGGCTGAGACGTCTGACCTTCTCGCTGCTCCGGCGCTGCCGTGTTACCTGCATGGGACTATCCCTTCGAGGTGGTGTCCAGCAGCTCGACGTTGCCGTCGAACTGCCACAGCGGGTTGGGTGCGTCCCCGGTGGAGGTCCGCACCAGGAAGTAGCCGTTCACTTCTTTCGGTCCGTCGCCGTCGGCGACGAACCGCCCGTCCGATCCGACGTCCAGCTGATAGACAGCCGTCCCCGCCACCGGTACGCCGGGCAGGTGCCAGGTCACGACACACCGCCAGTCATTGCCCGCCCCCTGCTGAGCGGCCTGGCCGTCGCTCTTGGTGCACGCCGCCGAGGCCTTGAGCTCGGCCTCGGTGACGGCGGGGCGGTGGAGTTGTTCGGTCTGCAGGCGGTAGAGGTGGGCGAAGGCCGTGGCGAGGGAGCGCTGGACCTTGGCCTGGGTGATGCCCGTCGAGTCGGTCGCGGTGGCGATCACCGCGACGGTGAGAGCGGTCAGCGCGGCCAGGGGCAGCACACCCACGGTGAACGCGCGGCGCCCGCCGCCGTCGTAGGCGAGGTCGGTGAAGTCCCGCCGGAGAAACAGCAGATGGGCCAGTGCGGTCGCGAGCACGGCCCACGCCAGGCTGACGGCGACGCCGATCAGCAGCGGGGCGAGTTGGGCCGGGGCGGTGAACAGGCCGTTCCAGGAGAGGAAGGCGTAGCCGGGCAGGGCCAGGCGCACGGCGACGGGCAGTGGCAGCATCTGGGCGACCTGCATCCCGAGCGCGACCAGCGGGGGCAGCAGCAGTCCCATCGGGGACCGGCCGAGGGCGACCGACCCGAGCAGGCCGATGGCGGCGAGGGCCAGGGTGGGGGCGAGGGCGGCGACCCAGGCGAGCAGGACGCCCTCGGCGGCGTCGGAAGGGGTCAGCAGGTGGCCGTCGAGGCCGACGAGCGGCTGGTTGCCGACGGAGGCGAGGCCGCCCACTGCGCTGGAGCAGGCGAGCCCGGCAACGAGCAGCAGGATGACGGTGAGACTGGCCAGCACCTTCGCCACGAAGATCCGCCGCGGTGAGCGGACCGCCACCAGCAGGTGCCGCCAGGTGCCGAGCCGGTCCTCGGCGGCGAACACGTCACCGGCGACCACCGACGTCAGCAGCGGAAGCGCCCACGTGCCCGCGAAACCGAGCATCACCAGCGGTCCGGCCCAGCCGGTGGCGTGCATCCAGCGGCCGAAGAGGGTGTCGGAGGGCAGCGTGCTCTGCCCGCTCACCCCGGCGACGAAGAGCCCCGGGGCGATCCAGCAGACGAGGACGAGGAGCCGGATGCGCCACTGGGAGACGAGCTTGACGAGCTCGAAGCGGTAGCTGCGCGGGACGGAGACGGGGCGGGCGGGGCGAACAGAACGGATCGGGGTGGCAGTGGTGGTCATCTGCTTGCCCCTGTCTCCTGGTTCTCGGTGAGGGCCAGGAACGCGGCCTCCAAGGGCGAGACCACGGGCGCGAGTTCACGCACCGCGACGCCCGACGTCACCAGCCGCGCCACCAGGTCGTCGAGAGCGGGCACGAGCGCGCGGACGACGAGGAGTTCGGTGTCCTGCCGGGTCCCGCCGTCCTCGACGACCCGGATCCCGTCCATGCCGTCGGCCAGCCGCCGCGCGGCCCGCGGGTCGGACGTCCGTACCCGGTAGTCGAGTTCACGGCTCTCGACGGCCAGTTTGCCGAGCGGTCCGGAGAACACGACCCGTCCCGTGGCGAGGATGGTGACCTCGGAGCACATCGCCTCCAGGTCGTCCATACGGTGGCTGGAGACCACGACACTCGTGCCGTCCGCGGCGAGCCGGTTCAGCACCCCGTGCACATGCCGTTTCCCGGCCGGGTCAAGGCCGTTGGAGGGCTCGTCGAGCACCAGCAGCCGCGGACGGATCAGCAGCGCGGCGGCCAGCCCGAGCCGCTGACGCATGCCGAGGGAGAAGCCGCGGGCCTTGTCGTCGGCGACGTCGGTGAGCCCGACCTGGTCGAGCACGTCGTCGATGCCGGCGGTACGCGCGTCCCGGCCGCGAAGTCCGGCCAGCGCGGCGAGGTTCTGCCGGGCGGTGAGCGAGGGGTAGAGACCGGGTCCGTCCACGAACCCGGCGACCCCGTCGGGAGCGGCGAACGCCCGCCCGAGCGGCGTCCCCAGGATCTCCAGGCGGCCGGAGTCGGCGACGGCGAGGCCCAGCAGGAGTCCGAGCAGGGTCGTCTTGCCGGCACCGTTCGGCCCGACCAGGCCATGGACCTGGCCCCGCGTCACATCGAGGTCGACGCCGTCGAGCGCCACGACATCACCGAAGGACTTGGTGATCCCGCGGGCCCGGACTGCGCGAGTTGCGTCCATGAGTCCCTTGCGTCCCTTCTTTGGCGGTCCGCCAGGACCTTAGGGACCGCACACGACCCAGCCACGGACGTCCGCCTGAACTCCCAGGGAACGAACCGTCAAGGCATCGGCAAGTAGGCGAACGCAGGGGCGGCGTTGGGCGGGGCTTGGGCAGCGCTTGGGAGAGACCTGGGCGCCGGACGGCGTGGCCCGGGGAGGCTGGAGCGGGGCCCGGCGCGCGACCAGGCGTCGCAGACCTGCGGCAGTCCGCGGACCCGTTGCGGCTAACCGGCGTGCAGCATCAGCCCGATGCCCGCGACCAGCAGCCCCGCCGCGAGCATCCTCGGCGCCCCGAACCGTTCCTTGAAGAACACGGCTCCGATGGCCGCGCCGACGATGATCGAGGACTCGCGCAGGGCCGCGACCGGTGCGAGTTCCGCCCTGGTCTGGGCCCACAGGACGAGTCCGTACGCGGCGACGGACAGGGCGGCGCCGACGAGTCCGATCCAGGCGAACGGCCTGAGTACGGCGACGGACCGGCCGCGCCACCGCGTGAGGGCGTACGCCGGGATCACGACCCCCTGCACCGCCATCAGCCAGGCGATGTACCCGAGGGAGGAGCCGGAGGCGCGCACGCCGAGCCCGTCGACGACGGTGTACGCGGCGATGGTGAGTCCGGTCGCCAACGCGGCGCCGATCGCCGCCCAGTCGGGCCTACGGCCGCGCAGCCCCCACAGCGCGACGCCGGTGAGTCCCGCGCAGGACAGGGCGATTCCGGCGGCGGCCCACCCGTCCGGCACCTCGTGCGCGAAGAGGGCGGCCAGCACGGTCACCACCAGGGGCGCGGTGCCGCGCGCGATCGGATAGGCCTGCCCGAAGTCACCGAGCCGGAAGGACTTCATCAGCAGCGCGTAGTACGCCATGTGGATGCAGGACGAGGCGAGGAGATACGGCCACGCGCCCGCCGCCGGGACCGCCGCGAACGGGATGATCACCAGCCCGATGAGCATCCCGCCGCCCGAGATCAGCGTGAACCCGGTCAGCTTGTCGGTGATCTGGTGCGCGATGGCGTTCCAACTGGCGTGCGTGACGGCGGCGAGGAGGACGGCCGCGGTGACGACCGGCGTCACGCGGTGCGCTCTCGCACGTCCACGAGGGTGGCACCGGCGTGGGCGACCAGGTCCTCGGGCGCGATGGGGAACACGGCGTACGGAGTGCCGGCGGCGGCCCAGACGAGGTCATGGTCGAACAGCGAGCGATCGGCCAGCACGCGGGTCTTCGTACGGTGCCCGAAGGGCGGCACGCCCCCGATGGCGTACCCGGTCGTCTCCCGTACGACATCGGCCTTGGCCCGGGTGACCTTGCCGGCGCCCAGCTCCTCCTGGACCCGCTCGAGGTCGACCCGGGAGGCCCCGTCCATGAGCACCAGCACCGGCACCCCGTCCGCCGCGAAGATCAGCGACTTGCAGATCTGACTCAGCTCGCACCCGATGGCCGCGGCGGCCTCGGCGGCGGTACGGGTGGCGTCCGGGAAGCGGCGGACCTGCGCGGTGAGCCCGTCGAGCCCCAACTCGCGCAGGGCCTCGGCGAAACGGGGGTGGGCTGCAGAGTCCGAAGGCGTCATGCCCGGCAGATTAGCTGCCGATACAAACGTCACGACTGAATTCACCGTCGCCTTCCGCCTTCGTTCCCCTGTCCGCTTCCCGTCGTGCAGGATGCTGCGATGACCCCACCACCGACCCCACCAACCACCCCCTCTCCCGCCGTACGCCCCTACCACCCGCACGACCGCGACGCCGTCGAGGACATCTGCGTCCGCACCGCCCACGCGGGCCGGGACAGCCGCCCGCACTACAAGGACCCCGGTGTCTTCCCCGCGGCCTTCGCGGCGCCGTACGTCCATCTCGAACCGGAGTTGGCCTTCGTGCTGGACGACGGGGCGGGACACGCCGTGGGGTACATCGTCGGAACCGCCGACACGCCCCGGTTCGTCGAGAACTACCGCGCGAGATGGCTGCCCCTGGTGGTCGGCCGCTACCCGGAGCCCCGCCACGAGCCACGCACCCCCGACGAGGAGATCGTCGCGCTCCTGCACCGCCCCGAGCGGATGCTCGTGCCCGAAGTCGCCGACTGCCCCGCCCACTTGCACATCGACCTGCTCCCCGAGTGGCAGGGGCGCGGGTACGGGCGCGCGCTCATGGAGAGCTTCCTGCGCGCGCTGCACGAGCGGGGCGTGGCCGCCGTACATCTGTCGATGGTGTCCGCCAACACGCCCGCGCGTGCCTTCTACGACCGTCTCGGCTTCCACGAGATCGCCGTACCGGATCCCGGGCCGATCACCTATCTCGGCCGGTCCACGACAGAAGAAGGCCGGTGAGGGCACCCCCTCACCGGCCTCGCCTCTCTCACGCGGTAGGCGTCAGACGCGTACCAGCTCCCGGTCCTCGTCCGGGTCCGCGTCCTTCTCCACCTGCGTACGCAGGCCCTCGCCCTCGACGTCGACGTTGGGCAGCGCGCGGTCCAGCCACTTCGGCAGCCACCAGGCGCGGTGGCCGAGCAGGGCGAGGACCGCGGGGACGATCGCCATGCGGACCACGAACGCGTCGAAGAGGACGGCGATCGCGAGGCCGAAGCCGATCATCTTGATCATCGACTCGCCGGAGCCGATGAAGCCTCCGAAGACGGCCATCATGATGACCGCGGCGGCGACCACGACCCGGGCGCTGTGCTTGAAGCCGGTGACGATGGCCTGGCTCGGTGACTCGCCGTGGACGTACGCCTCGCGCATGCGGGTCACGAGGAAGACCTCGTAGTCCATCGCGAGACCGAAGACCACGCCGACCATGAAGATCGGCATCATCGACATGATCGGGCCGGTCTCCTCGACGCCGAGCACACCGCCGAGCCAGCCCCACTGGAAGACCGCGACCACGGCACCGAGCGCGGCGAGCACCGACAGCAGGAAGCCGAGGGCCGCCTTCAGCGGGACGAGGATCGAGCGGAAGACCACGATCAGGAGGAGGAAGGCGAGGCCCACGACCAGGGCCAGGTACGGGATGAGGGCGTCGCTCAGCTTCTGCGAGAAGTCGATGTTCATCGCGGTCGTGCCGGTGACCAGGACGTCCGCGTCCGCCTTGGACGCGATGTCGTCACGGATCGCGTGCACCAGGTCCTCGGTCTGGGCCGAGGATGGCTTGGAGTCGGGGACGACCGTGATGGTCGCGGTGTCGCCGGCCTTGTTGAAGGTCGCCGGGGTGACCGTGACGACGTCCTTGAGCCCCTTGATCCCGTCGGTCACCGTGGCGGCCGCGGCCTTCGGGTCGTCGCTGTTCTTGGCGTCGACGACGATCATCAGGGGGCCGTTGAAGCCGGGCCCGAAGCCCTCCGAGAGAAGGTCGTAGGCGCGCCGCTGGGTCGTGGACGTCGGCTGCGAACCGTCGTCGGGCAGGCCGAGCTCCAACTGGCTGACCGGCAGCGCGACGGCGCCGAGGCCGACCACGCCGAGCAGCAGTACGGCGGCCGGGCGGCGGATGACGAAGCTCGCCCAGCGGGTGCCCAGGTTGGGCTTCGCGAGCGCCGTCCCGGTGGTCTTCCTGCGCTTCTCGCCCGCCGGGCGGACCTTGCCGCCCGCGTATCCGAGCAGCGCCGGGATCATGGTCAGCGCGATGAGGACGGCGATCACGACGGTGCCCGCCGCGGCGAGGCCCATCTTGGTCAGCATCGGCACGTTGACGACCGAGAGACCGGCCAGCGCGATCACGACGGTGAGGCCCGCGAAGACCACCGCGGAACCGGCGGTGCCGGTTGCCCGGCCCACCGCCTCCTCGCGGTCGCGGCCCTCGGCCAGCTCGGCGCGGTAGCGGGAGACGATGAAGAGCGCGTAGTCGATGCCGACCGCGAGGCCGATCATCGCCGCGAGGGTGTTGGTGGTGCTGCCGAGGTCGAGCGCCTTGGCGAGGGCGGTGATGGTGGAGACGCCGATCCCGACACCGATGATCGCGGTCAGCAGCGGCAGCCCGGCCGCGATCATCGAACCCAGGGTGATGACCAGGACGACCGCGGCGATGGCGAGACCGATGGCCTCGCCGACTCCCCCCGCGTCGGGCTGGGCCTGGAGCGCGTCGCCTCCGAGGTCGACGGTCAGGCCGGTGGCCCGGGCTTCGTCACCGGCGGTCTCCAGGGCGGCCTTGGTCGCGTCCTCGAGAGCGACGGCGGGAGCGTCGTACTTCACCGAGAGGTAGGCGACCATGCCGTCCTTGCTCACCGCGTTCGTCGTGAACGGGTCGGTGACGGAGACGACCTCGGAGCCGTCGCCGAGTTCCTTGACGGTCTTCGCGACGGTCGCCCTGTTGGCGGTGTCGGTCATCTTCTCGCCCTCGGGCGCCTTGAAGACCATGCGCCCGGTGGCGCCGTCGGCGCTGGCTCCGGGGAAGCGCTGTTCCAGCAGGTCGAAGGCCTTCTGGGCCTCCGTGCCCGGAATGGAGAAGGAGGTGGATCCGGCGGCGGGGGCACTGATCGCGCCGACGCCCGCGAGCGTCAGCAGGGCCACCCACATGAGGCCGACGAAGTGCCGTCGCCGGAAGGCGAGCCGGCCGAGGCGGTAGAGGAAAGTGGCCACGAAGGCGTACTCCCGGTCAGGTCGTGGGTTTTCAGGGCAGGGGTGATCAGCCCGACGACGTGAGCGGTTACGTCAGGTGGAGGGCTTGTCGGGGAGACTGGGGTCAGTCGGTCGCAACGCCGAGGGCGGGGAGGACCACGGCGTCGATGTACGAAAGGAGGAAGGCCTGCGTCGGCGGCAGCTCGTCGATCATCTGGCGGGCGGCGAACCCGCCGATCATCATGTGGATCATGAACTCGATCGCCGGGTTGTCCTCACGGACTTCGCCCCGGTCGATCGCCCGCTGCACAAGGCGGCGGAACTGCGCCATCTCCGGCTCGATGAGATGTTCCCGGAACGCCTTCAGGAGGTCCGGGTTGGCGTGGATGGCCATGGCCAGACCCCGCATGAGCGCGGAGTTCTGCTCCATCGTGCAGTCGTCCGAGCGCATGGTGAGCGCGTGCAGGTCGCCCTTGAGCGACCCGGTGTCGATCGCGTCGAGACCGATACCGCCCGGCTTGGTGTGCCGTACCGCCTTCGCCACCAGTTCGGCCTTGCCGCCCCACTGGCGGTAGAGCGTGGCCTTGCTGGAACGGGTGCGGGCGGCGACGGCGTCCATGGTGAGGGCGTCGTAGCCGACCTCGCGGAGCAGTTCGAGCACGGCGGCGTACAGCTCGGCCTCGCGCTCGGGGGTGATACGGCTGCGACGCGCGGTCGAGACCTCGGTCATGTCACTCACCCTTTCGCTCCGGGAGTTCGAACGACACTGTTTCGTACGACACGAATGTAGCGCATCCGCCAACGAAACGAAACGGTTTCGTTCGTGTTGTGGGTCACCCGGGCCGTCCGCGGGTCACCCCCGACCGATTTTTCATAAGTTGCTCCGGTCCATCCCCGGGAAAAGCATGGGGAGGTGAGCTATCTGCGCCTTCCGCATCTGAGCGGCGACCTGTTGTGCTTCGTGGCCGAGGACGACCTCTGGCTGGCCCCGCTCGACGGTCCGGGCCGCGCCTGGCGCCTGACCGTCGACCGCACCAAGGTCGGCCACCCGCGCTTCTCGCCCGACGGCCGCCACATCGCGTATACAAGCTGGCGCAGTCTGGTGCCCGAGATCCACCTCGCGGACGTGGACGGCGGACCGGGCCGCCGGCTCACCTACTGGGGCAGCGCCGACACCCAGGTCACCGGCTGGACGCCGTCCGAAGGAGACAACGGGGGCACCATCCTCGCCGTCGCCTCCCACGGCGAGCCCTTCTCCTACTTCACCTGGGCCTACAAGGTCCCCACCGACGGCTCCCCCGGCCACAAGCTCCCCTGGGGTCCGGTCTCCGACATCCAGGTCGCCGACCGCAAGACCCTGCTCCTCACCGGCACCCCGCCGCACGAGCCGGCCGCCTGGAAGCGCTACCGGGGCGGCGCCACGGGCCGCCTCTGGCTGCACGGCGAACGCCTGCTGCCCGACCTCGGCGGCCACCTCCACTCCCCCATGTTCGTCGGCGACCGGATCGCCTTCCTCTCCGACCACGAGGGCGTCGGCAACCTCTACTCCTGCGCCCACGACGGCTCCGACCTGCGCCGCCACACCGACCACGACGCCTTCTACGCCCGGCACGCCGCCAGCGACGGCACCCGGGTGGTGTACCAGTGCGGGGGCGACCTGTGGATCGTCGACGACCTCTCGGCCGAGGCCCGCAAACTCGACGTACGGCTGAGCGGCCCGCGCGCCGGACGCCGTACGTACCAGGTGCCCGCCGCCCAGCACGTGGACGGCATCTCGGTCGACGAGACGGGCCGCGCGAGCGCCGTCGTCGTCCGCGGCAGCCTGTACTGGCTGACCCACCGGGACGGCCCCGCACGCACCATCACCGACACGCCGGGGGTACGGGTCCGGCTCCCGGAGATGCTCGGTTCCGTCGGCCAGGTCGCGTATGTGACGGACGCGGAGGGCGAGGACGTCGTCGAGATCGCCTATCTGCCCCGGGCGACCGGTGACCGCGAGCCGCGACGGCCGGCCTCGGGCGGGCTGGGCCGGGTCCTGGAGCTGGTCTCGGACCCGCAGGGCGAGCGCCTGGCCATCGCCTCGCACGACGGACGCGTGCTGCTCCTCGACGCTACGGAGGACTCCGACGGCGAGATCACCGAACTCGTCCGCTCGGTCAACGGCCCGGTCCGGGACCTCGCCTTCTCCCCGGACGGCGCCTGGCTGACGTGGTCGCACCCGGGGATCGGCCGCTCGTTGCGCCAGATCAAGATGGCCCGCATAAAGGATCGCCTGATTCTCGACGTCACCAACGGCCGCTTCGAGGACGAGAACCCGGTCTTCACCCGCGACGGCCGCTACCTGGCCTTCCTCTCCTGGCGGGGCTTCGACCCGGTCTACGACGTCCACACCGGCGATCTGTCCTTCCCGCTCGGCTGCCGCCCCTACCTGGTCCCGCTGTCCTCGGCCACCCCCTCCCCCTTCGCACTGAATCCTGAGGGCCGCCCGGCCGCCGGAGGCCTGGACCCGGTCGAGGACGAGAGCGGCGAGGGCGGCGCGGTGACCGTCGAACTCGAAGGTCTGGAGAGCCGGGTGACCCCCTTCCCGGTCCCCGCCTCCAAGTACTCGGCGCTGTACCCCGTCGCGGGCGGCGGCCTGGTCTGGCTGCGCTGGCCCATCTCGGGAGCGCTCGGCGAGACCTTCGTCAACCCGGACGACACCTCCGAGCGCCCGACCCTCGAACACTTCGCCATCGGCAAGGCGAAGAAGACCGAACTGGTCGAACACCTGGACTGGTTCGCGGTCAGCGGCGACGGTTCCCGGCTGGTCGTGGTGGACGAGGGCGAGCTGCGCGCCACGCCCGCCACCGAGTCCGGCGACAGCGACTCGACCGTCTGGATCGACCTGCGCCGCATCCTCCACGAGGTCGACCCGGCCGCCGAGTGGCGCCAGTCCTACGAGGAGGCGGGCCGCCTGATCCGGGCCTACTTCTGGGAACCGGGGATGTGCGGCATCGACTGGGACGCGGTGCTCGACCAGTACCGTCCGCTGCTCGAACGGGTCGCCTCCCCCGACGAGTTCGCCGACCTCCTGCGCGAGGTCCTCGGCGAACTGGGCACCTCCCACGCCTATGTCACCGCCGCCCGCCGCAACGAGGGCCCACCCCACTACCAGCGCCGCCAGGGCCTGCTGGGCGCCAACTTGGTTCTCAGAGACGGGGGTTGGACGGTCCGGCGGATCCTGCCCGGCGACTCCTCGGACTCCAGGGCCCGCTCCCCGCTGGCCGGCACGGGCATCCGCGAGGGCGCGGTCCTCACCCACGTGGACGGCCGCCCGGTCGACGCGGTCGCGGGCCCGTATCCCCTGCTCGCGGCGGCGGGCGGTACGACGGTGGAGCTGACGTTCGCCCAACCCGTCGCCCACCACCACCCTTCCGAGGAAGGCCCTTCGGGCCCCTCTCGTTCCGCACCGGGCGAGGGCGGGGCCCGCCGGGTGGCGGTGGTCCCGCTCCTCGACGAACGTCCCCTGCGCTACCAGGACTGGGTGGCCAAACGCCGGGCGGTCGTAAGGGAGTTGAGCGGCGGCCGCTGCGGCTATCTGCACATCCCCGACATGGGCGGCTCGGGCTGGGCCCAGTTCAACAGGGATCTGCGCATGGAGGTCTCCCGGCCCGCCCTCATCGTCGACGTGCGCGGCAACGCGGGCGGCCACATCAGCGAGCTGGTGGTGGAGAAACTGACCCGCACGATCCTCGGCTGGGACCTGACGAGGAACGCCCAGCCGGTGTCGTACGCCTCGAACGCCCCGCGCGGCCCGGTCGTCGCCCTGGCCGACGAGGCGACCTCCTCGGACGGCGACATGATCACGGCGGCCTTCAAACTCCTCGGCCTCGGCCCGGTGGTGGGCCAGCGCACCTGGGGCGGAGTGGTCGGCATGACCGGCCGCCACCAGCTCGGCGACGGCACGGTGATCACGGTCCCGATGAACGCGGCGTGGTTCGACGCGTACGGCTGGTCGATCGAGAACCAGGGCGTCACCCCGGACCTGGAGATCCTGCGCACCCCGCTGGACTGGGCGGAGGGCCGCCACGCCCAACTGGACGACGCGGTGACGCTGGCGCTGAGCCTGCTGAAGACGAACCCTCCGGCGACACCGCCGGATTACCGGGACGTGCCGGACCGGTCCCGTCCGAAGCTGCCGCCCAGGGGAACTCCCTAGGGGCGCGGGGAACTGCGCAACCAGCGAAACGCAGGGTGCCCTCCCGACAAAGAGAGGGCACCCCACGCGTCAAGCAGCGACTACCTACATGTCGAAGTCGGGGTCCAGCCGCTCCTGCTCCTCGCGGCGCATCCGCTCGGACTCCTCGTCCCGCATGCTGTCGCGGTCCGGGCCCTGACCCGGGCGACCCCGCTGGCCCTTCTCCTTGGCCTGCTCGGCCTTCTGCTTGGCCTGCTGCTGCCACTGCTCGGACTTGTCCTGGAACTGGTCCTTGATACCCATGTGGGTTCACTCCCGTGGGGGTGAGGGGGAAAGGCCCCTGGCCGGGGCCTCGACCAGATTCACACGCCCGGACAAAGAACGCATTTCGATCAGTCACGGTGCGTAGCGCGCGCCTCCTCGTCCGCCGCCCCACCTGCACCGACGAGTCCCACCCTCATCCCCTCCAGCCGCTGTCCGAACCGCCGCATCTCCCGCTGCCCGACGCTCCCGATGAGCCCCGGCAGGTACCCGCGCATCCCCTGCATCCCGCGCAGCCACCCCTGGCCGTACACATGGCTCGACCGCCGCTCGATCCCGGCCACGATCCGCTCGACCGCCGGACCCAGCGGATACGTCTTGTTTGCCGGCCACGGCAGCCGCTGTCGCAACTCCCGCATGACGGCGTCCTGGTCGGCCCCGCGCACCATGTCCGTGTCGGTCCACGACAGATAACCGACCCCGACCCGCACGCCCTTGTGACCGACCTCGGCCCGCAGGCTGTGCGCGAACGCCTCCACACCGGACTTGGACGCGCAGTACGCGGTCATCATCGGCGCCGGCGTGATCGCGGCGAGGGAGGCGATCTGCAGCAGATAGCCCCGGCTCTCCATCAGCACCGGCAGGAACGCCCGGGCGGTGACGGCCGATCCGATGAGGTTGACCTCGATCACCCGCCGCCACGCCACCGGATCGGAGTCGACGAAGGGCCCGCCGGTCGCGACCCCCGCGTTGGCGACCACGATGTCGACCTTCCCGAACCGCGCCTTGACCTCCTGAGCGACCCGGGCCATCGCCGCGTGGTCGGTGACGTCGGCATACCAGTGGTCGCTGTCGCCGTGCAGCCGCTCGGAGAGCTGCTTGAGCGCGTCCGGTTCGAGGCCCACCAACGCGACCTTCGCCCCGCGCGCGGACAGCTTCCGGGCGAGCAACTCCCCGACGCCCCGCGCCGCTCCGGTGACGACCGCGACCTGTCCTTCGAGTCCGACCCTGCTCATGCGCCCTCCTTGACCTGGACGTACGTGGTGACGAGTTCCCGGATCCGCGCGCTGACCGGTTCCGGCGCCTCGATCGGTGTCATGTGGCCGAGGCCGGGCAGTTCGGTGACCCCGAGGCAGTTCGGCAGCGCGGCGGCCAACCGGTGTGCGTGCACGGGCGGGGTGAGCCGGTCGGCCGTACCGACGACGACGGCCACCGGCGCGGTGAGCTGCCGTACGCCGTGATCCAGATCGAGCAGACCGAGGACCTGCGACCAGGCGTACCGCACCTTGCGCGGGCACGCGTGCACGATCCGCGCGCACGCCTCCACCATGTGCGGGGCCGAACCGGGGCCCATGGTCCCGTACTTGAGGATCCGCAGGGCCGCCGGCGTGACGGGCCCGAGCGGCGCCCGCGCCCCGAGGACACGCCGGGTCAGCCAGGTGCGCAGCCGCCCGGCCCGGATCGGTACGAGGGTCGACTCGGCGACCAGCCGCGACGAACCGGTGCTGCACAGCAGGACGGCGGCCGCGTGGTCCCGGAACGCGGGGCGCTCCGCCGCCGCCATCACCGTCATCCCGCCCATGGAGTGACCGACGATCACCGCCTTCTCCCCTGCCCCGAGGGTCGCCTCCAGCACGGCTTCGAGGTCGTCGGCGAGCCCGTCCGCACTGCAGGCCGGGCTCGCCGGACTGCGTCCGTGGCCGCGCTGGTCGTAGGCGATGACCCGGTGGTCCACGGCGAGTTCGCGGATCTGGGCGGCCCAGAAGGCGGTGGAGCAGGTCCAGCCGTGGGCGAGGACGACGGGGGGCGCGTCCTCGGGGCCGTGCACCTCCACATGCAGGCGAGCGCCGTCGGCGGAGAAGGCGGTGAGCTCGCGCGCCGGGGCGGGCGGGGCGTACGGCCCGGAGACGACATGACTCAGACGGCTCATACGGCGGCCTCCGCGCTCTCCTCGGTGACCGCGCCCCGCTGCTCGGCAGGCCGCAGCACCTCGTACTCGGCGAGGTCCACCCGCCGGGTCGCCCGCCGGAACTCGGTCGTCGTACCCGGCCAGATCGTGGTGTTGCGGCCGTTCGCGTCCAGGTACCAGCTGGTGCAGCCGCCGGTGTTCCACACCGTGCGCTTCATGCGCTCCTGCACCCGGTGGTTCCAGTCCCGCACCGCGGAGGGGCGGGCGTCGAGGGCGACCCGGCCGCCGAGGACGTCGAGCTGCCGCAGAAAGTCGGCCAGGTAGTTCAGCTGGGACTCGATCATGAGGATCATCGAGGAGTTCCCGAGGCCGGTGTTCGGCCCGATGATCGTCATCCAGTTGGGGAACCCGGCGGCGGAGGCACCCCGCAGCGCCTCCATCCCGCCCTTCCACGCCTCGGCGAGCGTCCGCCCGTCCGCGCCGACGACCCGGTCGGCGATCGGCATGTCGGTGACGTGGAAGCCCGTACCGAAGACGATCGCGTCGACCTGGGCCTCGGTGCCGTCGGCGGCGACGAGTGTCGACCCCTCGACGCGGCTGAGCCCGCTCGCGACCACGTCCACGTTGGGCTGGGCGAGCGCCGGGTAGTACGTGCTGCTCAGCAGGATCCGCTTGCAGCCGATGCGGTAATCGGGGGTGAGCTTGGCGCGAAGCGCCGGGTCCTTGACGGCACGGGCCATGTTCCGCTTGGCCAGCTGCTCCACGGCACCGAGCTCACTCGGTCGCTTGGTGAACGCCTGGACCTGCAACTCCCTGATCCCCCACTGCAGTCCACGCCGGACTTGCGTGGTGAAGGGCAGCAGCCGGTGCAGCCGGCGCTCGGCGCCGCTGATCGCCCGGTCCATGCGGGGCAGGACCCAGGGCGGAGTGCGCTGGAACAGTGTGACGTGCTGGGCGAGCGGCTGGAGGGCCGGGACGATCTGGATGGCCGAGGCACCCGTCCCCACCATGGCGACCCGCTTGCCGCGCAGGTCGTAGTCGTGGTCCCAGCGGGCGGAGTGGAAGACCTTGCCGGGGAAGGAGTCCAGTCCCGGGATGTCGGGGATCTTCGGATCGGAGAGCGGCCCGGTGGCGGAGACGACGAGGTCGGCCGACAGCCGGCCACTGGTTGTCTCGATGTCCCACCGCAGCTTCTCGCCGTCCCAGGTCATCCGCTTCACCTCGGAGTTGAGGCGGATGTGCGGGCGGAGCCGGAAGACGTCCGTCACATGCTCAAGATAGGCGCGGATGTGCTCCTGCCCGGAGAAGGTGCGCGGCCAGTCGGGATGGGGCGCGAAGGAGAACGAGTACAGATGGGACGGCACATCGCAGGCACAGCCCGGATAGCTGTTGTCCCGCCACGTGCCGCCCACACTGTCGGCCCGCTCCAGCACGACGAAGTCGGTGACACCCTCCCGCCGCAGTCGTACGGCGGCCCCCAGTCCTCCGAACCCGGATCCGACCACCGCCACCCGCACATGTTCGTGTTCGGCCATGCCCGCCGCCTTCCCTGCCCGACTCTGCCAGTGAACACTGGCGCAATCGGAGGGTAGAGCAGCTCCGTACCGATGGGTAGGGGTCGGGGGGAAGGACGTTGACATCAGTGGCTACCGCCACGGGTTCCCGGGGTACGACATAAAGTTCGGGCGTGACGGAGAAGCGCGAATACCGCATGGAGGAACTGGCCCGCCTGGCCGGCATCACAGTGCGCACCCTGCGCTTCTACCGCGAACGCAAACTGATCCCGCCCCCTCGCCGCGAGGGCCGCATCGCCTGGTACGACGACCACCACCTGGCCCGCCTGCGCACGATCGCGGCCCTCCTGGAGCGCGGCCACACCCTCACCGGCATCGCGGAACTCGCCGAGGCCCTGGACCACGGCCGTGACGTGGCCGACGTCCTGGGAGTCGCGCCGACGGAGGAGGAGCCGGTCCGCCTCACCCCCGAGGAACTCGCCGCCCGCTTCGAGGGCGAGGTCACCGCGGAGAACCTGGCGGCCGCGCTCGACCTCGGCTACCTCGGCACCGACGGCGACGAGATCGTCCACATCAGCCGCCGCCTCCTGGACGTCTCCGCCGCCCTGGTCCGCGAGGGCATCCCCCTCGCCGAAGTCCTGGCGGCCGGCAGACACGTCCGCGAACACGCCGACGCCCTGGCCGAGATGTTCGCCGAACTCGTCCTCCGCCACGCCGACGAGAACGACCTCCACCGCCTGCGCCCCCTGGCACGCAGCGTGGTGGAGGCGGAACTGTCCCTGGCGCTGGACCGGCGGTTGCGGAAGCGGGACTGAAGGTGGACTAGAGCTCGTAGACGACCGTCACGGGCGCGTGGTCCGACCAGCGCTCGGCGTGCGTGGCGGCGCGCTCGACGTACCCCTTGACGGCCTTGGCCGCGAGCCCCGGCGTGGAGACGTGGAGGTCGATCCGCCATCCTGAATCGTTGTCGAAGGCCCGCCCCCGGTACGACCACCACGAGTACGGCCCAGCCACATCCGGATGCAGCAACCGTACGACGTCGACGTAACCGCCGTCGGTCTCGTCGAACACGCGGCTGAGCCAGGCCCGCTCCTCCGGCAGGAACCCGGAGCTCTTCTGGTTGGCGCGCCAGTTCTTCAGGTCGGCCTGCTGGTGGGCGATGTTCCAGTCGCCGCAGACGACGACTTCGCGGCCGTCGGCGGCGGAGCGTGCCCGCAGGTCCTTCAGGTGGGCGAGGAACTCGTCCATGAAGCGGACCTTCTCGTCCTGCCGCTCGGTGCCGACCTCGCCGGAGGGCAGGTAGAGGGAGGCGACGGTGACGCCGGGCAGGTCCGCCTCGACGTAGCGCCCGCTGGTGTCGAACTCGGCCGATCCGAAGCCGACCTGGACCCGGTCGGGCTCGCGGCGGGTGTAGAGGGAGACACCGGCGCGGCCCTTGGCGGCGGCGGGTGCGTGCACCACGTGCCAGCCCTCGGGAGCACGGACACTGTCGGGCAGTTGCTGCGGCTCGGCGCGCACCTCCTGCAGACAGAGCACATCGGCGGAGGTCTCCGCGAGCCACTCCACGAAGCCCTTCTTCGCGGCGGCGCGCAGCCCGTTCACATTGGCGGAGGTCACAGTGAGCACCCGGGAACGATACCGGCACACTGGAGGGCATGATGATCCGCCGTGTCCCCTTCGACCACCCCGACGCCGTCAAGCTCAACGACCAGGTCCAGGCCGAGTACCACGTCCGCTACGGCGACGGCGGCGACGCCACCGAGCTGGCCCCGACGGACTTCGATCCGCCGAACGGCGTGTACCTGATCGCGTACGACGAGAACGACAGCCCCGTCGCCACGGGCGGCTGGCGTTCCCAGGACGCGAACGGCGAGGGCAACCTGGACGGCGACGCCGAGCTCAAGCGCATGTACGTGATCGAGCAGATGCGCGGCCGCGGCCTCGCCCGCCGTGTCCTGGCGGCCCTGGAGGAGGACGCCCGCGCGGCGGGCCGGCTGCGCATGGTCCTGGAGACCGGCACCAAGCAGCCGGAGGCGATCGCCCTGTACACCTCCAGCGGCTACGAACCCTGCGTCAAGTTCGGCTACTACCGCCACTTCGAGGAGAGCCGCTGCTTCGCGAAGCCCCTGTGAAACCACCCCACGGATGACAGAAGACCCGCTCCTGAATCAGGAGCGGGTCTTCATGATGCGTGGACCTGAGGGGATTCGAACCCCTGGCCCCCTCGATGCGAACGAGGTGCGCTACCGGACTGCGCCACAGGCCCTTGCAACGAGTGAAACTCTAGCATCCCCGTCCGGATGCTTGGAAATCCGTTCCCGGCTGGTCAGGGCCCGCTGATCCCGGCCCCGTCCCTCACTCGTTGGCCGCGCGCGGCCGCTCGCCTTCCTCGTACTGGTCGAAGAGCGGCGTACGGCCGCGCTCGCGTGCCCGGCGTGCGGAGGCGGCGCGGCGGGCGTCGGTGCGGCCGTCCGCCTCGGGCTTGTCGTCCGCGTCGTCGGACCCGTCCTCCGATCCCCCGTCGTCCGCCATGGGCGCCGCCTCCTGGCCGGAGTGCTCGGGGGCCACGGTGCTGGACCGGGCCGAACTCCACGCGTCCGGCGCGCCGAGGTCCACGTCCGCGGTGGCCCGCGGAGCGACCGGCGCGGTCACGTACGTCGGCAACGGCACCGGTACCGGGTCCCAGCTGTCCCCGTGTCCCGGCCTGCGCTGCCGCTCGCGCTGCTGGTCGACCCACTCGGCGTGGTCGGTCTGCTCGACGAGGGCGCGCCGGTCGGCGGCGAGCGCGGAGAGCCCGGGATCGGTCTGCGCCCCTGGTCCCTCGTCCGGTTCGTCGGCGTCCGAGCCGGTGCTCACGGACGCGCGTCGGCGCGGCTGACGGGCCCGCTCCCGCAGGTGCTGGGCGGCGGCCTCGGCTCGGCGTCGGTCCATCTGGTAGGCGAAGCGGCGGCGTTCCTGGGAGCGCAGGTACGCGATGTACGCGCTGAGCATCACCGCGGGCACGCCCGGCGCCCACAGGAAGGCGAGTCCTCCTACGGCGGCGACGATCGTGCCGAGCGTGAAGGCGAGGAAGAGCATCACCGTCGTACGCCGTCGGCGCGCGAGTACCTTCACACGCCGGGCGCGCGCCGCGGCCGCTTCCGCGGCGGCCGTGCGCCGGGCGGCGGAGGCGGGTGTCTGCTTCCGCGTCGGGGCGCCACCGTGTTCGGGCGCGGGCGCGTTGGTCTTCGCGCGCGCCGGGTCGCCGTGCCCTGCTTCCCGCCCCGCCTGCCGCCCGCGCTCCGGCTCGGCTTCCCGCGCGTGTTCGCGCGGCGCCTGGCGCTCGGACGCAGGCGGCTGGACCGTCGCCTGGGTCTGCGGACGGGTCGGAGGCATGGCGAAGGCCCGGACGTCCACCGAGTCGGTGACGACATCCGGTTCGTCGGCGCCGTGCTCCCCCTCGTCGGTGGAGCGCGCGCGCAGGTCCTTGGCGTATCGACGCTCCATGCCCGCCCGTCCGGACAGCAGCCGGATGGCGGTGCTGAAGCGTTCCGTCGGACGGGCCTCGTTCAGCTCGTCCTGCCTACGGAGCCACATCGGCACCAAGTAGGCGGCCCAGGCCCCGACAATGACTGCGTAGATGAGGCCGCTGCTGCTCACGCCTCACACGGTAGAGGGGTTTGCGTGAGGCCATCTGCCAATTGCGCCGGTGTGTCGCACGATCTGGCTGATATTTCGAGCTTTTTTTCCGACCGATCCGATCAGCAGGCCGCCTCAGTCGGGAATTCAATGCCCTGAGACGGTCATGCACCGATCATTTTCGAACACGTATTCCATTTCCCGGCTATGCGGGATTGTCGTGCGGTGTTCCGCTGGAGCGGGCCCGCTGCCAGCGCCTGAGCAGCCCGTCGGGCACCTCTTCCGCGGTGAGCGCGAACACGAGATGGTCCCGCCAGGCCCCGTCGATGTGGAGATAGCGCGGCCGCAGTCCCTCCTCGCGGAATCCGAGTTTCTCCACGACCCGTCGGCTGGGCACGTTCTCGGGGCGAATGCAGACTTCGATGCGGTGCAGACCGACCGTACGGAAACAGTGGTCCACGACAAGCGCCACAGCGGTCGGCATCACCCCGCGCCCGGCCACCGACTGGTCCACCCAGTAGCCGACGTGCCCCGAGCACATCGAGCCCCAGGTGATCCCGGCGACCGTCAACTGCCCGACGAGCTGGCCCCGGTACTCGATGACGAACGGCAGCATCCGCCCCGCGTTCGCCTCGGACCTCAGGTGGCGGACCATCTGGCGGTAGGTCGGGCGGTGCGCGATCGGGCCGCTCGGGGTGGGCGGCGGGATGGTCGCCTCCCAGGGGCGCAGCCAGTCCCGGTTGCGCCGGTTGACCTCGCGCCAGACCCGCTGGTCGCGCATCTTTATCGGCCTCAGGACGACATCGCCGTCCGCCAGTACGACGGGCCAGGACGGGCTGTTCAGCTCGCACCCCCACTGCCGGCGCCGGGTCTGGGATGGTCGCCGCCGCGGATCTGGTCGACGGCGTGGATCAACAGGGGCTCCAGGACGGCCAGTCCGTCCTTCACCCCGCCACTGGAACCCGGCAGGTTGACGATCAGCGTGTGTCCCGCCACCCCGGCCAGGCCCCGGGAGAGCGCGGCGGTCGGCACCTTCTGCCGTCCGAACGCCCGCACGGCCTCCGCGATGCCCGGCACCTCGTGGTCGATCACCGCGCGGGTCGCCTCGGGGGTGCGGTCGGTGGGCGAGATGCCGGTGCCGCCGGTGGTGACGATGACGTCGTATCCGGCATCGGCACCGGCTCGCAGGGCGGCCTCCACGGGGTCACCGTCGGGGACGACCTGAGGGCCGTCGACGGTGAAGCCGAATCTCTTCAGGCCGTCGGCGATCAGCGGGCCGCCCTTGTCCTCGTAGACACCGGCGGCGGCCCGGTTGGACGCGGTGACCACAAGAGCGCGATACGTCATGCCCGGCTCCAGTCGCCCGACTTGCCGCCCGTCTTCTCCTCGACCCGTACGTCCGTGATGACCGCTCCCTTGTCGACCGCCTTGACCATGTCGATCACGGTGAGCGCGGCGACGGAGACCGCGGTGAGGGCCTCCATCTCGACGCCCGTGCGGTCCGTGGTCTTCACCGTGGCCAGGATCTCCACGGCGTCGTCCGCGACCGACAGATCCAGTTTCACACCGGACACCGACAACGGGTGGCACAGCGGGATGAGGTCGGGGGTGCGTTTGGCGCCCATGATGCCCGCGATCCGCGCGGTGGCCAGGGCGTCGCCCTTGGGGACACCCTCGCCGCGCAGCAGCTCGATCACTCGGGGCGAGACGAGGACGCGTCCACTCGCGCGCGCGGTGCGTGCGGTGACGTCCTTGCCGGAGACATCGACCATACGGGCGGCTCCCGCCTCGTCGATGTGCGTCAGTCGGTCCTGCGTACTCATGGTTGTGCGGCGCTCCCGGTCCGGCCTGTTGTGCGCGACACGGTACCGCCAACCTGGAGTGGTCAGCCGAGCAGGACCACTTCGACCTCGGTGCCGGGCTCCACGGACTCCACGTCCTCCGGTACGACGATCAGCGCGTCGGCCTGTGCGAGGGCGGCCACCAGGTGGGAGCCGGCGCCGCCGACCGGGCTGACGGAGCCGTCGGCGTACGCGCCGCGCAGGAACTGCCGGCGGCCCTTGGGCGAGGTCAGCGCCTTGTCCGCGGTCAGGGTGGCCCTGGTCCGCGGCCGGTGGACGTCGTCGAGGCCCATGAGGGTGCGGATCGCGGGGCGGACGAACAGTTCGAAGGAGACGTACGACGACACCGGGTTGCCCGGCAGGGCCAGCAGCGGGGTGTGGTCGGGGCCGATGGTACCGAAGCCCTGGGGCTTGCCGGGCTGCATGGCGAGCTTGCGGAAGTCGATGCCGCTGCCCGGCTCGTCCGCGTCGCCGACGGAGGACAGCGCCTCCTTGACGACGTCGTACGCCCCGACGCTGACGCCGCCCGTGGTGACCAGGAGGTCGGCGCGGACGAGCTGGTCCTCGATGGTGGCGCGCAGGGTCTCGGCGTCGTCGGCGACGGCCCCCACGCGGTAGGCGATGGCGCCGGCGTCCCGGGCGGCCGCGGTGAGGGCGAAGCTGTTGGAGTCGTAGATCTGGCCGGTGCCGAGACCCTCGTCGGGCTGGACGAGTTCGCTGCCGGTGGACATGACGACCACGCGCGGGCGCGGGCGCACGCGTACGGTGCCGCGGCCGATGGCGGCGAGCAGGGCGATCTGCGGCGGGCCGAGGACGGTTCCGGCGTCCAGGGCGCGGTCGCCGGCGCGGACGTCGCTGCCCTGGCCACGCACATGCGCGCGGGCCTCGGCGGGCCGGTACACGTGCACGTGCCCCTCGGCGCCCTCGGGGGCGAGGCTGCGGGCGCGCATCCCGCTGACCGGGCCCTCGCCGAGGCCGCCGTCGGTCCACTCGACGGGCACGACGGTCTCTGCGCCGGGCGGCAGCGGGGCGCCGGTCATGATGCGGGCGGCCTGTCCGGGGCCGACCTCGAGCGGCTCGGCCTGGCCCGCCGCCACGTCCCCGACGACGTCCAGGACGGCCGGGAACTCCTCGCTCGCGCCCGTCACGTCCGCGACCCGTACCGCGTACCCGTCCATGGAGCTGTTGTCGAACGGGGGCAGGGACACCGGGACCGTGACGTCCTCGACCAGGACGCAGCCCTGGGCGTCGAGCAGTTGCAGCTCGATGGGTTCGAGGGGGCGGACGGTCGCGAGGATGTCCTCCAGGTGTTCGTCCACCGACCAGAGGTGGTCCTGGTCGGCGGGGCGGGGCGCGGCGCTGCTCAAGTGCCTACATCTCCTCGGCTACGTAACTGCGAAGCCAGGTCCGGAAGTCCGGGCCCAGGTCTTCACGTTCGCACGCGAGTCTGACAATGGCACGCAGATAGTCGCCGCGGTCCCCGGTGTCATAGCGGCGGCCCTTGAAGACGACGCCGTGCACCGGGCCGCCGACCTTCTCGTCCTGGGCGAGTTGCTGGAGGGCGTCGGTGAGCTGGATCTCGTTGCCCCGGCCGGGCTCGGTCTTGCGGAGTATGTCGAAGATGTGCGGGTCGAGGACGTAGCGGCCGATGACCGCGTAGTTCGACGGGGCGTCGGCCGCGTCCGGCTTCTCGACGAGGCCGCTCACCCGGACGACGTCGCTGTCCTCGGTCTCCTCGACGACGGCACAGCCGTAGAGGTGGATCTGCTCGGGCGCGACCTCCATCAGCGCGATGACGCTGCCGCCGTGCTGCTCCTGCACCTCGATCATCCGCTTGAGCAGGGGGTCGCGGGCGTCGATCAGGTCGTCGCCGAGGAGGACCGCGAAGGGCTCCTGGCCCACGTGGGGCGCCGCGCACAGGACAGCGTGGCCGAGGCCGCGGGGGTCGCCCTGGCGCACGTAGTGCATGGTGGCGAGGTCGCTGGACTGCTGGACCTTGGCGAGCCGGTCGGCGTCGCCCTTCTTCTGGAGGGCGGACTCGAGCTCGTAGTTGCGGTCGAAGTGGTCCTCCAGGGGGCGCTTGTTGCGTCCCGTGATCATGAGGACGTCATCGAGGCCCGCCGAGACGGCCTCCTCGACCACGTACTGGATCGCCGGCTTGTCGACCACCGGCAGCATCTCCTTGGGAGTGGCCTTGGTGGCGGGCAGGAAGCGGGTGCCGAGCCCTGCTGCCGGAATGACAGCCTTGCTGATCCGAGGGTGCGACTGAGTCATGTCCGCAACCCTATCCGGTGCCTTTGCCTGGAATCTGTGGCTCCGGTTAATAAGCTCTTATATGAGCGCATTGAAAGGGTACGGGTGCAGACCTTGAGTCATGTCGGACGTCCCACCGAGCCTGACAAGCGAACGTTGCGACGAGAGTACCTGGCGGTGAGGAACAGGTTGACGGCCGATGACGTACGGGAAGCGGCTTCCGCGCTGGCCGGCCGGGCCCTCGGGCTGCCCGAGCTGGCGCGTGCGCGCACGGTGGCGGCGTACGTCTCCGTGGGGAGCGAACCCGGCACGCTCACCCTCCTCGACGCGCTGCGCGAGCGGGGCGTGCGGGTCCTGCTCCCGGCGCTGCTGCCGGACAACGATCTGGACTGGGGCGCCTACACCGGCGAGGGCTCCGTCACGCGCGTCCAACACGGCGGGAAAATGGCCCTCTTCGAGCCCGCCGGGGAGCGTCTGGGCCCGGACGCCGTGACCGGCGCCGACGTCGTGCTGCTGCCCGGCCTCGCCGTGGACGGGCGCGGGATGCGCCTGGGGCGCGGCGGGGGGTCGTACGACCGGGTGCTCGCGCGCCTGGAGCGCGCGGGCGCACGGCCTGCGCTGGTGGTGCTCCTGTACGACTCCGAGGTCGTCGCGCATGTCCCGGAGGAGGCGCACGACCGCCCGGTGGACGCGGTGGTGACGCCGTCGGGTGTGCGCCGCCTCCGCACCCCCGCATGAGGAAGGGCCCTCCACACGCGTGTGGAGGGCCCTTCCGCGGTCTGCCGCCTCAGCTCACGGTTTGAGCACCAGCGTGTCGGTGGTGCTCTTGTCGACGGCGTCGTCCGAGAAGGACCAGTCCAGCAGCTCCCCCTTGACCCACTTGCCGGTCTGGTCGGTGTAGTGCGCGCTGTAGGCGTGCCCGGAGGCGCCGGTGAGGTTGATCCACTTCGACTTGTCGAGGTCGCCGAGGTTGACCACCATGCGCATCGACGGCACCCAGACGACGCCGTAACCGCCCGCGGCGTTCCAGCCGGTCGCGTTGACCGTCGCCTCGCCGCCGCTGAGCTTCCAGGGGCCGCGGTTGAGCATGTACTGGACGAAGCCGGGGCCCTCGATGCCCAGGGTCTGGTTCTTCAGGAACAGGCGGTGCAGCCGGCCCCAGCTCCAGGTGTCGATGTCCTTGCCGAGCTTCGCGGTCAGCTCCCAGCGGGCGTCGATCATGGCGCGCTTGAACAGCTGGTCGCGGTTGTCGGCCTTGGGACGGTGGCCGACGCCGGCCGGGGTCTTCCACCAGTCGCTGTTCTCGTCGTCCATGAGCTTGCGCACCACCTCGAACCAGCGGTCGCCGCCGTCGGGCTGCGCCTGGTCGGCGTCGCGCTGGCCGCACTCGCGGACCTTGTCCGTCTCGTCCGCGGGCCCGACGGTGTTGACCGGGTCGACCCACAGGCACTGGCCCTTGACCCGCAGCTCCTTGGGCAGCTTGTTGCCGAAGGCGAGCTTGAGGATGTTGCGCCAGACGGCGTTGAAGTAGGCGGCCGCGGCCGAGTCGGCGTCCTGGGTGTAGTCCCAGCCCTCCAGGAGCTCCTGCGCCTGACGGACGTCCTTGTCCTCGACGTCGATCTTCAGCAGCTTCGGTACGAGCAGCTTGGCGATCTCACTGCTGTTGTCGAGCTGCATCTGGCGCATGTCGTCGGTGGAGATCTTGCCGCCGCCCTTGATCTTCTGCTCGATCAGGTCGGTGATGCGCTGGCTGCGGGTGCCGTAGCCCCAGTCCGTGGTGAGCGTGTAGGGGTACTTGTCCTTGTCGACCACGGCCTGGTTGGCGGTGACGATGTAGCCGCGCTCCGGGTTGTACTCGTAGGGCAGCTCGTCCTGCCCGATGTACTTGCCGGTCCAGGTGTACTTCGGGTTCCAGCCCGGGGCCGGGATGGCGCCGGTGTCGCCCTTCGCGCGGATCGGGATGCGGCCGGGCAGGGTGTAGCCGATGTTCTCGGAGTCGGCGTAGACGAGATTCTGCGAGGGCACGTCGAACAACGCGGCCGCCGAGCGGAATTCGCTCCAGTTCGACGCCCGGTCCATCGCGAACACGGCGTCCATGGAGGTGCCGGGGTCGAGCGCGGTCCAGCGCAGCGCGACGCCGTAGCCTTCGCCGCGGTCGGGGGCCGCGTTGTCGACGGTGGCCTTCTTGCCGACCTTCACGAGTTCGTCGGAGCGGTCGGAGACCAGGGGGCCGTTGTTCGTCTCACGGACGACGATCTTCTTGGAGGCGCCGCCGGCAACCTTGATGGTCTCCTCGCGCGTGGTGAAGGGAACCGTCTTGCCGCCGTACAGGTAGCCGTCGCCGGAGAGCTTCTCCAGGTAGAGGTCGGTGACGTCGACGCCGGAGTTCGTCATGCCCCAGGCGATCTTCGCGTTGTGACCGATGATCACGCCGGGCATGCCCGCGAAGGTGTAGCCGGAGACGTCGTACTGGCACTTGCTGGAGACGGTCCGGCAGTGCAGGCCCATCTGGTACCAGACGGACGGCAGCGAGGCCGACAGGTGCGGGTCGTTGGCGAGCAGCGGCTTGCCGGTGATGGTGTGCGAGCCGGCGACGACCCACGAGTTGGAGCCGATGCCCTGGCCGTTGACGCCGACGGCCGTGGGGACGTCGTCCAGGACGTCGTAGAGGCCGGAGAGCTGGCTCTGGAGGGCCGAGGCGGTCGAGGAGGAGGTCGAGGCCGACGTGCCCGTGACGGTGCCGCCCGCGGCCGTTCCCGAGCCGCTCGTGGAGGTGCCGGTGCCGCTCGTGGACGTTCCGGTGCCGCTCGTGGAGGTGCCGGTGCCGGACAGACCGTTCTCCTGCGAGCTGCCGTTCTGCTCGAAGGTCTCGGTCAGCTCGTTGTACTGGCCCTCCTGGACGATCGCCTGGTTGCGGCTGTACGGGTACTCCGGGTACAGGTCGGCGATCTGCTTCGGGCCGAGGCGGCTGGTCATCAGGGCGCGGTCGATCTCGTCCTGCATGTTGCCGCGCAGGTCCCAGGCCATCGCCTTGAGCCACGCGAGCGAGTCGACCGGGGTCCACTTCTCGGGCTTGTAGTCGTTCTTGAAGGCGAGCGCCGCGTACTCCAGGGAGATGCCCTTGCCGCTCCGGCCCTGGAGGTAGGCGTTGACCCCCTTGGCGTAGGCCTGGAGGTACTTCTTGGTGGAGGCCGACAGTTTGGTGTCGTACTCCTTCTTCGCGACCCGGTCCCAGCCCAGCGTGCGCAGGAACTCGTCGTCCTTGACCTGGCCCTGGCCGAACATCTCCGACAGGCGCCCGGAGGTCATGTGCCGGCGCACGTCCATCTCGTAGAACCGGTCCTGGGCCTGGACGTAGCCCTGCGCCATGAACAGGTCCGCGTCCGAGGAGGCGTAGATCTGCGGAATGCCGTAACTGTCGCGTTTGACGTCCACGGGGCCCGACAGGCCCTTGAGCTCGGTCGAACCCTTGGTCTGCGGGAAGGACGCGCGGACGGTGCTCACCGACCAGTACCCGCCGTAGGCGACACCGCCGATGACGGCCAGTACGAGGACGAGAACGATCAGGCGGGCTCGGCGCCCCTTCTTCCTGCCGGACTTGCCGGGCTGCTGACCCGATGAGGCGGTGGTGGTGGGGGGCATCGCTGTCCTTGCTGTCCTAACGCGAGCGGCAGGGCGGGCTGTGCTTTCGACGGGGAGCCTGCGTCACATTCCCGACTGGATCAGCGCGCGGCGTCTGGTGCGTGCGATCGCAACGCGGCGAGCGTGCGTGCCAGGCGTCGCGCGCCCAGCCGGGGATGTGACGCAGGCTCTGCGCGCTGGAGCAACCATAGGCGCAGGGCTCAGGCGGACTTGACGCGGAGTCGGGTACGAACGCGGACGAGCGTTCGATCTCGCCGCGCGAAGCGTCAAGAAATCGTCAAGAGTTAGGTAAGGTAACGAAGTACTTGGATGCGCTGCTCCACCGCTTCGTGTCCTATGTACGTGAGCTCACACGCGCGTGATGCGGTGAGCCAGGGAAGGGAACGGCCGCTGACTGTCCACCACCTCAACCAGCTCCTGTTCGTCTGCTCGCTCGTCCTGCTCGTCGCCGTGGCAGCGGTCCGGATCTCCTCGCGCAGCGGGCTCCCCAGCCTGCTCGTCTACCTGGGGATCGGCATCGCCATGGGCCAGGACGGCATCGGCGACATCCACTTCGACAACGCCGAGCTGACCCAGGTCATCGGGTACGCGGCCCTGGTCGTGATCCTGGCCGAGGGCGGACTCGGCACGAAGTGGAAGGAGATCAAACCGGCCCTGCCGGCCGCCACCGCGCTGGCGCTGGGCGGGGTCGCGGTGAGCGTCGGGGTCACGGCGACGGCCGCGCACTACCTGATCGGCCTCGAATGGCGCCAGGCGCTCATCATCGGGGCGGTCGTCTCCTCGACGGACGCGGCGGCGGTCTTCTCGGTCCTGCGCAGGATCCCGCTGCCCGCGCGCGTGACGGGCACGCTGGAGGCCGAGTCCGGCTTCAACGACGCCCCCGTGGTCATCCTGGTGGTCGCCTTCTCCCAGACCGGTCCGGTCGAGCACTGGTACACGCTGCTCGCCGAGATAACGCTGGAGCTGGCCATCGGCGCCGCCATCGGCATCGCGGTGGGCTGGCTGGGCTCCTGGGGCCTGCGGCACGTCGCCCTGCCCGCCTCCGGCCTCTATCCGATCGCGGTCATGGCGATCGCGGTCACCGCGTACGCGGCGGGCGCGCTGGCGCACGGCAGCGGGTTCCTCGCGGTCTATCTCGCCGCCATGGCGATGGGCAACGCCAAGCTGCCGCACTGGCCCGCCACCCGCGGCTTCGCGGACGGGCTCGGCTGGATCGCCCAGATCGGCATGTTCGTCCTGCTCGGCCTGCTCGTCACCCCGCACGAGCTGGGCGACGACGTACTGCCCGGGCTCGTCATAGGGCTGGTGCTGACCATGGTGGCGCGACCGCTGAGCGTCTTCCTGTGCCTGACGCCGTTCCGGGTGCCGTGGCAGGAGCAGACGCTCATGTCCTGGGCCGGACTGCGCGGCGCCGTGCCCATCATCCTGGCGACGATCCCCATGGTGAGCGGTGTCGAGGGCAGCCGTCGCGTCTTCAACATCGTCTTCGTCCTGGTCGTCGTCTACACCCTCGTCCAGGGCCCGACACTGCCCTGGCTGGCGCGCACACTGCGGCTGGGCGGCGACTCCGACACCGCCGACCTCGGGATCGAGTCGGCGCCCCTGGAGCGGCTGCGCGGGCACCTGCTGTCCGTCGCGATCCCCGACGGGTCCCGGATGCACGGCGTCGAGGTCAACGAGCTGCGGCTGCCGGCCGGGGCCGCGGTCACCCTCGTCGTCCGCGATGAAAAATCGTTCGTCCCGCTGCCCACGACCGTGCTGCGGCGCGGGGACGAACTGCTCGTGGTCGCCACCGACCCGGTCCGCGACGCCGCCGAACGACGGCTGCGCGCGGTCGGCCACGGCGGCAAGCTGGCCGACTGGCTGGGCACGGACGGCACCGACAGCGCACGTTAAGGGTGTGTTACGCGCCCCCTGTAGGATGGTGACCGACCCCTGATCGAACCAACTCTGCCTGACGCAGAGCTGGCGCGACCGTATGGCGGCCGAGACGTCCCTGAGAGCGGTCTTCGGCATCTACCGCAGTCCGCGCAAGAGGACAGCTCTCGGCGCCCTCCCTTGGGAAAGGGAGCCGCGCTACCAGGCGGCAGAAAGGCACGGGCCGTGGCATCCACGGTCACCTCCCCCCGCCCGGGATACGGACAGCTGCTGCGTACCCGCGGCGCCTGGACGTTCCTGCTCCCCGGCTTCGCGGCACGCCAGCCGTTCGCGATGCTCACCCTCTCCCTCGTGCTGCTCGTCCAGCACACCACCGGCTCCTACGGCGCGGCGGGCGCCGTCGCGGCCGTCACCGGTGTCGCCATGGCACTGTTCGCGCCCTACAGCGGCCGTCTCGCGGACCGCTACGGGCAGCGCGCCGTGCTGGTCCCCGGCGTCCTGGTGCACACCCTGGCGGGCCTGTCCCTGACGGCTCTCGCCCTCGCGCACGCGCCCTTGTGGGCGCTGTTCGTCGCGGCCGTGCCCACCGGCGCCTCGGTGCCGCAGATCGGGCCCATGGTGCGCGCCCGCTGGGGAGCCAAGCTCCAGGACTCCCCCCTGATGACCACGGCGGCCGCCTTCGAGTCCGTCACGGACGAGCTGACCTTCGTCTTCGGCCCGCTGCTGGCCACCGCTCTGTGCACCGCCGTCCACCCCGCCGCGGGGCTGCTGACGGAGGCGTCCCTGACGCTGCTGGGCGGCCTGCTGTTCGCCGCGCAGAAGAGCACGCAGCCCTCCGTCGTTCTCGGGGAGCACACGCGCGTGGAGCACACCCCGGCACTGCGCGTCCCCGGGGTGCGCGTCCTGATCGTGACCTTCCTGGGCATCGGGTCCGTCTTCGGCGGCATGCAGGTCTCCCTGGCCGCGTTCAGCGAGTCGATCGGCGAGCCCGGCCTGAACGGTGTCCTGTACGGCGTCTTCGCCGCGGGCAACATGCTCTCCGGCCTGGTCTGCGGTGCCATCGCCTGGAAGGTGGCCCCCCGGCGGCGCCTGGTCGTCGCCTACGGCGCCCTCGCGCTGACGGCCTCCGGCCTGTGGGCCGCGCACTCGGTGCTCGTCCTGGCCGGCCTCGGCCTCCTGGTCGGCATGTGCATCGCGCCCGCCCTGATCACCGGCTACACCCTGGTCGAGAACCTGGTCCCGGCCGGCGCCCGCACCGAGGCCTTCACCTGGCTGACCGGGGCGGTGGCGCTCGGCCAGGCGGCCGCCGTCACGATCGCCGGGCAGCTGGAGGACCGCTTCTGGGGCGGCGCCGGGTTCCTGGTGCCGATGGGCGGCACGCTGCTCGCCCTGGCGACCCTGGTGGCGCTGCGTTCACACCTCGCGACCCGGCCTCGCGGGCGGACGGTCGCACGTGGCATGGGTCACCGAGTGCCGGTGGCAGTGGACTGATCCCCGGGAATGCGTCACTATGGACCATCGTTAGCACTCATTGAGTGAGAGTGCCAGGAGGAAGACAGTGCCCACCTATCAGTACCAGTGCACCGAGTGCGGCGAGGGCCTCGAGGCGGTGCAGAAGTTCACCGACGACGCTCTGACCGAGTGCCCGAATTGCCAGGGCCGCCTCAAGAAGGTGTTCTCCGCGGTCGGCATCGTCTTCAAGGGCTCCGGCTTCTACCGCAACGACAGCCGCGGCTCCTCGTCGAGCAGCTCGCCGGCGTCGTCGCCCTCGAAGCCGTCGACGTCCACGTCGTCGTCCGAGTCGTCCTCGTCGTCTTCCTCGTCCTCCTCGGACACGAAGTCGTCGAGCTCGGGCACCTCGTCCAGCAGCAGCTCCGCCGCATAGCTCCCCCTTGTGAACCCTGCCGTCACGGGACGGCAGGGTTTTCGGCGTTGTCCGGGCCGGTCGCCGCGGGTTTTCGGGGCCGGATACTGTGCTGTTCATGGCGAACGCAGAGATCGGCGTAATCGGCGGCTCGGGCTTCTACTCGTTCCTCGAGGACGTGACCGAGGTCCAGGTGGACACCCCCTACGGTCCGCCCAGCGACTCCCTCTTCCTCGGCGAGGTCGCCGGCCGGCGGGTCGCCTTCCTGCCCCGGCACGGACGCGGCCACCATCTGCCGCCCCACCGGATCAACTACCGGGCCAATCTGTGGGCGCTCAGGTCGGTGGGGGCACGCCAGATCCTCGGGCCGTGCGCCGTGGGCGGGCTGCGTCCCGAGTACGGACCGGGCACCCTGCTGGTGCCGGACCAGCTGGTCGACCGTACGAAGTCCCGGGCGGGGACGTACTTCGACGGGCTGCCGCTGCCGGACGGGGCCGTGCCGAACGTGGTGCACGTGTCCCTGGCCGATCCGTACTGCCCCGCCGGACGGGCGGCCGCGCTGAAGGCTGCCCGCGGGCGGGACTGGGAGGCGGTGGACGGCGGCACGCTCGTCGTGATCGAGGGTCCGCGCTTCTCGACCCGCGCCGAATCGCTGTGGCACCAGGCGCAGGGCTGGTCGGTGGTGGGCATGACCGGTCACCCCGAGGCGTCCCTCGCCCGCGAACTGGAGCTCTGCTACACGTCGTTGACCCTGGTCACCGATCTCGACGCGGGCGCCGAGACCGGTGAGGGCGTCTCGCACGACGAGGTGCTGCGGGTGTTCGCGGCGAACGTGGACCGGCTGCGGGGTGTGCTGTTCGACGCGGTGGCGGCGCTGCCCGCCCAGGACGAGCGGGACTGCCTGTGCGTCGGCGCACTGGGCGGGATGGACCCCGGGTTCGAACTGCCCTAGCCGGCGCCCGGATTGAGGCGGAAGTCCTCGTTCGGGTGAGGAAGTTTTCCACAACCGGCAGGTAGTCCACCGGGCTCGGCGGGATTCGGCGCGAAGCCGCATCGTGGCAGGGCAAGCCGATGTCCCGTCGCTGGTGGTGGTCCACATGTCCTTCGCTCCCTCGCCCTCTCCCCTCCTTCCGTGCCCGCCCGGCACCGACGCTCCCCCGACCTGCGAGGTCCCGCACTTCGCGCCGGTCCGAGTAGGGCGCGGGCGGTATCGACTACGGCGACTCGTCCGCAGCCGCAGGCGTGCCGTGGCCCTCGGCCTGGCCGTCACCGCGGCCGCACTGGTGGCGGCGGGCCCGCGGGGCGGCGACGGGGCGCGGGGTCATCCGGCAGCCCAGCCCGTGCGCGAACACCGGGTCGTGGAGACGGTGTCGGCGCCGGTACGGATCGCCGACGGTGCGACGGTCCGGCTGTTGCGCCCCGGGGACCGGGTCGACGTCATCGCCGCCGAGGAGTCGGCGCTGGGCGGGGACGCCCGAGTGGTCGCCCGCGGCGCGCGGGTGACGAAGGTGCCGGAGCCGGCGGACGGTGTGAGCGAGGGCGGGGCGCTGATCGTGCTCTCGGTGCCGCGGTCCACGGCGGCTCGCCTCGCGGGCGCGAGCGCGACGGCACGGCTGGCGGTGACGTTGTGTTGAGCCGCCTTTTAGAGCTACCCCATGGGGCAGGCCCACCTCGCGTTGACGTAGGTTGCGGAGCTGTTTGTTCCACAACGTGCGCGTGCGAGAAGAGGCCTCTGGGTGAGCGAGAAGAAGCCGAGCGTCCTGGAGGGCTTCAAGGCCTTTCTGATGCGAGGGAACGTCATCGATCTGGCAGTCGCGGTGGTCATCGGCGCCGCCTTCACCAACATCGTCAACTCGGTGGTGAAGGGCGTGATCAACCCGCTGGTGGGGGCGATCGGCACGAAGAACCTCGACAGCTACAACTCGTGCCTCAAGGGCCCCTGCACGGGTACCGGCGACAGCGCGGAGGGTGTACGGATCCTGTGGGGCTCGGTCCTCGGCGCCACGCTCACGTTCGTGATCACCGCGGCCGTCGTCTACTTCCTGATGGTCCTGCCGATGTCGAAGTACCTGGCCCGGATGGAGGCCCGCCGGAAGGCGAAGGAGGGCACCCACGAGGTCATGGAGGTGACCGAGCTGGAGGTTCTCAAGGAGATCCGCGACGCCCTGGTCGCCCAGCGGGGCTCGGGCCACGAGGGTCACGACTGGCGCTAGCGATCCGGGTGGTGCGGCCCGATCACAGGTGGTGGGGCGGCTTCTCGTCGAGGAAGCGCTTCAGGTCGGCCGCGCTGTCGCTGTCGGTGCGCGGCCGGTCGCCCCAGCCTCGGTCGGTGTCGTCCGAGGACTGCTGGTCCAGCGGATCGTCGAAGACCAGCGCGGGCTTCGGCTCGCGGGGCTCGGGGCGGGGGGCGCTACTCATGGATCCAGGGTACGGCCCCGCCGGACGCACACCGTGGGAGCGGCCATCTGCTCTTCACGGCGTTGCCGGTGGTTCGGGTGGTGTGACCTCCTGGTCTCGGCGGGTCGAGGTGGTGCCTGGACGAGACTGGTCCCATGACAGTTGACGCTCTGACGGATGTCACCGGGGTACGGGTGGGGCACGCGACGCGTACCGGCGGCGGTTGGCTCACCGGCACCACCGTCGTGCTCGCCCCGGAGGGCGGGGCCGTCGCCGCGGTGGACGTGCGCGGCGGAGGTCCTGGCACCAAGGAGACCGACGCGCTCGACCCGCGCAACCTGGTGCAGAAGGTCGAGGCGATCGTGCTGACCGGGGGCAGCGCGTACGGGCTGGACGCGGCCTCCGGGGTGATGGCCTGGCTGGAGGAGCAGGGGCGGGGGGTGCGGGTCGGACCCGATCCCACGCATGTGGTGCCGGTCGTGCCTGCCGCGTGTGTCTTCGATCTCGGGCGGGGCGGCGACTTCCGGGCCCGGCCGGACGCGGCGACCGGGCGGGCCGCTGTCGAGGCCGCCGCGGCGAGTGCCTTCGGTGCGGAGGTGACGGAAGGGTGTGTGGGGGCGGGGACCGGAGCCGCGGTCGGGGCGATGAAGGGCGGGGTGGGGACGGCGAGTGTCGTGCTCCCCTCGGGGGTCACCGTGGCGGCGTTGGTGGTGGCCAACGCGGTGGGGGCGGTGTCGGATCCGGAGACGGGGGTTCTGTACGGGGAGTTGTTCGACGGGAGGGTGCGGTATCCGGAGCCGCGGGTGCACGAGGCGGCGCGACGGCGGCTCGCCGAGACCGCGGCGAGGAATGCGCCGCCCCCGCTGAACACCACGCTCGCGGTGGTGGCCACGGATGCGGAACTGTCGAAGGCGCAGGCCCAGAAGGTGGCGGGGACCGCGCACGACGGCATCGCGCGTGCCGTGCGGCCGGTGCACCTGCTGCACGACGGCGACACGGTGTTCGCCCTGGCCACGGGGGCGCGGCCGCTCGACGCCGTGGACCCGCTCGCGCTCAACGCGGTGCTCGCAGCGGGTGCGGATGTGGTGACGCGCGCGATTGTGCGGGCGGTGCGGGCGGCGGAGTCGGTGGAGGGGGTGGGCGGGGCGTGGCCGGCCTATCGGGAGCTGTACGGCGAGTGAAGCCTGGGGCTGTGTGTGCGGGTTCGGTGGGGGCGGGCGTTGTGCGTAGCGCCCCCAGGGGCGCGGGGAACTGCGCGACCAGCCCCCACCGGCCCGCACCCGACCGACAACCTCACCGCCCCCATTCTGATGGCATTCGTCTGGCATTCGTCGCGCTGGTAGGGAACCCGGGCGGGGACCGGGTCCCTCTTTCTTCACGGAGTGGAGCGGACAACGCATATCACACCAATCTGGAGCAGCCCGTGACAACGCCGGACATAGCAGCGCGGCGCGCACTGGGGGCCTGTGCCGTCCTGATGGTCGGCACCCTCACCCTCACCGCGTGCGGAGGCGACTCCGACGGCAAGAGTGAAGGCAAGGGCGGCAAGGACCCCGCGAAGACCTCCGCGGCGCAGATCGTCATCTCCGCCAAGAACGGTTCGACGGGCGCGTCCATCAACTCGACCGGCGTGAAGGTCAGCGACGGCACGCTGACCGGCGTGAGGATGACGGTGGCCGGCTCGGGCCAGCAAGTGTCCGGGGAGATCGTCGCGGGCGGGAAGGGCTGGAAGCCCGAGGAGCAGCTGGAGCGGGGGACGAAGTACGAGATAGCCGCGACGGCCAAGGACTCGGACGGCAAGGCCGTGAGCGCGAAGTCCGTCTTCACGACCGTCTCCAAGGCGAACAGCTTCGTCGGGACGTACACGCCGGACAACGGCACGACGGTCGGCGTGGGGATGCCGGTGTCGTTCACTTTCGACAAGGCGATCAGCGACAAGAAGGCCGTGCAGTCGCACATCGAGGTCAGCTCCAGCAGTGGGCAGCAGGTGGTCGGGCACTGGTTCGGGGCGCAGCGGCTCGACTTCCGGCCCGAGGAGTACTGGAAGGCCGGCTCCAAGGTCACGATGAAGATCGACCTGGACGGGGTCGAGGGCGCGGGCGGGGTCACCGGTGTGCAGGAGAAGACCGCCAGCTTCGCCGTGGGGCGCTCGCAAGTGTCCACCGTGGACGCGGACACGCAGACCATGAAGGTCGTGCGGGACGGGCGGACCGTCCAGTCGGTGCCGATCTCCACGGGCAGCCCGGAGTTCACCACGTACAACGGGCAGATGGTGATCTCCGAGAAGTACAAGAAGATTCGCATGGACAGCCGGACGGTCGCCCTCGCCAACGCGTACGACATCCCCGACGTCCCGGACGCGATGCGGCTGACGCAGTCGGGGACCTTCATCCACGGCAACTACTGGTACAACAAGGGGAATCCGCCCTTCGGGCGCACCGGCACCAGCCACGGCTGCGTCGGGTTGCGGGACGTCAAGGGCGGGCAGTCGGACACTCCGGCCAAGTGGTTCTACGACAACTCGCTGATCGGGGACGTGGTGATCGTGAAGAACTCCCCCGACAAGACGGTGGCGCCCGACAACGGGCTGAACGGCTGGAACATGCCGTGGGACGAGTGGGTCGCGGGCAGTGCCGTCGGCACCTCCTGATCGTCGCAAGCCCTGTCTGACCGGGGGTTTTTGACGGGTCGTCGGCCGCGTGGGAATTTCCCGCGTGGCCCGGTCGTTTTCCGGGCGTACGTTTTCTCGGTTCCCGGACATGATGTCCGACCGAGGGGCTACGGTATGCACCCACAAGGTGACATGCAGCAACGCCGGGAGAAGCCTTGAGCGTTCCGTACGAGACGGCAGCGTACGAACCACACGAGTCGCCCGAGTCTCCGGAGGAGCATCTCGCGCGGCTCCTCGGTCGTGCCCTGAACTCCTTCGAGCTGCCCGACGAGGCGATACGGCAGCTGGACTGCGCGCTGGCGTACGACAGTTCGCTGCACTCCGCGCACCACAGCGCGGGGCTGCACCGGGAGACGTACCGGCACACGTGGCTGCTCGCCGACGGCTCGGCGCTCACTCTGTGGGAGCTCGTCCACAACACCGCGCGGGACAGCGTTCCGCAGCACGAGGTCTACGTCGACGAGGAGGAGCTGCGTGCGGCGACCGCGCGGCTGCCCTTACCGCCCGACACCCCGGACTTCGAGCTCCCGGTGACGGTGCAGCTCTCGCCTGTGTACGGGCCGCGGCACGCCTACGTCCCGGACGATTCCGCGGACCACGCGCGCCGGCTGCTGCGCCGCGCCGAGAACACGGACCGGCCGGGCCCGGAGACGGCCGCGCGGCTGGCGGAGGCGTTCGCCCACCAGATCACGCAGGCGTTCGGGCGCCCGTGCCGGGCGGGGCGTGCCGGGCTGGGCTTCTCGCTGTACGAGCACGCGTTCCTGCTGCGCGACGGAGCGGAGATCTCCCTGTGGGAGGTCGAGCACACGGCGACACCCGACGGACGGCACATGTGCGAGGTGTACCTCACCGAGGACGCGGCCCGCGACGCCATGGAGCGGCGCGCGGCCCAGGTCTCCTGACCGGGCTCACACCCCGGGCGCGGCTACTCACGTAGGTCCTGGTTCCGGCGCCCGTGTCAGCGGCCGCCGCCGAGTTGTCGTACCAGACCCGCGAACGCGTCCTCCTCCGCCGGGGTCAGCTCGACGCACTCGCGTCCGGGGGCGGCCCGTCGTTGGTGGGGCAGGGCCGGCAGACCGCGTCCGTAGTGCCACGGCACGGTCTTGTAGCGACCGCGGCGCAGCATGAAGGCCAGCCCGATCCCCCAGGCGACGGTCACCAGGACGAGCAGGGTCATACCAAGCAACTGGTAGACGGAATGGTGCTCAGGCATGCGTTCCAGTAGACACCACGGTCCGGGATTTCTGCCCCGGACCGTGACGTATCTCGCAGGTGCCGTGAACGACTCACAGCCGCCCCAAAGGGGCACGGTTCACGCGGCGACCGGCTGCTTCGGCTCGGTCGCCGGGGTGCCGGTGGCATCGGTCGCCGCGGCGGCCGCGGTCCCCGGCGCCGGCTTGCGCATGCTCTTCAGGACGACCACCAGGGCGGTCGTGACGCACACGCCCGCCGCGATGGCGATCAGGTAGAGGAACGGGCTGCCGATCAGCGGGACCACGAAGATACCGCCGTGCGGGGCGCGCAGGGTGGCGCCGAAGGCCATCGACAGGGCGCCGGTGACGGCGCCGCCCGCCATCGAGGCCGGGATGACGCGCAGCGGGTCGGCCGCCGCGAACGGGATCGCGCCCTCGGAGATGAAGGACGCGCCAAGGACCCAGGCGGCCTTGCCGTTCTCGCGCTCGGTCTCGGTGAAGAGCTTCTTGCGGACGGTGGTCGCGAGCGCCATGCCCAGCGGTGGGACCATGCCCGCGGCCATCACGGCGGCCATGACCTTCATCGCGGAGTCGCTCGGGCTCTGCACGGCGATTCCGGCGGTGGCGAAGGCGTACGCGACCTTGTTGACCGGGCCGCCGAGGTCGAAGCACATCATCAGGCCGAGGAGGACACCGAGCAGGATCGCGTTGGTGCCGGAGAGGCCGTTGAGCCAGTTCGTCATGCCCTTCTGGGCCTCGGCGATGGGCTTGCCGATCACCACGAACATCAGGAAGCCGACGATGAGCGAGGAGATCAGCGGGATCACCACCACCGGCATGATGCCGCGCAGCACCGGTGGAATCTTGATCCGCTGGATCGCGAGGACCACACCACCCGCCAGCAGACCGGCGACCAGACCGCCGAGGAAGCCCGCGGCGATGTTGGAGGCGATCATTCCGCCGACGAAGCCGGGGACGAGACCGGGGCGGTCCGCCATGCCGTACGCGATGTATCCGGCGAGGACCGGGATGAGGAAGCCGAAGGCGACCTGGCCGATCTGGAACAGCAGGGCGCCCCAGCTGTCGATCTCGGTCCAGGAGAAGTGCTTCATGACCGAGGGCGCGCTCGCGATCTGCCAGCCGCCGATCGCGAACCCGAGGGCGAGCAGCAGACCGCCCGCGGCGACGAACGGGACCATGTAACTCACGCCGGTCATCAGCCACTTGCGGAGCTTGGTGCCGTAGCCGTCGCCGGGCTCGCCGGCCCGCTCGACAGGCGTCCCCGCGCCCGCGGCGCCCGCCGTCACCTCACCGCGCGCGGCTTTGGCGCGTACTTCGGTGATGAGTTCCGCGGGCCGGTTGATTCCCGCCTTCACGCCGACGTCGACGGTGGGCTTGCCGGCGAAGCGGTCCTTGTCGCGTACGGGGACGTCGTGCGCGAAGATCACGCCGTCCGCCGCCGCGATGACGGCCGGGTCGAGCCGGTCGAAGCCGGCCGAGCCCTGGGTCTCGACGACGAGTTCGACGCCCGCCTCGCGGCCGGCGTTCTCCAGGGACTCGGCCGCCATGTAGGTGTGGGCGATACCGGTCGGGCAGGAGGTGACGGCGACGATCCGGAAGGGGTGCGTGTCGTCGGCGCTCGGTGGGGTGGTGGCCGTTGCGGCATCGGCGGAGGCCGCCGCCGATGCCGCAACGGAGTCTTCGCCGGCGTCCGGCGCCGGCGGCTCGTCCCCGCGGATCAGCACGGCCGCGCTCTCCGCGTTGTCCGCGACCCGCAGCGCGTCCGTGAACTCGGTGTTCATCAGCTGCCGCGCGAGGGAGGAGAGGATCGTCAGGTGGGCGTCGTCCGCGCCGGCCGGTGCGGCGATCAGGAAGATCAGGTCGGCGGGTCCGTCCGTGGCGCCGAAGTCGATCCCGGAGGAGCTGCGCCCGAAGGCGAGCGTCGGCTCGGTGACGTGTTCGCTGCGGCAGTGCGGGATGCCGATGCCGCCGTCGAGGCCGGTCGGCATCTGGGCCTCGCGGGCGGCCACGTCGGCGAGGAAGCCCTCCAGGTCGGTCACCCGGCCCAGGGCGACCATGCGCTCGGCGAGGGCACGGGCCGCCGCTTCCTTGGTATCGGCGGACAGGTCGAGATCGACCAGGTCCGCGGTGATCATGTCGCTCATCGCGGGCTCCTTCGCACGCGTATCGCCCGGGGAGTGGGGTGGGCGGTGGGGAGGGGGACGGGGGTGCAGCGGTGTGGGGTCTCGGGGGTGGTGGCCGTACGGTTCGGCACGGCGTGGTTCCTCGCCGTACGGTTCGCCACCGTCGGGGAAGGCATCGGGCCGGTCATGTCACCGGCTCCGTCAGCACGCGGTCCACCGGCACCTCGGCCGTGACCGTCACCGCTGCCGGGTCCAGGTCGTCCGGTGTCGGCATGACGCTGCCGGGCAGCTGAACGGCCGCCGCGCCGTGCGCGACCGCGGAGGCGAGGGCCCCGGGGCCGCTGCCGCCGGCGATCAGGAACCCGGCCAGGGACGAGTCGCCGGCGCCGACATTGCTGCGTACGGCGTCCACGCGCGCGCTGCCGAACCAGGCACCGGAGCCGTCCACGAGCAGCTGCCCGTCGGCGCCCAGGCTCGCGAGCACCGCCCGCGCACCCATCTCCCGCAGCTCCTCGGCCGCCTTCACCGCGTCACCCACCGTCGACAGGGGGCGTCCGACGGCCTCCGCCAGCTCATCGGCGTTCGGCTTGACCACGTCGGGCCGTTCGCGCAGCGCCTCCAGGAGCGCGCGCCCCGAGGTGTCCAGGGCGATCCGAGCGCCTCCGGCGTGCGCCCGCGCGACCACCTCGGCGTACCAGGAGGGCGCGAGCCCCCGGGGCAGGCTTCCGCAGCACGCGATCCACGAGGCGTCACGCGACTGCGTGCGGACCGTCTCCAGCAGCAACTCCTGCTCGGCTGCGGACAGTTCGGGACCCGGCGCGTTGATCTTCGTGAGCACCCCGTCCGACTCGGCGAGCGCGATGTTCGACCGGGTCGCTCCGGCGACCGGGACCGGTGCGACCTCGATGCCCTGCGCGTCGAGCAGGTCGGCGACGAGGGCCCCCGGCGCCCCGCCCAGGGGCAGGACCGCGACCGTGCGCCGTCCGGCGGCCGCGACGGCACGTGAGACGTTGACGCCCTTGCCGCCGGGGTCCATGCGTTCACCGGTGGCGCGGATGACCTCGCCGCGCTCCAGGGACGGGACCTCGTACGTACGGTCCAGGGACGGGTTCGGGGTGACGGTGAGGATCATGCGCACTCGTTTCTAAACACACAGCACTTCCGTGCCGCCGCGCTCGATCACGGCGGCGTCGTCGGGGCTCAGCCCGCTGTCGGTGATCAGCAGGTCCACATCGCTCAGGTCACCGAAGCGGGCGAAGTGCTCCTGGCCGTGCTTGGAGGAGTCGGCGAGCAGCACCACGCGGCGGGCGGCGCCGAGTGCAGCGCGCTTGACCGCGGCCTCGGCGAGGTCGGGGGTGGTGAGGCCGTGCTCGGCGGAGAAGCCATTGGCCGCCACGAAGAGGACATCGGCCCGGATCTCGCCGTACGCCCGCAGCGCCCAGGCGTCGACAGCGGCGCGCGTACGGTGCCGTACGCGCCCCCCGACCAGGTGGAGCTGGATGCCGGGGTGGTCCGCGAGGCGGGCCGCGATCGGCAGGCTGTGCGTGACGACGGTGAGCGAGGCCTCCAGCGGCACGGCGGCGGCCAGGCGGGCCACGGTCGTACCGGCGTCGAGGATCAGGGTGCCCTCGGCCGGCAGTTCGGCGAGGGCGGCCTTGGCGATGTGGTCCTTCTCGTCGGCCGCGGTCGTCTCGCGCTCGGCGAGGTCCGGCTCGAAGTCGAGGCGCCCGGCCGGGATGGCCCCGCCGTGCACCCGGCGCAGCAGGCCCGCGCGGTCGAGGGCCTTCAGGTCGCGCCGGATGGTCTCGGCGGTGACCTGGAACTCCTCGGCCAGCGAGACGACGTCCACCCGCCCGCCGTCACGGGCGAGCCGGAGGATCTCCTGCTGCCGTTCCGGTGCGTACATGTCCGCTCGCCTCCGACCGATGCCCGAACGTGTGGTTTCAGACGGGAGGCTACGCCCGGATTTCCGGAAAGTAAACAGGTTCGGATGCCATTCGGGCATGAACGGACTTTCACGGGCTTCCTGCGGACCTCCAGTTGTGTCCGGATACGGCACAGGGCCCGGTACCGCAGCCGGTACCGGGCCCCTCACCTCGGATGTCAGGAGACGAGTGCGGGCTCCTGCTCCGCCTGCACCGGAAGCTCGGCCGCCCCCTCCACGTGCTGCGCGGGCCGCTTCGGCAGCGCGAACATCAGCAGGAAGATGACGCCCATCACCGCCGCGACCCATCCGAGCGCGTGCTGGAAGGCGTCCACGAAGGCCGGGCCCACCTGCTCCGGCCGCAGGTCGTCGCCGATGACCCCGAAGAACACCACCGACACCAGCCCGAGCCCGAGCGCGTTGCCCATCTGCTGCACGGTGTTGATGAGTCCCGACGCCGAACCGGCGTGCTCGCGCGGCACCTCGGAGAGCACCGCGTCGGTGAGCGGGGCGACGATCAGGCCCATGCCGACCCCCATCACGACCAGCGGCAACGCCATCTGCCACGAGCTGATCGCCATGCCGTACCGCTCGGCCTCCCACAGGTAGAGGAGCACGCCCACCGCCATCAGCAGCGCACCGGCCTGGAGCACCCCGCGTCCGAACCGCGGCACGAGCACCTGCACGGACAGCCCCGCGGCCGTGGAGACGGCGAGCGAGAACGGCACCCCGGTCAGCCCGGCCCGCAGCGGGCTCCAGCCCAGCCCGGTCTGCATGTACAGCGTCCACACCAGGAAGAAGATGCCGAGCCCGACCCCGAACACCGTCTGCACGGCGATCCCGGCCGCGAAGCTCTTCACCCTGAACAGCGACAGCTCGACCAGCGGCGACCCGTCCCGCGCGGCCTTGCGCCTCTCGTACGCCACCAGCGCCGCGAACACGAGGGGTGCGCCGGCCATCGACACGTACCCCCACACCGGCCAGTCCAGCTCCTCGCCGCGGGTCAGCGGGTAGAGCAGCATCAGCAGCCCGAGCACGACCATGGCCACGCCCACCAGGTCCAGCTTCAGCGCCCGCGGGGCCTTGGACTCGGTGATGAAACGGCTCCCGAGCACCAGCCCCATGATCCCGACCGGCAGGTTGATGAGGAAGATCGGCCGCCACTCCAGCCCGAAGAGGTTCCACTCGGTCAGCAGCGCCCCGAGCAGCGGACCGGACACGGCCCCCAGCCCGACGACCGCGCCGAACAGCCCGAACACCTTGCCGCGCTCGTGCGCGGGGAAGGTCGCGTGCACGATCGACAGGACCTGCGGCACCATCATCGCCGCCATGCCGCCCTGCAGGATCCGGGCCGCGACCAGCATCTCCGGGTTCGCGGCGAAGCCGCACAGCGCCGACGCGAGCGTGAACCCGCCGATACCGACGAGGAACAGCCGCTTGCGCCCGTGGATGTCACCGAGCCGCCCTCCGGTGATCAGTCCCGCGGCGAAGGCCAGGGCGTAACCGGCGGTGATCCACTGGATCTGGCTGACGGAGGCGCCGGCGTCCTGCCGGATGGACGGGATGGCGATGTTGACGATCGTGACGTCGACGAGGTCCATGAAGGCCGCGGTCATCACGATGGCGAGGGCGAACCAGCGGCGCCGGTCGCCCGCGGCGGGCCGCGGAGCGGTGGATGTGGTCTCGGTGGAGGTCATGCAGTGAAGCTACGACCCCATTAGGTCAGATCGTGTCCTACTTCTACGGCATTCTCGAACTCATGACGACGGACACCCCCGCACGGCTCCTGACGCTCCTCTCCCTCCTCCAGACGCCCCGCGAATGGCCCGGCGGCGAGCTCGCCGGCCGGCTCGGGGTCTCCCGCCGCACGGTCCGGCGGGACATCGACCGCCTGCGCGAACTGGGCTACCCCGTCGAGGCGTCCAAGGGCTCGGACGGCGGCTACCGGCTGGTCGCGGGCAAGGCCATGCCCCCGCTCGTCCTCGACGACGAGGAGGCGGTGGCCATCGCGGTCGGGCTGCGGGCGGGGGCGGGGCACGCGGTCGAGGGGATGGAGGAGGCGTCCGTACGGGCGCTGGCGAAACTCGAACAGGTCCTGCCGTCCCGCCTGCGGCACCGCGTGTCCACGCTGCAGGCCGCGACGACTCCGCTGACCAGCGGGGACGGGGCGAGCATCGCGACCGAGACCCTGACGGTGATGGCGTCCACGGTGGCCGGACACGAACGGCTGCGGTTCGCCTACCGCGCCAAGGACGGCGCCGAGTCCCGACGCGTCGTGGAGCCGTACCGTCTGGTCTCCACCGGGCGCCGCTGGTACCTGGTCGCCTACGACCTCGACCGCGGCGACTGGCGGACCTTCCGGGTCGACCGGGTGAAGGACCCCTTCGCCACGGGGGCGCGGTTCGCTCCGCGGGAGTTGCCGACGGGAGGCGCGGCGGAGTACCTGCGGCAGTCGATGTACCACCGCCAGGAGACCTACGAACTGGTCGTGACGTTCGAGGGCGACGCGTCCGTGGTGGGGGCCCGGGTGCCGGCGTGGATGGGGGTGCCGGAGCCGGTGGGCGAGGGACGGTGCCGGCTGCGGACGACCGTCGGGGACGCGGTGGACTGGATGGCGGTGCGGCTGGCCATGACCGGAGTCGAGTTCGTGGTGGAGGAGCCCGTGGAACTGGCGGCCGCGGTGCGGGAGTTGGGGGGACGGTTGGTCCGGGCGGCAGAGGGGTGGAAGAATCTGCCGTCCGGTGGGTCACCCCGTGGTTCAGGTACGGGGTGACCCACCGTTCCGCTGTGCCGGGGCATGCGAAGACGGGCGTGAGCAGGCGGGGCATGAAAAAGAGCCGGACCCCGGCGCCCGGGGGGAGGGGCGCCGAGATCCGGCTCGGGGAGAGTCCCGGCGCCGGGGGGGATTGCGACGGGACTTGGTTCGGGAGGGTCCGAAGGCTTGGTCTCCGGGCCCGAACACCTGGACCCTGAAGTCTTGTTCCCTGGGGCCCGCCGGTTAAGCGGCCTAGTACAGCCATGTTTACGCGGTCTTTCGCCACCCGGCGTACGCGGGCACACCCCGCCTACGCCGCCGCGTCGAACCCGGTGGACCGCGCCAGCTTCTTCAGCTCCAGCAGGGCATGCTTCTCGATCTGCCGGATCCGCTCGCGGGTGAGCCCGTGCTCCTTGCCGACCTCGGTCAGCGTGCGCTCGCGCCCGTCCTCGATGCCGTACCGCATCTTGATGATGGAAGCGGTGCGCTGGTCGAGGCGGCCGATGAGGTCGTCCAGTTCCTCGCTGCGCAGCAGCGTCAGCACCGACTGCTCCGGCGAGACCGCGGAGGTGTCCTCCAGGAGGTCACCGAACTGGGTGTCGCCGTTGTCGTCCACCGACATGTTCAGCGAGACCGGGTCGCGGGCCCAGTCCAGGACGTCGATCACGCGCTCGGGGTTCGAGCCGAGCTCGGCGGCGACCTCCGCGGGCTCCGGGTCGCGGCCGTGCTCGCGGTTGAACTCGCGCTGCACACGGCGGATGCGGCCCAGCTCCTCCACGAGGTGGACGGGCAGCCGGATGGTGCGGGACTGGTCGGCGATGGAGCGGGTGATGGCCTGACGGATCCACCAGGTCGCGTACGTCGAGAACTTGAAGCCCTTGCGGTAGTCGAACTTCTCGACCGCGCGCACCAGGCCGGCGTTGCCCTCCTGGATCAGGTCGAGCAGGGGCAGTCCGCTGCGGGGGTAGCGGCGGGCCACGGCCACGACCAGGCGGAGGTTGGAGCGGATGAACACGTCCTTGGCACGCTCACCCTCCTCCACCAGGGCTTCCAGCTCCTCGCGGGTGGCGTCCGCCTTGGCTTCCTCGTATCCGTCGAGGACCTGCCGGGCGAACACACCCGCCTCGATGATCTGGGACAGCTCGACTTCCTTGGCGGCGTCGAGCAGCGGCGTACGCGCGATCTCGTCGAGGTACATGCCGACCAGGTCGCGGTCGGCGATCTCGCCGCCATGGACGCGAACACTGCGTGCCGCGTCGGTAGACCCGCCGGTGGCGGACTTACGACGGGCGACGGCACGGGTTGCCATGCGTGCTCCCTTGCGATGTTGGGTCAGCGGGTGGTCCGTCGGACGCTGGGTCCCGGTTCCGGTTGCTTTCCGGACTCTCCTCGGGTGCCCTGCATCCGATGGAAACAACGACTGGAAACCGGACAGAATTCCCAAGCCGTGCCGCTATTTTTCTGATCTTGCAGTACCCTGTCCGGCCACATGAGGAGGAGCGATGCCGTCGGAACGTACGGAGGTGCAGGTCAGGCCGGGAGTCGAAAGCGACCTCGGGGCCCTCACCGACCTCTACAACCACTACGTTCGTGAGACGCCGATCACATTCGACACCGCCGTCTTCACCCCGGAGGAGCGCCGCCCCTGGCTGCTCTCCCACCCTGAAGACGGCCCGTACCGCCTGAAGGTTGCCACCGACACGGACCCGACAGGAACCTCACAGCGGATCCTCGGGTATGCCACGTCCAGCCCGTTCCGCGCGAAGCCCGCGTACGCGACCTCCGTGGAGGTCACCGTCTACGTCGCCCCGGACGCGGGCGGCCGGGGCATCGGCACCCTCCTCTACAAGGCCCTCTTCGAGGCCCTGGCCGGCGAGGACGTGCACCGCGCCTACGCGGGCATCGCACAGCCCAACGAAGCGTCCACGCGGCTGCATGAACGCTTCGGTTTCCGGCACGTCGGCACGTACCGGGAAGTGGGCAGGAAGTTCGGCCGCTACTGGGACGTGGCCTGGTACGAGAAGGGCCTGTAGGTCCCGCGGGAGAGTGTCAGCCGAACTGCACGGACCGCTTGGCCATCCCCATCCAGAACCCGTCGATGACGGACCTCTGCGCGTCCAGCTCGCCGCTCACGTCCGCCGCGCCCATCGTCACGAACAGGGGGGCGAAGTGCTCGGTGCGCGGGTGGGCGTAGCGCCCGGCCGGGGCCTTGTGCAGGAAGTCCAGCAGGGAGTCCACGTCCCGCGCCTCAAGGGCCCGCCGGCCCCAGTCGTCGAACTCCGAGGACCAGGTGGGCACTCCGCCACCGGTGTGGCGCAGGGCGGCGAGGTTGTGGGTGAAGAAACCGGAGCCGACGATCAGGACGCCCTCGTCGCGCAGCGGGGCGAGCTTGCGGCCGATCTCCATGAGCCGGACCGGGTCGAGGGTCGGCATGGAGATCTGGAGGACGGGGATGTCGGCCTCGGGGAACATCTCGACGAGGGGGACGTAGGCGCCGTGGTCCAGTCCGCGGTCCGGGATGTCCTGCACGGGGATGCCGGGGGCGCGCAGCAACTTGCGGATGGAGTCGGCGAGTTGGGGGGCGCCGGGGGCGTCGTACGTCACCTGGTAGTAGTGCTCGGGGAAGCCCCAGAAGTCGTAGACGAGCGGGACGGGCTGCACCGCGCCGAGGGCGAGGGGGGCCTCCTCCCAGTGGGCGGAGACCATGAGGATCGCCTTGGGGCGGGGCAGTTCCGCGGACCAGGCGGCGAGCTCACCGGGCCAGATGGGGTCGTCGGCGAGCGGCGGGGCGCCGTGGCTCAGATAGAGGGCGGGCATGCGCTCCAGCGTGGCGGCGGACATGGCGGGGGCTCCTCCGGTACTTCCGATGCGTCGAGTGCTTCACATGGGTCGGTGCTTCAAATTTAAAGCTTCTTCTGACATGACTGTACGCCTCACTTGTTTAAGATTCAAGGAGAGAGCTCGTAGAGTGGGAAACATGAACACGGCATCCGTCCCCGACGAGGAGCCCCAGTGGCTCGACGACGAAGAGCAGCGCATCTGGCGCTCGTACATCCACGCCACGACCCTTCTCGAGGATCACCTCGACCGCCAGCTGCAGCGGGACGCGGGCATGCCACACATCTACTACGGCCTGCTCGTCGGCCTCGCCGAGGCCCCGCAGCGGCGGCTGCGGATGACCGAGCTGGCCATGAAGGCGAAGATCACCCGGTCCCGGCTCTCGCACGCCATCGCCCGGCTGGAGCGCAACGGCTGGGTGCGCCGGGAGGACTGCCCGGACGACAGGCGCGGCCAGTTCGCGGTGCTCACCGACCCGGGCCTGGAGATGCTGCGGGGCGCCGCGCCGGGCCATGTGCGGGCCGTACGCAACGCCGTCTTCGACCGGCTCACCCCGGAACAGCAGAAGTCCCTCGGCGAGATCATGCAGATCGTCGCCGAGGGACTCCAGCCGAACGAGGCCGGCGCGGATCTGCCCTGGCTCCGCTGAGCCGCTCACTCAGCTGGGCCAGGGCAGTTCCTGGGTCGTACGTACGGGGCGTCCCCTTCCCCGTACGTACGTGGTTCTCGAAGGGGTACGACCGACCGGTCGCCGTCAGTGGGCGACGACCGGGATCGCCAGCTCGTCCTCGGCGCCTTCCGCGGACCCGGTCACGGCGGTCGTGTCCGGGCGGCCGGCGTTGACGAGGGTCACGACGATGGCCGCGGCGAGCACCAGCATGCCGACGGCGAACCAGATCGCGTTGGTGTAGCCGTGCACCTGGCCCTCCAGCGCGACCAGCTGCTGCTGCGACTTGGAGCCCGCGGAGCCGATGTGGTCGGCGATGTAGGAGGTCGTGGCGGAGGCGGCGATCGTGTTCAGCAGGGCCGTACCGATCGCGCCGCCCACCTGCTGCGAGGTGTTGACCATCGCGGAGGCGACACCGGCGTCCCGGGGCTCGACGCCCAGGGTGGCCAGGGACATGGCGGGCATGAACGCCGTACCCATGCCGAGGCCGAGCAGCAGCATCGCCGGCAGGATCGTCGAGGCGTACGACGAGCCGATCTCCAGCTGGGTCATCAGGAGCATGCCGACCGCGGCGACCAGGAAGCCGGGGCCCATCAGCAGGCGGGCCGGCAGGCGGGTCATCAGACGGGTGCCGATCTGGGTCGAGCCCACCATCATGCCGACGATCATCGGCATGAAGGCGAAGCCGGTCTTGATCGGCGAGAAGCCCTTCACGATCTGCAGGTAGTAGGTGAGGAACAGGAAGGTGCCGAACATCGCGATGATCGCGATGCCGAGGGAGAGGTAGATCCCGCCGCGGTTGCGGTCGGTGATCACGCGCAGCGGCAGCAGCGGGGCCTTGACCTTGGCCTCGGTGACGACGAAGGCGGTCAGCAGCACGGCCGACGCGACGAACATGCCGACGGTCACGGAGTCGCCCCAGCCGTTGGACTCGGCGCGGGTGAAGCCGTAGACCAGCGCGACCAGGCCCAGGGTGGACAGCAGGACGCCGGGGATGTCGAGCGGGTTGCGGTTGCGGCCGCCCTCGGGCTCACGGATGACGAAGTACGCGCCGAGCGCGGCCGCGATCGCGAACGGGATGTTCACGAAGAACGTCCAGCGCCAGTCCATGTACTCGGTCAGCACACCGCCGAGGATGAAGCCCACGGCGCCGCCGCCGCCGGCGATCGCGCCGTAGATGCCGAAGGCCTTGGCGCGCTCCTTGGCGTCCGTGAACATCACGGCGAGCAGGGAGAGCGCGGCGGGCGCGAGCAGCGCGCCGAAGGCGCCCTGGAGGGCACGGGCACCGAACATCATGGCGCCGCTGGTGGCCGCGCCGCCGAGCGCGGAGGCACCGGCGAAGCCGATCAGGCCGACGACGAAGGCGTTCTTGCGGCCCCACAGGTCGGCTATGCGGCCGCCGAAGAGCAGGAGTCCGCCGAAGGCGAGCGCGTAGGCCGTCACGACCCACTGGCGGTTGCCGTCGGAGATGCCCAGGTCGGTCTGGGCGGAGGGCAGGGCGATGTTCACGATGGTCGCGTCGAGGACGACCATCAGCTGGGCGAGCGCGATGAAGACGAGCGCTTTCCAGCGGTTGGCGTCGCCGGACACGGCCGGTGCGCCGGAAGCCTTTGCGGCTGTTGCAGACATGGGGGTACCCACTTCGGGACTTCGGAACGGAAAAGAATGAAGAAAGGGGACGGTCCGTCATCGGCGACGGCCGGTCGAAAGTCGTTGTAGAGACTGTTCTCGCGCTCTGAACTAATCGGTTCTCGTCGGATCAGGCCTGGCGGAGGTCCTCCATGGTCAGGGCCGCGCCCGGCAGCTGGGAGCGGGCCGGGGCCCGCAGTCCGTCCAGGAACAGCTGAAGGGTGCGGTGCACGAACCCGTCGAGGGTGAGGCAGCCGGTGCCGGCCGGGGGCCGGGACAGCTGGGCCACGGCGACCATCAGGTCACCGACGCTCACGTCGCCGCGCAGCTGACCGGCCGTCCTGGCCCGGTCCATGAGCTGCTCGACGAGCTGCTCGATGCGTACGCGTGCGGCCACCAGGTCGGGGTGGTACTGGTCGAAGGTGCCCTGCACCATCGGGCACAGTGCGGTGATCCGCTCGTCGGCGGCGCTGTGCACGAAGCGCTCCAGCGCGCCGAAGGCGTCCCCGGTCGCCGCGAGCGCCAGCTCGGCCGCCTCCGCCGTCCGGTCCATGACGGAGCAGACGACCTCGCGGACGAGCGCGTCGCGATCGGGGAAGTTCCGGTACACCGTGGCATTGCCGACGCCGGCCCGGCGGGCGATCTCGTCGAGCGGCACATCGGGGCCGAACTCGGTGAACATCTCGCTGGCGGCGGTGACGATCCGCTCGCGGTTGCGCAGGGCGTCGGCGCGGGGCGCCTTGCGCTGTGCGGAGAGAGCGGTCTGCACGGTGTGCTCCTCGGTTGACGGTTGATCCGGGGACTCAATCCCCGTTTCGCTCGGACACTGGTCTAAACGGGGAGACGCTCCCCGGTTATTTCAGGTTGAGGAGAAATCATGGTGTGACCTGAGTCACAGTCTCGCGATACCCACGTTCGGTCTCCTCCAGCGCGCGTGCACCCCTGCCCCGGCAGAGGGTGATCGAGAAGGTGCAGCCTTTTGACCAGCGGCTGCCGCGCTCCGGAGGGTGCTCGCATGCCGTGGACCAGACGTCGGATACGCCCGCGCCGGGTCGCCGCCCTCGCGTCCGTGACCGCTCTGACCGTCGCGGTCAACACCTCGGCCGGCACCGAGCGCCCGGTCCCCGGGGCCACGACCGCCGGCCCGGTCGCCGTGGCCCGCTCCGACAGCCACGGCGCCTGTCTGATCAGCGGCAGCCCGGCCGTCCAGATGTCCGAGGGCCTGCCCACGCCCGGCGGCTACTCCCGCTCCACCGGGACCGTCCGCGCCCTCACCCTGATGATCGACTTCTCCGACGCGCCCGGTTCCGGCAGCGCCCAGAGCCGCTTCCGCGAGTTCTTCCCGCAGACCCAGGACTGGTTCCGCACCAGTTCCTACGGCCGTCTCGACTACCGCCCCGAGACCCCGATCACCGACTGGCTGCGCATGCCGAAGTCCTTCCGGGCCTACGGCATAGAGCGCGGCGCCCCCTTCGACCCCGGCTACCGCCGACTCGTCCAGGACATCGTGACCGCCGCCGATCCCCGGGTGGACTTCCGGTCGTACGACTTCCTGAACGTCCTGGTGACCCCGAATGCCGGACCTTCCGCCCTCGACACGGTCCTGTCGGTGACCTTCGCCGGCAACACCGACGCCCCGGTCGCCGACGGCGTCCCCGTCGCCAACGCCTCCTTCGTGTACTCCCGCCAGGACGACGGCTCCGGTTCCCTCCCGCAGACCGGCTACCGGGTACTGCCCCACGAGAACGGCCATGTCTTCGGCCTGCCCGACCTCTACACCCAGGACGGCGGGGGCGCGGTCGGCCACTGGGACATCATGAGCGAGGACTGGGGCACCAACAACGACCTCCTCGGCTGGCACAAGTGGAAGCTCGGCTGGCTGGACTCGACGCAGGTCAACTGCGTGACGGCGCCCGGGACTTCGGAGTACACGCTGACTCCGCTGGCCGGGCCCGGCCTCGGCACCAAGCTCCTCTTCGTCCCCCTCGGCCGCCGCACCGGCTACGCGGTCGAGCTGCGCACCCGCGAGGGCAACGACGAGACAGTGTGCCGGCCGGGCGTCCTCGTCTACAAGGTCGACGCGAACGTGGACACCGGGCGGGGCCCGGTCCGCGTGTACGACGCGCGCCGCAACAGCGGGGGCTGCACCCGGAGCCCCAACGTCCACGCGGAACTCTCGGACGCACCATTCGCACCGGGGGAGGAGTTCCGGGACCCGGTGAGGGGGGTGCGGGTGCGGGTGCTGGGGGTGGACGGGGGCGGGAACTATCGGGTGGGGGTGACTCGGGGGTAGGGGTTCTCGGGGGGTAGGGGTTCTCTGGCGTAGGGGGTTCTCTTGGATAGGGGGTTCTCGGCGAGGGCGGTGGCGTGCTGGGGGTGCACGGCACGGCCGTGGCGAGCCGGGGTGCACGGGGCGGCCGCTGCGGGTGTGGTCACGCGGGGGTAGGGGCGGGCACCGGGCGCCCTCCGGTCCAGGACGGGCGGTGGCGCCCTCCGGTCCGGGACGGACGGTGGCGTGTGGCGGGCGCTACCAGGTGTGGTCACCGGGGACAGCAGCGGACCACTGGCCCCTGAGTCGTGTACGGGCGTGGACACCTCCGCCGCCGGTCCCGGCGAGGGCCGTGGCGCGCTGGGGGCGCGGTATCGGATTACCGTAGGCCTGCCGCGACCGCCGTACCGGAGAGCCGATGCCCGCTGAGACCACCACTCCCCCGCCGGTACCGCAGTCCGCCGTGCCGGCCGAGGCGGTCACGCCGCTGATCCGGGGGGTCGGGGTGCTGCGGGAGCTGACCGCGGCGGGCGGGACACTGAGCCTGAGCGGCCTGGAGCGCGCGACGGGCCTGGCGCGTTCGACGGTCGACCGCATCACGGCGACGCTGGCCCGCATGGGATACGTCCGCCTCGACGGCCGGGACGCGGTGACGACCCCCCGCCTCATGGAACTCGGCAACGCCTACCTCGCCGCCCTGCGCCTGCCCGCCCTGCTCTCCCGGCGGGCCGACGCCCTCGCCGACGAGCTGGACGAGTCGGTGTCGCTGGCCGTCGCCGACCGGGACGGCATCCGTTTCATCCACCAGGCCACCCGCCGCCGCGCGATGTCCCTCAGCTTCCGCATCGGCGACCTGCTCCCCGCCGAACGCACCGCGCCGGGCCCCCTGTTCGCGTCCGAGTGGACGGACGGCGACTGGCGGACGTGGCGCGAACGCCGGGCGGCGGACCCGGAGAACCGGGCATTTTCGGCCGTACCCCCTCGACAACTCCCTCTCCCGAATGGCGAGTTCGAGGCGAAGGCGGCACAGGCCGGCCGGGACGGCTGGGCGCTGGACGACCAGTTGATCGAACCGGGCCTGGTGGCGGTCTCCGTCCCCGTACGGGACCCCCGCACGGGCCGGATCGCCTGTGTGGCGAACGTCGTGAGCCACACCAGCCGCCACACCGCGACCGACCTGCGCGACACCCTGCTGCCGCGACTACGGGCGACGGTGGCCGAGATGGAACGCGAACTGGCCGCCGCCCCCGAGCCGGACCCGGCCCCGCCGCCCTCGGAATCGGCCGCCTGGATCGGCACGGCCAAGAAAGAACTGGGCCGGGAGTTCATCGAGTCCCTCGCGCGCGGCCTGACGGTCCTGACGGCGTTCGGCGAGGGCAGGGCCGCGCTGACCCTGACGGACGTGGCCCGGGCGACCGGCCTGGCGAGGGCGACGGCCCGCCGCGCCCTGATCACCTACGAGCACCTGGGCCTGGTCCGCGGACAGCCGGAGTCCCGCACCTTCAGCCTCACCCCCCGTGTCCTGTCCCTGGGCTTCCCACCCCTCTCCCGTACGACCCTCCCCCGCATCGCGACCCCTCACCTGGCCGACCTCTCGGCACTCGTCGGGGAGTCGACGGCGCTGGCGATCCTGGTGCCGTCGGGGCCGGACTCCGCCCCGGAGATCCAGTACACGGCGAGGGCCGTGTCCCCCCGGATCATGGGCGTGGACATCAGGGTGGGCACCCGGCTGCCGGCGTCGGCGACCTCCCTGGGCCGGGTGCTGCTGACGGAGAACCAGGGGTACGCCCTGCTGGACGAGGACTGGGAGGACGGCCTGCGCACCATCGCCGTCCCCCTCCGCGACCGTACGGGCCGGGCGGTCGCCGCCGTGAACGTGGCCCTGCACGCGGCGGGCCGCACGGAGCGGGAGTGCGTCGAGGAGATCCTCCCGGAACTCCGCCGCACGGCGACCCGTATAGAGCGGGAACTCCACACGGCAGGCCACTTCACCCGGGTCGCCCTCCTCTGACAGGAGGATCAGCTGGTGACACCACCGTCGACGACGAGGTCGTGGCCGACGACGAAGCTCGACTCCTCGGACGCCAGCCACAGCACCGCGGCCACGATCTCGTCCGTCGTCGCGACGCGGGCGATCGGAACCGTCGTCGCCAGCCGGGCGGCGCGGTCGGCGTCGCTCTCTCCGGGACGCAGGGACATGCCGGTGTCCGTGGCGCCGGGGCTGACCGCGTTGATGCGCACGTTGTCCTTGATGTGGTCCAGGGCGGCGACCCGGGTGAGGGTACTCACCGCGGCCTTGGACGCGGCGTAGGCGGCCATGCCGGGACGGCGCCCGTGGTAGCCGATGTTGGACGCGGTGTTGACGATGACGCCGCCGCCGTTCGCCCGCATGTGCGCGATCTCCTGCTGCATGCCGATCAGGACGCCGTTCAGGTTGACGTCCAGCACGGACCGCCACATGGACAGGTCCAGGTCACCGACCGGGGCGGGCTTGCCGAAGATGCCCGCGTTGTTGTGGGCTACGTGCAGGCCACCGTGGCGCTCCACCGTGGTGCGCACCAGACGCTCCATGTCCTCGGGCCGGGTGACATCGGCGACGACCGCGTCGGCCACACCACCGTCCTCGTCGACCAGCCGCACGGTCTCCTCGATGGACTCCGGCCGGGCCCCGGCGGCCACGACGGTGGCACCCTCACGGGCAAAGGCCCGAGCGGCGGCCCTGCCGATGCCGGATCCGGCCCCGGTGACGATGACGACCTTGTCCTTGAAGCGGGCGGTCATGTGGGGTGCTCCTCGGTACTTGTCGTGACGGATGGACCGGAGCCGCCCGAGCCCACACACGGCGACGGCGACGCCGACGAAGACGAAGACGAAACCGTAGCCGGAGTTCAGGCGGACGTCGTGGTGATCGACAGACCTCAGCCACGACGGACGGAGAGACCGGCCGCAGGCCCCGAACCCCGATCGAGGCTTCAGCCCCAGCTCCACCACCCCCGCCCGATCCGCTAACCTGTCAGGGACCACCTCCGAGGTGGTCCACGCAAAGCCCCGCCTTCGTAGCTCAGGGGATAGAGCACCGCTCTCCTAAAGCGGGTGTCGCAGGTTCGAATCCTGCCGGGGGCACCACCTGCACCGCAGGTAAGAGAGATCCCGGCCCCTCGTTCCATTCGAACGGGGGGCCTTCCTCACGTCTGGAGTCCACCAAAGAGTCCACATCCCCACGCGCACCCCAGGCGCGCCTGTCGCAGACCTGCGCGGTATCCATCGGGAGGGCGACCCGGACAGGTGAGAACCCCGAGGAAGGCCAGGGTGCGGTGGATGAGATCTGGCATACTTGAAGTATGGCAACTCGGAAGATCACCATCACTGTGCCGGAAGAGCTGGTGGAATCGATCAAGGAGCGCGTCGACGCGCGCGGAGTGTCCGGCTACATCGCGGCCGCCGCCGCTCATCAGGACGCCATGGATCGACTGCGCGAGTTGGCCGAACGTCTCGAAGAAGAGCACGGCGTCGTGACGGACGACGAGCAGCAAGCAGCGCTGGACCGCATCGCCGCGATTGACGGCTGGCATGACGAGCAGCGATCACACTCCGACGAGGCCGCGTGAGCCGCACCGCCCGAGCGAAGCTGCACCGGCCGCGACAGCGCGTCTTCGTCTTCGACTCCGAGGCTCTCTCCAAGGCGGTTCAGGGCGATCGGGAGATGGCTGCGCTGATCAAGACGGCTCCGCGGCTGGACATCCCGATCGTCACCTCGGCGCTCACGACCTTGGAGGCGTGGGACCCTCGCGAAACGTCGAGGCAGGCACTGTGGAACTGGACGCTGTCCCGGATCCGCATCGTGCACACGGACGACCAGGTGATCGCCATGGCGCGCGACATGCTGAAGGCAGCCGGCCTGCATGGGCACAAGTACGCCATCGACGCCATTCTGGCGGCCGTAGCCGGGCGGGAAGCCGTGCAGGGAACTCAAGCAACCGTCTTCACCTCCGACACCGACGACATGAATCGACTCCTCGCGGGACACCCGGTGCGAGTCGAGAAGGTCTGACGAGACGCCGCCCGTACCTGACTCCGACCACTCGCCGCCCTCCTGAACAACCCGTGCCCTCGTCGGACAGCATCCACCGGCACGTATGCAGCACACACGGGAACGGGAAGCACCGCGAAGACGTGAGAACTACGGAGGCTTGGACTGGCATCCACGCCCCGACGGCCCCGGCAAAACGGTCTGGGCGGAGTACGTCATGCCGACGAGAGGCTGACCGGCCGCCGCCCGTAGCCGCCCGTCCTTCGGCCGTGAAGTGGCACCGACAGCGGCTCATCAGCCCGCGCAGGGCGGCCCCTGAACCTCGCTCGACTCGCCCTGGCGGTAGGCGCCGCAGGTGAGGACGGCCTCCGGGAGGTTCCCCGACTGGCGCAGCAGGACCAGGGTCTTGTCGTGCGGCGGGGCGTTGGCGCCGTCGTAGGAGACGTATCCCGTCGCTCCGTCGAAGGCGATGCCGCTACCGAGGACCAGCAGGACGGACTTGCGGTCGATGTCCGGGTCGTGCACTCCGGCCTCACGCACCGCCTCCGACAGGACGTGGAAGGCGTCGTACGAGACCGCCGAGTGCCCGTCCTGCCGCCAGGGGTCCGTGCCCCTGGTGGTGGCCTTCACATAGGCGTCGTACGCGGCCACGAACTGTCGGGTCCTGTCGCTCGCACCCGGAGCGTCGGCGGGCAGCCGGTGCGCGGAGTAGTACAGGCGCAGCCAGTCCTTGTTGGCGAAGGCCCCGGTCTGCGCCACGTTGGTCAGCTCGTTGCCGCCGAGCACGGTCAGGTCGCGCCCGGTGCACGTCCCCGCGGTGTTCATGGAGTTGATGAGCGCGGTGAAGTCCTTGGCCCGAGCCGACCAGTACACGACCGAGTCCGGCTTGTCGTCGACCGCGTCGCACAGGGCCCGCGCCAGCAGGCCGGCAGTGGGCTGGCTGACGGCACCGCTCAGCGGAGCGGGGCCGAAGTCGCCGTCCTGATTGAAATCGAACACCTCGTGCGTGCCCTTGAACGCGCTGATGAACTGGCCTGCCAGGCTGTGGCTGTACAGGTCCACGGAGCTCTCGATCACGATCGCGTGCCGGGCCGGGGTGCAGACGTCCTCGGCGCCGGGCTCGGCCAGGATGTTCTCCGAATACGCGAAGTCCGCCTCGATCCTGGCCTCGCGCGAGTTGAACGGCGTGGACGGCCAGTAGGTCCGGGTGGCCGGCCCGGAGAGCATCTCGTCGGCGGTCGCCGTGGTGCCGATCGTGGGGATGCCCGCCTCGCCGAGCACCCGGAGGGCGGCCCGGGTCTCGTTCCGGCTCTGCGCGAAGCCGAGGACGCCGACGACCCGTTCGCGCGCCGGGACCCTCTCCTCGTCCGCCATCTCCGCGACGAGCTTCTTCGCCTCGCTCTCGGCGTCACGGAAGGCGACCCCGGCCTGGCGTACGTCCACGTGCAGGGGTATCAGGGAGTCGTCTGCGGCCGCCTCTTTGTTCAGCTTCTCCTGCCACATCGCGATGCCGCGCAGCTCCGGGATCGTCCCGTCGAAACGCGTGTCGTCGTCGGTTTCCGGCGGGTCGGACACGAAGGCGACGACGGTCCGTACGGTCCGGCCCTGGGCGGCGTACCGCGCGGCCCGCTTGTTCTGTTCTTCGATGGTCTTCACGGCCGCCTTGTACCAGCCGGCGGTATCCACCCCTATCGGCTCCGCGGGGGCGGACTCCGCCACGGACCCGATGCCGCCGAGGCAGTCCCGGGGAGCGGGGAAGAGGCGCGGGACCAACAGCGCCACCGCGAGCAGGGCCAAGGCGGTCACCCCGCTCACGATCGATGACGGGACATACCGGCTGAACCTGAACGTCCGCGTCGTCACGTGCGGGACGGGTACCCCGCCCGCCGCGAGGGCTCCTTCCGAGATGGTGACGAGGACCGGGGGTTCGCCGGCGGAGGCATTGTCGGCGAGCCGCACGCTCGCGTCCGGAAACGTGCTCTCGGACGGATTGCCCAGCTCCGCCAGCAGGGTGGCGGAGGGCACGCCCACGGCGATGACGAGCGGGCCCGGCGGCTCGGCCGCGCCCTGGACCCGATACACAGAGCGCAGAAAGCGCTCCGCGGCGCGGGCGCCGGGCTCTCCCTCCGGCGGGATCTTCACGAACAGGACCGGGCGGCAGGTCCGGCGACGTCTACCGGGCAGGATCCTGCCGATCGCGGGTCTGCGCAGGTCCTCCAGGAGGGCCCGCAGAACGAGCCAGTCGAACTCCTGCAGCGTCTCCTCATCGGCCGGGTCGTCCATGAGCTGCACGGAACGCACTGCGGCCACCTGGTCCATCACCCGGAACAGGTTCGTGCTGCCCTGCGCCACCCGCTCCGCGCCCAGCCAACTCCGCACGACTGTGCGGGAGATACGGCGTGCCCAGAGCCACCGGGGCAGCAACTGGACGAACGACAGGCCAGCTGAGCTTCGCCAGGAAGCCGGCAATCCCGCCCCCGTCCTCCGGGCCCTGCATCCTGGTGAACGCCAACAGGCCGCCCCGCTGGGCCCGTCGCTCGCCGGCGTCCCTCCGCAGTGCCGCTTCCATGTCATTGATGGTGGCCCACTTGCCCGGGTTCGACCTGATGTACTCGACGAGGCCGCACATGACGTTGAACTGCGGGAAGCGGTCGGGCGTCATGTGCTCTGGAGCACTGCGGAACAGCTGTCTCCCAGCATCCACGGCGAGCAGACCTGAGTCGGGAGCCGCCCTGACGGAGCTGGCGCCCTCCCTGGTTCCGGCGGGCAGATGGGCGTACGGCACGCGCTGGCTGAGCGCCCCGGTCAGGGCGGCTACGACGCGGTTCACGCCGCTCTGGTACGACGCCTGCGGCACACGCAGGAGGAACAACGGCGGACTCGTCTCCAGCTTCGCCCGGTTCTCGTACCTGGGGGCCACAGTGGCCTGGAACTCCCGCACGAAGTCGGTGGCCTGGTCGTTCGGGAATCTGGGGCCGTCAATAGATGCATTCACGAGGGACTCCCCCTGGTCATCCTGATGAACCGCGTCATGAGACGACACTGGCTCGTGGCCAACTGGACGTGGCGCGAAGGAGGTTGGAAAGAGATTTATGAATGGGGCGGAAGAAAGGGACGCGGAAGAAAGGGAAGTTGAAGGGTAGCTGCGGTGTGGGCTGGGTCACAATAGGGTGCCGGAAGCGCTTCGACACTCTGCACACGCGCCCCCTGCGCCCTCACTGCGCGCCCCTGAGACTCAGGGCACGTCGTCGAGTTGAGGTCTCCGAGGGGCCTTCTGGCCTTGAAGTGGGAACGCCCGGCACTGCGGGCACGCCGCGCTTCGGACGCGCACGGAGCGCACGAGCGGGCACGGAAAATCGCCGCACCGGACGAAGGCCCAGGAGCTCCTCATGGGCGCGCAGGCCGAGGCTCCCGAGGGCGTCGGAGCTGCCGGCCGAGCGTTCCCTGGTGGCGGGCACGAGGAGGGCGCCGGCGACGAGGGTGACGACCGAGACGGGCACGTTGACCAGGAAGACGGAGCGCCGACCCCAGCCGAACAGGTCGGCGTCCGTGAGGGCCCCGCCGAGCAGCAGCCCGATCGCCGAGGCGAACCCGGCGACGGCGCTGTACATACCGAAGGCCGCGCCGCGTTCCTTGCCGTGGCAGGTCATGCCCCAGACCCAGACCCAGCGCAAGGCCACGGCCCGCCTGACGGGCTGAGCTGGGCGGAGTACGTCATGCCGGAGGGAGGCTGCCCGGCCGCCGCACCGTCCTGCCCCTCGTCCACCGACCACCGTGCCCAAGTCCATGTTCCGACGCGACCGCTGGACGGCAGATCGACACAACGGTCGCACGGCACAGACCGTATCAAGTGGCTCGCCGTGCGTTTCTGACCAGGGGAAACAACACCGCGCGGCACCGCCAGGTCCCGGCCAGCTCAGGAGGGTTTCCTCCCAGGCTGGCCCTTTGTCGTGTTCGAGGCCGTGTCACACGCGTGCCACAGAGTCCACGCGGAGTCCACTTGGTAGAGAGACGGTGTCTCTCACTGTCGGATACGGACGTGCCGAAGAGCGATGACTACGCGAGAACCAGCAGGCGACTGACCATATGGGGTTGCCTTGCCGGGTTGGCCGTGGCCTTGGCTATCCCGGTGGACACAGTGGTGGCCGTGCTCCTGGGCGGGATGCCGACCCCGTGAAGCTGTCGGCCGCCCAGTGGCACACCCTCTTGCGGTGCAGGTGGCGGATGGAGCGGCGATTGCTCCACCGGAGCTGGCCACCGCGCGGGCCGACGAAGATGTGTCCGTCACGGCCGGGCGGGGCAAACTGGTCCAGGTGGCGCGTGACGTCCTCGAGCAATTCGGCGGGGAACGAGACGACGCCGAACGGGTAGCCCGCTTGCAACGAGCCGCCGAAGACGGCCGACGCATTGCGGAAGCCCGCAGCCCAAAAACGGATCAAAACGGCGGCCCAGCGAGTGAGTTGCGACTTTTCTGTACGGGTTCGATGCGGCTCATTCCGCTCCCCGCGCGCACACGAGACGTGAGAAGTACCCAGGGGGTCTGCCCAGGCAGGTTCGCATCCTGCCGGGTGACACGATGAAGGGCCAGACCACGAGCCGCTGTGGCCCGGGCGTGTCATCAGCTCCGGATCTGCTGCCTGTACCCGGAAGGTCGTGGAGGTTCAACTCGCCTGCGACTCACCGGCTGCCACCCGAGCAGGACGTGACCGCATACCGCCAGGCGAAGCACGTGTCGTGTGCGCGCCGCGGGGTCGGCGAACTACCGGGTCCAGGCGCCGAGTCCCGTCAGCGGGGAGTCGGCGCCCTGTGCGTCACTGTCTGACGGTGAAGTACTGCCATACGCCCCAGGTGCTGAGGTTGCCGGCGTCCTTGCTGCTGTGGACGTACTCGGCCCGCATACGGAACTTGTTGTCGACCGAATGGATCAGGCTCAGAGTCGCGTAGCCGGTGCTCTTGGTGCTGAGGGTATGGCAGGGGGAGGTGCTCTGCGTGTGCCAGGCACCGCCGTAGTACCGCTGGGTCTGGAATCGCACGCACTGACCGGCCTTGTCGGGCGTGACCGTGGCGTTCAGCTTGGCCTTGGCGGTGTGCTGGTAGACGCGGTAGACGCGGCTGCCGTAGTGGGTGCTCCCGTAGTAGCCGCTCAGCGACTCGGACACCTTGGCGTGGGCCGACGCGGTGCGGGCAGCCGTGGCAGGGGCGTAACGGTAGTCACCGGCGAAGGCTGCGGTGAATGTGGTTTTGCGGGTGAGCTTGTAGGTCGCAGCCAGGTTGCCGTGGCTGTCCACCGTGCCGGTCTTGATCAACGCCTGCTTGCCGCCGTAGGGCTGGGCGTAGATCGCGAGAGTGCGGCCGTTGTAGGTCGTGCCAAGGTGGGCGGTGACCTTGGCGGTCGCGCCGTAGTCGTACGACGGAGCGTTGGTGGTGACGGACACCGCGGTGGCGCTGCGGGAGACCTGGACGGTCGCGGACGCGTTGACGGCCTGGTGGCCGTAGTCACCCGGGTAGGTCACGGTGTAGGTGTTGGCTCCCCCGACCTGCGGGACATCGGCGATCCGGAAGGTGCCGTCGGAGGACAACGGCGCATCGGGCAGTGCCACGCCCTCGGGATGGGCCAGGTCGTTCTTGACGACGTGCACGGCCTCACCGGATAGGTACGGAGCCGCCGACAGCTGACCGGAGACGTCCAGTTGGGCCGCTCGGCCGGATGTCGCCGGGGTGGTGAGGGCGAGGGTGGGCGAAGCCGGGGGCGGGAGCTGCGAAGGAACCGCGACCTCGTACCCGGTCGGCTGCGACCTGTTCCCGGCCGCGTCGACCCCCACGACCTTCAAGGTGTGGACACCCCAGGGGAGGGTGGTCGTGAGGCTCCCTTGTCCCTCGGCATCGGCAGGAACCTGAGCGGCGCCGGTGCCCGGCTCCTGGTCGAGGGCGTACTCGAAGTGTTCCAGGCCGCTGAGCCGGCAGTCCGAAGCTTCCGTCTCGGCGCACCCGCTGGGCAGGGAGTCGCTGGAGCCGAACTGGAACGTGGTGAGCTGGCCGGCAGCCTTCGTGGGCGTTCCCGGGCTGCCCACCGGGGGGAAGTCCGGGTCGGTGACGACGGGGGCGAGGGGCGCACTTCCGTCCACCCCGAAGTAGCAGGGTGTCGACGGATTCGAGTACGCCGTCCCGTCGTAAGTCGACGCGTGCCAGCCGTAGGTGTGCCCGTCCGACAAGGGCAGCGGGACGTACACGGTTTGGGAAAGCACCGGCAGCCCGGAGACGGACCCGTCCGCCGTCTGTGAACCGTCCACGTCCCACGCGTGGACGACTCCCTGATACGTCACCCCGTTCACTGTCGGCCGTGGTACGCCGATGGAGACGGTCATGCCCGCGGGAGGCGGACTGGACTGGGCGGTCCAGACCGGGGCGCTGTCGCTGCCGCAGTTCGCTCCGGCCGGCACCGTGGGTGTCGGCAGTGCCGGGTCGATCGGCGTCTCGTCGGCGGCTGCTGCCGCCGGTAGCGCCATCACCACCGCGCCGGCCAGCAGAAGCGCGAGCCAGCCGCGTTGGTGCACGGTTCGATGCACAGGTGTCTTCATTTCGGGCTGGGCCGAGCCGGCCGGTCGGTGTCGAGTGCCTACGCTCACGCGGGGGTCGACGCGCTGGATCCGGCCGCGCGTACGCGGGTTGCCCGTCTTTCCGGCACACCCGCGCGTCCGTCCCCCCTTTGCTACGGCACAGAACCGCAGAGCAGGCGGAGCCTAACACCGCCTCTGACCACCTCAGCGATCCTTGATCAACCATTTACTGGACGGGGTGCGGTGGCTGTCCGCGCGTCGTCCGCGGCGCCGCTGCCGAGCCTCTGGTCGGCCCCAGGCGGTCTTTCCAGCAGCTCCCTGGCGCTGCGCCAAGCAGCAGCCCCCCGGCATTCACTACTCCGGGTTCGTGCGGTTGTGCTGGTGGATGGCACGGCAGAGCTCGAAGCTCTCGCCACCGTCGTCGGCCCTGCGGGGGAGCTCACCGAGACCGACCATGCCTGCTGGACCGCTGGGACACCGACTCGGCCGCGGCCGCATCGCCGAGGGCCACGCATCCCTTGTCGCTGAGTCGGCTCATGGCGATGTCCCTGGGGAACGGAGCCGGCACATCGCCGACTTCGTGCCGATGAACGAGCGCAACGGCGGCTCGGCGCGCCTGTCCGATCGGCAGATACGGCAGCACATCCGGCTGGTCGCCCGGACCGACCGGTCGTTCACCGCGCTCGGTGGCCGGGACCTCTCGGTGGCTGTCATGACGGTCGTCGGCCGTCAGCTCCCAGGGCCGGCACTCGTCAGGATCACCAACCGCTGTGTCGCCCTGGTCATCGCCACATACCGGTCCACCGCCCCCTCGACGCCCTCGCCGAAGTTCTGCGGGTCCACGAGGATCACCAGGTCGAACTCGAGGCCCTTCGACAGGGCCGGGGTCAGGGAGCGGACCCGGGGGGCCGGCTCGAAGTCCGGGGCGCCGATGACGCAGGCGATGCCCTCGGGGTGGTCCGCGAGCCACGTGTCCAGCAGCGCGGTCAGGTCCGTCACCGGGCCGTACGTCACCGGGATGCCGGTGCTGCGGATCGAGGTGGGGACGTTGGCGTCCGGGAGGGCGGCGCGGATGACCGGCTCGGCCTCCTTCATGATCTCTTCCGGGGTGCGGTAGTTGACGGTCAAGGAGGCCATGTCGACGCGGTCCAGGCCCACCCGCTCCAGCCTTTCCTGCCAGGACTCCGTGAAGCCGTGTCTGGCCTGAGCGCGGTCGCCGACGATGGTGAAGCTGCGGGACGGGCAGCGCAGCAGCAGCATCTGCCACTCGGCGTCGGTCAGTTCCTGTGCCTCGTCCACGACGACGTGTGCGAACGGGCCGGCGAGCAGGTCCGGGTCGGCGATGTGCAGGGCGGCCTCGTCGACCAGCGCGTCGTGGAAGTCCTCGCCGCGGAGCATCGTCACCAGGCCCATCCCGTACTCGTCGTCGGCGACCGCGCTCAGGCTCTCCACGACCGTGGCCATGCGTTCGCGTTCGGCGGCGAGGGTGGTCTCGTTACGGCGTCTGCGGCGGGAGATCTCCGGGTCGCCGAGCCGCTGCCGTGCCGCGTCCAGGAGCGGCAGGTCGGACACCGTCCAGGCGTGGCCGTCCGCGCGCTGCAGGGTCCGTACCTCGTCGCGGTCCAGCCAGGGGGCGCACATCCGCAGATAGGCCGGGACGGTCCACAGGTCCGAGACCAGGTCGGCCGCCTCCAGGAGCGGCCACGCCCGGTTGAACGCGGTGAGCAGTTCGCGGTTCTGGCGCAGGGACTTGCGGAGGAGGGCCTCCGGGGCGTCGCCCTCGTGCTTGTCCACGAGGATCGTGAGGAGTTCGTTCCAGACCTGGTCGCGGGCGTCGTTGTGCGGGGCGCCCTCCGCCGCGTCGAACGCCTCGGCCCAGTCGGTGGCGGTCAGCCGGATGTCGGACCAGTGGGTGGTGACGGTCATGCCCTCGGTGGGCGGCTCCTCGTAGAACCGGACGGCCTTCTCGATCGCCTTGACCAGGTCCGCCGAGGACTTGAGGCGAGCCACCTCCGGGTCGGTCTCGACCCCTGCCGTGGCTCCTTCGGCCACGAGGTCCCTGAGGACGCAGGTCTGCACGCCCTCCTCGCCGAGGCTGGGCAGGACGTCGGAGACGTAGGCCAGGTAGGGCCGGTGCGGGCCGACGAACAGGACACCGCCGCGGCGGTGTCCCAGGCGCGGATCGGAGTGCAGGAGGTAGGCGGAGCGGTGCAGGGCGACGACGGTCTTGCCGGTGCCGGGGCCGCCGTCGACGACGAGCGCGCCGCGGGATCCCGCGCGGATGATGGCGTCCTGGTCGGCCTGGATGGTGCCGAGGACGTCGCGCATCCGTTCCGAGCGGTCGCTGCCCAGGCTGGCGATGAAGGCGGACTGGTCGTCGAGTGAGGCGTGGTGCCCGGCGAAGCCGTCCGGGGCGAACACCTCGTCCCAGTAGTCGCCGATCCGGCCGTTCTTCCAGCGGTACCTGCGGCGGCTGGCCAGGCCCATCGGGTTGGCGTGGGTGGCCCCGAAGAACGGCTCGGCGGCGGGGGAACGCCAGTCGACGAGCAGTCTGCGGCCCGTGCTGTCGGTGAGGCCGAGTCGTCCGACGTACACGGGCTCGGGGTCGTCGGCGCCGACCATGTGCCCGAGGCACAGGTCCAGGCCGAAGCGGCGCAGGGTGCGCAGCCGGGCGCTGAGGCGGTGGATCTCGGTGTCCCGGTCCATGGCTTCCTGGCCGATGCCGCCGGGCGCCCGGAGGGTGGTGGCGAGGGTGTCGGACAGTTCGGCGATCGTCTGCTCCAGGCACTCCGCGATGGCCGCGAAGTGCCGCTCGTCGGCGGCGATCAGTGCGGGGTCGGCCTTGGCGGCGAGGCGGTCGGGGAGATCGAACACGCTCGTGGGCAGGGAATTCAAGTCAGCAGCTCCGGTTTCGGGTACGGCCGGTAAGTGTGCGCCCACCCCGGGGCCTTGCCGCAAGCCCCCTAGTACGCTATACGTTGAACATGGCAAGGAGGTGCTGACCTCCCTGCCTTTTTCTTTTGCCTCAGCCGTCCGGAAGGTCTTCGAAACATTCGAAGAAATACATCGGTTCTTTGAGGTGCTCCGCACGAAAGATGATCAGGTATCGCCAGCTCACGGCTACCGAATCATTCGAAACATGTGCCGAAACTGTTGACGCTTGACAGGGGCAGACCAAAACTGTGGGGCATGACTCACACACCCGCACACCCCACGCGCCGCAGCGTCTGCGGCCTCCTGCTGGCCACCGGGGCCACCCTGGCCCTGCCCGGCACCGCCGAGGCGGCCACGGTCATCACCACGAACCAGACCGGGACCAACAACGGCTACTACTACTCGTTCTGGACGGACGCCCAGGGCACCGTCTCCATGACCCTCAACTCCGGCGGGAACTACAGCACTTCCTGGCACAACACCGGCAACTTCGTGGCCGGCAAGGGCTGGAGCAACGGCTCCCGCAGGACCGTGAACTACTCCGGCAGCTTCAACCCGTCCGGCAACGCCTACCTGGCCCTCTACGGCTGGACGTCGAATCCGCTCGTCGAGTACTACATCGTCGACAACTGGGGCACCTACCGGCCCACCGGAACGTACAAGGGCACCGTCACCAGCGACGGCGGGACGTACGACATCTACCAGACCACCCGGTACAACGCCCCGTCCGTGGAGGGCACCAGGACCTTCAACCAGTACTGGAGCGTCCGGCAGTCCAGGCGGACCGGCGGCTCCATCACCACCGGCAACCACTTCGACGCGTGGGCCCGCGCCGGCATGCCGATGGGCAGCTTCAAGTACTACATGATCCTCGCGACCGAGGGTTATCAGAGCAGCGGCAGTTCCAACATCACGGTGGCGTGATGCGGGCCCGGGCGCACCTGCCGTTACTGGCCGCCGCCGCTCTGGCCGCCGCCGGCACCCTCGCCGTCCCCGCCTCCGCCGCCCCCGCGCAGGCCGCCGCCTGCTCCGGATACGTCGGCCTCACCTTCGACGACGGCCCGGGCAGCGGCACCATCACCCTGCTCAACTCCCTGAGGCAGTACGGCCTCAGGGCCACCATGTTCAACACGGGCCAGAACGCCGCCGCCAACCCGGCGCTCGTCAGGGCCCAGGTCAGCGCCGGGATGTGGGTCGGCAACCACAGTTACACGCACCCGCATCTGACCCAGCAGAGCCAGGCCACGGTCGACTCGGAGATCTCCCGCACCCAGCAGGCGATCGCGAACGCCGGTGGTGGCACACCGAGGCTGTTCCGGCCGCCGTACGGCGAGACCAACGCGACGGTGAAGGCCGTGGAGGCCAAGTACGGGCTGACCGAGGTCATCTGGCAGGTCGACTCGCAGGACTGGAACAACGCCAGTACCGACGCGATCGTCGCGGCGGTCGGCCGGCTCACCAACGGGCAGGTCATCCTCATGCACGACTGGCCCGCCAACACCCGCGCGGCGATCCCGCGCATCGCACAGACACTGGCCGCCAAGGGGCTGTGCTCCGGCATGATCTCGCCCCAGACCGGCCGCGCGGTGGCACCGGGCTGATCCAAGGCCACGGCGATCCACCCGGTCGTCCGGCCACAGCGATCCGGCCTCGGCGATCCGGCCTCGGCGCGGCGGTCGTTCCCCCTCGGGCCGCCGCGCCGAACACGGGTCACCGAAACACCGCGCGTGTACGACGCCGGGGACCCCCTTCGGCTGTGAATACCGCGATTCCCCTTCGGGGCGGGCCGTTGCCCGCAATTATGAGCGGCGAGTGGGGCGAGCACGTACCACTGCATGCCCTTCCCGCGCCTCAACTCACGAGATTCGGCCTCTACTTGACGCGTTCTCGGCGCGTCGCCCGGAAGGAACCGCAGCCATGGCCACACCCCTGTCCGCCGCGAAGATGCTCGCCGCGCTGAAGGCCGAGGGCCTCACCGTGCACGAGCACGCCGGCTGGAAGACCCACAACCGCGACGCGGCGTCCGGCAAGCCCTTCGGACCCGTCATCGGGGTACTGATCCACCACACCGGCGGTCACAACGACAAGGAGCTCTGCTACAAGGGCAGATCCGGCCTGCCGGGACCGCTGTGCCACGCCTGGCTCGGCAAGACCGCCGGACTGTGGATGATCGGCAACGGCCGTACCAACCACGCGGGTTACGCCGACATCGATGTCCTCAACGCGCTCCGCAACGAGAAGCCGCTGCCCCACGACGACGCGGCGACGGCGGACGGCAACGACTGTCTGTACGGCCTGGAGATCGAGAACCTCGGCAAGAGCGGCGACCCCTACCCGACAGCGCAGTACCGGCAGGCCGTGCTGTGGGCGGCGGCGATCTGCCGGGCACACGGCTGGAGCGAGAAGTCCGTCGCCGGGCACAAGGAGTGCCAGCCCGGCAAGATCGACCCGAGCTTCGACATGGACGACTTCCGGGCCGCCGTGAAGAAGCAGTTGGCCGCGGGAGCCGGAAAGACGGAGCCGACGAAGCCGGCGGGCAAGCCCCGCGTCGACCTGTCCCGGCTGGTCAAGGCCGCGAAGACCGACCCCGGAGCCAAGCAGGGCCACGTCAGCTACATGGCCGGCACCAACCTCACGGAGGCCGCCCTCGTCGAACTCGGCTATCTCTCCAAGTCCCACGCCGGAGACGGCTCCTTCGGCACCACCACCGTCGCCGCCTACGCCAAGTGGCAGCGCCACCTGGGCTACAGCGGCGCCGACGCCAACGGCATCCCGGGCAAGGTCTCGCTGGCGCGGCTGGGCGAGAAGACGGGACTGTTCACGGTCGTGGCCTGACCGCCGGTCCGCCGCCGACCCGTCACCGGGCTCCGAGTTGCGGGTCGGCGCGGTCCCTGCGGTACTGGCTGTATCTGCCGAGCAGTCGTGCGGTCCTCTCCGCAGGGGCTACGGGTGGAGGAGGCACAGGATGGCCAAGCGTCTGGTGGTCTGCTGCGACGGGACGTGGAATCTCGCCGACCAGCCGAGCAAGACGAATGTCGCCAAGGTGGCCCTGGCCGTACGGCGACGCTCCGCTGACGGAACGGAACAGCGGGTGTACTACCACAGCGGGGTCGGCACGAACCGGCGGGAACGGCTGCGGGGCGGGGCCTTCGGGGTTGGTCTGTCACGCAACGTGCTCGACGCCTACCGCTTCCTGATCCACACCTACGAACCCGGCGACGCCCTGTATCTGTTCGGCTTCAGCCGGGGCGCGTTCACCGCGCGCAGCCTCGCCGGGATGGTGCGCAACTGCGGCATCCTGCGCCCGGAACAGGCCGACCGGATCGACGAGGCGTGGACGCTGTACCGCAGCCGCGCCCACAAACCGACCAGCGTGGCCGCCACACTGTTCCGCGGGGCGTACTCGTACGAGACGGAGATCCGTTTCGTGGGCGTCTGGGACACGGTCGGCTCCCTGGGCATCCCGGTTCCGGCGCCCCGGTTCCTCCAGCCGCTCGTCGACCGCTTCAACCACCGCTGGGCCTTCCACGACACCACCCTCAGCAAGTCGGTGAACGGTGCCTTCCAGGCCCTGGCCGTCGACGAGGAGCGCTCGGCGTTCCCGCCGACCCTGTGGCAGCAGGAGAAGGACGCCGGCAACCATCAGGAGCTGCTGCAGATGTGGTTCTCCGGGGTGCATCTCTCCGCCGGGGGCGGCGAGAAGGACTCGGGCCTGTCCGACATCACCCTCCTGTGGATGGTCCAGCAGGCCGTCCGGTACGGCCTGGAGTTCGAGCCCGGGATCCTCAGCGCGAAGGGGCCGGACAGCATGAACCCGCAGGAGTGCGTCGACTTCGCCGTCCAGCCGAACCCGATGGGGCCGTGGGTCCCCTCCCGGAAGGGCTTCTACCGGCTCTTCCGGCCCCTGCACCGCCCGATCGGACAGGAGAGGGACAAGCAGGGCCGCCTCGTCGGCGACGAGCACCTGGCCGACACGGTCCTGCGCCGCCGCGAGGGCGACCCCGGCTACCGCCCGCCGACGCTCGAGACCTACCTGAAGAACGTCAGGGACCAGGACATCGTGAAGGTCCCCCTCGCCTTCAACGACGTGCCCGTCCGCACTCCCTGAGATCCGTGCTCACGCCGCCCGGGCCATGACGCCTCTCCAGCGCGAAGAGCGTCAGGGTCACCGCGATCGACGCGGCCGCCATGAGGGTCATCGCCGTGGCCGGGGAGGTGAGTTGGGCCAGGGTGCCGGCCATGAGGGCGCCGATGCCCTGGAGGGCGACCATGCCGGTGGTGTGCAGGCCGAGCGCCTGGCCCGCGAGGTCGTCGGGGGTGAGCGACATCAGGCGTTCCTGGAGGACCAGGCTCGCGGCGAAGCCGACGGAGGCGACGGCGGCCGCCGCGGCCGACAGCGGCACGGAGGGCCGTAGGACGAAGAACAGATAGGGCACGGCCAGCAGCAGGCGCAGCGGGGTCGCGAGGCGGGGCCGCAGCGCGGGCGGCACCAGACGGCCGACCGCCAGATCGCCCGCGAACATGCCCAGCGCCCCGCACGCGTACATCGTGCCGGCGGCCGCGGGGGCGTAGGAGATGTAGAGCGAATCGCCGCCGACCACCAGGCCGTTGGGGACCCACAGGCCCAGGTAGACCAGGCGGCGGGGGCGGGAGGACCACAGGAGGGCGTTGGTGCGCCAGGTCGCGGAGAAGGACGGGCGGCCGGCCGAGCGCGGCGGGCGGGGCGTGAGGCCCAAGTGGTTGACGAGGGCCGAGGCCAGGTAGAACGCCGCCGCGAGGAGCAGGCACAGGCGCGGGGTCAGGAATGCCAGCAGGGCGCCGCCCGCCGCGAAGCCGGTCATCTGCACCAGGCCCCACCGCATGTTGAAGACCGAACGGCCCAGCACATAGCCGTTCGCGGGCAGGATCTCGTTCATCAGTCCGCCGCGCACTCCCCCGCCCAGCGACGCGACCAGGCCCTGCAGGAGCAGCACGACGAAGACGGCCCACACCGGCAGGCCGGGCAGCGCCAGCACCGCCGTACCGGCCGCGAAGGCGAGGGAGATGACGGTCAGGACCGCGCGCGGGGGCAGCCGGTCCGCGCCCGAGAGCAGGAACGCGGCCCCCAGTAACTGCGCGAGCTGCGGTCCGAACATGCTCAGCGCCGACAGCAGCGGAGAGCCGGTGGCCCGGTAGACCAGCGTGCCGAGGGCCAGGCCGCCGATCGTCTGGGCCGCGGCGTGGGCGGCGAAGGAGAGGAGGAAGGGGCTGTATTCCGGGGTGCGGAAGAGGGTGCGGTAGCTGCGCATGCGGGGGAGTCTCGGAGCGCGCGGCGGCTGACGGTTAGTGTTTCGCGCGGTCGCGAAACCACGGGGGGCTTCATGGGCTGGTGGCAGGTCGACGGGGACACCCTCGTCCGCAGCCGGTTCGTGGTCTGCCCGTTCACCGAGACCTTCGCGGCCCTGCGACTGCTGAACACGGGCACCGCTGCCCACCCGGGCGAGGAGGCCTGGCTCCGCGCCCATCTGCCCGGCTACCGCGCGCGCCTCGCGGCCGATCCGGTGACCGCGCTGCTCGTGCGCTCCGGGGTGGGCACGTCCTGGATCGCCGACTTCCTCGCGCCCCTGCCGCGTGACGGCACGCCCCTGGAGGAGACCCTGGCACGGATCCGGGCCACCGACCCCGCCGAGGCCCGCGCGAACCTCCGGGTCTCCCTGCGCGGCCCGCTGCCCGCCGCCCTGGAGCGCGACGACCTCCCCGAGCGGGCGGCCGCGCTCCTCGCCCACGTCTGGACGGCGACGGTACGGCCGTACTGGCACCGTCGGCGGCGGATCCTGGAGGCGGACGTCGTGGCCCGGACCGCGCAGGTGAGCCGGGGTGGCTGGGCGGCCGTCATCGACTCCCTGCTGCCGGGCCAGACCCGCTGGCTCGGCGACAACCGGCTCCAGGTGAACCGGCACGAGCGCCCGCCCCGCGACATCCGCGGGGCGGAACTCCTCTTCCTCCCGGTCACGGCCGGGCGCGGCTGGGCCACGTGGGAGGAGCCGGGACGGTACGCCCTGGTCTACGGCTGCGCGGGCGCCCTCGCCGACCCGGGCGCCCGGAGCGTGCCCGCGGGTCTCGGCACGCTGCTCGGGGCCGGGCGGGCCAGGGTGTTCGTCCTCCTGGACTCCCCGCTGAGCACCAGCCAGCTGGTCGCCGTGACCGGGCAGGGGCTGGGGTCGGTGGGACGGCATCTGCGGGTGCTGCGGGACGCGGGGTTGGTGGAGCGGCGGCGGGCCGGACGGTCGGTGCTGTATGTGCGGACGGCGGCCGGGGAGGTGCTGGTGAAGGCTTCGGGGGCCGCTATCGGCGAACGGGGGCCGGGGCCGGGAATTCGCTGAGCGGAGTTAGCATCCGCTCATGACGACTACAGATGGTTCCTCTCCCCTCGACACCGAGATCGGGGCCCTCACGGGCGGCTCCGCCGACCTCGCCCAGTACGCCGGCAAGGCCGTCCTCATCGTGAACGTGGCCTCCAAGTGCGGACTCACCCCGCAGTACAACGGCCTGGAGAAGCTCCAGGAGCGGTACGCGGAGCGGGGCTTCACCGTCCTCGGCGTGCCCTGCAACCAGTTCATGGGCCAGGAGCCCGGCAGCGCCGAGGAGATCGCGGAGTTCTGCTCGGCGACGTACGGCGTGACCTTCCCGCTGACCGAGAAGGTCGAGGTGAACGGGGAAGGGCGGCACGCGCTGTACGAGCGGCTCGTGGACTTCGCCGACGCGGAGGGGCACACCGGGGACATCCGCTGGAACTTCGAGAAGTTCCTGATCGGCCGGGACGGATCGGTCGTGGCGAGGTTCTCTCCGCAGACGGAGCCGGAGTCGGACGAGCTCGTCACCGCCGTGGAGGGCGCGCTGGCGTAGGCCAAAGCACCGCAGGCACGGGCACACGCCGAGCCCCCTCGGCAAGGACGGCGATCTGGTCGAGAGGGCTCTGTGGTGGTGCTTGTGCTGTTGTCGTGAGCAGTTGTGGTGTGCAGTTGTGGGTGAAGGGGGCGGGGATCAGACCGGTCCGCCCCTCACACCTTGACCGAGGCCACGAAGGCGCTCCACGCCTCGGCGGGGAAGGCCAGCTTGGGACCCTCGGGGATCTTGGTGTCGCCGAGTTCGAGTGCTTCCTCTTCGGTCGACCTCACCATCAGGCATGCCCCGTTGGCGTTGGTGTAGGTGGAGGTCGTCCATGTGTCCAGGTTGCCCAGACGAATTGCCATATTCGCTCCGTAGCCAGATGCGCAGTGTTCGGATTACGCCAACCTTTACTGATCGTTGGCGTGATCGACGCTACTCGCCGACTTCCTCTTTCGGAGCAGCCGTTCACTCTTCTGGTGGCATATTCCAAGGGACTCTTCCAGACGGGCAAGGCCGGGGTGTACCATCCGGCCCGCCCTGTCCGGAAGCGGCTCAGACGTGGTTCACCGGGCGTACTCCCGGGCGTACTCCTTGGCGATGTCCTCGATCATCTGGCGCGACTGGTCGACGTTGAGCGCCTGCGCCCTCAAGTGCTCGTACATCACGGTGTACTTCTGCACGTCGTGCGCCTTCTCCAGGTACAGGTCGCTGGTGACGCCCTCGATGTAGACGACGCTGGAGTCCGCCGCGTCCGAGAACTCCAAGATGGAGTACTGGCCGCTCAGCCCCGGATGGGCGCCGACGTCGAACGGCAGTACCTGCACGGTGATGTGGGGCTGCTGGGACATCTCCACGAGGTACTCCAGCTGCTCGCGCATCACCTGCCGGCTGCCCACGACCCGGCGCAGGGACGCCTCGTCCAGAACGACCCACAGCCGCAGCGGATCCCGTTCGGCCGCGACCCGGCTCTGCCGCCGCAGCCGTACCTCGACCCGCTTGTCGTTCTCCGTCTCGGTGGCCTCCGGCGCGCCGCCGCGCACGATGGCCTCGGCGTACGGCCGGGTCTGCAACAGGCCCGTGATGATCTGGGGTTCGTACACGCGCAGCGACTCGGCGTCGGTCTCCAGGCCGATGTAGACGCTGTACGGGATGTCCCCGAACGCGTGCCACCAGCCCTGCTGCCGCGAGTCCTTGGCCATCTGCATCAGGGATTCGACGATGCGCTGGTCCTCGACCTCGTAGACCCCGCACAGGTCGCGGACGTCGCGCTGGCTGATGCTGCGCCGGCCGTTCTCCAGCCGGCTGATCTTCGACTGCGACACGAGCAGCCGCTCCGCCACCTCTTCGGCCGTCATGCCCTTGAGCTCGCGGAGCCTGCGCAGCTCCTGGCCCAGCCGGCGTCGCCTGACGGTGGGATTGACACTGGACGCCACGGGACGTGCACCTCCGGCTGCTGCCTCGTTCTTGACTTTGCGTATCTGCTGTTGAGCAGACTGCCACCAAGGTGCTTATTACCGCTGGGAAACGGTGTATATGCGCCGCATGCAGGTCAGTTGGGGCCGCTCGTCCGGCAGTGCCCGGACATGCGGCCGGACATGCGGCCGCGCGGGGCGTCGGAACCCGGCGACGCCCGATGTACGGACGTACGGTTCCGTCGCCCCGCGCGGACCAGCGGCTCCCGAACCGGTCTCTGGGGACTGACGGTGCGGCGGCTCAGTGGTGCGTGGTGCGGGTCGTGCCTGGTCGTGCTGCCGACGGTGCGTGCCGTGGGACTGCGGCTCAGTGAGCCACGGCGCGCGCCATCGGTCCTCGGCGCGGTTGCATCGGAACGCCACGAGCGGGTTCCGGCGCGGGCCTGGCTCCGGGGGCGGCCTGACGGCCGGCCGGTGCCGGGCTGCGACGTGGCTGTGCGGCCACGCCGTTCTGGACGTCCATCACGGCGTGCGCGACGAGTCCGCCCATGGGGTCGTGCCTGATCAGGTCCCGCAGCCGGGAGCGCGAGGAACGTCCCTCGTTGCCCGGGTACAGGTGCTTGCCGAGGCCGACCGCGTGTGCCAGGGCGGCGAGCGCCGCGGTCCGCGGGTCCGGCGGTACGCCGGTGCGGATCGCCGAGTCCAGTCGGGCCTTGATCTCCCGGCTGATCTCGTTGTCCGTCGCCTGGTAGCGAGTCGTCGGCAGCACTCCGCACATCTGACCCGCCACGGCATGCACCATGCCGCACCGCTCCAGATGCGAGAGGTAGGTCTGGCGGAGCCCAAGGCGCGGCCCGCCGATCCAGTTCACTGCCCGCACGGGAGCGCCACGCCTTCGCAGCAACTCCAACGCGCAGTCCAAAGTCGGATCTCCTGTCGGCCGTGGGGCTACCACGGCTATACGATCCCCGTCTGGGGCTATCCGTCCGGCCAGCGCCAGCTCCACTAGCTGTGCTCCGGCCAGACCGAGGTCGAGCGACTGCGGCTGTGCGGTGGTACCCGTGGTCGGGTCCAACGCCAGCAGCAGAAGCTCTTCCGGAAGTGTTCTGCGGCTCCTGCCCATCCATGCCTCCCCGCGTGGATGAAAGACAGGGTGACCCCTCTCACATTGGTCTGTCGAGGGTGCGTGACCTGTTTGTAGTGGAACCAGTAGGTATGTCGTTCTCGTCTACCGCCTGGGACAGGGCCACACACAGGACACTGGTACATGGTTCGGACAGCGTGGTGTGGCGGCTGCCCGGGCGGCGATTCAACGGTTCGGCAGACGCAGGGTGACGGATACCGATCACCTGCGGCACATGGAGGAGGCATCGGTGGCGGGCGAGTCCCCCGACAGGTCGAAGCAGCGCGAGTCGTCGGCAGAACCGACGTCGGGGAGCGGGAGCCCGGTTCCCGGGGCGAGGAGTTCCGCACCCGACCCCCGGCTCGCGGTCGCACGCGAGTCCATCTCCCTCGCAGGCATCGACACGGCCACGAGGGTCTTCTCGGTACGCGACCTCCCGAAGACGCCCGAGGACGGCGCCGGCGGCCCCGCAGAGGCCGGGACGGGTGGTTCCGGGTCCGCGGGGGCCGGGGACACGCGTTCGGCCGTGGACGGGGCCGAGGAGCTCGAGGAGCTCGAGGACGAGGCTGAGGCCGGGAAGTCCGCGGGCGAGGCCGACGCCGAGGAGGAAGCCGGCGGGGCCGAGAACGAGACCGGGGCCGAGGCCGGCGGTTCGGACGCGGCGGAGGACACGGGCACGGCGGAGCCCCGGGACGATGTGGATACGACCGGGGACTCGGGCGACCCCGGGACGGCCGGGGGCCCGGACGACGCCGGGACGGGTGACGGCGGTTCGGACGCAGCGGAGGACACGGGCACGGCGGAGCTCAGGGACGATGTGGATACGACCGGGGACTCGGGCGACTCCGGGACGGCCGGGGGCCCGGACGACGCCGGGACGGGTGACGGCTTGAGCGGCACGGGCGGGGCGGCCGAGGGCTCGGAGGGCCCCGGTAAGGCCAAGGCGCCGGGCGCCACGGGCACGGCCGGAGGCGCGGGTGACACGGGTGCAGTCGGCGGCTCGGGCGATACGGGCACGGCGGAGGCTCCGGGCGCCACGGGCGCGGTCGGCGGCTCAGGTGCCGCCGAGGACTCGGGTGACACCAGCACGGACGATTCGGGCACGGCTGAGGTCTCGGACGACGCCAGTACATCCGGGGGCTCGGACGAATCCGGTACGGCCGGCGGCTCGGACGGCCCCGACACCGGGTCCGGTGACTCCGGTACCGGCGAGAGCGACGAGTCGGCCCCCTCGGGCGACGCGCGGCTGCGGGACGCGGTGGCGGCGTGGGTGGCCACGGGGGACGGGGCCGGTCCCACGGAGGGTTCCGGCAAGGCGGAGGCCGCGGAGAAGGCCGCGGGCCAGGACGGTGAACCCGCGGAGGACGAGCCCGGCCCCGACACCGGGTCGAAGACCGGCAGCGAGCCGACGCCGGCACCCGAGAGCGACGCCGCCGAGAAGGCCGTAGCCGAGGAAGCCCCTGCCGACGACGAGGATCAGGATCCGGACACCGGCGACTCGACCCCCTCAGGGGCGCGAGGAACTGCGCGACCGGCCCCCACCGACCCGCGCACGGACCACAAGCCCGGCCAAGCCGACGTAACCGACAAGGCACCCACCGACTCGCAGACGGACGACGAGGCCGGTGACGGTGACGCAGACGTGGCCGACGCGCCCCCCGTCGACCAGCCCACCGCCGTCTTCAAGGCACCCCGGCCCCCCGTGGACCAGCCCACCACCATGCTGAAGCTCGGCAAGGCACCGGAGGCCGCGCCGAAGACCGAGCCCAAGCCCAAGCCGGAGACCCCCGCGGAGCGGACGAGCAAGTTCGTCGCACTGAAGGGCCTCGACGAGCCCCGCGAGGCGCGGCCGAAGGTGGACGCGACCGCCGCCGTCCCCCAGGTCGGCCCGGAGCGGACCACGCAGCAGCCCCTGCCGCCGAAGCCTCCCCTCGACCTGCTCGCGGAGCTCACCAACACTCCGCCGCCCCCGCCCAGCCCCCTGCGCACCCTCGGCCGCCGGGTCAAGATCTGGACCCCGATCCTCATCCTCCTGGTCGTCGCGTTTGCGATCGCGCAGGCCCTGCGCCCGCTGCCGGACCCCACGCTCAGCCTCACCGCCAAGGACTCCTACACCTTCGACGGCAGCAAGGCGCCCCTCCCCTGGCCCACCCAGGGCCAGGGCTGGATGGACGTGACCGGCATCGGCACGATGGGCGACTTCGGCAAGCAGACCCCCGTAGCGATCGGCTCCGTGGCCAAGGCCATGACCGCCTACATCGTCCTGAAGGACCACCCCCTCAAGTCCGGCGAGGAGGGCGCGAAGATCACCGTCGACGCGCTCGCCGAGAAGGAGGGCGGCTACAACAAGCAGGGTGAGTCCACCCTCAACACCGTCAAGCAGGGCGACGTCCTCACCCAGAAGCAGGCGATCTCGGCGATCATGATCCCCTCCGCCAACAACATCGCCCGGCTGCTCGCCCGCTGGGACGCCGGTTCCGAGGCCGCGTTCATCAAGAAGATGAACGACACCGCCAAGGAACTCGGTATGAAGAACACGAAGTACACCGACGCCTCGGGCCTCAAGGAGACCACCGTCTCCACCGCCGAGGACCAGGTGAAGCTCGGCAACGAGCTCGTGAAGATCCCGGCGCTGATGGAGATCACCAAGCTGCCGTACTGGTTCGACCCGTCGGGCCAGAAGTGGAGGAACTACAACGAGCTGGTCCCCTTCAACGGCGCCATCGGCATCAAGACCGGCACCACCAGCGCGGCCGGCGGCAACCTCCTCTTCGCCGCCACCAAGGAGGTCGGCGGGCAGACGGTCACCGTGGTCGGCGCGATCCTCGGCCAGCACACGGCGCCGATCATCGACACCGTGAACGCGGTCAGCAAGACGGCGATGCTCGCCGCCCGGGACGCCCTGACCTCGACGAAGATCCTGAAGAAGGGCGACGTCGTCGGGTACGTGGACGACGGCCTCGGCGGCCAGACCCCCGTCGTGCTCACCAAGGACGTCACCGCCATCGGCTGGGCCGGCTACAAGGTGAAGCTGTCCTTCGCCGCCGACGACGTACCGCACACCGCGAAGGCCGGCACCAAGGTCGGCTCCCTCACCGTCGGTGACGGCGAGGGCGGCGCGGTCAAGGTCCCGGTCACCCTCCAGAAGGATCTGACGGAACCGGGTCTCACCGACAAGCTGACCCGCGTCGGCTGATCCGGAAACGGGACAGACGCCCCACCCGGCCCGTCGACCGGACCCCGCCCGGGGTTCCGGACGGCGGGCCGCGTGCTAGCGTCACGAAGCGGGGCAGGTCGACGCTGGGGCGCGGCCGAGAAACGAAGACGGGACACCACGGGGAGTGCCTTCAGGTGGCCACTGCGGAGCCGACACGCGCCGACGACACCGACCCGGGCCCGGGAACCGGCCCGCGAATAGGCGTGCCCGCGGAACCTGAGACCGGGAACGGCGGCCCTCCCGAGGACCCCAAGGACCCCAAGAGGACCAGAACCCGGACCGCCCTCCTCGCCCTGCGCGAGCGGCTGCTGCGTCACCCCGTCCTCTCCATGACCGCGCTCTCCGGCGTCCTCCACATCGTCTGGTTCTTCACGTTCGCGAACAGTGGCGGCGACCTCGCGGCACAGGACGCCTGGGCCGAGTTCGTCGGCCGGCACCCGGACTCCGCGTACAACCTGGCCTGGTACGGCGGCATGCACCCGGTGTCGTACAGCATCGTCTCGCCGTATCTGATGTCGGTGCTCGGCGTCCGTACGACGATGATGCTGGCCGGGACCGTCTCGGCCGGGCTGCTGACGCTGATCCTCATCCGCAGCCGGTCGGTGCGGAACCCGCTGTGGGCCTCGCTGGCGGGTGTGTTCGCCTTCCTGTGCAACGCGGCCTCGGGCCGGGTGACCTTCGGTCTCGGCACGATGTTCGCGCTCGGCGCGGTCGCCGTCGTCTTCTGCTGGCCGCACCGCTGGCGCTTCAAACGCTGGGCCAAGGCTTCCTGCGCGGCCCCGCTCGCCGCCCTCGCCACCATGGCCTCCCCCGTCGCCGGCCTGTTCGTGGGCCTGGTGGCGGTCGCCCTCTTCCTGCAGAAACGGCGTCCCGGCGCCTGGGCGCTGGGCATCGCGCCCACGGCCGTCGTCGCCCTCTCCGCCTGGCTCTTCCCGTTCGCCGGCACCCAGCCGATGAAGATCGCCTCGGTGCTGCTGCCGCTGGCGTACGGTCTCCTGGTCTACTTCCTCGTCCCGCGCGAGTGGACGACGGTCCGGATCACCGCCGGTGTCTACAGCCTGTCGGTCGTGCTGGTCTGGCTGGTCAGCTCCCAGATCGGCTCCAACATCTCGCGGCTGCCGATGCTGTTCGCGGGGGTGGCCCTGGCGGCCGCGCTGCCGTTCACGGTGCCGCGCTCCCGCAAGTGGTACGCCGTCGTCGTCGCCTTCGCCGGCTTCACCGTCTGGATCGGCTTCAAGTCGGTCGACGACGTCGTCCACACGACCCCCACGGCGTCCTGGGCACGCGAGCTGGCCCCCCTCGTCAACGAGCTCCAGGAGGTCGGCGCCGAGAAGGGCCGCGTCGAGGTCGTACCGGCCGCCTCCCACCGCGAGGCGTCCGCGCTCGCGCCGTACGTCAACCTGGCCCGGGGCTGGAACCGGCAGGCCGACATGGAGCGCAACCCGCTCTTCTACGACGACACCCTGAACTCCGCGAACTACCACGAGTGGCTCCAGCGCTGGGCCGTGCACTTCGTGGTCGTGCCGAAGGACGAGCCCGACGGGGACGGGGGCGAGCGGGAGCGGGAGCTGGTTCAGCGCGGGATGCCGTATCTGAAGCAGATCTGGGGCGACGCGAACTGGCAGCTGTTCCAGGTGACCGACCCGGCACCGCTGGCCTCCCCGAACACGGTCGTCGACCGGGCCGCGCAGGGCGAGATGACCATGCGGGTGAAGAAGGCCGGGCGGATTCTGATCCGGATCCCGTACTCGCCGTGGCTGTCGATCGTCGACGCCGAGGGCAAGAAGCTGCAGGCCCCGCAGGAGACGGACGCATCGAAGGAGCGGGGGGACGGGGAGCCGAAGACGTTCGACAACGTCAACGGCTGCCTGATGGAGACACCGGAGGACGCGGACGGGGACAAGTGGACGATGCTGCTCGCCCCGAAGGCGGGGACGTACCGGCTGGCCGCGCCCTACACCGTGCCGCGGGGTACGCCCTGTCCCGATGAGTGGAAGTAGTCGTGCGGCCCCGGGTCAGCGCAGCCGGTCCACGTAGGTGTCCGTGCCCGGAACTGTCGGGACGAACGGCGCCAGCAGCTCCACCCTGCCCATCGGCGGTTCCTCCAGGTCCGTGAAGTACTGCTCCCAGCGCTCCCTGGGGTCCGTCTCCAGGAACCACAGCAGCGTGAGCCGCGTGTCGACGCCCTCCACCTGCTTGACATAGGTCATGCGGTCGCCGGGGAGGGGGGTCGGGCGGAAGATCGTCACCATGGCCGCCGGGGAGCCCGCCAGACGCCTGGGCAGGTGCCGCGAGACCAGCCACTCCAGCAACTCCGGTCGCCGCTCCGGGGATTCGGCGTCGATGACCTCCAGCACCAGCCCGGCGTACGGGTGGTCCAGGGCGTGGAAGTCCCTCGGGCCCGCCGCCCCGTCGCGGTAGACCGTGGACTCGTGGTCCTGGAACGCGGTGAAGACGTGGGTGCGGTCGTGGTAGACGCGGGCGTCGCGGTTGAGGCGTTTGTTGATGGCCACCGTCCACTTCATGTGGTCGTCGTAGCGGCCGTCGGTGACCCAGTAGGTGGAGAGGTAGCAGCCCGCCGTCACCGGCTGGGCCACCGCCGACTTCTCCGGGACGCGCAGGAGTTGGAGGTCCCGGGTGGCCACCCAGCGGCGGCCCGCGAACATCCAGGGCATGGCCATCGCGCCCGCGTAGTAGTGGTCGTCCTCGTACCAGCGGTTGTAGGCGTACTCGTGGCCGGGATGCGGTTCGACCATGGTGATCAGCGCGTGGCCGGGTCGGACTCCGTAGGGTCCTGTGGCGGCCAGTTCGGCGTACGTCTCGCTGTTGGTCTCTTCTGACACGGTCTCTTCTGACATGGAACCTTCCCTCCTCCAGCGCTCGCCCATACTCTGACGCCCCGTCAGATAATGCGCCAGGGCAGGGAGGCCGCCGGTATGTCACTTCTCTCCGGGAAGACCGTCGTGGTGTCGGGAGTCGGTGCCGGGCTCGGTCATCAGGTCGCGGCGGCCGTCGTGCGGGACGGCGGGAACGCCGTGCTGGGTGCGCGGACCGAGGCGAACCTCGCGAAGAGCGCCGCGGAGATCGATCCGGACGGGGCGCACACGGCGTACCGGTCGACGGACATCACCGACGAGCAACAGTGCACGGCACTCGCGGAGTTGGCGCTGGAGCGGTTCGGGCGGCTGGACGCGATGGTGCAGGTGGCCGCGTGGGACAGCTACTTCGGCGGGCTCGAGGACGCGGACTTCGCGACCTGGCAGTCGGTCATCGATGTGAATCTGCTCGGGTCGCTGCGGATGACCCGGGCGTGCCTGGCGGGACTGAGGGCGGCGGGCGGCGGATCGGTCGTGTTCGTCGGGACACAGTCCGCCGTGTCCGCCCCCTCGCAGGTACGGCAGGCCGCGTACGCCGCCTCGAAGGGGGCGCTGACCAGCGCGATGTACTCGCTGGCGCGGGAGCTCGGGCCGTACCGGATCCGGGTCAACACCGTGCTGCCGGGCTGGATGTGGGGGCCGCCGGTGCAGGCGTACGTGCAGTTCACGGCGCACACCGAGAAGGTGCCGGAGGCCGACGTGCTGAAGCGGCTCACCGACCGGATGGCGCTGCCCGATCTGGCGACCGACGGGGACGTGGCGGACGCGACGGTGTTCCTGGCCTCGGACCGGGCGCGGGCGATCACCGGACAGTCGTTGCTGGTCAACGCCGGGGAGCTGATGCGGTGAGTTCAGATAGATGAACGCAGGCCATCAGCTCGAATATCTTTACCTCCCTTTGACCTGACGCCAGCTTGTCGTGTCCACGTGGTGGCACCCACGATGAGCGCCGGGCTGATCCGTGGGAGGGCGCATATGAACGGTCTCGACTGGGCCGTGCTCATCGGCTATTTCGGCGTGATGGTCGCCATCGGCGTCTGGTCGCACAAACGCGTCGACGACGTCAGCGACTTCTTCACCGCCGGCGGCAAGATGCCGTGGTGGCTGTCGGGCATCTCGCACCACATGTCGGGCTACAGCGCGGTGATGTTCACCGGGTACGCGGGCATCGCCTACACCTACGGCGTCACCTCCTTCATCACCTGGTCCTTCCCCATCGCCCTCGGCATCGCGATCGGCTCCAAGCTGTTCGCGCCGCGCATCAACCGGCTGCGTTCACGACTTCATGTGGCTTCCCCGCTGGAGTATCTGAAGAACCGTTACGACCTGAAGACCCAGCAGGCGCTGGCCTGGTCGGGCATGCTGCTGAAGATCGTGGACGTGGGCGCGAAGTGGGCCGCGATCGCGACCCTGTTGTCGGTGTTCACCGGGCTCTCGCTCAACCAGGGCATCCTGATCACCGGCGCCATCACCGCCGTCTACTGCACGATCGGCGGGCTGTGGGCCGACGCGCTCACGGAGCTGGGCCAGTTCGTCATCCAACTCCTCGCCGGCGTCGCGATGTTCGTCGCCGTCGTCCTCAAGCTCAACGACAAGGGCATCGGCTTCTTCGGCGCCTGGGACGAGCCGGCGCTCCAGGGTCACGGAAAGCCGCTGGTGGGACCGTACGGAACGGTCTTCCTGCTCGCCTTCCTCTTCATCAAGCTCTTCGAGTACAACGGCGGCATGCTCAACCAGGCCCAGCGCTACATGGCCACGGCCAACGCACACCAGGCCGAGCGGTCGGCACGGCTGTCGGCGATCCTGTGGCTGGTGTGGCCGGTCGTCCTGTTCTTCCCCATGTGGATGTCACCGCTGCTGGTCCGGTCGAACAAGCCGGACGGCTCCGACTCCTACGGCCTGATGACCGAACAACTGCTTCCGCACGGCCTGTTGGGCCTGGTGATCGTCGGCTTCTTCTCGCACACGATGGCCATGTGCTCCTCCGACGCCAACGCGATCGCGTCCGTCTTCACCCGGGACTGCGCACCGGTGGTCTGGCGCAGGGCGCGCAGCTGGAATCAGGGTCAGGGGCTGCGGGTCGCGCGTATCACGACGGTCGTCTTCCTCGGCCTGTCGATGGCGGCGGCCACCCAGGTCAACTCCCCCGCGTTCAAGGACATCATCACCGTCGTGATCAAGTGGGTGGCCGGCCTCATGGGCCCGATGGCCATCCCGATGATGCTCGGCCTGCTCCGCCCGTTCCGCCGCTCCGGCCCGACGGCCGCGCTCACCAGCTGGTCGATGGGCCTGCTCACCTTCTGGCTGGTCAACTACCCGATCAACTGGAACGTCGACGGCGGTGTCCCGCTCCAGTACCAGGTCTCGATCCCGCTGGCCGTCTCCCTGGTCCTCTACATCGCCATCGGGTTCATCAAGCCCGAGGACACCCCGGAGCGCCTCGCGATCATCGAGAAGATCAACACGGACGACGACGGGGCGGCGGGTGTGGCGATCCCGGCTCCGGTGGGCCCGGCGGACCGTACACCGGTGAAGGACTGACCTCGGCCTCCTGACGCACCCCCTCTCCTCCAACACTCGATCCCCTCAACCTCCCCGCCTTCTGGGACGGTTGAGGGGATTGCTTTGCCGGATCATTGCCGCCTGTGTACTCCAGAGTTCAAGCAGCTCCTGTGTGATCACTGGCATGAACCTGAGCCTCCCCCCAACGGGCGTACGGGCGGCCGTCGTTGCCGCCTGCGCCCTGCTCCTGGTCGCGGGCCGCGCCGATGCCGCCTCGCCCGCCCCCCACGACCACCTCAGATCGGGCCCGGTCGACCCCACGACGACCACCGCCGTCACCGCCCTGACCGCCCAGGCCGACGACGGCGACGGCGACGGCACCGACCGCGACGACCCGACCGCCGGGTTCGCCCAGCAGGCCCGTATGAAGACGGCTCCCGGCGACTCGATCGGGCCCGGTGCGCTGACCCACGCCTACGCGCAGGCAGGGAAACTGCCGACCGTGCCGACCCGGTGGTCGGAGGTCACGAACGTCCCGCTCCAGCAGGAGGACAAGGAGTACGCCGACCCGGTCTCGTCGAACTTCGGCTCCGGGTTCGGCCTCGTCAGCGGCCGGGTCGCCTCGCTCGCCGTGGACGGGCACACCGTGTACGAGGGTGCCGCCGACGGTGGCCTGTGGCGTTCGGACGACGACGGGCGGCACTGGAAGCCGCTGTCCGACCAGCAGCAGACCCTCGCCATGGGCGCCCTGGCCGTGAACCCGGCCGACCACTCCCTGTGGATCGGCACCGGCGAGCCCAGCAACTCCGGCGACTCCTACACCGGCCTCGGCATCTACCGCTCCACCGACCGGGGCCGGACCTGGAAGCAGGTGGGCAGGCGCATCGACGGCAGCATCGTGCCCCGGATCACCTTCGACGGCCGGGGACACGTCTACGCGGCCACCAACGAGGGCGTCCTGCGCCGGGCCGCCGACGACATCCGCGCCGACTGGACGGTGGCCCTCGCCCCCGGCGCCCCGGACACCAGCTGGTCCTCGGCCGCCACCGACGTCGCCGTACGCCCGGGGACCGGCGGACGGCAGGTGACCGCCGTGATCGCGCGCCAGTTCACCGGCCCCGGGGACGCCAACGGCGTCTACGAGTCCGACGATTACGGAAAGCCCGGCACCTGGCACAAGGTCACCCCGACCGGTGATCTGGCGGGCGTCGTTCCCGGCCGGTCGACCCTGTCGTACTCGGCCGACGGCCGTGAACTGTTCGCCGTCGTCGGCGACGCCACGAACGGCAGCAGCGACGGCGACGTCTTCCGCTCGGCCACCGGTGACGCGGCCGGCCCCTGGACGACGGTCGCCGACGAGGACGTCCTCAAGGCCTCGGGCGCGCAGAACAGCGACGCGGCCGGCGCCGCCTGGTACAACCAGTACGTCGCCGTGGACCCCGCCGACCCCGACCACGTCTACGCCGGCTTCTCCGAGGTGTTCGAGAGCTGGGACGCCGGGAAGACGTGGGCGACCATCGGCCCGTACTGGAACTACGGCCTGAAGTGCTACACCGACGGACTGATAGCGGGCGGCTGCCCGATGACCACCCATGCCGACCAGCACGCCATCGCCTTCGGCCCGGGCCACCGCGTCTACTTCGGCAACGATGGCGGTGTGTACGAGCGTTCGGCGACCCTGCGTCCGGACCCCGAGCTGCCCTCGAAGGGCTGGAGCAACCTCAACCAGGACCTGCGCACCCTCCAGTACTACGACGCCGCCTACGGGACCGACCCGAAGACCGGCGCCCTGTCCACCTGGGGCGGCACCCAGGACAACGGCAACGTGCTGAGCCTGCCCGGCGCCCATGAGCTGTACCAGCCCTCGGGCGGTGACGGCGGTTTCGTCGTCGTCGATCCGCACGACGCCGACCGCGCCGTCAACGAGTACGTGGACCTGGACATGGTGCTGACCACCAACGGCGGCCGCTCCGACGGCACCACGCCCTCCTTCACCGGCATCTCCCCCGCCTGCGACTGGAACGCCGACCTCGAGGGCTGCGACCCGGGCCCCGAGTTCATCGCCCCCTACACCTCCGACCTCGCCGACGTGAACCACTGGGTCGCGGGCGGCCGTTACGTGTGGGACAACGCCGGCAAGGGCTGGGACACCCGCTGCACCGCCGACTCCTGCGACTGGACCGCCGTCCACGACACCGGCGAGGACCACTCGATCACCGCCCTCGGCGTGAACGGCTCCGTGACGTACGCGGGCTGGGAGGACTGGAGCGGCGAGCAGTACGCCAGCGGTATCGACACGAATGCGGGCGGCACCTGGCACCGGCTCACCGCGCCGCTGCCGAACCGGTACGTCACCTCGCTCACCGTCGACCCGCACGACGCCCGCCATGTCTGGGCCACGTACGGCGGCTTCACCCGCTCCTACGTCTCCGGCGCGGGCGAGGGTCACGTCTTCGAGAGCACCGACGGCGGCACCACCTGGACCGACCGCACCGGCGACCTGCCGGACGCGCCGACCGGGGCGCTCGCCCTGTGGCACGGGCACGTGGTCGTCGGCACGGACGTCGGCGTCTTCGCCGCCGCACCCACCGCGACCGGCTCGTGCACCTGGCACCGGCTCGGCGGCGCACTGCCGCACGCCGGGATCGTCTCCCTGGACGTCTCGCCCGACGGGGGACGCTTGCTGGTGGCGACCCACGGACGCGGGCTCTGGTCCGCGCCGCTGTAAGAGCAGCGGGTCTCACCCCCGCGGGTAGCGCGCCAGCCACCCGGGAGACGCTCCCGCGGGACCGTGCAGCGCGGGCCCCTGGGTCATCTCCATGGCGAAGTCGTCGGCGAGTTCCAGGAGTGTGGGGCGGCCCTCCAGTTCGGCCAGCCAGGCCGGCGGGAGGGCCGTCTCCCCGTGCAGGGCACCCAGCAGACCGCCCGTGAGCGCGCCGGCCGCGGCGGAGGGCCCGTCGTGGTTCACGGCGAGGCACAGGCCGTGCCGTACGTCCTCCCCGACCAGCGCGCAGTACACGGCGGCGGACAGCAGCCCGTCCGCCGAACCGTCGGCGGCGAGTTCCTCGACCCGCGCCGGGGTGGGCATCCCCTGCCGTACGGCCCCGAGCGCGTGCTGGAGCGCGTCCGACACGGGCTCGTGCCCGGGCCGCGCGGCCAGCAGTGCGAGGGCCCGCTGCACCGCCCCGTCCAGGCTGTCGCCGAGGGCCAGCGCGTGCACGATCAGGGCGTACGCGCCGGCCGACAGATAGGCGACGGGGTGCCCGTGGGTCTGCGCCGCGCACTCGACGGCCAGCTGTACGACGAGCTGCGGCTCCCATCCGACGAGGAGCCCGAAGGGCGCGGAACGGGCTGTGGCCTCGGGCCCGAGTTCGTTCGGGTTCTTGGGCGACTCCAGGGTCCCCATGGTGTCGTCGCCGAACCCGACCAGCAGGGACCGGGTCGGGTCGCGGCGGGCGTACAGCCACTCCTCCCGGGCCAGCCAGCCGTCCTCCTTGCGCCGCTCGTCGGGCCCCCAGTCCCGCTGGGTGGCGGCCCAGCGCAGATACGCCCGGTGCAGGTCGGTGGGCGGATGCCAGGCGCCGGTGTCCCGGCGGACCTGGGCCCGTATGAGCCCGTCCACGGTGAAGAGGCTGAGCTGGGTGAGATGGGTGACGGCGCCGCGCCGGCCGTATCCGAACCCGAGGTCCACGAGGCCCTCGGCGCCGTACGCCTCGCGGATCTCGTCCAGTCCGAGCCCGTCGACCGGCGCGCCCAGCGCGTCACCCACGGCCACCCCGAGGAGCGTCCCGCGCACCCGGCTCCGGAAGTCCTGCTGCTCGGCACGCCCCCAGACGACGGCCCCGGTTGTCGCACCCACCAAGACCTCCCATGGCGACCGTCCGTATGTACGACGCCCTGCACTGTAATCGACGGGAGGTGGGAGGTTCAGGGGGCGTGGGGGTATGCGGGGTGTGACCCGGTTGGTCCTCGAACGGACCGATCACCCCGCATAGCGAGCCCGTATCGCGTCCCTCGCCTCGGTCACCGCTGTCAGGCAGGCGTGGACGTGGTGACGGTCCCCGTCGGGGCCTGTCAGCAGTTCGGTGAGGATGCCGGCCAGGGAGGCCAGGTCGTCCCATTCCGGGGCGAGGACGAGGAGTTCGGACAGGCCCCGGTCCGCCGCCGGGCCGTCGGACAGGGCGCAGCCCAGGAAGCAGTGGGCCTGGGCCCGCATCACCGGGGTGATGTCGGGATCCTGCTCGACCAGGCGGGCGAGGTCGCGCCACAGGGGTTCGGCGGCGGCCGGGCCTTCGGAGCCGTGGACCGTCATGGCCAGTTGGAAGGTGCCGACGAGGGGGTTGGTGGTGCGCAGGTGCTCGGCGAGAGCGCGGGCCTGCGCCCACTCGCCGTAGTGACGGTGGAGTTCCGCCCCTACGTCGTCCACCTCCGTGGAGTGGGTCGACGCCAGCCGCTCCCTCGCCTCCTCCCATCTCCCGCACCACATCAGCAGTTCGATCGCCGCGCCCCGCTCCCACGTCACCTCGGCGTCCAGCTCCACGCAGCGGTCCAGGTCGGACAGAGCCTGTTCCGTGCGGCCGATCGCCAGGCACACCCGGCCTCGCAGGCCGTAGGCCCACGCGTACTCCGGGTCGGCCGCCAGGGCGCGGTCCAGGTGGTGCAGGGCCTCCTCGTAGGACTTGCGGGCGTGGTGAATCGCTCCCAGGCCGGCCAGGGCGGTCTCGTGGGCCGGGTCCTGTGCCAGGAGGGCGTGGAAGACGGCCACCGCCTCGTCGGGCCGGCCCGCGATCCGGTACGCCGAGCCCAGCTCGGCCTGGATCCAGTGGGCGCCGGGCTCCGCTCCCGCCGCTCGCCGCAGGTCCTCCAACATGCCGTCCTGGTCGTCCAGTCGGCGCCGCACCCGGGATCTCATCACCAGCGCCCAGGCGTAATCGGGGATCATCCCGACGGCCCGGTCGAAGTCGGCCAACGCGGCCTCGTACCGGCCGAGTTCGTACAGAGTCTGAGCGCGGCTCGCCAGTGCCGACGCGTAGCCCGGCTCCAGGGTCACCGCGCGCCCCAGTTCTGCCACCGCCTCCTCGTACCGCCCGGCGAGCCGGTACGCGTCGCCGCGTTCCGACGCGACCCAGGCCACCTCGGGCGCGAGCGCGGCCGCCCGGTCGAGGTCGGCGAACGCCTTGTCCAGGTCGCCGCGTGCGCGGTGCAGCCGGGACCTGCGCACGAGCGCCCACAGGTACTCGGGGTCGATGCTCAGCGCACGGTTGAAGTCGGCGAGTGCCTCGTCGAGCCGGCCCATGGTGTGCCGGCACACCGCCCGCCCGGTCAGGGCGATGTCGTCGGTGGGGTCGAGGGCGACGGCACGGCTGAAGTCGGCGTCCGCCTCGTCGAGCCGGGACGCCAGACGGTAGGTCTCGGCCCGCTCGGCGAGGATCCACCCGGTGTCGGGGGCCAGTTCGACGGCCCGGTCGAGGGCGGCCAGGGCCGCCGGGTAGTCCTCCAGGAGCTGGTGGGTGAGGCCTCGGCCGTAGTGGGCCAGCGGTTGGAGCGGGTCCAGTTCGACCGCACGGTCGTACTCCTCCAGGGCCTGCGCGTACTCCTGGCGGTTGCGCAGGTCCCTGCCGCGCAGCACGTGCGCCTCCGCCCGGCCGGCCGGGTCGAGACCGGGGCGGGCCAGGAGCAGGTCCGTCGCCCTGGTCACTCCGGCCTCCTCGTCCGCGAGCGCCGCGGCCAACGACCGTCCCCACTCGCGAAGTACGGCGTGGTCCGCCGCGTCGCCCGCCTCCTCCAGCATCCGTGCCCAGCGTCGGGCGACGACCTCGTCCTCGCGGCAGGCCACGACGAATCCGCGCAGCGCCTCGGCGAGCGCCGCGGGCGGGCGGGCGCACAGCAGGTGGTACATCTCCTCCAGGCGCAGCTCGCACCATTCCTCGTCGGCCCACAACTCCTCGGCGCTGCGGCCGAATCCGGTGTCCTCACGCCACTCGGCGAACGCCTCGGCGAGCCGCCGGTGCCGGGTCGTCCACTCGGTGCGGGACCGGCGCCGCTCCAGCCGGAGCATCTGCGCGCGTACGACGTCGTGGTACTGGAGCCGGTCCCCGCGCTGTGCGACGAACGGCAGCCCGGTCAACCAGGCGTACTCGGCGTCGAGTTCGCCCTCGGGGGAGGCGACGAGCAGCCGGAAGACGTCCGCGTCCAGCCGTCTCGGCAGCGCGCAGGCCCTGGCGACCTTCCGGCGGGCCTCCGGTTCCGGCTTGAGGAACCGCTCCACCGCGGTCGTGCTCGGGTCGATCACGTCGTCCAGGCCTTCGGGGCGTCTGGCCGCGAGCGTCGACACGAGGACCGGGAGGCCGCCCGTGAGGCGCAGCACCTCCTCCACGACCGGTTCGGCCACGACGCCCCGCGCGGCGAGCAGGCGGCGGGACTCGGCCTCGGTGAAGGGAGCGAGCGGCACCTCCGCCACCGAGTCCAGGCCGCCCCAGCGGGCCGTGTCCAGGGGGCGCTGACCCGCGGTGACCACGACGACGGCGGCGGGCAGCCGGCCGTGCTCGCGGGGCTTGGTGAGGACGTCGTACAGCCATGGATCGAGGAAGGGGCCGGTCCGCTCGTACGTGTCGAAGAACAGGACGATCCACGGTACGGCGGAGGCGGCGGCCCTCAGTTCGCCGAGCAACACCGGGGTGAGGACCCGCTCCGGGGTGAGGACCAGGTCGACGTCGTCGAGGTTGCGGAAACGGGCGCCGAGGCCGGCCCGCAGCCGGTCGGCCCCCTGGGCGAGCCGGTCGGCGGGAAGGGCCCGGGTGACCAGGCCGGCGCCCGGCAGGGCGGCCTCCAGTGCGCCCAGGCCGACGTCCACCGCCATCCTGCTCCCGGCCGACGCCGACGCCGGCTCCGGCGCGGACTCGGGTGCGAGCGCGGCGAGTGTGGCCGCCTCCGCCTCGCGCCGCCGCTCCCGCCAGGTCGCGAGGCGCCGCTCCAGCTCCTTCAACCGCCGCCCCTGCTCGGCGAATTCACGACAGAGGGTCTCCATCGCCTCCGGCACGCTGCCGACGCTGTCGTCGATGTAGGCCGTGAGTGCTCCGCGTTCACGGGCGAGTTGCGCCAGCTCCTGGACCAGGGAGGTCTTTCCGATGCCCGCGCTGCCGTGGACATGGAACCGGAAGCGGTGCCGGGCGTCGGTGGCCGGGATGTCGAAGTTCCGCAGGAACACGGCCCGTTCGGTCTCGCGGCCCACGAATCCGGCCCGGGTGCGCCGCAGGATCAGCTCCTGCGCCGACGGCTCCGCCTGCGCCATGCGTCTGTCCCCTCGTCGCGGCCCGTCCGGCTCCCATTCTGGCGCAACCGATCTGGATCACGCCGCCCCGCACAGGGAAGATGGCCCCCATGGCATCGACACCCCCACGCACCACACGCAGCGCACTCCACCTCTCCGCCACCCTCCTCACCGCCACCGTCGCGCTGTACATAGCGCTCGTGGCGTTCGGGAACATCACCGACTTCGGGACCAATCAGGCGTTCGTGCAGCATGTTCTCGCGATGGACACGACGTTCAAGGACGACGATCTGATGTGGAGAGCGATCACCAGCAAGGGACTTCAGAACACGGCGTACGTCGCGATCATCGTCTGGGAGACGCTGGCCGCGCTCGTGCTGATCTACGGCACGTGGCTGTGGGTGCGCGGGGACGATCCGCGGGCCCGGCGCTTCTCCACCTACGGGCTGCTCATGCTCATGCTGCTGTTCGGCGCCGGGTTCATCGCGATCGGCGGGGAGTGGTTCTCCATGTGGCAGTCGGACACCTGGAACGGGCTGGACGCGGCGCTGCGGGTGTTCGTGCTGAGCGGGCTCGTGCTGCTGGTGGTCAATCTCCCGGACCGCAACTCCAGTTGAGTCAGTTGACGACGACTACCTTCGTTCCCGTCTCGCCGAACGTCCACAGTGCCGACCCGTCCGCCGCCTTCATGCGGATGCCGCCGGTCCGGGTGCCGTTCGCGGGCGGGGGCGAGGAGCCGTCCACCGCGTTGGAGAAGGCGACGTTCACGCCGTCCACGGCGGTGAAGTACACGATGTGCTCGATCTTCACGCCGTCGGATCCGGTGGTCGGATCTCCCCGGCGCAGCGACACCGAGTAGGTGCCGGGGGCCGGGTTCACCGTCCCCGGCCAGACGGCGAAGGTCCGCCGGGCCGACTCGCTCGCGTCGATGAGCCAGACCCGCTTGTCGGCGAGCGAGTAGACGATCCGGCGGCCGGTCCCGGAGGCGTCCGGGACCGCGGTCGCCGACGGCTCGGGCCGCGCGGACGCGCTCGGGGACGCCGACACGCTCGGCCGGGCGGTGGCGGCCAGGCTCGGCTTCGTTCCCTTGTCGGCCTGTACGGCCAGGGCGACGACGGCGGCGATCGCCCCCACGGTCAGACCCGTCACCCAGACCTTCGGGGCTGGCACGGCACGCATCTCCTCGGCTAAGGATCCCCGTCGAACGGGGGTCGGATCATCGTACCGGCCCCCGCCGAGACACCTTCCGCCTCACTCAGTCCAGCACCGGCAGCAGCTCCGGCAGATGTCCGTCGGAGACCTGCGCCGCCTTCTGCCGTTCCTCCGACACCTCCCCGTACAGCGTGGTGCGCGGCCGTGCGGGACGGCCCGCCGCCTCCGCCACCGCGATCAGGTCCTTCACCGACTTGTACGAGCCGTACGACGAGCCCGCCATCCGCGAGATCGTCTCCTCCATCAGCGTGCCGCCCAGGTCGTTCGCCCCCGAGCGGAGCATCTCGGCCGCGCCCTCGGTGCCGAGCTTGACCCAGCTGGTCTGGATGTTCGGCACCCAGGGGTGCAGCAGCAGGCGGGCCATCGCCGTGACCGCCCGGTTGTCCCGCATGGACGGGCCCGGGCGGGCGATGCCGGCCAGGTACACCGGGGCGTTGGTGTGGATGAAGGGGAGCGTCACGAACTCCGTGAAGCCGCCGGTGCGTTGCTGGATCCCGGCCAGCGTGCGCAGGTGGCCCAGCCAGTGCCGCGGCTGGTCCACATGGCCGTACATCATCGTGGAGGAGGACCGGAGGCCGACCTCGTGCGCGGTCTCGATCACCTCGATCCAGGTGGCCGTCGGCAGCTTGCCCTTGGTCAGCACCCAGCGGACCTCGTCGTCGAGGATCTCGGCGGCCGTGCCGGGGATGGAGTCGAGGCCGGCCTCCTTGGCCGTCGTGAGCCACTCGCGGATGGACATGCCGGTGCGGGTCGCGCCGTTGACGACCTCCATCGGGGAGAACGCGTGCACATGCATGCCGGGCACCCGCTCCTTCACCGCCTTCGCGATGTCGAAGTACGCCGTCCCGGGCAGGTCCGGATGGATTCCACCCTGCATGCAGACCTCCACCGCGCCCACCTCCCAGGCCTGTTGGGCGCGGTCGGCGACCTGGTCCAGGGAGAGGGTGTAGGCGTCGGCGTCGGTGCGCCGCTGGGCGAAGGCGCAGAAACGGCAGCCCGTGTAGCAGACGTTGGTGAAGTTGATGTTCCGCGTGACGATGTAGGTGACGTCGTCGCCGACCACCGACTTGCGCACGTCGTCGGCGATCCCGGTCAGCGCGTCCAGGGCGGGCCCGTCGGCGTGCAGCAGCGCGAGGGCCTCCGCGTCGGTCAGCTTCGTGGGGTCGTCGGCGGCTGTCCGCAGCGCGTCCCGTACGTCCGTGTCGATGCGCTCCGGCACCATGCCGGGGGCGGCCGCCTCGCGCAGGGCGCCCCAGTCGCCGTAGACCTCGTCGAAGTCGTCGCGGCGGTCGGACGTACGGCCCTCGGTGTCGATCGTGGCGTGCAGGTCCGTGCGGCCGGACGGGACGAAGACCTCCTCCGGCTCCTGCCACGGCAGCCCCTGCGGGAGGGCGTCGGGGCGGGCGAGGCCCGTCTCCGGGTCGGCCAGCGCATCCACGTGCGGCCGCAGCCGCGGATCCAGCCAGGGCTCGCCGCGCTGCACGAACTCGGGGTACACGCAGAGACGTTCCCGCAGCTCGAAGCCGGCGGCGCGCGAGCGTTCCGTGAGCTCCTCGATCTGCGGCCACGGGCGCTCGGGGTTCACATGGTCGATGGTGAGCGGGCTGACCCCGCCCCAGTCGTCGATCCCCGCCCCGATCAGGCGCTCGTACTCGCTGTCGACGAGATTCGGCGGGGCCTGGATGTTGGCGGCCGGGCCCATGATGAGGCGGGCGACGGCCACCGCGGCGACCAGTTCGTCCAGCTCCGCGTCCGGCATGCCCCGCATCGCGGTGTCCGGCTTGGCGCGGAAGTTCTGGATGATCAGCTCCTGGACGCTGTGGTACGCCCGTGCCGTGCGCCGGAGCGCGAAGAGGGACTCGGCGCGCTCCTCGTACGTCTCCCCGATCCCGAGGAGGATGCCGCTCGTGAAAGGCACCGAGGAACGCCCGGCGTCCTCCAGGACCCGCAGCCGTACGGCGGGTTCCTTGTCCGGGGAGCCGTAGTGCGGTCCGCCGGGCTCGGACCACAGCCGCTCGGCGGTCGTCTCCAGCATCATGCCCATGCTCGGCGCGACGGGCTTCAGCCGCTGGAAGTCGGTCCAGGACAGCACGCCCGGGTTGAGGTGGGGCAGCAGGCCAGTCTCCTCCAGGATGCGGATGGAGATGGCCCGGACGTAGGCGATGGTGTCGTCGTAGCCGTGCGCGTCCAGCCACTCCCTGGCCTCCGGCCAGCGGTCCTCGGGCTTGTCGCCGAGGGTGATGAGGGCTTCCTTGCAGCCCAGCGCGGCGCCCTTGCGGGCCACGTCCAGGACCTCGTCGGGGGACATGAACATGCCGTGGCCGGCCCGGCGGAGCTTGCCGGGCACGGTCACGAAGGTGCAGTAGTGGCACTTGTCCCGGCACAGCCGGGTGAGGGGGATGAAGACGCTCTTCGAGTACGTGATGACACCGGGGCGGCCCGCCTGCGCGAGGCCGGCGTCCCTGACGCGGGCGGCGGACGCGGTGAGGTCGTCCAGGGCCGGGCCGCGGGCCTGGAGCAGCACCGCGGCCTCGGAGACGTCGAGGGCGACGCCGTCCCGGGCACGTTTGAGAGCGCGACGCATGGAGTTCTCGGTGGGGCCGGTACCGCCGGGGCGGTCGGTGGGTCCGGTTCCGGAGGCCGCGGAAGTCGTCATCCTTCGAGCATACGAGCGGTGTGATCAGGGCAGCGGTGCTGCACGGAGGTGGGTGACGTCACACACCTTCGCCCTCACCCTGGACATAACGGGCATACTCATCAAGCACCTTGAGCACGTCTCCCTCCCCCGCCGGAGGCAGCTGGAGCACGACCTCCTCGATGCCGAGCTCGGCGTAGTGGGCGAGCTTGCCGGGGGTGGGGACGACGGCGTACGGGACGACCTGGAGGGCGGCCGGGTCGCGGCCCGCGTCGGCCCAGGCGGTGCGCAGCACGGGCAGGGACTCGGCGAGGCCGCGGCCGCCGATGGGGAGCCAGCCGTCGGCGTACTCGCAGATGTGGGAGAACAGCTTGGGTCCGGCGGCGCCGCCCACCAGGGTCCGCTTCCGGACGGGCTTGGGGAAGGCGTGGCTGGCCCGGACGCTCCCGAACTGCCCTTCGTAGGCGGTCGGTTCGTCCGCCCAGAGCGCCTGCATGAGCGCCATCCGGTCCCGGACGAGCTCGCGCCGGGTGCGCCACTCGACGCCGTGGTCGGCGGCTTCCTCGACGTTCCAGCCGAACCCGAGTCCGAGCGTGAACCGCCCGCCGGAGAGGTGGTCGAGGGTGGCGATCTGCTTGGCGAGGTCGATCGGGTCGTGCTGGGCGACGAGCGTGATGCCGGTGCCGAGACCGAGCCGTTCGGTGACGGCGGCGGCCTGACCGAGCGCGACGAAGGGGTCGAGGGTGCGGCCGTACTCGCGCGGCAGGTCGCCGCCCGCCGGGTACGGGGTGGTCCGCTCGACGGGGATGTGGGTGTGCTCGGGCAGATACAGCCCGGCGAAGCCCCGCGCCTCCAGCTCACGGGCGAGCCGGGTCGGGGTGATGGTCTCGTCGGTGAGGAAGATCGTCACGGAGATACGCATGACTGCATCTGTACCGGGCCGGGGCCGGGATGTCCATACCGACTGGTCGGCATCGGGTTCGGTGGCGCGGTTGTCGGTGGTCTGTCGGGACTGTCGGTGCGATGTCGGGGGTCTGTCGACGGTGGCCCGGAGTGTGTGGGGAGACGGCCGACCGGAACCCACCGGGAGGCCCCTTCCCTGAGGAGCCACCATGACGAAAAACCCTGTCACGATCATCGGCGCCGGACTCGGCGGCCTCACGCTCGCCCGCGTCCTGCACGTCAACGGCATTCCGTCCACCGTCTACGAGGCGGAGTCCTCGCCGACGGCGCGTGCGCAGGGCGGGATGCTCGACATCCACGACTACAACGGACAACTCGCGCTGGAGGCGGCGGGCCTGATGGACGAGTTCCACGATCTGATCCTGGAGGGGCGTGAGGCGACGCGGTTGCTCGACCGGGAGGGGACGGTCCTGTTCGAGAAGGCCGACGACGGCACCGGCGGCCGCCCCGAGGTGCAGCGCGGCGAGCTGCGGCAGCTCCTGATCGACTCGCTGCCGGCCGGCACGGTCCGCTGGGGCCACAAGGTCGGCGGCACGCGTGCGCTCGGGGACGGCAGCCACGAGGTGACGTTCGCCGACGGGACCTCGGTCGTCACCGGTCTGCTGGTCGGGGCGGACGGCGCGTGGTCACGGGTGCGGCCGCTGCTGTCGGACGCGGTGCCCGAGTACACCGGCATGTCCTGCGTCGAGGTGTACCTGTACGACTCCGACACCCGGCACCAGGTCAGCGCGAAAACGGTCGGAGGCGGGGCGCTGTTCGTGCTCGCACCGGGCAAGGGCTTCGTGACGCACCGGGAGAAGGGAGGCAACCTGCACACCTACGTGATGTTCGTCCGCCCGCAGGACTGGTTCGCGGACATCGACTTCACCGACTCCGCCGCGGCCACCGCGCGGATCGCGGCGGAGTTCGACGGCTGGGCCCCGGAACTGACCGCGCTGATCACCGACACCGACACCGCACCGGTCCTGCGTCCCCTCGTCGCCCTGCCCGTCGAGCACCGGTGGGAGCGGGTGCCGGGAGTGACGCTGATCGGCGACGCCGCCCATGTCGCCGCCCCGAACGGCGAGGGTGCCAACCTCGCCATGTTCGACGGCGCAGAACTCGCCCAGGCCCTCGCGGCCCACCCGGACGACATCGAGACCGCGCTCACCGCGTACGAGCGGGCCATGTTCCCCCGCAGCGCAGCAACCGCCACCGAGGGCACGGAGCTCTACGCCCTGATGTTCGGCGAGAGCACACCGCACGGCTTCATCACCATGTTCACGGGGCAGCAGCGGGGGGACTGAGCGTCTGCGCCCAACCCCGCGCAACCGGGGGTACTACGGCAGTACCAGTCGGCCTCGAGGACAGTGAGAGACGACGACCGTACCGGTGGCACCGTCGGCCCGGCCGGCGGCCCGGGTCCTGGCGTCCGGCGCCGCCAGTACGGCGGCGAGACGTAATCCGTTCCCGCAGGCCCCATGGATTGGTCGCGCAGCCCGCCGGCTGTGGCCGACGGGCTGCACGCGGGCTGTGAGGTCACTTGTGGTGACAGTCCCAGTGGCCCTTCACCCAGAAGTAGTGCCAGTGTCCGTGGACGTAGACCCACGTGTAGTGGCGGTCGTAGGACCAGTAGCCCTCGTGCCGCGAGCCGTGCTTGTCGTAGTGGCCCTGGTGCCAGGTCTTGGTGTACTGGACCTTCTTCTCCCAGTGGCCCTTGACCCACTCCTTCTCCCAGTGCCCCTTGACCCACTCGCACCGGTCGTGGTGATCCCCGACCGGCGCCGTGGGCGCGGTCGTGGGCGCCGGCGCGGCCACGGCCGTGCCGGAGAGGCCCAGGGCGGCGCCGCCGGCCAGCAGCCCGGTAGCAGTCGCACCGGCCACCAGTCGGCGGACTCGCATGGATACAACCATGAAGGCTCACCTCATCCTTCGAAGTCGATTGCATTGGCGCAAGGGGTTCGAGGCACGGAGGCCCGCGTATGACATACGGCCGGAGAAAACTTCATCCGGGACGCGGGGCATGCGACGTCACCAGGAGTCATCCACGGCCGGAGCGGCATCGAATCCCTGGCGAAGCCGCGTCACTGCCCATCGCTCAAGGGGCCGGTCATGACCACCATCGCTACGCCACCCATCGCCACGCCCCCCGTCCACAGCACCGATACCGGTCACCGTGTCGCGCTGGCCCGCAGCCGTCACGCTCCTGAGGTCGCCCGGAGGATCACTGCGCGGTGGCTGGCCGCGCGCGGCGTGTCTCCCGGCTCGGCGCCCGACGTACTGCTCATCGTCTCGGAGCTGGTGACCAACACCCTGCGTCACACCAGCGGCACCTGCACTCTCACGCTCGCCGCGCACGCCACCACGGTCGGCATCACCGTCACCGACACCAGCACCCGGCTCCCGAGGATGCGGTCGGATCCGGCGGCGAACGGGGACGGCGGGCGGGGCCTGGCGCTGCTGTACGGCATGGGAGCCCGGCTCACCGTCACCCCGACCCTCCGGGGCAAGGCGGTGGAGGCCACTTACGACCTCGGCGGTGAAGCACCCCCATGACCTCGTGGAGTGAGCCTGCTGAGCCGGATGAGGGGCCCTGGGCTGCGGGCTCAGGCCGTGGGGCGCACGATCGATCGGGGACGAGCACGTCGACGGAACGTGAGAACCATGCCCAGCACAGCCCATGAGGAGTCATCCGAGCCGCCTGCCGACGACGCCCAGAGCGCCGAGGCACTGCTGGTCCGGGTCGCGAACGGTGACAAAGACGCGTTCACCGGCGTGTACGAGGCCTTGGCGCACCCGGTCATGGGGCTGGCCTGCCGCATTTTGCACGACCCGGCACAGGCGGAGGAGGTCACGCAGGAGGTGATGGTCGAGGTCTGGCGCACGGCCCGGCGCTACCGGCCCGAACGCGGGAGCGCCAAGGGCTGGGTGCTCACCCTCGCCCATCGCCGGGCGGTGGACCGGGTCCGTTACGCACAGGCGGCGACACAGCGTGAGCGCCGTGCGGATGCCGTGCTCGCGGGCCGCGAGCACGACGAGGTGGCCGAGGCCGTGGAAGACCACGACGAACGCCGGCGCGCCCAGGAGTGCATGGCCCGGCTCGCCCGTATGTACCGGGTCCCCCTTGTGCTGGCCTACTACCAGGGGCTGACCTACGTCGAAGTGGCGGCCGCCCTGTCCACACCGGCCGGCACCGTCAAGTCCCGGATGCGCACCGGGCTGCGCCTGCTGCGCGACTGTCTGGAGGCCCGGTGATGACCACCGAGGAAGTCCCGCACCAGCCGGTCGGCGCCTACGTCCTGCACGCTCTCCCCCCGAACGAGACAGCCGCCTTCGAACGGCACCTCTACGGCTGCCCTGCCTGCCGGCGCGAAGTGGCCCAACTCGCCGAAGCGGCAGCCCGCCTCGCGCCCACCCCCGCCGAGGACGCTGCCGTACCGGACGCCCTCCTCGGCCGCGTCCTGGACGCCATCGGCCGGACCCAGCAGGAACACGCGCTCACCGGCCGGCCACCCGGCCGACGTAGAAGGCGCCTCACGTCCTGGGCCCTGGCCGCGAGCCTCGCAGCCGCTGCCGCGTTCGGCGGGATCGCCGCCTGGCAGGCCGTCCAGGCCGACGACGCCCGCGAGCAGGCCACCGCACTGCAGCACGGAAACAACGCCCTGACCAGCGTGCTGACCGCACCTGACGCCACCTTGCACACCACGAAACTGGCCGACGGCGGCTCCGCCACGGTCATCGTCTCCCGCGCCGCCGACCGGGCCGCCTTCGTAGCCGCGGACCTGCCCGCTCTCAGCGGCGACAAGGTCTACGAACTCTGGTACGCGGCTCCCTCGGGCGACCTCCGCCCAGCGGGCCTCCTGCCGGGAACCGGAGATCGCTCCGCCCGCGTTCTGGACCGACCGCTCGGCCGGACGGTGGCCGTCGGCATCACCGTCGAACCCGCCGGCGGATCCCACCGGCCCACCACCGAACCCCTCGGCATCATCCCCGTCGGCTCCTAGCACGGTCGTCGGCAGAAATAGGCGGGGAGGTCCGCTGCAAGGTTCACGGCGCCGGTACCGCACCGATCTGCCGCATCACCCCGAGGAGATCGGGCTGGCCCCGTTCGCCGACGATCCGGCCGTCGGCCAGGTAGTAGAAGTTCATGGCCTGCACCGAGATCTTGTTGCCGCTCGCCGGGATCCCGAAGAAGTCACCGTCGTGGGTTCCCCGCATGGTGAACCGCGCGGCCACGGTGTCGCCTTCGGTGACCGTCTCCTCCAGCGTCCACTCCACATCCGAGAAGCCGCCGCGCATCATCCCGAGGACTTCCAGGTACCCATGGGGTCCCCGCAGCAGTTCCGGGTGGCTCGGCGCGTGGAACACCGCGTCCGGAGAAATGACCTCGCGGGCGAGATCCTCGTTGCCCGTGTTGATGAACTCGACGAAGCGGTTCATCACTGACTCGGTGGACTGCGACGGCATCTTGCTGTGCCTCTCCAGAGACGTTTGGGCGGATACCCGCGAGCTTAACATCGAATCGATGTGCACATCGATTCGATGTTGAGTGCGACAATGGACCCATGCTGGAACTCGCGATACTCGGCTTCCTCGCCGAGGGACCCCTGCCCGGACACGAGCTGCGCCGCCGCATCTCACAGCTGACCGGCTATACGCGTCCGGTCAGTGACGGCAGCCTGTATCCGGCGATCAACCGTCTGACCCGGGCGGGCCTGATCGAGCGGCGCGCCGACCCGGCCGCGGGGGCGGCCCGGTACGTGCTCAGCCTGACCGCGGCCGGACGGGCCGACATGCTGCAGCGCCTGCGCAAGCCCGCCGACCACGAGATCACCGACTTCACCCGGTTCTACGTCGTCCTGGCCTTCCTCTCCCATCTGCCCGACGTGGCCGAACAGCACGCGGTGCTGCGCAGACGGCTGGAGTTCCTGGAGGAACCGGCGAGCTTCTTCTACGACAACGAACGGCCCCTGCGTGCCGAGCAGATCGCCGACCCCTACCGGCGGGGCATGCTGCTCACCGCCCGCGCCACCAGCCGCGCCGAACGGACCTGGCTGCGCGAGGCCCTCGGGGAGGAACCACCCGTATTCGACACCGGATGCACCGACAACGATCCGCATGCGCCCGCCGCTCCCGCGAGCTGACCGTCCACGGAGGTACTCCCATGCTTGCTTCCTGGTACGACGACCAGGGCCCCGCCGCCGATGTCCTGCACGTCGGTGAACTCCCTGATCCCGTCCCCGGCCCCGGCGAGGTCCGCGTCCGTGTCACCGTCTCGGGCGTCAACCCCGGCGACACCAAGAAGCGACGCGGCTGGCTCGGATCGTCCATGCCCTTCCCGCGGGTGATCCCACACAGCGACGGCGCCGGAGTCATCGACGCCGTGGGCGCCGGAGTCGACGCCCACCGCGTCGGACAACGGGTCTGGGTGTACGGCGCCCAGTCCTACCGCCCCTTCGGCACCGCCGCCCAGTACACCGTCGTACCCGACCACCAGGCCGCACCCCTGCCCGACCACCTCAGCGACGAACTGGGCGCGAGCCTCGGCATCCCCGGCGTCACCGCCCACCGCACCGTCTTCGCCGACGGCCCGGTCGACGGGCAACTGGTCCTGGTCCACGGAGTTCTCGGCGGCGTCGGCTCCCTGGCCGCCCAGCTCGCCCACTGGGCCGGCGCCACCGTGCTCGCCACCGTCCGCCGCACCGCCGACCTCGACCGCGTCGACCCGGCCGTGGTCTCCCACGCCGTCGCCCTGGACGCCGGCGACCCCGCCGCAGCCATCCACTCGTACACGCCGCGGGGCGTCGACCGGATCATCGAGGTCGCGCTGTCCGACAACGCCGATCTCGACAACGCCGTCGCGGCCCAGGGGGCCGTCATCGCCGCCTACGCCACCCGCACGGACCGCACCGAGATCCCCTTCTGGCCTCTGCTGTTCAACAACGTCACCCTGCGACTGCTCGGCAGCGACGACTTCCCCGCCGCGGCCAAGCGTCAGGCCGCCCGCGACCTCACCTCCGCCGCTGCCGTCGGCGCCCTCACCGTCGCCGTCGGCGACCGTTACCCGCTGGACGACATCGCCAAGGCCCACGACCACGTCGACGCCGGCGGTGGCCACGGCCGCGTCCTGCTCACCATCCCCCGATAGCGCAGGTTCCTGATCAGGACCCGGTGCCGGCAGGCCCGGACCCGCACTCCGCCCACAACAGCTTCCCGCCCTTCGACGCGCCCAGTTGCCGCAGTACCGAGACGCCCGTCGCGTCCGCGCAGGCCCGTACGAGGTGCAGGCCGCGGCCGTTCTCGGCGTCCGGTGCGGCGGGAGGCTTGTCGGTCGTGAAGCCGGGTGGAACTCGGGGGTCGGTGTCCCAGACGGCCACCCGGACCCGCCCCGGGGACGGTGACAGGAGACGGAAGGCGTAGGGCCCCTTCGTGTGGCAGTGCGCGTTCGCCAGCAGCTCTGCCGCGAGCAGCTCCGCGGTGGGGGTCAGGTCGGGGAGGTCGTGCGCTGCCAGGATCAGCCTGAGGGCGCCCCTCGCGATACCCGGTGCGCGTGGATCGTGCGGGAGATGCAGGGTGTAGTTCCATGACGGGGATACGGTGGCCATCGGAAGTCTCCGGTCACTGAGGGGAGTTGGACACATGCCTGGTGTCTCCGCCGTGGCGTCCCACGGTGCGCTTCCAGGTGGGGTGGCGCCTGAGCAAGAAGATAGGGGGTCAGCAAATGTCATTTGCTGCCTCTGGAGATACTTCGGCGCATTTCCCTCGTGTGAGTGACGGCTCATGGAACGTGCGTCCGGGAGGAGTTCACCCATGCCCGCCAGACCCCCGCTGACGGCCCGCCGCCTCCGGATCGCCGTGGAGCTGCGCAAGATGCGGGAGCGGTCGGGAATGACGGCGACCGAGGCCGCGCGCACCCTCGGTACGAGCCAGGGACAGCTCAGCAACGTGGAGTCCGGCCGGTTCGGGGTGAGTCCCGAACGGATCCGGGCACTGGCCGGCATCTACTCCTGCCCGGACCCGGCCTTCGTGGAGGCGCTGGTCGCCATGGCGACCGAAAGGACCTTCGGCTGGTGGGAGTCATACCGCGAGGTCCTGCCGTCCGGACTCCTCGACCTCGCCGAGTTGGAGCACCACGCCACGGCCATACGCACCGCGTACACCTCCCACATGCCCGGACTGCTCCAGACCGCCGACCATGCGCGCGAGATCTTCCGGCACGTCATCCCGGAGCCCGCGCCACCCGAGATCGAGCACCGCGTCTCGCACCGGATCAAGCGGCAGGGCCTCCTCTACGGCGCGGACCCGACGCCGTATCGCACGACCGTGCACGAGGCGGCCCTGCACATGCGGGTCGGCGGCCGGGACGTGGCCCGGGCCCAGTTGCGGCATCTGCTCGACATGAGCGAGCAGGAGCACATCACGATCCGGGTGCTGCCGTTCGACGTCGGCGCCTTTCCCGGCTCAGGGCAGTCCATCAACTACCTGTACGGGCCCGTAGCACAGCTCGACACCGCGCAACTCGACCAGTTCCACGGGCCGGTGCTCCTGGATGCCGAGGCGCTTCTGACGAAGTACCGGAACCTGCTCGACATCGTGGAAGCCACCGCCCTCAGTCCCGAGAAGTCCCGGGATCTGATCCATTCCATCGCCCAGAACCTGTGAGGGAGCCGACATGATCACGGACCGTTGGCAGAAGTCGTCCTACTGCCAGGAAGGCGACGCCTGCGTCCACATATCCACCGACCCCGACAACGTCCACATCACGGACTCCGACGCCGCCCACACCATCGTCACCGTCAGCCACGGCGCCTTCGCCGCCCTGGTGAAGTCACTCTGAGCCGTCCGCCAGGTCCGCCACCACCGCCGCGTGGTCCGACGGCCAGACCCCGTCCACCGGCCCGTCGCCCGCGCGCCGGACGCCCAGAACATGGCCCAGCCCCCTCGCCCCCGGCAGGCCCACGTGGATGTAGTCGATGCGGACCGGCGGGTCCCCGTGGATGTACGGGTTCGCCGGGTCCCAGGTCGCCGAGGGGGCCGTCGGATCCGCGTACTCCCAGGCGTCCAGGAAGAGTTGGTCCGGGGCGGCCGGGGCCGTCTTGTAGCCGCCGAAGAGGCGGACCTCGTCGGAGTCGGGCCACGCGTTGAAGTCGCCGGTGACGACGGGCGGGAAGTCAGTGCCCGACCGGTGCGCCGCCACGAACTGAGCCAGCGCGGTGACCTGTTGGCAGCGGATCGCCGACGCGGTGGGCGCGGAGGTGAGGTGGGTGGTGAAGAAGGGGATGTCGTACGACGGTCCCGCCAGGCGGGTGTGGAAGGCGAGGCGGCCGTCGTCCAGGGCATCGGGGGCGGGGAGCCGGAGAACCGCCTGGTCGGCCACCGGCCAGCGGCTCAGTACCGCGTTGCCGACCTCCACCCCCGGGTCGCCGATCCGCCGCTGCCAGCGCTCCGAGGCGGGCGAGGCGGCCCACGCCCAGTGCAGGCCCAGTTCCCCGGCCAGCCACTCCGCCAGGTTCTCGGAGCCGGCCGACCACACCTCCTGGAGGCCGACCACATCCGGCCGCAGCTCCCGCAGCACCGCAAGAATCGCCTTCTGCCGTGCCTCCCACGGGCCGAAGCGCCACCACAGGTTCCAGGTCACCGCGCGCATCGCCGACACCCCTTCGTCCGTCCGGCCCGCACCCTGAGATCATCGAGGCCGCCGGTCAGGTTACGGAAGACAAGAGACAGGAGTCTCACCACCCATGTCCCGCGACGCCGAGCGCAAGTACCGCACCGCCAGGGCCGTTCAGCGCCTGCTCAACCCCGTCATGCGCCGAATGCCCCTCCAGACCGTCCTGGAGACCACCGGCCGCACCTCGGGCCTGCCCCGCCGGACCCCGGTCGGCGGCAAGCGGGTCGGCGGGTCCTTCTGGCTGGTCTCCGAGTTCGGCGAGCGGTCGCAGTACGTCCGCAACATCAAGGCCGATCCGCGGGTGCGGGTGCGCATCCGGGGGCGGTGGCACACCGGGACCGCCCATCTCATGCCGGACGACGACACCGCCGTACGGCTGCGCTCGCTGCCCCTGATGAACAGCGCGGCGGTACGGGCCATAGGGGCCGGGCAGTTGACGGTTCGGGTGGATCTGGACCGGTGAAGGGATACGGTGGATTCGCCGACCGGACATCCCTCGGCGTGTGGCTCGTTCGCGGAGGATGAGAGAAGGATGGACCGGGCGTTGCTGGCCGACTTCCTCCGGGCACGCCGGGAGGTGCTGCAACCGGAGGACGTGGGGCTTCCCCGCGGGCCCCGGCGCCGTACCGGCGGGCTGCGGCGCGAAGAGGTCGCCGCGCTGGCCGGAATGTCGGTCGACTACTACAGCCGGATCGAGCAGCAGCGCGGCCCGATCCCGTCCGAGCAGGTGCTCGCCGGGATCGCCCGAGGCCTGCACCTCAGCCTCAGCGAGCGCGACCACCTCTTCGACCTCGCCGGACACTCGGCGCCACGACGGCAGCTGCGCGAGGATCACGTCAGCCCCACCATGATGCGCATCGTCGAACGGCTCGCGGACACACCCGCGTTGGTGATGTCCCGGCTCAACGAGACGCTGTTGCAGAATCAAACGGCGGTGGCCCTGCTGGGCGACTACACCCGCTACACCGGAATGTCCCGCTACCTGGTCTACCGCTGGTTCACCGACCCCGCGCAACGTGACCTCTACCCCGCCGAGGACCACGACCTACGAGGCAGGGTCTTCACCGCGGAGATCCGAGCGGCGTACACGGCGGACCCCGAGGGAACCGCCGGCGAGATCGTCGCCGCTCTGCTGGAGGTCAGCCCCGAGTTCGCCGAGGTCTGGCGGTTGCACGAGGTGGACGTCACCCACCACCACGACCTCAAGCGCTACCGCCATCCCGAGCTGGGTGAGTTGGAGCTGTACTGCCAGCGCCTGGTCGACCCCGACCAGGCCCAGGAACTGCTGGTCTTCTCCGCCACGCCGGGCACACCCAGCTACGAAAAACTCCAACTCCTGTCCGCCGTACGGGACTAGAGCACGCGGTGAACGTGTGAATGGGACTCACAGTCCCACGAAATTGCTGGAGGGCCAAGGACGTTGATCACGTCATGACTCAAGGACCAGCGCCCCGACCACTGTCCGACGAAGCCCTCTCCCACCTGCTTTGCAAGCAGCAGTTCGGCACGCTCGCCACCGTCAAGCGCAGTGGCCATCCCCACCTGACCACCATGCTGTACAGCTGGGATGCCGAGGCCCGCATCGTGCGGTTCTCCACGACGGCCGACCGCATCAAGGTCGGGCATTTGCGGCGCGATCCGCGTGCCTCACTGCATGTGCAGGGCGGCGACGTGTGGTCGTTCGCCGTGGCCGAGGGCGAGGCCGAGGTCTCGGGGACCACGACGGTTCCTGGCGATGCGGTTGGCCGGGAACTGCTCGGAATGATCCCGCAGGCCACGCAGCCGGAGGACGTCGACGCGTTTTTGGAGCAGTTGGTTGCCGAGCGCCGAGTGGTCATCCGCTTGAAGGTGGACCGACTGTACGGAACAGCACTCGACATCAAGGGCTAGGAAGCATCAGAGAGGAAGCCGATGCTCCCTGGCTGTGTCGCGGACTCGCCACGTGCCGGTGACTGACGACCAGCGAGTCACCGCTGCCTGCACCCCCTTGCTCTGCCACGGACAACTTGTCCGTGGATAAGTACGCCCTTCCTCTCGTTTCCGGTGCACGCCACGCTTGGTCCGTCGAACACGGGAGGTCGAGATGGACCGGGCGTTGCTGGCCGACTTCCTCCGGGCACGCCGGGAGGTGCTGCAACCGGAGGACGTGGGGCTTCCCCGCGGGCCCCGGCGCCGTACCGGCGGGCTGCGGCGCGAAGAGGTCGCCGCGCTGGCCGGAATGTCGGTCGACTACTACAGCCGGATCGAGCAGCAGCGCGGCCCGATCCCGTCCGAGCAGGTGCTCGCCGGGCTCGCCCGGGGCCTGCACCTCAGCCTCAGCGAGCGCGACCACCTCTTCGACCTCGCCGGACACTCGGCGCCACGTCGGGTCCTGCGCGAGGATCACGTCAACCCCACCATGATGCGCATCGTCGAACGGCTCGCGGACACACCCGCGTTGGTGATGTCCCGCTTCAACGAGACGCTGCTGCAGACCCGTCCGGCCATCGCTCTGCTGGGCGACTACACCCGCTTCACCGGAATGTCCCGCTACCTGGTGTACCGCTGGTTCACCGACCCCGCGCAACGCGAGCTCTACCCCGTCGAGGACCACGACCTGCGCGGCAGGGTCTTCACCGTGGACCTGCGGACGGTGTACACCGCGGACCCGCAGGGCCGGGCCGGCGAGATCGTCGCGGCGCTCCTGGCCACCAGCGCCGAGTTCGCCGAGGTCTGGCGCTTGCACGAGGTGGACGTCACCCACCACCACGACCTCAAGCGCTACCGCCACCCCGAGCTGGGCGAACTGGAGCTGTACTGCCAGCGCCTGATCGACCCCGACCAGGCCCAGGAACTCCTCGTCTTCTCCGCCACCCCCGGCACACCCAGCCACGAAAAGCTCCAGCTCCTGCCCGCCGTGGGCGGCCAGGCACGGCATGACCCGACAGTGCTTCGAAAGGAATTCCCATGAAGGCAGTGCGTTTCCACGAGTTCGGCGACCCGAGCGTCCTGCGTTACGAGGACGTCGCGCAGCCCGTACCCGGCGCGGGCCAGGTTCTGATCCGGGTCGCCGCGACCTCGTTCAACGGTGTCGACGGCAACATCCGCGGGGGCTTCATGCAGGGCCCCATCCCGGTGACGCTGCCGCACACTCCCGGCATCGACGTCTCCGGGACGGTCGACGCGCTGGGCGAGGACGTGACCGGCCTGGAGATCGGCGAGCAGGTCGTCGGCTTCCTGCCGATGACGGGGGCCGGTGCCGCCGCGGAGTACGTGGTGGCTCCTGCCGGGATACTGACGCCCGCGCCCCGGAGCATCCCGCTGCCCGACGCCGCCGCGCTGCCCTTGGTGGGGCTCACCGCCTGGCAGGCCCTGTTCGACCACGCGAAGCTGGCGCCGGGGCAGCGCGTGTTCATCAACGGCGCGGGCGGCGCGGTCGGCGGCTACGCCGTGCAACTCGCCAAGAACACCGGCGCGTACGTCATCGCCACGGCCGGTCCGCGCAGCAGGGAGCAGGTCGCGACGGCGGGTGCCGACGAGGTCGTGGACCACACCGTCACCGAGGTGACCGCGGCGGTGACCGAGCCGGTGGACGTCGTACTCAACCTCGCGCCGATCGACCCGGCGCGGCTGGCCGCGCTGCTCCCCCTGATCCGTTCCGGTGGAGTGCTGGTGAACTCCACGGTGTGGATGCCCGCGCCCAGCGACGAACAGCGCGGCGTGCGCGGCATCGACCTGTTCGTCGACAGCGACGCCGAACAGCTGGCGCGGCTGGTGGCGCTGGTCGACTCGGGCGAGCTGCGTGTCGACGTGGCGCAGCGGGTGCCGCTGGCCGAACTGCCGGCGATCCACACCCGGGCCGCCGCGGGCGAGCTGCACGGCAAGGTCGTCATCGCCGCGCCCGGCGCCTGACCTGACCCCTGACCTCTGACCTCTGACCTTCGAAGGAGACGACACCCGATGATCCCTGACGACGACCCGTCCCGCTCGCTGACCGTGGCGGACCCCGACGATCCCGGCACGACGTACATCTCCCTGGTGGGCAACACGTACGCCATGCTGGTCACCGGCGAGCAGACCGACGGCCGGTACTGCCTGATCGACATGCGTGTCCCCGACGGCGGCGGCCCGCCGCCGCACCGGCACGACTTCGAGGAGATGTTCACGATCCTGGAGGGCGAGATCGAGTTCACCTTCCGCGGCGAGCAGCACACCGTACGGGCCGGGTCCACGGTCAACATCCCGGCCAACGCCCCGCACAACTTCCGCAACGTCTCTGGTGCGCCGGCCCGCATGCTGTGCATGTGCACCCCCGCGGGCCAGGACGAGTACTTCACGCGCATCGGCGATGTCGTCGCGGGCAAGGACGCGCCGCCGCCGCAGCTGTCGCAGGACGAGCTCGCGGAGCGCCGCCGCCGCGCGGCCGAGCTGGCCTCGACCTACCGGAGCGAGTTCCTGTGAGTGGCGGGAGCACCTGAGCAGGCGGCGGCGCGGCGGCGGCCCCGCTCCGACGGGAGCCACCGCCGCGCCGCTCAGAGACTCACCCGCGTCACTTCGCCGGCTTGTAGAAGGCGTACGTCGCCGTGTACGCCACGCTCACCTGGTCCGTTCCGGTGCAGGCGGTGGCCGGGGCCACACCGCCGGTGGTGTTCAGGCGCTGTATGTAGGAGACGCCCCCGAAGACGCCCGCGCCCCGGGTCGCGGTGGCCTGGAGCAGCAGCTCGGGAATGGTGCCGGTCTTGGGGGAGTTGGCGATCGCCGCGGCGTTCACCGCGCTGCCGTCCACCGTGGAGACCCAGACGGGGCCACGGGAGTGCAGGGCGACCGTACGGCCTCTCCGGTCCGACAGGGTGGCGGCCGGCTCCAGGAGCTTCCAGGCACCGTCGGTGCAGGTGTACGTCTGCACGCCCCGGGCGGGGTACACGCCGGTCAGCTTGTTGCCGTCGGGCACCTTGAGGGCCGCGGGGGCCTTCACCGGCTTCGGCGCGGGTTCCGAGGGGATCGCGTAACCGGTGGTCGTGCCCAGCAGGGCCGTCGCGGCGGCGAGGCCCGCCGTGGTCAGAACGAGTCGCTTGGTGAGCTTCAAGTCGGTTCTCCGGAAGGGATTTTGACTGTCGGTCAGGGCGGCGACATCGATGCCACCGCCCTCCGGTCCGGGACTCTACGGGCCGAACCGAGGGTTACCGGCCAGTTGGCCGAACTCCGTCCCAGAGACCCGCTCACCCCGGCCAGACGATCGACTGCACCTCGCTGTAGGCGTGCAGCGCGTACGAGCCGCAGTCCCGTCCGACCCCGCTGCTGCGGAAGCCTCCGAACGGTGCCTCCATGTTGCGGCCGACCGTGTTGACCCCGACTCCCCCGGCCCGCAGTCGCCGTGCCACGCGGAAGGCGCGGGCCACGTCCGCCGACCAGACGTAGTCGATGAGGCCGTAGTCGCTGTCGTTGGCGAGCGCGATGCCCTCCTCCTCGTCGTCGAAGGGCGTCACGGTCACGACGGGGCCGAAGATCTCCTCGCGGACCACCCGCATGTCCGCTCCACAGCCCGCGAGGAGGGTGGGGGCGACGTAGAAACCCCGGTTCAGAGGGGGCCGTTCACCTCCGGCAATGACGGAGGCACCCTCCTTGCGCCCGAGTTCGACATACGACTCCACCCGCTCCCGGTGCGCGGCGGAGATCACCGGGCCGACGACGGTGTCCGGCTCCCGTGGATCCCCCACCTTCAGCCGCCCGGCGTACCCGGCCAGCCTCTCGACCAGCCTCTCGTACACCCCCCGCTGCGCCAGTACCCGGGTCGGTGCCGTGCAGATCTGTCCGCTGTAGAAGGAGAAGGTGGTCCCGATCCCGGCCACGGCCGACCCGAGATCCGCGTCCTCGAAGACGAGTGCCGCTCCCTTTCCGCCCAGCTCCATCAACTGCCGTTTCATGGACCGCCCGCACACCTCGCCGATGCGCTGTCCGACCGCGGTGGAGCCGGTGAAGCTGACCATGTCGACGTCCGGCGAGTCGACGGCGGCCTCGCCGACCTCCACCGCGCGCCCGCTGACCACGTTCACGACCCCGCGCGGCACCCCGGCGGCCTCCAGCGCCTCCGCCATGCGGTAGACGGAGAGGGGGTCCTGCGGGGCGGGCTTCACGACCACCGTGTTGCCCATGGCGAGCGCGGGGGCGATCTTGCCCGCCGGGTTCGCCCAGGGGTTGTTGTACGACGTGACGCAGGTGACGACCCCCACGGGCTGCCGGACGGCCAGCGCGCCCATCACCGCGGCCCGCCCCATCGGCCCGGCCTCGTTGATCTGCGGCGGGATCGCCCACTCGGCGGGCTCGACCTGCGCGTACCGCCGGAAGCGGGCGGCGGCGACACCGACCTGCATCGCGCGGGCCGTGGCGGTGGTCGCCCCGGTCTCGGCCTGGGCGAGTTCGGCGTACGGGACCAGGCGGGAGCGGATGAGGTCGGCGGCGCGGGCGAGGATCGCCGCCCGTTCCCCCGGCGCCGTACGCGACCACGGCCCGAAGGCCTCGCGGGCCGCGGCACAGGCCGCGTGCACCTGATCCCGCGAGGCCTCCGGAGCCCACCCGACGGTCTCCTCGGCGGCCGGATCGACCACGGCGTAGTGCCCGCCGTCCGGCGCCACCCACTCACCGCCGACGAACAGCTTCTGCGCGCCCGCGGAACCACCCGAACCGGTCACCCGGCGGGCACCGCTCAAGGAACCACCCGAGCCCGTCAAACCCGTCACCTCCCGGTCACCCCCCGAAGGACGCCCGGAGAACCATCGGAGCCACCGGAGCCACCAGTCGAAGCACCGCCCGACGGAGTCACCTCGTGCTCACCGTCCGGGTGTCCCGCCCGGACCGCAGCACCCGGCCCGGTACGGCCCCGCTCACCACGTCGTCCCGGATCGCCTCGACCCCGTTGACCCACACGGCCCGTATCCCGATCGCCTTGGAGTCCAGCCGCGGACTGTCGCCCGGCAGGTCGTGCACCAGGGTGGCCGTGCCCGCGGCGATCCGCTCGGGGTCGAAGAGGACGAGGTCCGCATGGAAGCCCTCCTCGATCCGCCCGCGCTCCCGCAGCCCGAACAACTCGGCCGGGTCGTCGGTGAGCATCTTCACGGCCTTCTCCAGGGAGGTCAGCTTCCGGCCGCGCAGACAGTCCCCGAGGAAGCGGGTCGTGTACGGGGCCCCGCACATCCGGTCCAGGTGGGCGCCCGCGTCGGACCCGCCGAGCAGGACGTCCTCGTGCTGCCAGGCCTCGGCACGCATCGCCCAGGACGCCGGATCGTTGTCGGTGGGCATGGGCCACAGGACCGTACGCAAGGAGTCGGCCGCGCAGATCTCGACCAGCGCGGCGAACGGCTCCTGCCCGCGCTCGGCCGCGATGTCCTCCACGACCCGCCCGCTGAGCCCGCGGTTGGCCTCGCTGTAGGTGTCGCCGACGACGTACCGCCCGAAGTTGGTCAGCCGCCGGAAGACGCCCGCCTCCTTGGCCTGGGACTGCCGGAGCAGTTCCTTCTGTACGTCCGGATCGCGGAGCTTCTCGATCCGCTCGGGGACCGGGAGCGCGAGGACCGGGCCCCAGCCGGGGATGAGGTTCAGCGCGCAGAAGGTGCCCAAGGACATGTTCATGGGGGTGAGGATCGGCATGGTGAGGGCGACGACCCGGCCGCCCGCCTTCCTCGCCCGCTCGCTCGCGAACAGCTGCCTCGGCACCCGCTCCGGCACGGACGAGTCGATGGTCAAGACGTTCCAGTTCAGCGGCCGTCCGGCCGCCGCGCTCATCTCCACGAACAGGTCGATCTCGGCGTCGCTGAACTGGTCGAGGCACCCGGCGACGATCGCCTCGATCTGGGTCCCCTCGTGCTCCGCGACGGCCCGGGACAGGGCCAGGAGTTCGGCGGGCAGCGCGTGCCGGGACGCCACGGGCTTTCCGTCCCCGTCGGAGTGCGTGGACGACTGGGTGGTGGAGAACCCCCAGGCGCCGGCGTCCATGGCCTCGTGGAACAGCCGCAGCATCGCCGCGAGTTGCTCCTCGGACGGCTGCCCTCCGACGGCGTCCGGTCCCATGACGTACCGCCGCAGCGCGCAATGGCCCACCATGAAACCGGCGTTGACCGCGATCCGGCCTTCGAGCGCGTCCAGGTACTCGCCGAAGGAGTGCCAGCTCCAGGGTGCGCCCTCCTCCAGGGCGACCAGCGACATCCCCTCGACCTTGGACATCATCCGGCGGGTGTAGTCGGCGTCGTCGGGGCGGTCCGGGTTCAGCGGCGCCAGGGTGAAGCCGCAGTTCCCGGCGGCGACCGTGGTGACCCCGTGATTGAGGGAGGGGGTCGCGTACGGGTCCCAGAACAGCTGGGCGTCGTAGTGGGTGTGGGGATCGACGAAACCGGGGGCGAGGACGAGCCCGGTGGCGTCCTCGCCGGTCCGGGCGTCTTCGGTGGCCCCTTGGCCGATCACGGCGATACGACCGTCCCGGATGCCGACGTCGGCGGTGAAGGCGGGCGTCCCGGTCCCGTCGACGACGGTCGCCCCCTTGATGACGTGATCGAGCATGGAACCGACCCCCCTCAGACGGATTCGCGGAACCGGGTCGTCCGATGCACCGGATCCGTGTCGATCTTCGGGATCACGTGCTCCCCGATGAGCCGGATCGTCTGCAGCGTCTCCTCCTTGGGCACCCCCACCGGCAGCCCGAAGCTCAGCTGGTCCGCCCCGGCCTGCTCCCAGCGCTTGCACTGCCGGACCACCTCGTCCGGGTCCCCGCAGATCAGCAGCTCCTCCTCGATGAGCAGCTCGACGAACTCCGCGGTGTACTCGGGCAGGGTCTCCGGCCACACCGGGAACCCCTCGGGCCGCGGGAAGGTGTCGTGGTACCGGAAGACCAGGGACGGCAGGTAGTGCAGGTCCCCGCGCACGGCGATGTCGATCGCCTCGGCGTGCGTCGGCGCGCAGATCGCCGTCGTCGTCACCATGACGTTGTCGTTGACGAAGTCCCCGATCGGCTCGGCGTCGACCACCGCCGTCTTGTACTGCTCCAGCACCCACTCCATGTCGGAGACCTTCTGCACGCTGAAGCCCAGCACCCCGAGCCCCTTGCGCGCGGCCATCGCGTACGACGGCGGCGACCCGGCGGCGTACCACATCGCGGGGTGCGACTTCCCGTACGGCTTGGGCAGGACCTTCCGGGGCGGCAGCTGCCAGTGCTTGCCCTGGAAGCCGGTGTACTCGTCCTGGAGCCACATCTTGGGGAACTCGGCGATGGTCTCTTCCCAGATCTCCTTGGTGTGGTTCATGTCGGTCACCCCGGGGATGAACCCGAGGATCTCGTGCGACCCGGCCCCGCGCCCGCTGCCGAACTCGAAGCGGTTCTGGGTGAGATGGTCGAGCATGGCCACCTTCTCGGCGACCTTCACGGGGTGGTTGACCTGCGCAAGGGGGTTGAAGATGCCGGAGCCGAGGTGGATCCGCTCGGTCGCGTGCGCGAGGTAGCCGAGGAACACGTCGTTGGCGGAGAGGTGCGAGTACTCCTCCAGGAAGTGGTGCTCGGACGCCCAGGCGTACTTGAAGCCGGACCGGTCCGCCTGGATGACGTACTCGGTCTCCTCCATCAGCGCCTTGTGCTCGGCCAGCGGGTCGGTCTCGGCGCGCTTGCCCACGTATCCCTGTACAAAGAGCCCGAATTCCAAGGAGGTTCACCGTCCCCAGTCTGTTCCCGACCGTTTCTGACACTCCGTCAGATTTCTGATCTGCCGCCGACTGTGGCACCGGGCGCATACAGCGTCAATAGCTGATGGCCAGTCAGATGACGGCGAGGGCCTCAGATGACGGAGACCCCGGCGAGCCAGCCGCCGTCGATCACGAAGGGCTGGCCGGTGATGTACGAGGAGTCGGCGGAGGTCAGGAACAGCGCGAGCGCCGCCACCTCCTCCGGCCGCCCGATCCGGCCCAGCGGCACGAGCTTGCGGTAGAACCGGTCGAGCCCCCGGGAGGCCTCCTCGGCGTCCGCGGACGGGTCCAGGACGGCCGGGTTGGACATCGCGGTGTCGACGGCCCCGGGACACATGGCGTTGACCCGGATGCCGCGCGGCGCCAGCTCCAGCGCGGCGACCCGGGTGAGCCCGAGGATCGCGTGCTTGGAAGCCGCGTAGGCGCCCACGCCCGCCATCCCGGTCACCCCGGTGTAGGAGGCCGTGTTGACGATCGTGCCCCCGTCGGACAGCACCGGCCCGACGGTCCTGATGCCGAGGAAGCAGCCGACCTGGTTGACGTTCACGATCTGCATGAACTCGTCGAGCGGTGTGTCCAGGAGAGAGTTGAAGCGCAGGATGCCGGCGTTGTTGACGAGCCCGTCGATGTGCCCGTACTCCTCGACGACGGCCTGGGTCGTCCGCCGCCAGTCGGCCTCCTGGCTCACATCCAGGTGGACGTACAGCGCCCCGATCTCCTCGGCGAGCGACTTCCCCTGCTCGTCCAGCACATCGCCCACGACGACCTCGGCGCCCTCCTTGCGGAACAGCCGGGCCTCCTGCTCGCCCTGCCCGCGCGCCGCGCCGGTGACGAGCACGACACGTCCGTCCAGCTTGCCCATGCGGTGACTCCTCAGAGGTGGGGGGCGATGTCGGCGCCGAACGCCGAGATCTGGTCGATGAGTTCGGTACGGCCGCGGCTGCGGAAGCGCACCTGGATCTGGTCCACGCCCATCGCGCGGTAGGCGCGCAGGGACTCGGCGAGCTCGTCGGGGCCGCCGCTGAGCGTGCGGCGGCCGACGTCCCACGTGGGCGTGCCGAGGTGGAGCGGCTCGGCGATGGCCCCGACGGTGAACGGTCCTTCGCGGCCCGCCTGTGGCCGCAGCCGCCGTATCCGCTCGATCTGCGCGGGCAGCCGGTCGCGGGGGTCGCCCTGGGGCAGCCATCCGTCGCCCTTGAGGGCGGCCCGGCGCACGGCGGCCGGGGAGGAACCTCCGACCCACACCGGTACGCGGGACTGCGCGGGCCTCGGACGCTGACCGAGGCCCTCGAAGTCGTAGAACTTGCCGTGGTGTTCGGGGTACTCCTCGGGCCCGAGGGCTGTGCGCAGCGCGTCGATCGACTCGTCGAGTACGGCCCCGCGCCCGGCGAAGTCGACCCCGAGCGCCTCGAACTCCTCCCGCACATGTCCCGCGCCGACGCCGAGGATCAGGCGCCCGCCGCTGAGGTGGTCGAGGGTGGCGTACTGCTTGGCGGTGAGCAGGGGGTGCCGCAGCCCGACCACCGCCACATGACTCAGCAGGCGCACGCGTTCGGTCACGGCCGCCAGGTGGGCGAGGGTGGCGACCGGGTCGTACCAGACCGTGCTCATCGCGGGGGCGAGGCGGCGCGGGATCGCCACATGGTCGCAGGCGGCGATGTACGCGAACCCGGCGCGGTCGGCGGCCCGGGCCACCTCGACGAGGTCCTCCGGACCGGCGCCGGCCTCCCAGGGCTCGGCGTAGATCGTGGACTGGGACTGGACGGGGAGCTGGATGCCGTACTCCATCACTTCGGGCCGCCCCAGAGGCCGTCCGGGGTGAGCCCGAGCAGCTCGATGGCGTTGCCGCGGACGATCCGCTCCACCACGTCGGCGTCCAGGTGCCCCATCTGGGCCTCGCCGACCTCGCGGGACTTCGGCCAAGTGGAGTCGGAGTGGGGGTAGTCGGTCTCGTACAGCACGTTCCCCACGCCGATCGCGTCGAGGTTCCTCAGCCCGAACGCGTCGTCGAAGAAGCAGCCGTAGACGTGCTCGGTGAAGAGTTCGGACGGCGGGCGGTGGACCTTGTCGGCGACGCCGCCCCAGCCGCGGTTCTCCTCCCAGACGACGTCGGCGCGCTCCAGGATGTAGGGGATCCAGCCGATCTGGCCCTCGGCGTACATCACCTTGAGGTTCGGGAAGCGCTCGAACTTGCCGCTCATCAGCCAGTCGACCATCGAGAAGCAGCAGTTGGCGAACGTGATGGTGGAGCCGACGGCGGGCGGGGCGTCGGCGGAGGTGGAGGGCATACGGCTGCTGGAGCCGATGTGCATCGCGATGACCGTGCCGGTCTCGTCGCAGGCGGCGAGGAAGGGGTCCCAGTCGTCGGAGTGGACGGAGGGCAGGCCCAGGTGGGGGGGTATCTCGGAGAAGGCGACGGCGCGGACGCCGCGGGCGGCGTTGCGGCGTACCTCGGCGGCGGCGAGCTCGGCGTCCCAGAGGGGTATGAGGGTGAGCGGTATGAGGCGCCCCTGCGCCTGGGGGCCGCACCACTCCTCCACCATCCAGTCGTTGTAGGCCTGGACGCAGAGCAGGCCCAGTTCGTGGTCCTTGGCCTCGGTGAAGGTCTGGCCGCAGAAGCGGGGGAAGGTCGGGAAGCAGACGGCGGACTGGACGTGGTTGACGTCCATGTCGGCGAGACGGGCGGGGACGTCGTACGACCCCGGGCGCATCTGCTCGTAGGTGATGACCTCCAGCTTGATCTCGTCCCTGCTGTAGCCGACCGCGGTGTCGAGGCGGGTGAGGGGGCGCTGGAGTCCCTCGTACAGCCACCAGTCGCCGAGGGGTCCGTCGTCGCCCGGGGCGCCCATCACGGGCTTGAAACGGCCGCCGAGGAAGCTGATCTCCTTGAGCGGGGCGCGGACCGTGCGGGGGCCGGTGTCGAGGTACTTCTTCGGGAGCCGGTTCTGCCAGACGTCGGAGGGCTCCACCGTGTGGTCGTCGACGGAAATGATCTTCGGAAGTGCCGTCGTGGTCTCCATGCCGCTCACGGTAGCGCTGATCTGACGGCCCGTCAGCTCCGTGAACGGGGGCCGAGGGGACGGTTCCTGTGCGGAAGTGTGCGAAGGGCGGGTGAGGACCTTGTGACATCCGGCCCGTCCTCCTGTGATCACCCTCTCCACAGCTGACGCATCCGCCGCGGACAAGGCAGACTGACGGGGTTGTAAACAGGCCCTAGGGGGACGGCGATGGACGGTGCACCGCGAGTGCCGGAGCAGAGACGTCCCGGCTCCTCGACGGGGGCCGGGGAGGACGCGGGGTTCTTGGCGGGGGCCGGGGAGGACGCGGGGTCGGTGGCGGGGGCCGGGGAGGACGCGGGGTCGGTGGCGGGGGCCGGGGAGGACGCGGGGTCGGTGGCGGGGGTTGGGAAGGACGCGGGGTCGGTGGCGGGGGTTGGGAAGTACGTGAGCCCTGCGGGCGGAGCCGAGCAGGACACGGGGTCGATGGCGGGCGCCGGGCAGGACGCGAGCCCTGCGGTGGGCGGAGCCGGGGAGCACACGAGCCCTGCGGCCGAAGCCGGGGAGCACGCGGGGTCGATGGCCGGGGCCGGGCACGACGCGAGCCCCGCCGCGGGCGCCAGGCAACACACCAACCCCGTGACCGCAGCCGGGCACCACACGAGCCCCGCCCCGAGGGCTGGGGAGGGCACGGGCTCCGCGACCGCAGCCGGGCAGCACACGAACCCCCCGGCCACAGCCGGGCACCACATGAGCCCCGTAGCGGGCACCCGGCAGTCCACGAACCCTGCGACCGCAGCCGAGCAACACACCAACCCCGCCGCGAAGGCCGACGAGGACACGCGCTCCGCGACGGGAGCCGGGCAGCAGCACACCAGCCCCGCAGCCGCAGCCGGGCAGCACACGAACCCCGAGACGACGCCCGCCCCGTTGTCCTTCTTCGTGCTGGGGCCGGTGCGGGCTCGGCGTGGAGAAGAGGTGTTGAACACCGGGTCGCCGCAGCAACGTGCCCTGCTCGCGGCCCTGTTGCTGCGTGAGGGCCGTACCGCTACCGCCGCCGAGCTGATCTCCGCCCTGTGGGGCGAGGAGCCGCCGGAGCAGGCGCTGGCCGCCGTGCGCACGTACGCCTCGCGGCTCCGCAAGATCCTCGACCCGGGGATCCTGGTCAGCGAGTCCGGCGGGTACGCGATCCGCGGGCTCGGCGAGGACGCGCTGGACCTCGCCGCCGCCCAGGAACTCGCCACCCGGGCGGAGAAGGCCAGGAGCGCCGGAGACCTCTGCCACGCGCGGGAGATCCTGACCCGGGCACTGGGGCTGTGGGACGGCGAGGTACTCGCCGGCGTACCCGGGCCGTACGCCGAGGCACAGCGCGTGCGGCTGGAGGAGTGGCGGCTGCAACTCCTGGAGACCCGCCTCGACATGGACCTGGAGCAGGGCTGCCACGCGGAGGCGGTCTCCGAACTCACCGCCCTCACCGCCGAGCACCCCCTGCGCGAGCGGCTCAGGGAACTCCTCATGCTCGCCCTGTACCGCAGCGGCCGGCAGGCCGAGGCCCTCGCGGTCTACGCCGACACCCGCCGCCTGCTCGCCGACGAACTCGGCGTCGACCCCCGCCCCGGCCTGCGCGAGCTCCAGCAGCGCATCCTCCAGGCCGACCCCGGTCTCGCGGAACCCTCCTCCCCGCAGCCCGAACCGGTCGCCGCCCCCGTCCGTCCCGCCCAACTCCCGGCCACCGTCCCGGACTTCACCGGCCGCGCCTCCTTCGTCACCGAACTGAGCGAAGTGCTCGCCTCCGGCTCCGAGGGCCGCGTGATGGCGGTCTCCGCGCTGGCCGGCATCGGCGGCGTCGGCAAGACCACGCTGGCCGTGCACGTGGCCCACCAGTCCCGCTCCGCCTTCCCCGACGGGCAGCTCTACGTCGACCTCCAGGGCGCCGGCGCCCGGGCCGCCGACCCGGAGACGGTCCTCGGCGCCTTCCTCAGAGCCCTCGGCACCGCCGACTCCTCGATCCCCGACTCCCTGGAGGAACGGGCCGCCCTGTACCGCTCGGTCCTCGACGGCCGCCGGATCCTCGTCCTGCTCGACAACGCACGCGACGCGGCCCAGATACGGCCCCTGCTCCCGGGCACGGAAGGCTGCGCGGCCCTGGTGACCTCCCGGGTGCGGATGGTCGACCTCGCCGGGGCCCACCTCGTCGACCTGGACGTCATGTCCCCCGACGAGGCACTCCAGTTGTTCACCAAGATCGTCGGCACGGAGCGGGTCGCCTCCGAGCGCAAGGCCGCCCTCGACGTGGTCGCCGCCTGCGGCTTCCTCCCGCTCGCCATCCGCATCGCCGCCTCCCGCCTCGCGGCCCGCCGCACCTGGACGGTGTCCGTCCTCGCGGCGAAGCTCGCGGACGAGCGTCGGCGGCTGGACGAGTTGCAGGCCGGAGACCTCGCCGTGAAGGCCACCTTCGAACTCGGCTACGGCCAGCTGGAGCCCGCCCAGGCCCGCGCCTTCCGCCTGCTGGGCCTCGCCGACGGCCCCGACATCTCGCTGGCCGCGGCCGCCGCCGTACTGGACCTGCCCGTCGAGGACACCGAGGACCTCCTGGAGGCCCTCGTCGACACCTCCCTGCTGGAATCGGCGGCGCCCGGCCGCTACCGGTTCCACGATCTCGTACGGCTCTACGCGCGTGCGTGCGCCGAGCGGGACGAGTGGCCCCCGAGCGTGGGGGCACCTCCCACGCCTTTCGGGCAGTGGGGGAGGGAGGCCGCCCTGTCGCGGCTCCTGGACTTCTATCTCGCGACCGCGGCGGCGGTGTACGCCATCGAGCGGCCCGGCGACCGGCTGGTGGAGCACCTGGAGGAGATCCGCTACCCCGGTCTGTCCTTCGAGGACCGCCACACCGCCCAGGACTGGCTGTACGCGGAGGCCAACGCCCTGCTCGCCTTCGTCCAGCAGTGTGCCAAGGGGGCTCTGCTGCGACGCGCGGTGGATCTGCTGTGGGTGGCGAAGGACCTGGCCGAGTCGGGGGCCAACTCCAAGCAGTACGAGGTCGCCGCCGTCGCCCTGCGGGACGCGGCCGACGCGGCGGACGACCCGCGCAGCCGCGCGCGTGCGCTCACCACGCTCACCAACGTCCATCTGGTCGCCGGCCGCTTCGAGCAGGCCGACGCGGAGGCCCGGCTGGCCATGGACCTCGCCCGTGCGGCGGACGACCTGGCGCCCCGTTGCTGGGCCGCCAACGACCGCGGCATCATCGCGCTGTACCAGGGGCGCCACTCCGAGGGCGAGGCGTACCTGAAGGAGGCCATCGAGAGCTTCCGGCTCGACCGGAACCTCGCGGGCGAGGCCAGCGCGCTGTGCAACCTCTCCCGTATCCACCTGGCCATGGGGCAGAGCACCAGCGCCGTGGAACTCGCCCAGCAGGGCATCGTCATCTACGACCGGCTGGGGCACACGCTGCGCGGGGCGAACGGCCGTTACGCGCTGGGCCTGGCGCTCACCGGGCAGGGACGCCTCGATGCGGCCGTGGACCGGCTGACGGAGGCGCTCGAGGTGTTCCGCGACAGCCGACAGCGGCTGTGGGAGGGCATGACCCTCTTCCGGCTCGCCGAGGCGCACCTCGCCGGCCACCGTCCCGCGCAGGCCGCCGCCCTCACCGAGCAGGCCCTGGCCGTACTGCGGGGCATCGGCGGCGAGTGGCGGCGCGGCAACGTCCTGACGGTCCTCGGCCGCGCCCTCAGCGGGCTCGGACAGCCCGGCCGGGCACAGGCGTGCTGGCAGGAGGCGCTCGGCATCTTCGAGCAACTGGACTCGCCGGAGGCCACCGACGTACGGCTCCTGCTCACCCCATCGGCCACCGTGTAACCCCGCCGGCGCCCACCCCACCGACAGGGCCGGCAGTCCCCCGCGCCCGAGTCCAGCAACAAGACGCTGCCCCCACCCAGCGCCACCGACACCCGACGCCCCCTCACCCCGCCGACAGAGGTGGCATGCCTGCACGTCCGACTCCCGCTCACCCACCCCGTCGGCAGACGTGGCGAGCCACAGACGCCCGACTCCGCACGCCCCGCTGCCCACACACCCCGCCACCAACACCCGGCTCCCGCTCACCCCGTCGGCCACCGTGTAACCCCGCCGGCGCCCACCCCACCGACAGGGCCGGCAGGCCCCCGCGCCCGAGTCCAGCACAAGACGCTGCCCCCACCCAGCACCACCGACACCCGACGCCCCCTCACCCCGCCGACAGAGGTGGCATGCCTGCACGTCCGACTCCCGCTCACCCACCCCGTCGGCAGACGTGCAGGGCGTGCGGCGGACGGGCGTTCATCGTTCGTTTATCGCCGCGCGGCACCCTCAGGGTGTCGATCCGTCGCGTCGGGGGGCAGACGGGTCAGCGGTGGTCGCCATCGCTAGGGTTACCGACCCTGACATGCCCGCCCGGCGACCCTCGGGGGAGTCGCCGGGCGGGCATCGGCCCATCACACCAACGGGAGAGTCACCACCCATGAGTGCAACCGAGAAGCAGGACGGCACGGTCAAGCCGCTCGACAACCACGCCACGCGGACCGAGGACGAGGTCAAGCCGCTCGACAACCACGCCACCGGCGCCGAGAAGGTCGTCACCCTGGCCGCCGGCACGACGGACGGCACGGTCAAGCCGCTCGACAACCACGCCACGGACGAGAAGGCCTGACAAGGACTTTCCACGCACGGGGATCGGCCGCGGCGGCGCGGAGGGGGAGCCGTCGCGGCCGAGGCGTGTCCGGGGGGCGGGTCCTTCAGGGCCGCCGCAGCTCCCCCTTCACCACCTTCCCGCTCGCGTTCCTGGGCAGCCCCGCCACGAACTCCACCGACCTCGGCACCTTGTAGTTCGCCATCTCCCGGCGGGCCCAGGCGATCAGGTCGTCGGCGGTGAGGACCGAGCCCGGGCGGCGGACCACGTACGCCCTGCCGACCTCGCCGAGCCGGGCGTCGGGCACGCCGACGACCGCCACGTCGGCCACCGCCGGGTGCAGGCCGAGGAGTTGCTCGATCTCCGCCGGGTAGGCGTTGAAGCCGCCGACGATGAACATGTCCTTCAGCCGGTCGGTGATCCGCAGGTTCCCGGAGGCGTCCAGGACGCCGATGTCCCCCGTGCGCAGCCAGCCGTCCTCCGTCACCGCCTCCGCCGTGGCCGCCTCGTCCTCGTAGTAGCCGCGCATCACGTTGAAGCCGCGGACCAGCACCTCACCGGGCTCCCCGGCCGGCGCCTCGACCCGCACCTCCGTCCCGGGGATGGCCCGTCCGGACGTGGACGCGATCACCGGCAGCGGGTCGCCGCGCCGGCACATCGTCACGATGCCGCTCGCCTCCGAGAGGCCGTACGCGGTCAGGACCGTCTCCACGCCCAGTTCGCCGTGGAGCTGCTCGACCAGACGCAACGGCACCACCGCCGCACCCGTCACCACCAGGCGCAGCGCGGACAGGTCGTGGGAATCGCGTGCCGGATGGTCGAGGAGCGACTGGTGGAGGGTGGGCGGGCCCGGCAGCACCGAGACGCGTTCCGCCGCGATGTTCGCCAGCGCGGTGTCCACGTTGAACACCGGCTGCGGGATCATCGTCGCCCCCCGCATCAGACAGGCGATCACCCCGGCCTTGTAACCGAAGGTGTGGAAGAAGGGGTTGACGATCAGGTAGCGGTCGCCGTGCCGCAGACCGGCCAGTTCGCACCACACGTCATACGCCCGCAGGGTCTGCTCGTGGGTGATCACCGCACCCTTGGGACGGCCCGTCGTCCCGGAGGTGAAGACGATGTCCGAGGGCCAGGACCCCTCGACCGCCGAGGCCCTCGCCCGTACCTCCGCCTGACCGACCCCGTCCCCGCTCGCCAGGAAGTCCTTCCAGGTGCGGTAGTCGGCGGGGGCGTCGTCCGACAGCACCACCACCTGATCCAGCTCCGGCAGTCCCGGTCCCCGGGCGAGCGCCCGGCGCAGGGACGCCACGTACGAGGTGCCCAGGAAGGTGCCGGTGACGAACAGCAGCCGGGTCCCGCTCCGGCGCAGCACGTCCGCGGCCTCGGTGCCCTTGAAGCGGGTGTTGAGGGGGACCAGGACCGCGCCCGCCGACACCGCGCCCAGCGCCGAGACCATCCAGTCCAGGGAGTTGGGGGCCCAGACGGCCACCCGGTCGCCCGGCCGTACGCCGTTCGCGATGCACGCGGCCGCCGCCCGCTCCACGCGGGCGCCCAACTCGCCGTACGTGACCCGGTTGCGGCCCTCCACGACCGCCTCCGTGGCGGCGTACCGCTGCGCGGCCCGGGCGACCAGCTCCGGGATGCTCCGCCACTCCACATCGGCCTCCCCGAAAGCGGAAACGCGTTAGCTGACTACCCGTCAGATTAGCTGTAGCCTGACGGGCTGTCAGCAGGCCTTACAGTGTGCGGAGGTGCGTGCAGCGTGACCCTCAAGGACGCCACGGCGATCGTCGGTATCGGAAGGACCCCGTTCGCCAAACACCTCGCCGAGGACGAACGGACCCTGGCCTGCCGGGCCGTTCTCGCCGCCCTCGACGACGCCGGGATCGCGCCCCGCGAGGTCGACGCCCTGGCCTCGTACACGATGGAGGAGACGGACGAGGTCGAGCTGGCGAAGGCCGTCGGCCTCGGCGACCTCACCTTCTTCAGCAAGGTCGGCTACGGCGGCGGCGGTTCGTGCGCGACGGTCGCCCATCTCGCGGCGGCCATCGCGAGCGGCCAGGCGAGCGTCGGTGTCGCCTGGCGGTCGCGCAAGCGCGGCTCGGGCCCCCGCCCCTGGACCAACACCACCGTCCAGCTTCCCACCCCCGCCCAGTGGACGAGACCCTTCGGCCTGCTCCGGCCCGCCGATGAGATCGCCATGCTCACCCGCCGGTACATGCACGAGTACGGCGCCACCCGGGACCACCTCTTCAACGTCGCCCTCGCCTGCCGCAACCGCGCCAACCAGAACCCCGCCGCGATCATGTACGACCGCCCCCTGACCCGCGAGATGTACATGACCTCCCGCTGGATCAGCGAGCCGCTGTGCCTCTTCGACAACTGCCTGGAGACAGATGGGGCGTTGGCGTGTGTGCTGGTCAGCAGGGAGCGCGCCCGCGACTGCCCCACCACCCCCGTCTACGTCCACTCCGCCGCCCAGGGCCTGCCCGCCCAGCATCACGGCATGGTCAACTACTGGAACGACGACCCGCTCACCGGCCCCGCCTGGACCGCCGCCCGACACCTGTGGAAACACGCCGACTTCACCCCGCAGGACGTCGACGTGGCCCAGATCTACGACGCGTTCACCTCCCTCGTCCCGCTCTCCCTGGAGGGCTACGGCTTCTGCGGTCGCGGCGAGGGCGGCGCCTTCACGGAGGGCGGCGCCCTGGAGATCGGCGGACGGCTGCCGATCAACACCGGCGGCGGGGGGCTGTCCGAGGCCTATGTGCACGGCTTCAACCTCATCGACGAGGGCGTACGGCAGCTGCGCGGAACCAGTACCGCGCAGGTGCCGGACGCCGCGACCTGCCTCGTCACCGCCGGCGAGGGCGTTCCCACCTCCGCCCTGCTGCTGACCAACAGGAGCTGACATGCTCGAACCGGTGAAGGACGCCACGGGCGCCCCCTTCTGGGAGTACGCGGCCCGGGGCGAACTGCGCGTCCAGGCCTGCGCCGACTGCGGCGAACTCCGCTTCCCGCCCCGGCCCTGCTGCCCGCACTGCCAGTCGTTCGCCGAGGAGTGGCGCCCGGTCTCCGGGCGCGGCCGGATCTGGTCCTACGTCGTCCCGCACCCGCCCCTCCTGCCCGACTACGCGGCGCTGGTGCCGTACAACGTGGTCGTGGTCGAGCTGGAGGAGGCTCCCCGGATACGGCTGGTCGGCAATCTGGTCGCCGTGGCCGGGGCGCCCGTCAACTCCTTCGACCCGGGCCGGATCCGTATCGGCGCCCGGGTGCACGTGGTGTTCTCGGACGGGATGCCGCAGTGGGTGCCGGCGTGAGGGGCCTCAGGGTCACCGCCGACAAGGACACCGGCGTCGCCGTCGTCACCCTCGACCGGCCGCACCGGCTGAACGCCATCGACCTGGAGATGCGGGACGAACTCGTCGCCGCGTGGCGGGAGTTGCGCTTCGACGACTCCATTCGGGCCGTGGTCCTGACCGGCGCCGGGGAGCGGGCCTTCTGCACGGGCCTGGACCGGGACGCCGAGGTGCCGCAGCCCAACTCCCCCTACATGGCGGACGATCCGCTCCTGCGTGCCGGTCCCAAGTCCAACGACCTCTGGAAGCCGGTCGTCGCCGCGGTGAACGGGATGGCCTGCGGGGGCGCCTTCTATCTCCTGGGCGAGAGCGACTTCCTCGTCGCCGACCCGGCCGCCACCTTCTTCGACCCGCACACCACCTACGGCATGGTCAGCGCCTACGAGTCGGTGCTCATGGCGCAGGTCATGCCCCATGGAGAGGCCGCGCGGCTCGCACTGATGGGAACGGCGGAACGGCTCTCCGCCGAGCGCGCCCACGCCATCGGGCTCGTCACCGAACTCACCGAGCCGGGCGGGGCGTTGGCGGCCGCGACCGCCGCCGCCGAAATCATCGCCGGGTATCCGCCGGAAGGGGTGCAGGGCACGGTCCGCGCGCTCTGGGCGGCCAAGGAGGCCGCCGTGGCACAGGGCTTCGCGCAGGCGGCGCACCTCGTCGCGCTCGGGAACCTCCCCCCGGACCGGCAGGCGGAGCTGTTCCGTTCCCGGCAGTCCGGATTCCGGCTGCGTTAGCGCACCAGGTCGGCTTCCGGCTCGACCTGGCAGTGGTCGAGCTCGGCCAGGACGGACCGGCCCGCCTTCACCTGGACGTTCGACGTGCCCCTCGCGGGCACCTTGATCTGCTTGGTCTGCGAACTCAGCGCCTTGCCCGCCGCGTCCGCGAAGGCGAACTCGACCTCGAAGGTGGCCTGGCGGCTGTTCGGGTTGGTGACCTCGACCGTCGCGTAGGGGGTCGCCGTCGTCGCACAGCTCACCACGCGCGCGGTGCCGTCCTCGGGTGCCGAGCTGCGGCGGGTGCTGGTCGTACGGGGTGTGTAGCTGTCGTGGTCCTGGCTGGAGCTGCTGCACCCCCCGCCACCGTCGCTGTCCCCGTGACTGCTCTTGTGCCGCCCGCTGCTCTTGTGCCCGGTGGAGAACCCCGTCAGCGACAGGACCACCAGCACCGACACAGCCGTGAACTTGAGAACGCGCCCCCGTGTGTGCATGTGATCACTCTAATGGCGGAACGCTAGGTCCGCGCGGTCCCCGTCCCCTTCTCCGCGTCCAGCGCGTACACGCACCGGTCCTTGCTGCACGCGTACACCACTCCGTCCTTGACCACTGGCGACCCCGTGATCTCCCCGCCGGTGGCGAGCTTCCAGCGCAGGCGCCCGTCGTCGGCCTTCAGGGTGTAGAGCAGGTGGTCCGTGGACCCGAAGTGGATACGGCCCTCGGCCACCGCGGGCGCTCCCACGATGTCCCCGCCGGCCTGGAACCGCCATTTCGGCGTGCCGGTGACCGCGTCCAGCGTGTACAGGCCCTTGCCGCTGCCCACGTGGACATGGCCGCCGGCCACCAGCACCGGCTCGACCGATGCCCGGGCCTCGGTGGCGATGCGCCAGCGGTCGCGGCCGTCGGTCGCGTCGAGGGCGTACACCGTGCCGAGGTAGTCGGCGAGGTAGATCCCGCCGCCCGTCACCGCGGCCCCGGGCACGAAGGCCGGCGGGCACAGGAAGACCGCCGGGGCCTCGAAGTGCCAGCGGACCCGTCCGCTCGCCACCTCCAGGGCCATGACGCGCGTCCCGGCCGAGATGTACACGTACCCGTCGTGGGCCTGGGCCACCCGGATCGGAACCCCGCCGCAGGACGCGGCGTCACCGATGGGGAACGCCCAGCGCTCCTCGCCGGTGCGGGCGTCCAGGGCCCGCAGGCGGCCCTCCTGCCAGACGTAGACCGTGCCCTGGTGGAGCGCGGGTCCGGCCTCGGGGGACTCGAAGTCGGTCTGGCAGCCGGCGATCTCCCAGAGCTTGTGCCCGTTGGACGCCTCCCATGCCTGGACGCCACCGCCGCGGGTGCCGGTGATGACCGTGCCGTGCTCGGCTTTGAGGGAGTACACCCAGGCGTCCGTGCCGAGCCGCCACTGGTCGGCGCCCTCGCGGGCGTCGAGGGCGAAGAGGGTGGGGCCGTCGGAGGCGTGGATACGGCCGTCCGCGACCGCCATCGACCAGGCCACGTCCCGTGTCTTGAAGCGGCGGCGGCCGGTGCCGACGTCCAGGGCGTGCACCTCGAAGGAGGTGACGTAGACGAGGTCCCCGGCGACGGCCGGGGTGCCCCACACGTCGTTCGACATGCGGAACCGCCAGGGCCGCCAGCCTGCCGCGTTCTCCGGCGGGGCGGGCGGGGGCACCGGTACGGCCGGGCCCACGGCGGCGTCGGTACCGTTGACACCGGGGCGCGGCCGGGACCAGGAGGCGACCAGGCCGGCCTCCGGCGGGGGCGCCTTCACGGCGGCGGCCCGGGCGTCGGCGACGCGCGGTCCGGGCCCGATGGGCACCTGGGCGCCCGCGAGGCGCACCGGGCCGGTGTCGGGGGCGCCGGCCGGGACGGGCACGGGCGGCGCCGGGTCGTAGGCGGGCGGTGGCGGTACGACGGCGGGGCGGCCGCCTCCGCTGCGGGCACCGCCGGTCTGAGTGGGCGCCGGGCGGCCGCCGCGCCGGGTCTCGATCATGGCGACGGCCTTCTCGGGCAGCCACGCCGACGCCGTACCGCTGTCGTCGGAGCCGGAGCCGAAGAGGTGGGGTGCCAGCTGGGCCTGGAGGTCGGCCGGGTTGGGACGGGCGGTGGCGTCCATCTGCATACAGGACTCGATGAGCGGACGCAGTTCGTCCGGGAGTCCTTCGAGGTCGGGGCCCTCGCGCAGCAGCATGAAGACCGTCTCGACCGGGTTGGCGCCGTGGAAGGGCGGGTGGCCGGTGGCGGCGAAGACGAGCATGGAGCCGAGCGAGAAGACGTCGCTGGCGCCGGTGACGCTGCGGGAGTCCTTCGCCTGCTCGGGGGACATGTAGGCGGGGGTGCCGACGGCGACGTTGGTCATCGTCAAACGGGTGTTCGAGACGCCGGACGCGATACCGAAGTCGATCACCCGGGGTCCGTCCTCGACCACCAGGACGTTGGAGGGCTTGAGGTCACGGTGGACCAGACCGGCGCCGTGGATGGACTGCAGGGCCTCGGCGACACCCGCCGCGAACCAGCGCACCGCCTGGGCCGGGAGCGGCCCGCACTCGTTCACTATCTCTTCGAGGGAGGGCGCGGGGACGTACGCGGTGGCCAGCCACGGCACCGCCGCGCGCGGGTCGGCGTCGACCACGGCCGCCGTGTAGAAGCCGGAGACCGCCCGGGCCGCCTCCACCTCCCGGGTGAAGCGGACGCGGAAGAGCTGGTCCTCGGCGAGCTCCGTACGGACCGTCTTGATCGCCACCCGCCGGCCCGACGCCGAGCGCGCGAGATAGACCAGCCCCATGCCGCCGGCACCGAGCCGTCCCAGCACCTCGAACGGCCCGATCCTGCGCGGATCGTGCTGCGTCAGCTGATCCACCACTCTGCCTGCCACCTCCCCGTACAAGCCGCGCCACCCACATATGTACGCGACCCCGTGCAGCGTCTCACCACCGCACCGCCATGGCGGCACGCGACCCTGATTCTTCCTGGCCTGAGGCCTGGTGGCGAACCCAGGGTCAAATAGGGTGTCACGCACCAAAGCGGATCCTTCTACCGCTCCGATCGTTCCAGAACGGCGAATGACGCCCCCTGATTGTCGGTGACGACGGCCACTTTTCCGTACGACGTCTCGAATGGCGGCGCCTGGACCCGTCCGCCGAGCCGGCCGACCGTCCCGAGCACCGACTCGCAGTCCTCGACACCGAAGTGCACGAGGAAATGGGGCGGCATCTCGACGGGGAACACGTCGGAGACGGGGGCACGGCCGAAGTCGGGGTGGGCCTCGGGTCCGAAGAGGGCATCGTGGAAGAGCCCGCCGTAGAAGGCGTTGGCGGCCTCGGTGTCGCGCGCGTACAGCTCGGTCCAGGCGAAGGTGCCGGGCTCGTGCCGGGCTCCGAAGCCGGGGTGGCCGCCCGGCTCCCATAGGCCGAACACGGCCCCCTCCGGGTCCGTGACCAGGGCGGACGTACCCAGCTCGGCGACCGGCATCGGCGCGGTGACGACCTGTCCGCCGGCCGCCCAGATCCGGTCGGCGAGGCCTTCGATGTCCGGGGTGGCGAAGTAGACCGTCCACACGGTGGGCATGCGGCCGTCCGCCTTGCGGGCGAGGGCGGCGACGGGTCGGCCCTCGTGGTGGGCCCACACCGAACCCCCTTGGGCATCCGTACGGTCCTGGAAGGTCCACCCGAAGAGCTCGCCGTAGAACCGCTTGCCGGCGGCCACGTCGGGCAGCTGAGCGTCCACCCAGCAGGGGACGCCCTCGCCGTATCCCGTTCCGTCTGCGGATGCCCTGTTTTCGGCCATACCGTCAAAGTAACGGTGACGCACGCACCCCGCAGGACCAGGCACACCCGTCTCCCGGACCTCGCGCACCCCATTTGCAGTCGGCCGAATCGCGCTCCGATCACCCCTCGGTAAGCTGACGGCATGACAGGACAAGTGCGTACCGTCGACGGCCGTGTGGCCGGCCGGCGTGGGCAGGCGACCCGGCAGAAGCTGCTCGACTGCCTCAGCGAGATGCTCAGCTCCTCCCCTTACCGGGACGTCAAAGTCATCGATGTCGCCCGGAAGGCGGGCACTTCACCCGCGACCTTCTACCAGTACTTCCCGGACGTCGAGGGCGCCGTCCTGGAGGTCGCCGAGCAAATGGCCACCGAGGGCGGCCAGTTGACGAAGCTGCTCGACGGCCGGTCGTGGGTCGGCAAGGCGGGCTGGCAGACCGCGCAGGAACTCGTGGACGGTTTCCTTGAGTTCTGGCGCAAGAACGACGCGATCCTGCGCGTGGTCGACCTCGGGGCCGCCGAGGGCGACAAGCGCTTCTACAAGATCCGCATGAAGATCCTCAATTCGGTGAACAACTCCCTCGCGGACGCGGTCGCCGAGCTCCAGTCCAAGGGCAGGGTCGACAAGGACGTCAACCCGGCCGCGGTCGCGGGCTCCCTCGTCGCGATGCTCGCGGCGGTGGCCTCGCACCAGAAGGGCTTCCAGAGCTGGGGCGTCAAGCAGGCCGAACTCAAGCCGAATCTGGCGCTGTTGGTGCACCTGGGCGTGACGGGCAGGAAGCCGACGAAGTAGCCGGCCCTTTTTCGAGTCCTGTCTGGCGGGCGGCCGTTCACACGGGTGGACGGCCGCCTGTCGTGCGTCCGGGGATCACCTCCGGACGATCCTGAAGAGCCGTATCTCCCGCTCGACCCGCGCCTGATAGGTGGCGTACGGCGGCCAGAACGCCAGCGCGGTCTTCCATACGGCCGTCCGCTCCTCCCCCGTCAGCAGGGTCGCCGTCACGTCGATGTCCTGTCCCTTCCAGCTGACCGAGGCCTCGGGGTGGGCGAGGAGGTTGGCGGTCCAGGCGGGGTGGCCCTCGCGGCCGAAGTTGGAGCCGATGAGGATCCAGGTACGGCCGTCGTCCTCGGGCATGCAGGCGAGCGGGGTCCGCCGGGGCAGCCCGCTTTTCGCCCCCGTCGAGGTGAGGACGACCCCGGGCAGCATCTGCGCGCTGAGCAGGAACCTCCCCCGCGTGATGCGGTGCACGGCCCGGTCCAGGGCCGGGATCACATGCGGCGCGACCTTGGCGAAACCGCGCGTGGACGACACCCTCTGGACCACCCTCGTCCCGATCACACCGACACCTCCGCGCCCGTGAAAAGCCGTGCCGCGTCGGCGGCGTGCGCCCGCAGCCGGTGCGCCGGGCCGAAGAGCAGTTCGTCCGCGGTGGCGCGCTTGAAGTACCGCTGGGCCTCGTGCTCCCAGGTGAACCCGATGCCGCCGTGCAGCTGGATCCCTTCGGCGGCGGCGGTCCGCAGCGCGTCGAGAGCCTGGGCGAGGGCCAGCCCGCCGACCCGCTGCTCCTGGTGAACGGCGGCCCAGGCGGCGAAGTAGGCCGCGGAACGGGCCGCTTGGAGCTGTACGTACACATCGGCGAGCCGGTGCTTGACGGCCTGGAAGGACCCGATCACCCGCCCGAACTGCTCCCGCTGCCCGACGTACTCGACGGTCATCTCCAGCACCCGCTCGGCCGCCCCGACGGCCTCACAGGCGAGGACAGCGGCGGCGGCGTCCCCGGTACGGGCGAGGGCCCCGAGGACGTCGCCCCCATGATCTTCTCCCAGCAACTCGGCTCGCACATGCCGTAGTTGGATGCGAGCCTGGGGGCGAGTGGCATCAAGGGCGGTCTGCCGGGTCCGGACGAGCCCGGGGGCGTCACCGGGCACGAGAAAGAGAAGGGTACGAGAGCGGGCGAACCCTCCGGCATGGGCGGCGACAAGCAGAAGACCGGCACTGTGCCCGTCGAGCACCTGCTCGACCTCGCCGTACAACCGCCAGCCGGGGGTGTGGGGTTGGCTGCCATCGGATCGTCGGGCCTGGACTCCGCCCGCGCGGCCTCCGCCCGCCCACTCGCCGCTGTTGTCGCCGGTGAGGCCCAGGGCTGTTCCCGGTGGCACGGCGAGGGCTGCGGTCAATGTGCCGGAGGCCATCCGGGGGAGCAGGTCGGCGCGCTGCTTCTCCGTACCCAGGGCCAGGACCAGCGGGGCCACGAGGACCGACGTGGCCAGCAGCGGCGTAGCCGCCAGCACTCGGCCCGTCTCCTCGCAGGCCAGCGCCAGTTCGGTCGCCGAGCAGCCCACACCGTCGTACTCCTCGGGAAGCGCCAGCCCCGGCAGTCCCAGCTGTTCGGCGAGGGTCCTCCACAGCGCCGGGTCGTAGCCGGCCGGAGTGTCGACCGCACTCCTCGATTCCTCGGGACCGCAACGCCTCCGCAGCAGTTCCCGCAACGCACTGCGCATCTCGTCCTGTTCGGCGGTGAAGCGAGCGTCCATGGCTCTTCCTCTTCCCTCCCGATCTGACGGTCCGTCATATTAGGAGCGCCCGCACCAGATGCCCAGAGGCAGGAGGCCCTCATGCCCCCCGGGAGCCGGAAAGTCGCGATCACCGGAGTGGCCCTGGCCGACTGCGGTCGCGTGGACGGCACGACCCCCTACGCCCTGCACGCCCAGGCCGCCCGCCGCGCCCTCGCCGACGCGGGCCTGGACCGCGAGCTGATCGACGGCGTGGCCTCCGCCGGTACCGGCACCCTCGCCCCCGCCGAGATCGCCGAGTACCTGGGCCTGCGCCCCACCTGGGTCGACTCGACCTCGGTCGGCGGCTCCACCTGGGAGGTCATGGCGGCCCACGCGGCCGACGCGATCGCCGCCGGACACGCCAACGCCGTCCTGCTGGTCTACGGCTCCACGGCCCGCGCCGACATCAAGGAGGGCCGCCGCACCGGCACCCTCTCCTTCGGCGCCCGCGGCCCGCTCCAGTTCGAGGTGCCCTACGGCCACACCCTGATCGCCAAGTACGCCATGGCGGCCCGCCGCCACATGATCGAACACGGCACGACCATCGAGCAGTTGGCGCAGGTGGCGGTCCAGGCTCGCGCGAACGCCGCCCTCAACCCCGACGCGATGTTCCGCGACCCGATCACCGTCGCCGACGTCCTCTCCGGCCCGATGATCGCGGACCCCTTCACCAAGCTGCACTGCTGCATCCGCTCCGACGGCGGCGCGGCGGTGCTGCTCGCGGCCGAGGAGTACGTACGGGACTGCCGTACCGCTCCCGTCTGGGTGCTCGGCACCGGGGAGTACGTCTCGCACGTCAGCATGTCCGAGTGGCCCGACTTCACCGTGTCCCCGGCGGCGGTGAGCGGACGGCTGGCCTTCGAGCGGGCCGGGGTGCGGCCGGAGGAGATCGAACTCGCCGAGATCTACGACGCGTTCACCTACATGACGCTGGTGACCCTGGAGGACCTCGGCTTCTGCGGAAAGGGCGAGGGCGGCGCCTTCGTGGAGAAGGGGCGGCTGCGGGTCGAGGGCGGGGACCTGCCGGTGAACACGGACGGCGGCGGACTGTCCGCCCAACACCCGGGAATGCGCGGGCTGTTCCTGCTGGTGGAGGCCGTACGGCAGCTGCGCGGGGAGGCGGGGGCACGGCAGGTGCGACGCCGGGACGGGTCGACGCCGGGGCTGGCGGTGGCGTCCGGGACGGGGGGCTGGTTCTGCTCGTCGGGGACGGTGGTGCTGGGGCGTTAGGGCACGACTCTGATGGTCGCCCTGTCGTTGGCGGTGTCCGGGTCCCTGCGGCCCACGTCCCACGGGCTGGACGGGTCCTTCTCCAGGAGGCTCAGCACGCCCTCGCCGAAGAACCACGGCGAATCGGTGATCATCCGGATGCGGCCCGAAAGGTGGGTGACGTCCGACCTCGGTACCGTCTGAGGCATGGCAACGGATCTTCACGAGCTGCTCAGGTCACTGCGGGTGTGGGACCCGGAGGTCACCTCGCTGCCCTCCTTCGACCCCGCAACCGCGCCCGCGACCCCGCTGGAGCTCTTCACCACCTGGTTCGCGGAGGCGGTGGCCGCCGGGCAGAGCGAGCCGCACACCATGTCTCTTGCGACGGCCGACGCGGAGGGCCGGCCGGACGTACGGACCGTGATGCTGCACGGGGCCGACGCGGACGGCTGGGCCTTCGCGAGTCACTCCCACAGCCGCAAGGGAGGGCACCTGTCGGTACGGCCGTACGCCGCCCTCGGCTTCTACTGGCCGGTCCTCGGCCGGCAGGTGCGGGTGAAGGGGCCGGTGAGCGCGGCGCCCTCCGAGGAGGCGGCGGCGGATCTGCACGCCCGCTCGACCGGCGCGCTGGCCGCCGCGCTCACCGGCCGCCAGAGCGAAGTCCTCGGCTCACTGGACGAGTTGGCGCGGGTGTCCGAGGAGGCGTGGGAGCGGGCGCAGCGGGAGCCGGAGGTGCCGGTCCCGTCCTGGAAGCTGTACCGGCTGGTTCCGGACGAGGTGGAGTTCTTCCAGGGGGACGAGCGCAGACGGCACGTACGGCTCGTCTACCGGCGTACGGACGGCGGGTGGGCCCGGGAACTGCTCTGGCCCTGAAAGTCGTACACCGCGAAGTCCGCCACCGGCCGGTAACCGATGCGCTGGTAGAGGGCATTGCTGGTCGGGTTGGCCAGGTCGGTGAAGAGCAGCACCTGGTCGGCGCCCCGCTGCCGGGCGAGCCGGCTGACCTCGGCGGTGGCGGCGCCGGCGTAGCCGCGGCCCCGGAGCGGGGCCGGGGTGTAGACGGGCGCCACCCTGATCTGGCCGGCGACCGGCGGGGTGAGACCGGCCATGGAGACGGGGGTGCCGTCGGGGGCCTCCCAGAGGGCGACACTGTCGTGGGCGAGGCGGGCGTCGGCCCAGGACTCGGCGCGCACGCCCTCGCTCTCGCCGACGTCCCGGCTGAACTCGCCGAACCAGCGGACCAGCAACTCCCGGTCCCGCGTCTCGGCGATCCTCGGCCGCCCTTCCGGGGCCGGCCGCGGCACGGTCAGCGTGTCGAGCCGGTACAGCCGCTGCCGCCGGTACGGCACGGGCGTGGCCCCGGTGCGGCGCCGCCAGGCCTCGGCGAAACCGGCGGCGGTCCCGGCCTCGGCCCCGACCCCGGGGACGGCCCGGCCCAGGGCCTCCAGGTGGGCGGCGAGGGAGTCGACGCGGGCAGCGGTCAGCGGCGTGAGGTACAGCCGGTGGGGCGGGGTCCGGAAGTAGGCCCCGCGCACGCTCCCGTCCTCCTCCAGCAGCCCGAAGCAGGGCGCCTCGTCGCCGTACGCCCGGAGCCCGCAGGTGCGCAGCCCCTCGGTCACGGTGAGGAAGACGGTGTGCAGGTCCGGGCGCGAGTGCAGGAAATCTCCGGCGCGGGTGAGGAACTCGTCGAGGTCGTCGGTGGTGTGCCAGCCGTCGGGGCGCATGCTCCATGGTCCTGCGAAGTCGGCCCCGGCGCCCGCGAATTACTCCGAGTCCGTCGCCAGCCGGGCGTGCAGGTGTACGTCCCGGAACGCGTCACGCCGTCCCGCCTCGAACATCGCGCCCCGCAGCGTGCCCTCGTAGCGGAAGCCGCAGCGTTCGGCGATGGTGCAGGAGGCCTCGTGGCCGAGGGCGTGGCCCAGTTCCAGGCGGTGCAGGCCGAGGTCGGTGAGCGCCCAGTGGGCGGCGAGGCGCAGGGCACGGGTGGCGACGCCGTGGCCGCGGGCCTCGGGGAGCACCCAGTAGCCGACGCGGGCGGTGCGGAAGACATGGTCGATCATGTTGACGCCGAGGTGCCCGAGGGTCGTACCGCTCGTCTCGTCCGTGATCCGGTACGACGCGCTCGTGCCCTGCGCCGCCTGGTCGGCCCTGTGTCGCATCACGGCACGGGCGCCGTCGAGGTCGTGGATCGGGGTGAGAGGCGTGTTCCAGCGCCCGAACTCGGGGTCCAGCGAGCCGCGCAGCCAGTCCTGGGCCTGCACGTCGGAGTGCGCGTCCCAGGCGCACAGGCGCAGGCCGTGGCCGCGCAGCGGGGTGAAGGGGCGGATGAGGTGCTGATCGTCGACGTCGGTCATCCACCCATTCAAACCGCCACGGCCGTCCGGTGCGGCCTGAATCTCGGTAGCGCCAGCCCGGCTCTCAGGCCCCCGTGGGCGCGGTCGACGATCTCCGCCACCACCAGGTCCCCAGCAAGACCGACGCCGTCACTCATGGCCTGATCTTTCAGTCCCCCGCCAAGGAGGACGACCTCCGACTCCAGCCCGCCTGCAGATCCTCACCGGCACAACCGACCGACACCGCCAGGCCTGCGGCAAAGCCGACGCCCATCACTCACCCCGAACCGCGACAGCCCTCCCGCGCGGCCCGGAATCCGCCAAGCCACCAGCAAAGCCGACGCCCACCACCCATTCACCCCCCAACCGCCACAGCCGCCCCGCCCGGCCTGAATTTCGGCACCCCGTCCGGAAAGACCGCCTCCAACTCCAGCCCCGCCCGCAGGTCCTCATGCGCGCAGTCGACGATCTCCGTCATCATCCTGGGGCCCTCGGTGAGGTCGACGACGGCGGCGATGTACGGGACGCGGTCCTTGAAGGGCGGCAGGTCGTTGCGGTGGACGACGGACCAGGTGTGGAGCGTGGCGCGGCCGGTCGCCGGGGACCAGGTGACGTCCTCGCTCCAGCAGCGGGGGCAGAATTCGCGGGGGTAGTGGTGGACTTGGGCGCAGGTTCCGCAGCGCCTGAGCAGCAGGACGCCTCGCGCCGCCGCGTCCCAGTAGGTCCGCGTGAAGGCGTCCGTCTCGGGGAGGTCGTACCTCGCGGCCATCAGAACCAGCCCAGCGCCGCGTCGAGCGACCACGTCTGCCAGGACATCGCGAACAGGGCCACGACCGAGATGAGGGCCATCATCGAGTTCTGCCCCTGCTCGGCCCAGTCGTGGATCATCAGGGTGAAGTAGAGGACGTTCAGCAGCAGGCCGCCGACCAGGGCGAGCGGGGTCAGGAGGCCGAGGATCAGGCCCGCGCCGAGGGCGAGTTCGGCGTAGGCGACGACGTACGCCATGGCCTTGGGGCGCGGTGCGACCATCACCTCGAAGCCGCTGCGGACCGGGCTCCAGCGGTGCTTGGCGGCGATGTCCGCGGCCCAGGTGATGCCGCCGCCCTCGAACCACGTGCTCTTGTCCTTGTGCCGCCAGCTCTCCAGCCACCACAGCCCGAGTCCGATGCGCAGGACGGCCAGCCACTGCGCGCCGGTCAGCCAGATCGTGTCCATGAAATCTGACGGTACGTCAGATCCAAGGGCCCGGGAAGACCGCGGTCACGGTAAGAATCCTGTGCGCGCGGCGGGAAACTGTGGGTCCCCCATGAATGACGACTACCTGGTCAAGCAGTACCTGGAGCCGTCCGCCACCACCTACCTGGCCGCGCTCTCGGACTCCGAGCGCGAGACCTACCTGGCCGCCAACACGTTCATCGCGTGGAAGAACGGCAAGGCCACCTTCACCTGGCCCGACTTCCTCGCCCACGTCGGCGCCCGCAAGAAGGACGCACCCTCCTTCGACGCCTGGGACCTGTCCGCCGGCGAGAACAACGAGTTCGGCGCGAACATCACCGGGGCCCGCCACTTCACGGCGTACGGCGCCGGGAACGACACCACGGGCCTGTCCACCAAGCGCGTGGCGAGCGACATCCCCGAGAAGCTCAACCTGATGAACCCGATGTACCACCTGACGGAGAAGGTCAACGGGAAGCGGTCGAAGCACTGGTGGATCCGCCTCGGCACGAAGGACTCGGACACCTCGCTGACGATCGCCGCGAACCTGGCCGCCGCCGCCGAGAACCTCGGCGACGACGTGAACCACCGCTACTACTGGGACCAGGGCCACGGCGCCAACACCGACCCCGGCGACTTCATCACCTGGATCGCCGAGGTCACGGGTCACAAGAAGACCAAGTAGCCCCCACGAACGCGGCCCCGGTTTCCCGTCAGTCTCCGGCCGCCGCCGCCAGGGCGTCGAGGACCCGCAGCTCGCGGCCCCGACGCCCTGGCACTTTCCGTGTGGGCTACGTCACGCGTCCCACGCACTTCTCCTACAGGCGTGATCGATCCGCAACCAATTCCCGTCTTGACCGAGACCCATCAACGCGCTGTCTGATTACGCTCGCGCTCATGGCCGACTCCACACCCGCAGACCGCCCCGAGCAGCCCGGGCAGCCCGATCGCCCCGTGTACGTCATCGGCGGCGGCCCGGCCGGGCTCTCCGTCGCGTACGCGCTGCGCGCCCGGGGCGTCCGCGCGGTCGTCCTGGAGAAGTCCGAGCACGTCGGCGCGTCCTGGCGGCGCCACTACGACCGTCTCCACCTGCACACCACGCGCCGCCTGTCGGCCCTGCCCGGCCTGCCGATGCCCCGCCGTTTCGGCCGCTGGGTCGCCCGCGACGACGTGGTGCGCTATCTGGAGAAGTACGCCGAGTTCCACGAGCTGGAGACCGTCACCGGCGTCGAGGTGTCGCGCGTCGAGCGCACCCCCGACGGCACCGGCTGGCTGCTGCACGCCACCGGCGGCCGCGAACTGACCGGCGCCGCGGTGGTCGTCGCCACCGGCTACAACCACACCCCGCTGCTGCCCGACTGGCCGGGCCGCGAGGAGTACAAGGGCGAGCTCCTGCACGCCGGCGAGTACCGCAACCCCGAGCCGTACACCGGCCGTGACGTCCTCGTCGTCGGCGTCGGCAACACCGGCGCCGAGATCGCCGTGGACCTGGTCGAGGGCGGCGCCGCACGGGTACAGCTGTCCGTGCGCACCGCCCCGCACATCGTCCGCCGCTCCACGGCAGGCTGGGCCGCCCAGTACACGGGCGTTCTCGTACGGCGGCTGCCGGTCGGCCTCGTGGACCGGCTGGCCCGCCCCATGGCGAAGCTCAGCGTGCCCGACCTGTCCGCGTACGGGCTGCCCCGCCCCGACACCGGGCTCTACAGCCGGGTCAAACAGGGCGCCATCCCGGTCCAGGACGTCGGCCTCGTCGACGCGATCCGCAAGGGCAGGGTCGAGGTCGTGGCCGCCGTCGAGGGCTTCGAGGACGGCGAGGTGCTGCTCGCCGACGGCACCCGCGTCAGCCCCGACGCGGTGATCGCGGCGACCGGGTACGCGCGTTCCCTGGAGGGACTCGTCGGCCACCTCGACGTCCTCGACGCGCGCGGCGGCCCGGTCGTCAACGGCGCCCACGCCCCGGAGAACGCCCCCGGCCTCTTCTTCACCGGTTACGTCACTCCCATCAGCGGTACCTTCCGGGAAGTGGCGATCGACGCGGAGAAGATCGCGAAGGCCGTCGAGAAGCACGGCGCGGGCCGGCTCTCGCGGCTGCCCGTCTGACGGGGAAAGACGGAGTACACCTCAACTCGCTTGACCGGCGCTCCTGTTACATCTGTGAGAGATGTGACGGGAGCGTTGTCGTGTGCCGCCGTACGGGGCCAGAATGTGAACACTTCTCATGTTCTAGCTCCACACTCTCTCCACCACGGAGGACGCACGTGGCACGCGAAAGACAGCTCCCCCCGCTCCCCCAGACCTCTCAGCCGTCCCGGCTCTCCCGCCGCTCCCTGCTCGGCGGTGCCGCCGCCGCGGCCGGGGCCGCCACCCTCACCGCAACCGCCGCCTCCCCCGCCTTCGCCGCCACCCGTGACGTGGACGTCGCGATCGTCGGCGCCGGTCTCGCCGGGCTCACCGCCGCCCGTGACCTGGTCGCGGGCGGAAAGACGGTCGCCGTCCTGGAGGCCCGCGACCGCGTCGGCGGCCGGGTCCTCAACCTGAAACTGGCCAACGGCGGTGTCACCGAGGGCGGCGGCGAGTTCATCGGCCCCACCCAGGACCGCATCAAGGCCCTCGCCGACTCGCTGGGCGTGGGGACCTTCGCCACCTACAACACCGGCAACAACCTCCTCTACAAGGACGGCAAGAAAACCCCCTACGCCACCGACGGCCTCCTCGGCTCGGTCCCGCCGATCGACGCGGCCGGCCTCGCCAACGCGGCGATCGTGCAGGCCTCCCTCGACGACATGGCCAAGACGATCCCGCTCGACGCGCCCTGGACCGCCCCCAAGGCCGACGAATGGGACCGGCAGACCTTCGAGAGCTGGCTGCGCGCCAACGCCGTCATCCCGTCGGCCAAGTTCCTCCTGGACGTGGCCTGCACGTCGATCTTCTCGGCCGAACCCCGCGAACTGTCCCTGCTGTTCGTCCTCTTCTACATCGCCGCCGCCGGCAACGAGACCACTCCCGGCACCCTGGAACGCCTCACCGAGACCGCGGGCGGCGCCCAGGAACTGCGCTTCGTCGGCGGCTCCCAGCTGGTGCCGGTCAAGCTCGCCGCCACGCTGGGCGACCGCGTCGTACTGAACGCCCCGGTGCGCACGATCGCCAAGTCCGGCGCGAAGTACGTCGTCACGGCCGACGGGGTCACCGTCACCGCCAAGCGGGTCGTCGTCGCCGTACCCCCGCCGCTCGCGGCCCGCATCACCTACGACCCGCTGCTGCCCGCCGCCCGCGACCAGCTCACCCAGCGCCTCCCGATGGCCTCGGTCGGCAAGGCGATCGCGATCTACGACACCCCCTTCTGGCGGGCGGACGGCCTCAACGGCCAGGTCGTCAGCGATACCGGCGTGATCAGCTCGACCTTCGACAACTCCCCGCCGGACGCCTCCTACGGCGCCCTGATGGGCTTCATCGAGGCCGACGAGGCCCGCAAGTACGACGCGGCGAGCGAGGCGGAGGTCAAGGCGGCCGTCCTCAAGGACTACGTGATGTACTTCGGCTCGAAAGCGGCCTCCCCCACCTCCTTCGTCCTGCAACGCTGGAACAACGAGGCCTACACCCGCGGCGGCCCCGTCTCCATCGGCGCGCCCGGGGTGCTCACCCAGTACGGCCCCGCCCTGCGCGCCCCTGTCGGCGGCATCCACTGGGCCGGGACCGAGACGTCGATCCACTGGATGGGCTTCATGGACGGTGCGGTGCGGTCGGGCGAGCGGGTGGCCAAGGAGGTTCTCGCGGTCCTGTAGTCGGCGCGGGTGCTGTAGTCGGCGCGGGTGCCGTGGTCGGCGCGGGTGCTGTGGTCCACGTCTCAACTTTGCGTGCACGCCCGTTCCTGACACACCGTCAGTTCTGTAATCTGACAGTGCGTCAGTTATTCAGGCTGTCACACAGGAGCGGGCGGACCGATGCTTGGATCAACCCACGGCACCCTCACCACCGACTCCCGCCGGGCCCGGGTCATCGCGTGCGGCGAGCAACCCGGGCCCGCCGTCCACGGCCGGCCCGCCGAGGTCGACGATCACGACGTCGGCGGCCGGCCGCTGTATACCGACGTCCCCGATCTGGACCGCTTCTTCCGGCCGGAGTCGGTCGCCGTGATCGGCGCCTCGGACACCGAGGGCCGCCCGAACACCGGGGTCACCCGGCAGCTGATCGACTGGGCGGACCGGGTCGGCGCCCGGCTGCACCCGGTGCATCCGACCCGCCCGGCCGTTTTCGGCATCCCCTGTGTGGCCGCCGTGTCCGAGCTGCCCGAGCAGGTCGATCTCGCCGTGCTGCTGGTCGCCGATCCTCTCCCGCTGATCGAGCAACTGGCTGAGATCAAGGTGAAGTTCGCGGTCGTCTTCGCCTCCGGGTTCGCGGAAACCGGCGAGGAGGGAGCGGCCGCCCAGGAGCGTCTCGCGGCCGCCGTGGCGCAGTCCGGGATGCGGCTGCTGGGGCCCAACACCAACCTGAACGCCTTCTCGTCGTTCCGCGAGGACCTCGACGGCCCGGGCATCGCCCTGATCACCCAGTCCGGCCACCAGGGCCGCCCGGTGTACGCCCTCCAGGAACTCGGCATCCGCCTCACCCACTGGGCCCCCACCGGCAACGAGGCCGATCTGGAGACCGCCGACTTCCTGTCCTACTTCGCCGAGCGCCCCGAGGTCGGCGCCATCGCCTGTTACCTGGAGGGCCTGAAGGACGGCCGCTCCTTCCTGCTCGCCGCCGACCGGGCCGCCCGCCGCAAGGTGCCGGTCGTCGCGGTCAAGGTGGGCCGCACCGAGACCGGCGCCCGCACGGCCGCCTCCCACACCGGCAAGCTCACGGGCGCGGACACCGTGGTGGACGCGGCGATGCGCCAGTACGGCGTGATCCGCGTCGACGGCCTCGACGAACTCCAGGACACCGCCGCCCTGTTGGCCCGCGCGAGGCCGCCGCGCGCCGAGGGGGTCGTCGTCTACTCGATCTCGGGCGGCACCGGCGCGCACTTCGCCGACCTGGCGACGGAGGCGGGGCTGAGTCTGCCCACCCTCTCGGAGGCCAAGCAGGCCGAACTGCACCAGTGGATACCGGAGTTCCTGAGCGTGGCCAACCCCGTCGACAACGGCGGGCACCCGGTCGGCGACTGGCGTGGCCGGAAGATCATCGACGCGATCCTCGCGGACCCCTCGGTCGGGGTGCTGATCTGCCCGGTCACCGGGCCCTTTCCTCCCCTGAGCGACCGGCTGGTCCTGGACCTGGTGGACGCGGCGGAGCAGACCGACAAGCTGGTGTGCGTGGTGTGGGGCTCGCCCGTCGGCACCGAGCCGGCCTACCGCGAGGTCCTGCTCGGCTCGTCCCGGGTGGCCACCTTCCGCACGGTCGGCAACTGCATCACCGCCGTGCGCGCCTACCTCGACCACCACCGCTTCGTCGCCGGCTACCGCTCCCCCTTCGACGAGGCCCCGCGCACCCCGTCGCCCTCCTTCCGCAAGGCGCAGGCGCTGATGCGCCCGGGCCAGCAGCTGAGCGAGCACGCGGCGAAGCAACTGCTGCGGGCCTACGGGATCCGGGTGCCGCGCGAGCAGCTGGTGACCAGCGCGGCGGCGGCCGTCCGTGCGGCCGGCCTGGTCGGCTACCCGGTCGTGATGAAGGCGTCCGGCGCGAAGATCGCCCACAAGACGGAGCTCGGCCTGGTGAAGATCGGCCTGACCTCGGCGAGCCAGGTCCGCGACGCCTACCGCGAGTTGACCGACATCGCCCGCTACGAGGACGTCTCCCTGGACGGTGTCCTGGTCTGCCAGATGGTCGAGCGGGGTGTCGAGATGGTCGTCGGGGCGGCGCACGACGAGCTGTTCGGGCCGACGGTGACGGTCGGGCTCGGCGGGGTCCTGGTCGAGGTGCTGCGGGACACGGCCGTACGGGTGCCGCCCTTCGGTGAGGAGCAGGCCCGGGACATGCTCGGAGATCTGCGCGGACGGGCACTCCTGGACGGGGTCCGGGGGCGGCCGCCCGCGGATCTCGACGCGCTCGTGGAGGTCGTGCTCCGGGTGCAGCGGATGGTGCTGGAGCTCGGGGACGAACTCGCGGAGCTCGACATCAACCCGCTGATGGTGCTTCCCCGGGGGCAGGGGGCGGTGGCGCTGGACGCGTTGGTGGTGTGCCGGTGAGCGAGGTGACGCACACCGTCGACGGCCACGTCTCGTACCTCACCCTGAACCGGCCCGAGGTGCTCAACGCCCTCACGCCCGGCCAGCGGGACGTGGTCATCGAGCGGTTGGCGCAGGCGTCTGCCGATCCGGAGGTGCGTGCCGTGGTCCTCACCGGGACCGGGCGCGGCTTCTGCGCGGGTGCGGACCTGCGGGGGGCCTCCGGCGCGGGAGAACGCGTCGCCGGCGATGTGGCCCGCACGCTGCGGCTGGGAGCCCAGCGGTTGATCGCAGCCGTCCTCGACTGCGAGAAACCGGTCATCGCGGCGGTGAACGGCACGGCGGCCGGCCTCGGCGCGCACCTGGCCCTCGCCTGCGATCTGGTGCTGGCCGCCGAGTCGGCGAAGTTCATCGAGGTGTTCGTCCGCCGCGGGCTGGTTCCCGACGGCGGCGGCGCCTATCTCCTGCCCCGTCTGATCGGCCCGCGGCGGGCGAAGGAACTGATGTTCTTCGGCGACCCGCTCACCGCGCACGAAGCCGAACGCCTGGGCCTGGTCAACCGGGTCGTGGCGGACGAGGAGCTGGCCAAGACGGCCCGCGCGTGGGCCACCCGCCTGGCCACCGGCCCGACCCGGGCCCTCGCCCTGACCAAGCAGCTCGTGAACGCCTCCCTGGACAGCGACCGCGCCACCGCGTTCGCCGCGGAGGCCGCCGCGCAGGAGATCAACATGTCGACGGCGGACGCGCAAGAGGGCGTGGCGAGCTTCGTGGAGCGCAGGAGCCCCGAGTACCGGGGCCGTTGACGGCTCAGTCCCGGGTCAGGACGTGTTCCCCCAGCTCATGGGCGCAGCGTACGGGCGGCCCTTCGCTCACGACCCCGACCCCTTCCCATCTGACGTACCGTCAGCTTCAATGGGGATGTGATGGGACAAGCAGGGACGGCGGAAGCGGCCGTCCGCTACCTCAGGTCCGGGAAGGCCCTCGCCGTCGAGGCGTTGCCCCGCCCGGAGCTGCGGTGTGTGCGCGAGGACGAGCGGGCACCGGTCGACCCGGCCGAGTTCCGGCGCGTACTGGGGAACTTCGCGACCGGCGTCACCGTGGTGACGGCCCCCGGGGCACCCGGCGAGGAACCGGCCGGCTTCGCCTGCCAGTCCTTCTCCTCCCTCTCCCTCGACCCACCGCTCGTCGCCTTCATGGTGGGCCGTACGTCGGCGACCTGGCCGCGCATCGCCCGGGCGGGCGTCTTCTGCGTGAACGTCCTGAGCGCGGACCAGGGCGGGCTGTGCAGGGCGTTCGCGGTGAGCGGCGCGGACAAGTTCGCGGGCGTCCCGCACGACCCGGCCCCGGTCTCCGGCGCCCCCCGCCTCGCGGGCACGCTCGCGTGGATCGACTGCACGATCCACGCGGTGCACACCGGCGGTGACCACCTCATCGTGGTGGGACGGGTGGACGCGCTGGGCACGGGCGAGGGCGAGGCCCCGCTGCTGTTCCACCAGGGACGGTTTCTCTGAGCCGCCCCGGCCGAGGGCTCTGCCGCCGCTGGCCTGAGTACCAGCATCGACGTCAGTGGCCTCCTTGAATCCTCCCCCTCGTAAACGAGGGGGATTCCTGGCTCAGGCTGCCTGGCGGAACAGCGTCCCGCCGCGTCTTGCGCCGTCAGCACCAGCCGGGTTGAGACCAGCCCGGGCCGGCATCAGGCGGGCGGAGTTCTTGTGTCTGGGCACCGCCCCCTGCGTGGCTGCGCTGGCGGACAGTTGCGCGCCGGCTGCGACCTTGGTGGCGCCGAGGGTGACGACCACGCCGGACGGGGTGTCGACGGTCAGTTTCACCTCGGGGTCGAGTACCCGCAGCAACTCCTCGAAGTCGCCGCGTCGAGCCGCTGCCAGGAAGGACGAACCAGGTGGACGTCAAACGTCAAGCTTGACGCACGGCTGTTCGTGCGAGAGTTGCTTGGCCACCGACTCGGACTGGGTGTTGCAGGTGGGTGTTGTCGATGGTTGCCGTGATGGCGGATGGGTTGCCGAGGAGATCGCCCATGTCGACAGTGAGGCGGTCCGTGCCGAATCGGGCCATGTGCGCGGCCAGGCAGGCTGTGCTGTTGGCGTTGGCGATGTCCTCGGGGACGCCGATCGACGGGGCGAACATCCGAGCGGCTGCCCGGCCGTGCCGGTCCGGGATCGAGTAGGCGTAGCAGCCCAACAGACCGTACCGGTCGCAGGCAGCACGTAGCAGGGCAAAGTCTGGGGAGAGGTCGGCCAACGCGGCGCGCGATCGGACTGGCAGGAGAAGCCTCGGCCGCCCGTTCGAGGCCACGCAGGCGTTGCCGACGACGGCTTCGCCAGCCAGGCCGAGGCCGGCTGTGACCGCCCTCAGCTCGGGTGCCCGGGCGACGCGCAGGTTCACCGGGCCCGGGTCGAACGACGCTGTCACGCTGTCGCGGTTTCGGATGGCCCAGCCTTCGAAGCTGCGGCTCGTCGTCCACAGCACGGCGTGGTGGTCGCTGCCGCCTTCGCGTATGGCGAGCAGCGCCAGGGCCGCGACGGTGCCGTGGCCGCAGGCAGGAAGTTCGCCCTCGGCGGTGAAGAACCGGAGCGAGTACGAGGGACGGCCGCGCTCAACTCCGGTGGCACGGATGAAGACGGCGTGCGAAGTGCCCAGTTCCCCGGGAATGCGGCATCGCTCCTCGTCGGTGAACGACGCTTCGTCGAGAACGGCGGTCGGGCTGCCGCCCCGGCCCTGCCGCTGACACGCGTCGATGACCACTACCTCGGGCATGGCACCGGGTCGGTCGTCAGCAGCATCGTCAGGTCCAGCGCGGGCGCGCTGTGCGTCAACGCGCCGACCGAGATGAGGTCGACTCCCGTCTCGGCGATGGCGCGGACACTGTCCAGACGGACGGTGCCCGAGGCCTCCAGCAGGATCCGGGAGGCGTCGGTACGCTCGGCCCGGATTTTCACGACCATTTCGATGTCGGCCACCGGCATGTTGTCGAGCATGATCCAGCGGGCCCCGGCATCGAGGGCCTCAACGGCCTGCGCCACGGTCTGCACCTCGACATCGGTCTCCACCTTCTGCCCGGTGCGCGCCATCCCGCGCCGGACCGCGTCGATCGCGGTGGTCACGCCGCCTGCCGCGGCGATGTGGTTCTCCTTGAGCAGCACCATCGCCGCGAGGTTGAGCCGGTGGTTGCGGCCGCCGCCGACGGTCACCGCGTACTTGTCCAGGGCTCGCAGGCCCGGCGCCGTCTTGCGGGTGTCCAGGATGCGCGCCTCGGTCCCGGCCACGGCCTGGACGTAGCGGTCGGTGAGCGTCGCGATGCCGCACATGCGCTGCAGGAAGTTCAGCGCCGTACGCTCCCCGGTGATCAGGCTGCGCGCCGAGCCGGACAAGCGCACCAGGACATCGTCACCGGTCAGCCGGGCGCCGTCGGGGACGAGTGCTTCCACTGTGACCTCGGGGTCGACCTGGGCGAAGACCTCGGCGACCGCGGGGAGGCCGCCGGCGATGCCGCATTGCCGGGCGCGGATCTCGGCCACGGCCGCCATGCCTTCGGGAACGCTCCACGCGGTGGTGACGTCCTGGCCCGACTCATCCTCGGCCAGGGCAGCGGCGACGGCGGTTCGCGCCGCCTGGGAGGGGAACTCTGTCATGGTCCGTGGTCTCCAGTCCTGTGGTTACGGGCCGAAAATCCGAGGTGCCCCGCGCGCGGACCGCTGTCAGAACCGGTTGCGCCGGCACCCTCGGCGGCAGTGGGCGGGGCGTCGGCAAGCTCGGCAGCCCACCGCCGCGACCACTCGGTGACAGAACGCAGGGCCTCGCGGGCGTCGTGGCCGAGCGGGGTGAGGATGTAGCTGCCGTTGCACAACACCTCGGCGAGTCGAGCCTCTTGGAGCTCTGTGAGCCTTCAGTGAAGATCCGACCGGATCTCGGTCAGTCGATGCCTTCGACGATGCGGAAGTCGCGCTCGACGCCGTCGGAGAGGGCGACCAGCGCCTCCTGGTAGGCCGCACTCCCGCGCGCGGCGACGGCCTGCTCGAAGCTGTCGAACTCGACCAGGACGGTGCGCTCGGCGATTCCGGCGTCATACGCCACGACCCGACCGCCACGGACGAGGGTCCGGCCGCCCCAGGGCTCGACGGCCTGACGGGCCAGCTTGTTGTAAGCAGCCAGCTTCTCAGGGTCGGAAATGGTGCGGTAGACGCTGACCCAGTAGCCCTTGGGCATGGGGACCCCCAGTGTTGGGATGAGTGCATCCGACGTGGATCAGTGTGCGGAGATCGGCTCGGTGCCGGGCCCAAGGGGCAGGCGGAGCACCCTGACGGCGAACGAAATGGCGTGGTACCCACCGCAGACCAAGACCGGATCGAGTACGGCATCTTCATCGGCGACAGCGACCAGGTCCGCCCAGGTGTCGTCGGACAGGGCAGAGGCCGCATGGAGCTCGTCGACCGCTTCGAGCACGGCACGATCGGTGGTGCCAGCAGTCGTCCGTCGGCCTTCCATCCGCGAGGCACGCGAGCTGCGTCGCGTCGAGTCCCGCCTTCTCGGCGAAGCACGCGCCGTGCACGGCCCACTCGTAGTCGGCGCCGCACAGCGCGGTGGTCCGGTCGATGACCGGCTCGCGCCGGCGCAGAGTGAGGGCGGAGCGCCGAGAGAAGCAGTAGCTTCCCCAGCCCGCGATGGAGCGGGCGAGCTCGGGCCGGCGGGCCCACACCCGGAACAGCTGGATGAGAATGCCCGAGGAGCTCAAGGGCCTCACCGGCTCCCTCGCCATAGGGCGGCGAGAGTGGTCCGATGCGCCGCTGCTTCGATTTCAGAGGCATAGCGAGACGTTAACATTGGCGCTTCGGAAAGGGAAGCAGATGACACGACCAACACCACTCCCAGGCCGCCGGGTCCGCGGCTCGCACACGGGGCGCCCGATCATGGCGCTCCTGGACCTCTTGGGCCGACGCTGGGCGCTGCGGGTCCTGTGGGAGCTGCGGGACGGCTCATCTCCGACCTTCCGCCAGCTCCAGCAACGATGCGGCGGCGTCTCATCAAGCGTCCTGGCAGACAGGCTTCGCGAGCTTGGACAGGCCGACCTCGTCGAGAACGCCGGCGAAGGATACCTGCTCACTGAACAGGGCAGGACCCTTCAAGAATCTCTCGCCCATCTCGATGCTTGGGCCTCCGGTTGGCGGCCCAAGGCGGCGGACTGACGGCCGTGACGGCAGGAGGGGCACAGTCTCTCCAGTGGTCACAGAGTGTCGCGGCTCCCTCTACAACGGGGCCTTGCAGGAACGGCGTGACGCCTACCGGCATCCGTCGAAGACCAGCGTCAAGTACGGCGACCAGTCGGCGCAGCTCAAGGACATCCGGGCGTTCGACCCGGAGCGTCAGGGTCGCTGGTCCTTCAGCTCACAGCAGGCCACCTTGCGCCGTCTCGACAAAGCGTTCGCCGCGTTCTTCCGCCGGGTCAAGTCCGGTGACACGCCCGGCTATCCGCGTTCCGCGGGGTGAACTGGTTCGACACGGTGGACTTCCCCAAGGACGGGGACGGCTGCCGGTGGAACTCCACCCCGCACAACCCGACCACCCGCGTCCGCCTCCAGGGCGTCGGGCATGTGAAGGTCAACCCGCATCGCGCCGTGGTCGGGCGGGTCAAGACCGTGTCGGTGAAGCGTGAGGGCCGTCGGTGGTTCGTCGTACTGACCGCCGAACAGGAACAGCCCAAGCCGCTGCCCGCGACCGGCAGCCTGGTCGGGATCGACCTGGGCATCGCGAACTTCTCGCCGACTCCAACGGCGAGTTCGTCCCCAACCCGCGCCACGGCCGCCTCGCGGCCGAGAAACTCCAGGCAGCGCAGCAGGCCCTGTCTCACTTCCCGCGCCGTAAAGCCGAGGACCGCACCGAAAATCACCAGCGCGCCGTGAACAAGGTCGCCCAGCTGCACCGCAAGGTACGGCGCCAGCGGCTCGACCACGCACACAAGACCGCCCTCGATCTGGTACGCGCACACGACTTCATCGCGCACGAAGACCTCAAGATCCGCAATATGAGCAAGGCCCCCGCACCGAAGCCCGACCCCGACCGGCCGGACGCGTTCCTGCCCAACGGGGCCGCCGCGAAGGCCGGACTCAACAAGTCGATCCACGATGCCGGATGGGGGGTGTTCCTGACGATCCTGCACGCCAAGGCTGAAAGCGCCGGACGGGAAGTGATCGCCGTGGACCCCCGCAACACCTCCCGCGAGTGCCCCGAATGCGGGCCCACCGCCAAGGAGAACCGGTCCGCACAGGAAAAGTTCCACTGCGTCGCCTGCGGCCGCACCGCCCACGCCGACTCGGTCGGGGCGATCAACGTTCTACGGGCCGGGCTGGTCCGTCGCGACGCCAACACGGCGTAACGAGAAGCCCCCGGCTTCACCGGGGGAGGAGTCACGTTCATGTTCATCGGGACCGGTGCCCGCCTTGCTGCCGAGGCTCGCCACACCACCTATTTACGCGAGCTCTTACGGGTTGGTCTCGGACGAGCGTCGGCGGGCGAGAGCGAGGCTTGTCAGCGTCGTGATCGTCATGGCGCCGATGCCGGCCAGCGCCGCGGTGGTGTAGGCGCTGTCGTCGGGGAAGAGGTGGCCGGGGCCGGTGCCCGCGGCGAGGATCAGGCCGCCGATGGCGCTGCCAAGGGAGTACCCGACGCTGCGGACGACGTAGTTGAAGCTCATGGCGCTCGACGTCTCGCTCTTGGGGGTGACGGCCAGGATGACGCCGGGCATCGCGGCCGAGAAGCCGCCGGCGCCGAAGCCGAGCACGCCCATGGCCGCGAACAGTTCGGCCAGGTCCGACCGGGCCGCCGCGAACAGGGCGAACCCGGCGCCGACCACGACTGCGCTGCCGGCCAGAAGCAGGGGTTCGGCGATCCGCGTCCGGAGCCGCGGCGTGAGCTTGCCGGCGACGAACCCCAGCACGGAGAACGGGATGAGGACCAGCCCGGCGACGAAGGTCGTCAGCCCGAAGCCGTAGCCGGCGCCGTGCGGCGTCTGCGCGTACCGGGTGATGAGCGTGAGCAGGAGGTACATGCCGATCCCGCCGACGAACATGGCGAGGTTCGCCCCGGCGACCGCCGGGTGCCGCACCGCCCGCACATCGACCAGGGGCGTCGTGCTGCGCAGCTCGATGACGGCCCAGACGCAGAGCAGCACCACCGCGACGACGGCGAGGCCCGCCGCCACGGCGAGGTGCCGGCTCCACAGATTCCGTTCGCCGGCGAGGAACAGCACCAGGAGCAGCGCAGCGGCCAGGACGACCGCGCCTGCCACGTCCACGTGGACGGAGCGGCCTTCGGGGGCTTCGGGCATGGAGCGCCACGCGGTCAGGAGGGCGGCGGCGGTGACGACCAGGCCGAGGCCGTAGGCGGCCCGCAGTCCACCGAGCTCGGCGAGCAGTGCGGCCAGCGGGTAGCCGACGCCGGCCCCGATGATCGAGACCACCGAGATCAGGGCGATCACGGCCGCGCTGCGCTCCTCGGGGAGGTGGTCCCGGGCCACGCCCATCATCAGCGCCGTCAGCCCGAGCCCGACGCCCTGGGCCGCCCTGCCGGCCAGCAGCCACGCGAACGGCAGCGGCAGCACGGTGAGCGCGCTTCCGGCGACCACGACCGCCAGCGTGGCGAGGATCGTGGTCCGCCGGTGCGGGCCGGCTCCGAGCCGGCCCAGGACGGGTGTGGCGACAGCGCCGCTGAGCAGGGCGACGGTCAGCGTCCACTGCGCGCTGCCGAGCGAGACGTGGAACGAGGTCGCCACGCTGGTGATGAGCGGCGTCCCGAGGCTGGCGACCGCCGCCACGACCAGAGCGATGAACATCAGGGCGGGGACCAGCAGCCGCGCCTCGGAACGCGCCACCGGGAACGCCTTCACCGCGCCCCCGCCGACCGGCTGCCCGGTCACTGCTTCGACCCTTCGCGGTCCTTGCTTTCGAGCTCTGCCAGATGCTTCAGCGCCGGAAGGGCCGCCACCAGCGCCTCGACCTCGTCGCCGGTGAGCTCGCCGATCAACCGCTCGAACGCGTGGACGCCCGCCTGGCGCCGCGTCCGGACATAGGAGGCGCCGGCCTCGGTCAGGCACACCAGCGTGACCCGCTTGTCGGACGCGTCGCCCCGCCGCTCAACCAGGCCGGACTCCTCCATCACCCGGACCAGGGCGGTCATCGCGGGCTGGGTGACGCCCTCGACCGCGGCCAGATCGGTGATGCGCCGCGGGCCGGTCCGGTCCAGGGTGGCCAGGGTGGCGGCGGACGTCAGGCTCATGTCCCGGGGTAGGCGTCTCGCGGCCCTGGTGGCCAGGCCGTAGAGGGCTGCCCCGATGGCGGCGGACGCGCCAGGATCGATGTCTTGACGACTCATGCTCGAAGCATAGCAATTTTATATTCATAGCTTATGGAAATGGGCGGGCGGCGCGGCCCCTTGGGCAGGCCGCCCCGCCGGATCCGGGTCAGTGCCAGGCTCGGCAGTCGGTCGGCGCGGTCGCCCTCGGCGAGTCCCTGGAGCGCTACGCCCGCCCCGGCGTCGCTGAACGCCGGGGCGTCTCGCAAGAATCAGGTGATAATCCCCTCCGTCCCGTTCACCGGTACGGCCGGAGGCCCCTGTTGTCCTCGCTCCACGAATTCACCACCTGGGAACCGCTGCTGAGGCTGGTGCACGCCGAGAACGCGGAGCGGCTCGCCGCACCGGGCGGTCATGTGGCCGGCCGGATCAGCCGCAGCGGGTGGAGCGTGCCGCTGCGGCGGAACTCCCCGCCGCCCGGACGGGCCTCCCGGATCGAGGACATGCAGGACGAGTTCGACGCGGTGGAACAGGTGCGCACCGCGCTCGCCGACTCCGGCCTGCACGACGTCTCCTTCGTCACGGAGCTCTCCTCGGCCGGACGAGCCGTGCTCCACCTGCTCGATCCCGGTGCCGCCGTGGAGCCCGGCATCGGCGGACCCCATCCGGGGGCGATCCGCCTGGTCGAGGACGCCGTGGCCGAACCATGGCGCCGGCTGCCCGAGCCCGCCGAGGGGGCCTCGCCCGACCCGTCGGCGGACCCGGGGCTGCTGGAGCGCACCCTGCGCGAGCGGCTCCCCGACGCGATCGGCGCCACCGAGGCGGAGCTCGCGGCCGCGCAGGAGCACCTCGGTGTCCCGCTGCCCGCCGAGCTGAAGGCGCTCTACCGGGTGACCCGGGCACGCTGGGAGGACTGGGACGGCGACCACGAGAAGGCGGACCAGGTCTACGACGCGGTCGGCTGCGAGCTCTTCTCCCCGGACCGCCTGTACATCGCCGACGCGGCGTCCCGGAGGTGTCCCTGGCAGTTCGCGGCGATGGAAGCGGTCGTCACCCCGCCCGACGCGGCGGTGCAGGGGGTGGTCGGCTCCCCCGGCTGGATCGTCTTCGGTGACAACGGCGGCGGTGACCGGCTGGCCGTCGACCTGACACCGGGCCCGCGCGGGCACACGGGGCAGATCATCCTGCTCAGCCACGAGGAGAACATCGGCGCCGAGCTGCTCGCCCCCTCCCTCACCGGCCTGGTACTCAACGGGGAGAGCGGGGAGGACGGCTCCCGGCACCGCCACGAGCTGCCCGCTGTGGCCTACGTCAACATCCGCGGGGTGAGCAGCGTTCAGGCCGCCGCCCACCCCGAGCTCGAGGTCCTGTCCATCGGTGTCTGGGAGGGCGAGCCGGTCAGCCTGGCCCCCGTCACCGGGCTGCCCCGGCTGCGGACCCTCACCGCGTATCCCGGTTCGCTCGCCGACCCGCTGGAGATCGCCGCGCTGACCGGCCTCGAGTACCTGGAGCTCGGCCCGGAGGAGTGGCGCGTGCTGCTCGACGCCGGCGCGGTGCCCCACGGCCTGCTTGCCGCCGGCATCGAGATCCGCGGCGAGCGCCACCCGCTCCCGGTCGCGGACCTCGCCGACGAACTCCTCGCGCTGTGGGGCCGCCCTCCGATCCAGCGGACCGTACTGGAGGGCGACCTGTGGGCCACCGGCCTGTGAACCGTCAGGCCGCCGCGAGCACGGCGGTCGGCGGCCGCCGCCGGATGACGAGCGCCATCAGCGCCGCCGCCGCGCACAGCGCTCCCGACGCGTACCAGACCATGTCGTACGTGCCGAAGACGTCCCGTGCCACACCGCCGAGGAAGGCGATCAGGGCCGCGCCGACCTGGTGGGAGGCGAGGACCCAGCCGAAGACGATCGCGCTGTCGTCGCCGTACTGCTCACGGCACAGGGCCACGGTGGGCGGGACGGTGGCGACCCAGTCGAGGCCGTAGAAGACGATGAAGAAGAGCATCGGCGGGTGGACGGAGGGGGCCAGCAGCATGGGCAGGAACAGCAGCGAGATGCCGCGCAGGGCGTAGTAGACGGCGAGCAGGCGGCGGGGCTCGAAGCGGTCGGTGAACCAGCCGGAGGCGACCGTACCGACGACGTCGAAGACGCCGATGACCGCGAGCAGCGAGGCGGCGGCCGTCACGGGCATGCCGTGGTCGTGGGCGGCGGGCACGAAGTGCGTCTGGATCAGGCCGTTGGTGGAGGCGCCACAGATCGCGAAGGTGCCGGCGAGCAGCCAGAAGGGGCCGGTGCGGGCGGCCTTGAAGAGGACCTTGACGGTCCGGCGGGCGGCACCGGGCACGGGTGCCGGCTTCGGCACGAACTCCTGGGCGCCGTACGGCTTCAGGCCCACGTCGGCCGGGTGGTCGCGCAGCAGCAGCCAGACGAAGGGGACGACCGCGAGGGCGGCGAGCGCGACCGTGATCGCCGCCGGGCGCCAGTCGTGCTTCTCCACCATCCAGGACAGCACCGGCAGGAAGATCAGCTGGCCGGAGGCGGAGGCGGCGGTCAGGATGCCGGTGACCAGGCCGCGCCGCTCGGTGAACCAGCGGTTGGTGACGGTCGCGGCGAAGGCCAGCGCCATCGAGCCGCTGCCGAGGCCGACGAGCAGGCCCCAGTAGAGCATCAGCTGCCAGGCGGCCGTCATCCACACGGTCAGGCCCGAGCCGACGGCGATCACGGTCAGCGCGACGGCGACGACCCGCCGGATGCCGAAGCGGTCCATCAGCGCCGCCGCGAAGGGCGCGGTCAGGCCGTACAGCGCGAGGTTGACGGAGACGGCCGCGCTGATGGTGCCGCGCGACCAGCCGAAGTCGTCGTGCAAGGGGTCGATGAGCAGGCCCGGCAGGGAGCGGAAGGCGGCCGCGCCGATGATCGTCACGAAGGCGACGGCGGCCACGAACCAGGCGCGGTGGACACGTCCGGGCTGCTTCTCCGTCCCGGACGTCTGGACGGCGGCTTCGGTTGTCTGGGTCACGACATAGAGCGTGAGGCCTGCGGCCTGCCCGATCCATTGGCCCGAAGGACAGCATTCGTTAGGATCGGGCCATGAGCCGTGACCGTCAGGTCCCCAGTGACCCGGAGTTCCGCCCGCACCGCGTGGTCGTCCTGGCCATGGACGGTGTCCTGCCGTTCGAGCTGGGCATCCCGCACCGGATCTTCGGCCGCCCCAGGGACGCCGAGGGGCGCCTGCTGTACGAGGTCGTCACCTGCTCGATCCGCCCGCCGGGCCCGGTGCGGACCGACGCCGACTTCGCCGTCCAGGTCGAGCACGGCCCGGAGACCCTGGCCACCGCCGACACCGTGATCGTCCCGGCGTCGTACGAACTGGGCCCGGTCTTCGAGCAGGGCGTGCTGACCGGTGAACTGGCCGCCGCCCTCGCCCACATCCGCCCCGGCACCCGGCTCGCCTCCATCTGCACCGGCGTCTACGTCCTGGCCGCCGCCGGTTACCTCGACGGCCGCCCCGCGACCACGCACTGGGCCGACTCCGACCGTCTCCAGCGGCTCTTCCCGCAGATCAAGGTGGACCCGGACGTCCTGTTCATCGACGACGGGGACGTCCTGACCTCCGCGGGCGTCGCCGCCGGCATCGACCTGTGCCTGCACATGGTGCGCCACGACCACGGCACGGCGATCGCCAACGACGTGGCCCGCCGCACCGTCGTACCGCCGCACCGCGACGGCGGTCAGGCGCAGTACATCCACCGGCCGGTGCCCGACCCGCAGCAGTCGACCACGACCTCGGCACGCGCCTGGGCGCTCGGCCGCCTGCACGAGCCGATCCAGCTGCGGGACATGGCCGAGCAGGAGGCCATGTCGGTGCGCACCTTCACCCGCCGCTTCCGCGAGGAGGTGGGCGTCAGCCCCGGCCAGTGGCTCACCCAGCAACGTGTGGAACGCGCCCGGCACCTCCTGGAGTCCACCGACCTCTCCGTCGAGCAGGTCGCCCACGACGCCGGCTTCGGCACCGCACAGTCGATGCGCCAGCACCTGCAGACGGCCCTCGGCGTCACCCCGACCGCGTATCGCCGCACGTTCCGGGCCGGCAGCGCGAGCCCCGACTCCCCTTCCGGGCGCTACGCCGACATGGGCACCCCGCGTCAGAACGTGAGCACCCCCCGTGCCACCCGCCCCGCCTCCGCGTCCCCGACAGCCTTCTCGAAGTCCTCGATCGGGTAGGTCTCCGTGACCAGTTCGTCGAGGAGCAGCCGTCCCTGGCGGTAGAGGTCCGCGTACAGCGGGATGTCCCGCTGCGGCCGTGAGGAGCCGTAGCGGCAGCCGAGGATGGACTTGTCCAGGAACATCGAGGAGACGACGAAGGACGCCTGGGCGCCCGCCGCCGGAACCCCCAGCAGGACCGCCTGCCCGTGCCGGTCGAGCAAGTCGATGGCGGCACGCACGAGTTCGACCCGGCCGACGCACTCGAAGGCGTGGTCCACCCCGTGCGGCAGCAGGTCCCGCACCCCCTCCGTCGAGGTCAGGAAGTCCGTCGCCCCGAACTGCCGGGCCATCGCCTCCTTCGCCGGATTGGCGTCCACCGCCACGATCCGCGACGCCCCCGCGATCCGGGCACCCTGGATGACGTTGAGCCCGATCCCCCCGGTCCCGATCACCAGCACGCTCTCCCCGCGGTCTACCCTGGCCCGGTTGAGCACGGCTCCCACCCCGGTCAGCACCCCGCACCCGATGAGCGCGGCGGACGTCAGCGGAATGCCCTTCGGGATGCGGACCGCCTGCACGGCCTTCACCACGGTCCGTTCCGCGAAGGCGGAGTTGCACGCGAACTGGAACACCGGCTCCCCGCCCCGCGAGAACGGCTTCTGGGGCCGCCCGATGGCCTTGCGGCACATGGTCGGCCGCCCCCGGTCGCAGTCCGCGCAGGCACCGCAGTTGGCGAGCGTGGACAGCGCCACATGGTCACCGGGCCCGACATGCGTGACCCCCTCCCCCACCGTCTCCACCACGCCGGCGCCCTCATGCCCGAGCACCACCGGAACCGGAAACGGAATGGTCCCGTCCACTACGGACAGGTCGCTGTGGCACAGCCCGGCCGCCGAGATCGCGACCCGCACCTCGCCCGGCCCCGGATCCCGCACCTCCAGATCGTCGACGACCTGGATCTGCCTCCCGTCGAACAGCACGCCGCGCATCAGACGACCCCCTTGGGTTCCCTGGGCAGACCGAGCACGCGCTCGGCGATGATGGTGCGCTGGATCTGGTCGGAGCCGCCGTAGATGGTGTCGGCCCGCGAGAACAGGAACAGCTGCTGCAGCGCGTCGAGTTCGTACGGCGAGGAAGACGACCAGACCCCGGGCCCGACCGTCGCCTCCGCCCCCCGCACGAGCATCGCCAGCTCCCCGAGCCGCTGATGCCAGCCCGCCCACAGCAGCTTGGCCACACTGGGGGCCCCGGTGTCCCCCGAACCGCCCAGCGTCCGCAGGGCGTTCCACCGCATGGTCCGCAACTCGGCCCACTGCCGCACGAGCAGAGCGCGTACGACGGGATCGTCGACCGCGCCGGTGCATACGGCGGCCCGCACCACCTGGGTCAACTCCTGGGCGAATCCCACCTGCTGGGCCAGCGTGGACACCCCGCGCTCGAACCCCAACAGGCTCATCGCCACCTGCCAGCCCTGCCCCTCGCCCCCGACGACATGCTCGGCACGCGCGTGTGCCCCGTCGAAGAAGACCTCGTTGAACTCACTGGTCCCGGTCATCTGCCGAATGGGCCGCACCTCGATGCGCCCGGGCTGGTCCATGGGAACGAGAAGAAAGGTCAGCCCGTGGTGCCGGCGCGACTGCGGATCGGTCCGGGCGAGCACGAAACACCAGTCCGCCTCATGAGCGAGGGACGTCCAGATCTTCTGCCCGCTGATCCGGTACGTCCCGTCCCCGGCCCGCGTGGCCCGGGTCCGCACACCGGCGAGGTCGGACCCCGCCCCGGGTTCGCTGTATCCCTGGCACCACAGCTCCTCCCCGGCGGCGACGGGAGGAAGGAAGCGCGCCTTCTGCTCGTCACTGCCGTGCGCGAGGAGAGTGGGCGCGAGCAGCTTCTCCCCGATGTGCCCGGACCGCGCGGGCGCCCCCGACCGCGCATACTCCTCGGCCCAGACGACCTGCTGGGTGAGCGTGGCGGTCCGGTTGCCGTACCCGGATTCGTCCCAGCCGAGCCCGATCCACCCGGCCTTCCCGAGGGTCCGCTCCCAGACCCGCCGATCCTGAGCACCATCGACATGGCTGGACAGCCATTCCCGCACCTCGGAGCGAAATGCGTCGTCCTCAGCACCAAACCCGAAGTCCACGGGCCTCTCCTCTCCATACCGGCCGCGGTGAACTACTCAGGGGCGCGGGGAACTGCGCGACCAGCCACAACCAACCCGCAGCCGCCGAACAACACACACCCCAACCCCCTAGGCATCCGGCCCCGAAAGCAACGGCATCGGATCCACCCCCACACTCCCCGGCAAGAACTCCGCGATCAGCTCCGCCGTCCACCCGCCGGAGGCATACGCGGCACGCAACTCCCGCGGCTGAGCCCACACCGCGATCTTCGGCCCCGCCACGGTGTACACCTGCCCGGTGATCTCCCGCGCCCGCTCCGACAGCAGGTAGACCACCATGGCGGCCACATCCTCCGGCTCCCCGATCTCCGCGAGGTCGAAGGGAACGTTCGCCGACATCCGCGTACGGGCGACGGGCGCCACCGCGTTCGCGGTCACCCCGTACTTGTGCAGCCCGAGCGCCGCACTGCGCACCAGCGAGATGATCCCGCCTTTGGCCGCGCTGTAATTGGCCTGCGAATACGACCCCTGGTGGTTCCCGCTGGTGAACCCGATCAACGTCCCCGCCCGCTGCTGACGCATCACCGCGGAGGCCGCGCGGAACACGGTGAAGGTCCCCTTGAGATGGGTGGCGAGGACCGGGTCCCACTCGTCCTCGGTCATGTTGAACAGCATCCGCTCCCGCAGGATCCCGGCGACGCAGACGACACCGTCGAGCCGCCCGTAGGAGGACAGCGCGACATCGACCACCCGCTGCCCGCCCGCCATCGTCGAGATGTCGTCGGCCACGGCGACGGCCTCGCCCCCGGCCGCCTCGATCTCCTTCACCACGGCCGAGGCGATCTCACTCGTGGGAGAGCCCCCGTCCACGGAGACGCCGTAGTCGTTGACGACGACCCGCGCGCCCTCCGCCGCCGCGGCCAGCGCGACCGCCCGCCCGATCCCCCGTCCCGCGCCCGTCACGGCGACGACCCTGCCTGCCAAGAAGTTCCCCACGCCCGGCCCCTTCCCGCGGTTTCTGACGGACCGTTAGATTTTATGACCCGTCAGATGTGCGGACACAAGCCCCGGGGAGGGCCCGATGTCACTTCCGGCCGCGTTCCACGACATCGCCAAGCGCGTGAACAACTGGGGTCGTTGGGGAGCCGACGACGAGATCGGCACCCTGAACCTGATCACCGACGAGGTCGTCCGCGAGGCCGCCGCGACCGTCCGCACCGGCCGCCGCATCCCGCTCGCCCTCCCCCTCAGGCAGGACGGCGTGCAGACCGGGATGATGCCGGGCCGGGTCAACCCGCTGCACACGATGGTGCAGATCAACCAGGAGATCTTCGGCCCGGGGACGGTCGCGTGCAGCGACGACGCGGTGACCATGGGCCTGCAGGCGGCCACCCACTGGGACGCGCTCACCCATGTCTCGCACTCGGGCATGCTCTACAACGGCCGCCCGGCCGGCACCGTCACCGCACACGGCGGCGCCGAGTTCAGCGGCATCGACAAGGCCCGGTACGTCGTCTCGCGCGGGGTGCTGCTCGATGTGGCCCGGGCGCGGGGCGTGGACCGGCTCGAAGGGGCGCACGCGGTGACGCCGGAGGACCTGGAGGCGGCCGAGGAACTCGCGGGCACGCGGGTGCGTGCCGGGGACATCGTGCTCGTACGGACCGGGCAGGTCCAGGTGTATCTCGCCGGGGACAAGGAGGCGTACGCCTATCCGTCGCCGGGCCTGTCGGTCCGCACCCCGGAGTGGTTCCACGCGCGCGATGTGGCCGCGGTCGCCAACGACACCCTCACGTTCGAGATCTTCCCGCCCGAGATCGAGGATCTGTGGCTGCCCGTGCACGCGCTGGATCTGGTGGAGATGGGGATGCTCCAGGGCCAGAACTGGAATCTGGAAAAGTTGTCCACAGCCTGTGGAGAAGTCGGCCGGTACGCGTTCCTGCTGTCGGCCATGCCCGAGCCGTTCATCGGCGGCACCGGAACACCCGTGGCCCCGGTGGCCGTGCTGTGAAGAGGTCGGTCGGCGGCGCGCGGATCCGCCCCGAGCACGGCTCGCGCGCCGCCGTCATCGACTTCCTTCCGCCCTGAGGAAATCGACACCGCGTCACGATCCGCACTCGTCGAGGGCTCCCGTCACCGCAACCCTCGGCGTCCCCTCGCGGCGAATCGCCGACCACCAGCGTCATCAATCGAACACGGTGCGTCAACACCCGTACGGGGATTTATGGCTTACGAGCCGTTTGTCACGACCGCGCACGGATGCACATCCCCGGCGCACCGCCCTCTCATCGAGGCGGGGTCTTGGGGGTGCCTGCCACCGTGCGCCGGTCACACCGCCTCGAAGGCCAGCCCCTCGTAGGCCGAGGCCTCGATGCCGTAGGTCTCCGTCATCTGCCGCGGCCGGTCACAGCGGTCGAGTTCGCACCAGATGCTCTTGCCGGCGCCTTCGGGGCTCCAGCCCCAGCGGTCCGCCAGGCCGTCGACGAGAGCCAGGCCGCGGCCGCCGGTCGCGTCACCGTCCACGCAGCGCGGCACCGGGGCCCGGCCGCTGCGGTCGGCGACCTCCAGGCGGACGGTGGCCGACTCCCCCTCGGCGCCCGGCAGGGACAGCCGCAGGACGGCCGGACGGCCGGTGTGCACCACGGCGTTGGTGACCAGTTCCGACACGAGCAGGATCAGCGTCTCCGCGAGCGGTTCGTCGCCCCCTATCCCGGATCCGGCGAGCCGCGAGCGGGCCCATCTCCGGGCTCGCCCCACTTCCGAGGGGTCGGGCCGGATCTCCAGCTGCACTTGAAGCACCTGCACCGCTCACACCATCCGAACCGGCGGGCACATGGCCTCGCGCCTCACGAGGGCCACGATCGTAGCCATTTTTTGCATGACCAGAACAATGACCAAAGCCGGGGTCACAGAACGTGAATCCCTTACGAGACAGCATGGTTGACGTACAGTCACGCCAACAAGCGCTTCGGGCATATTCCAGCGCGAAGGAGTACCCCTGCGGGATACTGTGCGACGCTCGCCGCAGGGAGTCGAACAGGCGGTGGACACAGGCCTTCCCGCCCTGCGAGCAGCGGCGCGCACCGCCGGGTCCGGGGCCGCCCCATCGGCAACACCGGCATGGCTCGTGCTCGGAACCACTCGCATCTCACACAAGGTACCGGAGCAGGCCGCCGACTCCAGGACGTGACGAGTCACACATAGGACACAACCCGATATCAACGCTCCGTGATTCCGGTATGCCACAATCCGCGACACCCGCTCCGGGCGCCCCGGAGAGCGGGCCGGTCGCGGGCGCCTCAGGCCAACAGATCGACGGCGAGCAACTCCTCACTCTCCGCACCGCCGCCGCCCCGCCGAGCCCGCACCCAGGCCCGCTTCAGATGCAGCTGCACCTCGCACTCCCAGGTGAAGCCCATCCCGCCGTGCACCTGGAGACAGTCCCGGGCGCCCCGTTCGGCCGCCTCGTCGGCCAGCAGCCGGGCCGCGGCGATGTCCACCGGGTCCGCCGTCACGGATGCCGCGTACACCGCGGCCCGGGCCGTCTCGGTCCGCACCAGCATCCGCGCGCACAGATGCTTGACCGCCTGGAAGGCCCCGATCGGCTGCCCGAACTGCTCCCGCGTCCGAGCGTGTTGCACGGCCAGCTCACCCACGCGCGTGGCCGTACCCAGCTGCTCGGCAGCGGTGAGGAGCACGGCGACGGGATCGGCGGCACGCGCGCGTGCTCCGGGCACCCGGTGCAGCGGCGTGAGCGGATCCACCGACTTCAGGGGTACGGCCCCCGCGGCGTCCCCCCGCACGACGTCAGCCTCCTCCAGCCACTCCACGAGCCCACCCGGGTCGACGTCGGCCACGACGACCGCTCCCTCCGCGGCGCCGTCCACGACACCGGCCGCGAGGTGGGTGGCCACCAGCGGCCCCGGCAGCAGGGCCCGCCCGGCCTCCTCGAAGGCCAACACGGCCTCCGGCAGCCCCAGTCCCACCCCGCCCTCCGCCTCCGGCACCCGCAGCGCGAAGAACCCGGCGGCACCCAGCTCCCGCCACAGCGCCCGGTCCAGTCCGGGGGCGTCCACGGCAGCGCGCAAGGCTTCCCCGTCGAACCGCCGAGCAAGCACCTCGCGCACACCGGCCCGCAACGCCAGCTGATCCCCGGTCAGTTGAAACCGCATGTCACAGCCCCTTCTCAGCACAGGCCGCGGTGGGCAACCAAGGGGCGCGGGGCTGTGCTCGATTTGCGGCTACCGCCGCGTGGGCGCGACCAGCCACAACGAGCCCGCATCCGGTAAACCGCCCCAAGACCCACTCACCTCCCCTTCGGCAGCCCGAGAACCCGCTCGGCCACGATGTTCCGCTGAATCTGCGAGGTCCCCGCGGCGATCGTGTACGACAACGACGACAACCGCTCCAGCACCCACGGCCGTTCAAGATCCAGCGACTCCACACCCAGGACATCCGCCGCCGCGTCGTACAGCTCCTGCCGCGCATGCGAGTACCGCAGCTTGAACACCGACCCCCCGACCCCCGGCACCCCACCCCCACTCGCCTCCGCCTCGCTCACGTTCCACTGCGTGAGCCGCCACAACGCCCGGAACTCCGCGTTGAGCCGCCCCAGCCTCCGCCGCACGGACGGGTCGTCCCAACGCCCGTTGCCCCGAGCCTCCGCGGCCAGTGAACGCAGGACCCGCCGGCAGGCGACGACCTCGCCCACGAAGGCTGTGCCGCGCTCGAAGGACAGCGTCACCATGGTCACGCGCCAGCCGTCGTTCTCCTCGCCGACCCGGTTGGCCATCGGCACCCGCACCTCGTCGAGGAACACCTCGGCGAACTCGGCGGACCCGGCGAGGGTGCGCAGGGGACGCACCACGACCCCGGGCGCGGACATGGGCATCGCCAGCCAGGTGATGCCCCGGTGCTTCGGGGCCACCGGATCCGTGCGCACCAACAGCTCGCACCAGTCGGCGACTTCGGCGTGCGAGGTCCAGATCTTGGACCCGCTCACCACATAGTCGTCGCCATCCCGGCGCGCGCGGGTGCGGAGCGAGGCGAGGTCGCTGCCGGCGTCCGGTTCGCTGAAGCCCTGGCACCAGACCTCCGCACCGCGCAGGATCGGCGGCAGCCAGCGTTCCCGCTGCTCAGGCGTGCCCTCGGCGGCGATCGTCGGTCCCGCGTGGAGCAGCCCGACGAACCCGGCGCCGACATAGGGCGCGCCCGCGCTCTCCGTCTCCTCCAGGAAGATCAGCCGCGTGGTGGGCGACGCGTCCCAGTGCACATGCGCGTACCCGGCGTCGTAGAGCATGCGCTGCCAGCCGAGGTCGTACGCCCGGCGTCCGGGCCAGTCCTGCGGGGACGGTTTCGGCGGCAGCGTGGGGAGCGCCTTGGCGAGCCACTCCCGCAGCCGCGCCCGGAACTCCTCCTCTTCCGGCGTGTACGCGAGATCCATGGCGGCACTCCATATCTGATAACCCGTCAGATACCGCTCGCACCGGAAGGTTAGGTCCCGCACCCCTGGACCGACAAGGCGTGGCGCCCTACGCTCTGCCCACGATCTGACGATACGTCAGTTCTGGTCAGTGCCACGAGGGGGTCGCCGTGACCGACACCGCCCACGCGCTCAGCGCGTCCCGCACCCTGTGGGAGCTGGTCGCCCGCCGAGCCGAGCTGACCCCCGACCGTGCGGTCCTCCTCCAGGACGACCGCGCGCTCACCTTCGGCGAGCTGCACGCGCGCGGCGAGCGGGTGGCGGCCGGCCTGTACGACATGGGCGTACGTCCCGGCACGGTCGTCGCCTGGCAGCTTCCCACCCGTATCGAGACGGCCCTGCTCTCCTTCGCCCTGGCCCGCCTCGGCGCCGTGCAGTCGCCGGTCATCCCCTTCTACCGGGACCGCGAAGTCGGCTTCGCCCTGCGGGAGTCGAAGGCGGAGTTCTTCGCGGTCCCGGGCGTCTGGCGCGGCTTCGACCACACGGAGATGGCCCGGCGGCTCGGCGCGAAGGGCGTCTTCGAGGCGTACGACGACCTCCCGGACGGCGACCCGGCCGTGCTCCCGCCCCCGCCGACCGACGGCACCCGTGTCCGGTGGATCTACTGGACCTCGGGCACCACCTCCGACCCCAAGGGCGTGCTCCACACGGACCGTTCACTGATCGCGGGCGGCTCCTGCCTCGCCCACGCGCTGCGCCTCACGGCTGACGACGTGGGGTCGATGGCCTTCCCGTACGCGCACATCGCGGGCCCCGACTACACCGTGATGCTGCTGCTGTACGGCTTCCCGGCGGTGATGTTCGAGCAGTTCGCGCTGCCGGACGCGCTGGAGGGCTACCGCAGGCACGGAGTGACGGTGGCGGGCGGCTCGACGGCGTTCTACTCGATGTTCCTCACCGAGCAGCGCAAGCGGCCCGGTGTCCCCGTGATTCCCTCGCTCCGGCTGCTCGCCGGCGGCGGGGCGCCCAAGCCGCCGGAGGTCTACCACGCCGTCGTACGGGAGCTGGGGGTGCAGCTCACCCACGGGTACGGCATGACCGAGGTGCCGATGATCACCATGGGGGATCCGGACGACACGGTGGAGAACCTGGCGACGACCGAGGGGCGGCCACCGGAGGGGATGTCCGTGCGGATCGTGGACGGGGAGGTGCGGCTGCAGGGCGAGGCGGTGTGCCAGGGCTATCTCGACCCGTCCCAGACGGCACAGGCCTTCGACGAGGAGGGCTATCTGCGCACCGGGGATCTCGGACATCTCACGGCCACCGGTCATCTGGTGCTCACCGGACGGCTCAAGGACGTGATCATCCGCAAGGGCGAGAACATCTCGGCGAAGGAGATCGAGGACCTGCTGGCCGCGCATCCGGCCGTGGGGGACGTGGCGGTGATCGGGCTGCCGGACGCCGAGCGCGGGGAACGCGTGTGTGCCGTGGTGGAACAGCCCGAAGGCGCCGAGCAGCTGACCCTGGACGCCGTGACGGACTTTCTGCGCGCGGAAGGACTGTCGACGCACAAGCTGCCGGAGCAACTGGAGGTGGTGGACGCCCTTCCGCGCAACGAGGCCCTGCGCAAGGTGCTCAAGTACAAGCTGCGCGAGCGCTATTCGGGGACGGTGAAGTAACGGGCGAAAGCAGGCACGATCTCGGCCTCGCCGACCTTGCCGTCGCCGTCGGTGTCCAGGGTGGCCGCGGCGGCCCGGGCGAGGTCCTCGCTCGCACCGAGAATCCTCAGCACGCGTGCGGTGTCCTCGACGGTGGCGCGTCCGTCGCCGTCCTGGTCGGCGACGGCGATCGCCGCGTGCAGGAAGGGGCGCGCGATCTCGGCGAACCGGTCCGGGTTGTCGCGCAGCCGCTTGAGCGCGCCGTTCACGAACTCGTCGCGGGTGATCCGCTGGTCGCCGTCCCGGTCGGCGATCCCGGCCATGCCCTGCCAGAACGCCTCCGCGCCGACGTACAGCGCCTGTCCCTTGTCGGAGCGCGCGGCCGTACCGAACTCCGTGAGCAGCGCCTTGGCCGCCACGTTGAAGTCCTCGCGGTCGATGTAGCCGTTGCCGTCCTGGTCGAAGGTGGCGAACCGGTCGGCGATCCTGCGCTCGTACTCGCTGCTGACCATTCTCTTCGCGCCGCCTCACATCACATCGGGTGCATCTCGCACGGAGCGTACGACGCGAGCGGCACCCCGGGGGCCGGAAGGCGGCGCTTGTGCCGACACCGGGAGAATTTCGGGACAAAGGTGTGGCAGTCGGGGTGCCCCAGGTCACAGCCGTGCGTACAGAAGAGCCTTACGGGTGTACGGGTGTACGGCTCAGGCGGACAGTGGTTCCGCCTCCTCGTCGGTCGCCGAATCCAGGTCCGGGTGCACCTCGAACAGGCGGCGGACGCCCAGCGCGCCGAGGACGCGGTTGACGTGGGAGCCGTCGGCCGCGCCCTGGGCCGGGAGGATCAGACGCAGATGGCCTCGGCAGGAATGGATCAGGCGGCGGGAGGCGATGAGGACGCCGACGCCGCTGGAATCGCAGAAGTAGACCTCGGAGAGGTCGAGGACGAGACTGTGGCGCCCCTCGGCCACCACGTCGTGGACGTGCTGGCGGAGCACCGGTGAGGTCACCAGGTCCAGCTCGCCCGACACACTGAGCACGGTCCACTCGCCCTGCTCGTCGCTGGTCACATTGAACGCCACCACCATGCCCTTCATTCGCCGGAAAGCAAACGGAAGCCTTTCTTACGCTTCCCTGCAGCGTGGCTGCCCAGCGGCGGTTCCCTGAAACACAGACCCAGAAACGGAAAGCGTGTGAAAGAGGCTTGTTCCGGTCGTCTTCGTTCCTGTTCGATCGGGTCTGGTCAAGGGGTGAAGGGCGAAGAGGCAAGGGAAGGTCCACTACCACCTGAAGCCCTTCGGGGGGCGCGCATTGGAACAAAGGGGCGTGCGCTGCCGGAGGTGCCGACTACATTCGAGGAGATGGTCGGCGCAGGCTTGACCCGGAGACTTCCAGGGGTGAGGGGGCCGCATGGCGAAGAAGGACGCACCACCCCGCTGGGACCGCAAGATGCAGCAGCGGCTCGCACGTGGTGAGGCGGCCGCCCTCTGCGAGCTCTACGACCGTTTCGCTTCACTCGTGCACGGCCTGGCCCACCGCGTGCTCGGAGACGAGCGCGCGGCCGACCGCATCACCCGGGACGTCTTCGCCCACGTGTGGGAGCACCCCGAGACGTACGACCCCAAACAGGGCCCCCTGCGCTCCTGGGTCGCGGGTCTGACCCACCGCCTGGCCGTGCAGCGGCTGCGCGCCACCGAGACCGCCGCACTCACCCGGGCCGGCGAGGGCTCCGCCGAGGAACTGGAGCGCAGGGTGCGCCACGCCTCGGTCGCCGCGCGCGCCGACTACATCGTCCAGTCCATGCCCACCCCGCTGCGGGCCGCCCTGGAGCTGGCCTACTTCCAGCGCCGCGACTACCGCCAGGCCGCCGCCGACCTCAGCATCACCGAGGACGAGGCCCGCCGCCGCCTCCGCCTGGGCCTCCAACTCCTCTCCACGGCCCACGACACCGGAGCACCGGGTGCTCCGCCGGGATACGGGGGCGCGGCATGAGCGACGACTTCGAGACACGGGACGATCGGGACGGGTACGGGGGGCGGGGGGTGGTCTCCGAGGGTGCGGGGGGTGCCGGGGGCACGGGGCGGGCCGGGGACGCTCGCGAAGGCGCGGGCATCGTAGGGGGCGAGGGAACCCGGGGTTCTGGGGGTGCCGGGGATGGCGCCGCCCCTGTAGGGGCCGAGGGAACCCAGGGGCCCGGGGGCGCTCGGGAGGCCGCCGGTGCCGGAGGGAACGAGGGCACCCGGGAAGCTGGGGACATTCAGGGGACCGGGGACGCCCGAACCGCCCTGGAAGCCGAAGGCACCCGGGAAACCGGGGGCACGCCGAGCACGGATGCCCTCGGCCACGGCCCCGGCATCAGCGACCCGGACGACGACGCCGGCCCGCCCAGCGACCCCGACGCAGAAGGGACGGATGGCGCGAGCGGGCCGCCCCACGCCGGCACCGACGGCACAGCCGGTGCCGGAGGACCGGGTGACGCCGGAGGCGGCCACGGCGGCGGGGGCGAACCGGGCCGGCCGCCCCGCATACCGCTGCCCCGCGCCTCCGTCGAGGACACCGGCCGGCCACTGCCCGCGCTGGAGGAGCCGGTTCCGCCCGCTCCCCTCGTCCTGGAGCACCGTGTGCTGAAGTCACTGCTCGGGGCATGGGCGCTCGCCGCGTGTTCCGCGGAGGAGACGGCCGCCGTGGAGGACCACCTCGGCGTATGCGGCTCCTGCGCCGACGAGGCGCTGCGGCTGCGCGGCGCGGTGGGCCTATTGCAGCGGCCGGAGAGCCTCGACCTGGACCCCGGCCTGCGCACCCGCGTCCTCAACGGCTGCCTCGACCGGCGCCCGCCCCGCATCCCGATCCCCGAGTGGGCCTTGCCGTACGACGCCGAGACCGCCCGCCTGGACGCCCTGCTGCAGGACTTCGGCGACGCCGAATGGCACTCCCCGGTCAGGCTCCGCTGGTTCGACGCCGACGAGGCCACGAGCCGCCGTACGACGGTCGCCGGGGTCATAGCCCACCTGCTGTCGGTCGACGGCCTCGTCGCGGTCGCCCTCGGCCTGGACGATCCGCTGGGCGAGACCCCCGCGGACGCGCCCACGCCGTCGAGCCGCACCGAGGCGTTCTGGCGCGCGTCGCACTTCCCGCCGACCCGCACCGTCCGGACCCCCTGGCGCGAGCAGAGCCACGACCTCGTCCGCACGGTGTCCTTCACCGGCGGCACCTCCGGCAAACTCGAGGTGCCCTACGGCGACTTCGTGCTCCCCCTCCACGACGCGATGCTGGACCGCGCCTTCGAGTGCTGGGTCCACGCCGAGGACATCGCGGAGGCGGTCGACTACCCCTACGACCCCCCGTCCCCCCGCCACCTCAACCGCATGATCGACCTGGCCGCGCGAATGCTGCCCGCGGTCCTGGCACAACGGCGGCAGAAGCGGCTGACGTCACCGACCCCTGGACGGCAGCTCGTGAGCGCCGGAGGCCCCGGCCGCACCCTGCGTCTGGAGATCGAGGGGCTGGGCGGCGGCGAATGGCTGATCCCGCTCGACTCCCCCGCGGCGGTGGGTTCGGCGGAGCACGAGGTGGCGCACGTGGCGCTGGACGGCGTGGAGTTCTGCCGGCTGGCGGCGGGCCACGTGTCTCCTGCGGAGGCTGCGGCGGGGCAGGTGGGTGACCGTGAGGCGATCAGGGATGTGCTGTTCGCCGCGGCGAGCTTGAGCCGGATGTAAGGGTGGGTTGCGGATTCGTCGGCGGCTGCGCGTGATCGGTGGTTGCTCGCGCCCGCGCGGCGGAGCCGCAAATAGACACAGCCCCGCGCTCCTGAAGGGGCCTCAGCTGAGCCTATTCAGGGGCGCGGGGAACGGCGCGAACGGCCCCCACCGGCCCGCAGCCGCCCGACGCCCAGAACCCTCGAGCTCCTAGGCGAAAACGACCGTCCGCCGACCGTTCAACAAAATCCTGCGCTCCGCATGCCACTTGACCGCCCGCGCCAGCGCCTGGCACTCCACGTCCCGCCCGATCGCGACGAGCTGGTCCGGAGTGACGCCGTGCCCCACCCGTTCGACCTCCTGCTCGATGATCGGCCCCTCGTCGAGGTCCGCGGTCACATAGTGCGCCGTCGCCCCGATCAGCTTGACCCCCCGCGCATGAGCCTGGTGATAGGGCTTCGCGCCCTTGAAGCTCGGCAGGAACGAGTGGTGGATGTTGATGATCCGGCCGCTGAGCTGCTTGCACAGGTCGTCGGAGAGGACCTGCATGTACCGGGCGAGCACGACGAGTTCGACGTCCTGCTCGCGCACCAGCTCAAGGAGTCGCGCCTCAGCCTCGGCCTTGTTCTCCCGCGTCACCGGAATGTGGTGGAAGGGAATGTTGTACGACCCCACGAGCTCGGCGAAGTCGGTGTGGTTGGAGACCACAGCGGCGATCTCCACCGGGAGGGCTCCTATGCGCGCGCGGAACAGCAGGTCGTTCAGGCAGTGCCCGAACTTGCTGACCATCAGCACGATCCGCATCCGGTCCTCGACCCGGTTGATCTGCCAGTCCATGGCGAAGGAGTCACCGATCGCCGCGAAGGACGCCCGCAGCTTGTCCACCCTCACCGGAGCCTCCGCCGAGAAGTGGACGCGCATGAAGAACAGGCCCGTGTCGCGGTCGCCGAACTGCTGGCTGTCCTCGATGTTGCAGCCGGTCATGAAGAGGTAGCTCGACACGGCGTGCACGATGCCCTGCTTGTCGGGGCAGGACAGGGTCAGGACGTACTGGTCGGCGGGGGCGGACTGCTCGTTCATGCAGGACAGGGTCGCATATCCGCACGCGCGGCAGACACCGCGTCCGTCACGCGGACCGGGTCATGATCTGCAGCACCTGGAGCGTGCGCGGCGGCACATCGGGATCCTCCCCGTCCGCGCTCGCCATCCGCACGTGCGCGTCCCGCGCCGCCCGCACCGCGTCCGGCCAGCCCGGGTTCTCCATGTACACGGAGACGGGGGCGTCCGGGCCGACCTGGTGCATGATCCGCAGCACCCGCAGCACGGCGGTGTCGACGAGGGCCGCCTCCTGGGAGTCCCGGAAGATCGTGCCGACGTATTTCTCGGCGGACCAGTTGTCCAGCCAGGTGTCCTCGACGAGGCGGTACACGGCGTCGGTGACGTCCCCGTACCCCTCGACGCCGGCCAGCCAGACGTTCTGCTGGAAGGCGGGGTCGGAGAGCATGTGCAGCGCGGAGCGCACATTGCTGCGCCAGCGCCACCACGGCATGTCGTTCTGTGGCATGCCGCCCATGGTGGAGGAGCGACGGCCGCGACGGGAAGAGTTCTCCGAACCTTGCACGGTCACCGATCGTACGTTCTTCCCCCATACGTGCCTCACAGGCCCTCGCTGTTCACCCTTACATCACCTTTCGTCGACCGAGAGTCACATCCGAGTTGGCGATGTGGCGGAAGCGTGTGTGCCCATGACCGGCAGGCGACGCATCCGCAGCACCTTCCGCAGCACTTTCCTCCACCGGCACCACCGGCCCGTCAGAGCCACTGCCCTCGCGGTGGGGGCACTGGTGGCGTGTACTGCCCTCACCGCCGGCTGCGGGGTCGTCCCCGGCACCACGGAGGGTTCCGGAGGCGACCCGATCAAGGTGATGACCTGGGCCCCGTCGGACACCGAGGCGACCAACAAGCCCGGCATGCCCGCCTTCGCCCGGGCCTATGCCCGCTGGATCAACTCCAAGGGCGGCATCAACGGCCGCCGACTCACCGTCCTGACCTGCAACGAGCACAACGACGCCGTGTCCGCGGCGACCTGCGCCCGGCGCGCGGTCAAGGAGAACGTCGTCGCGGTCGTCGGCTCCTACAGCCAGTACGGCGACTCCTTCTTCCCGCCGCTCGAGGGCGCGGGCATCCCCTACATCGGCGGCTACGGCGTCACCAACGACGAGTTCACCAGCCCGCTGTCCTACCCCGTCAACGGCGGCCAGCCCACCCTCCTGGCCGGTCTCGGCAAGGAGCTCGCCGCGGCCTGCGGCAACGTCACCCTCGTACGGCCCGACACCATCGCGGGCGACGAGCTGCCCATCCTGCTGGACTCCGGGCTGACCACCGGCGGTCACCGGGTAGCGAGCGACGTGCGGGCGGCGGACGACGCCACCGAGTACTCGGCGCAGTCGACGAAGGCGCTCGACAGCGCGGCCGTCGATGATCCGGCCCGTGATGCGAAGCAGGGATGTGTGGTGCCCGCGCTCGGCGACCGCACCAGCACCTTCATGGACTCCTTCCGGCGCGCCCGCGAGGACTACCCGAGCGTGCGCACCGCCATGGCGATGGGCAGCGTCGACCAGACGGTGATCGACGCGTCCGGCGGGGCGTCCGGGCCTTACGAGGGGTCGTACATCACCGGCTGGTACCCGGTGGAGAGCGACGCCCGCTGGGACGCGATGAAGAAGGTCATCAGCGCCGAGGCCTTCGGCGACAACCGCATCGACTCGGCGGACGCGGGGGTGCAGACCACCTGGATCGCCTACACGGTGTTCGAGAAGGCCGTCGAGTCGCTGGGCGGCGGCGAGGTGTCCGCCGGCAGTGTGCGCGGCGCCCTCAACCACGGCCTCAAGATCTCCACCGGCGGTCTGACGCCGACCCTGCGGTGGCCCACCCGGGACACCTGGAGCTCCACCGACGACCTCGCCTCGGTCGGCTTCCCGCGCCTGGTGAACGCCCACGTGACGCTCCAGGTGGTGCGCCGGGGCCAGCTCGTGTCGGCGCGCGAGGGCTTCACCGACGTGACGAGGACACTGCGGAACGCGGACGTGCACTGACCCGCGGGGGCGCCGACGCGCCCCCGCGGACCGCTCACAGCTGGGTGGCCGTGCGCTCGGTCAGGCTGTACTTCGTGGCGATCGCGTTCCACAGCCGGGCCGCCTCGGCCTTCGCGGTGCTGGCGGTGCCGCTGTCCCGGTTGCCGGCCTGGGTCTGGCCCGTGGTGCGGGCCTGGCCCTTCTTGCAGCCCTTCTTCCCGCCGGCCTGGTCGGCCCAGGCGGCGTAGTGGCTGTCGGCGGACGCGGACGCCTGCCAGGCCTTGGTGAGGGCGTCGGTCAGCTCGGCGTGGTTCGGCAGCCGGTCGACCTCGAGCGTCTTGAGCCGGGTCACCAGGCCGGTGCGCTGGGACGCGGCGTTCCGCAGGTCCGTGGCCGCCTGGCCGAGGTTCTTGCAGGACTTCACGTTCGCCACCGCGCTGATCACCGAGGAACGGCTGTTGCCGCTGTCGGCGAGCAGCTTGTCCAGCTCGACGGCCTGCGCCTTCGCAGGGTCGGCGGCCGGCGCGGAGGACCCGTCTGTCGCGGGGGCCGAAGCCGACACGGTCTGGTTCTTGTCACCGCCGTCACCGCTCCCGCCTCCGGCGAGCAGCGCGCCCGCCCCGATGCCGAGGACGACGATCCCGATGCCCACGGCGGCGATGACCGGCACCCGTGAGCGCCTGCGGCCACCTCGGTCAGCGTCGTCGTAGAGGTCACCGCCCGACGGCCCGTACGGCGGCTGGGCGCCGTACGACGGCTGCTGGGCCCCGTACGACGGCTGCTGGGCCCCGTACGACGGTTGCTGGGCCCCGTACGCGGGCGGTACGGACTCGGGCCGGCCGAAGCGGGGCATCTGCTGCGTGGCGTCGGCCCCACCGTCACCGCCCGGCCCGCCGCGGAAGAGGTTGTCGAAGTCGGAGGGCGGCTGCCGGTCCCCGCCGTAGGACGCGCCGGGGGCCTGTCCGGGCACGGGCGCGATGAACTGCGTGGCCTCGGCGTCGGGGCCGGTGGGAGCGCCGTACGGGGCCTGCGAGTACTGGCCCGGGAACCGCGCCGCCTCGGCGGACACCTCGGGCGGCAGCGCGCCGGGGCGCACGGGCGGGAGGTACTGGGTGGCTCCCTCGGGGGAGCCGGGGGCCGCTGCGACCGGCGGGATGAACTGGGTGGCGCCTTCGTCGGCGGGCGGCAGGGGCGCGGAGGCGGGTGTGCCGGGGGCCGACGGGAGGGGCTGGCCGACGGGCGGCAGGTAGTAGGAGGTCGGCTCGTCGGTGTTGTAGCCCGGCGTGGCCTGCTGCTGCGGTGCGCCGGCGCCGGGGGTCTCGTAGGGCGCGACCTGGCCCTGCTGCGGGGGCAGCGGCTGGGACTGCGGCTGAGCCTGGGACTGCGGCTGGGCTTGGGGCGGTATGCCGCCGGGCTGCTGCTGGGGTGTCCCCCAGGTCTGGGCGGGCGGCTGCGACCAGTCCTGGGCCTGCGGCTGGTAGGCCTGGTCCGGCTGCTGCGCCTGGTCCTGCTGCCGGCCGGGCCCCCACGGGTTGCCCCATGCCTGGCCACCGGGCGGCTGGGCGTAGCCGGCGTCGGCGGCCGGGCCGGGTCCGGCCGCCTGCGGAGGACTTCCGTAGCCGCCCTGCTGCTGGGGGTCGCCCTGCTGCGGAGGCCCGTAGCCGGACTGCGGACCGCCGTGTCCACCCGTCTGTCCCGGCAGCAGGGGTTCCCCGCCGTCGGAGGGCAGCACGATGCCTTCGCGCGCTTCGCGCGCCGAGGGCTGCTCGCCCTGTCCACTCTGCGTCACCGGGACTCCTACTTATGGGGGAACTTCGGAATCGTCGGCTCACGCTACCGGGTCCTCCGAGCCCGGTGCCACGTAGCACAGGACGTGACCTGCGCCCCTGTGACCGCAGTAACAAATTACGCGGCCGCCTGAAGATCCAGCCGGGCCCCGAACTCCCTGACGACGGGCTCGTCCCGGAACGGTTCCAGGCGCTGCTGGAAGTCGTCGAGATACTCCGCGCCCCGGTTGGAGCGCAGGGTCTCCAGCAACTCCACCGCTTTCAGGCCGGTGCTGCAGGCCTGCTCGATCTCGCGCTGCTGCACCTGCGCGGAGGCGAGCAGGACCAGACCGATGGCCCGCCGGCGTGCCTTGTTCTCGGGGAGCCCGTCCAGGGACTCCTGCGCGCACCGCGCCGCCGCGTCGGCCTGGCCGAGGTCACGGTGGCAGTGGGCCAACTCGTCGGCCAGATAGGCCTCGTCGAAGTGCGCGATCCACGCCGGGTCGTCACCGGAGGAGGGGTCCGCCGCCTCCAGGGCGTGCACGGCCCGTCCGGAGGCCGCCTGGGTGGCCCGCGCGTCGCCCATGAGCGCGTGCCCACGGGCCTCCGCCGCGTAGAACATCGCCTCCGCGCGCGGTGTCACCCGCCCCCGCGCCCCCTCCTGCGCCGCCCGCGCCAACTGGGCGATCTCCCGGGGGTTCCCGAGCTGCGCGGCGAGGTGGCTCATGGACGCGGCGAGCACATAGCCGCCGTATCCGCGGTCGCCCGCGGCCTGCGCGAGCCGCAGCGCCTGGATGTAGTACCGCTGGGCGAGGCCCGGTTGCCCGGTGTCGATCGCCATGTATCCGGCCAGCTCGGTCAACCGCGCGACAGCGGCGAACAGTTCACGCCCGGTCGCCTCCCGGTACGACCCCGCGAGCAGCCCGGAGACCACGCTGTTGAGGTAGTGCACGACGACCGGGCGCACATGCCCGCTGCCGTACTGGTGGTCGAGGTCGACGAGCGCCTGGGTCATCGCGCGCACGGCCGCCACGTCGGACTGCCCCACGCGCGGGCCCGCCTGGCGCGCCACCTGCGAGTCGGGCGAGGAGATCAGCCAGTCACGGCTCGGCTCCACCAGCGCGGACGCGGCGACCGAGGAGCCGGACAGGAAGTCCCGGCGGCCCACGTCACTGCGCCACAGCTCACACACCTGCTCGATGGCGCCCAGTACCGTCGGCGAGAACTGGAGCCCGACGCCGGAGGCGAGGTTCTTGCCGTTGGCCATGCCGATCTCGTCGATCGTGACCGTACGGCCGAGTTTGCGCCCGAGGGCCTCCGCGATGATCGCGGGCGCCCTGCCCCGCGGCTGCTGTCCACGCAGCCAACGGGCCACGGACGTCTTGTCGTAGCGCAGGTCGAGGCCGTGCTCGGCGCCGCACATGTTGACCCTGCGGGCGAGCCCGGCGTTCGAGCACCCCGCCTCCTGGATGAGCGCCTGCAGCCGTTCGTTCGGCTGCCGCGCGACGAGAGGCCTTGCGGCCATGGCGTACCCCCTGTGGCTGCGGTGCCTGCCCACGCACCGAGTTGACGTGTCTTCCACCGAAAAGTTCCGGCCGTGAAGATCAATGCCCCGCCGACGTGTCGAAAATGCGAGGCTTGCGAGGATTGCCGGGGTGAAGACTCGTACCGACCCCACACGTGGCTACCCAGCTCACGCCGAGGTTCCTCCTCTGCGCCCCCACACATGCATCCATGCGCCCCAGGTGCGGAATCGATGCGCTGCCCCCGCGCGCGGCACGGCCGTAACCCGAGGTGGGTGCGGGAGTTGTGTTCAGCGTGGAAGAGACGATCGCAGGTACCGAAGCCGCTCAGATTCCGAAGCAGCGCGGTGAATCGCTGCTGGACACAGCCGTACGCTACGCCGAGGAGCGCCACTGGGACGTCTTCCCCGGCACCTGGCTCGAAGCCGTCGACGGGGTGCAGCGGTGCTCCTGCGGTGACACCACGTGCGCCGCACCCGGCGCCCACCCCTCCCGGGAGGACTGGGCGACGCTGGCCACCGGCAGTGCGACGGTCGCGCGCCGGATGTGGCAGAAGCAGCCGGCCGCGTCCATCCTGCTGCCGACGGGGCGGACGTTCGACGCGATCTCCGTCGCCGAGACGGCCGGGTTTCTCGCCCTCGCGCGCATGGAGCGCATGGAGTTGACGCTGGGCCCTGTGACCTTGACGCCGGATCGCCGGATGCAGTTCTTCGTGCTGCCGGGGGCCTCGGTGAAGCTGCCCGAGCTGGTGCGCAAGCTCGGCTGGACCCCGTCGTCGCTCGATCTCGTCGCGCTCGGCGAGGGGGCGTACGTGGCGGCTCCCCCCACTCGGTACGGGTCGTCCGGTGCCGTGCAGTGGGCCTGCCGTCCGACGCCCGCCAACCGCTGGCTGCCGGATGCCGAGGAACTGATCTCGCCGCTCGCCTATGCCTGCGGCCGGGACCGGTGACATGCGCCCGTAAGGTTGGCGTCCATGACGTCGGCTGTGAGTGTGCGTGGGCTCTGGAAGCGGTTCGGGCAGCAAGTGGCCGTTGCCGGGATCGATCTGGAACTCCCCGCGGGCAAGTTCATCGGTCTAGTCGGCCCGAACGGGGCCGGGAAGACCACCACTCTCTCCATGGTGACCGGGCTGCTGCGGCCCGATGAGGGGACCGTCTCCGTCGTCGGCCACGACGTGTGGCGGGACCCGGTGGCCGTGAAGGCGCGGATCGGCGTCCTGCCCGAGGGCCTGCGCCTGTTCGAACGGCTGTCGGGGCGCGAACTGCTCGCCTACTCCGGACGGTTGCGGGGGCTGCCCGGGGCCGAGGTCGACCGGCGGGCCGCTCAGCTGCTCGACGTGCTCGATCTCGCGGGGGCCCAGCACAAGCTGGTCGTCGACTACTCGACCGGGATGCGGAAGAAGATCGGGCTCGCGGCCGCCCTGCTCCACAACCCCGAAGTGCTCTTCCTCGACGAGCCGTTCGAGGGCGTCGACCCCGTCTCCGCACAGATCATCCGAGGCGTGCTGGAGCGGTACACCGCCTCCGGCGCCACCGTCGTCTTCTCCTCGCACGTGATGGAGCTCGTGGAGTCCCTGTGCGACTGGGTGGCCGTCATGGCCGCCGGCCGCATCCGCGCCCACGGGCCACTCGCCGAGGTGCGCGGCGACGCTCTGTCGCTGCAGCGCGCCTTCCTCGAACTCGTGGGCGCCCAGGGCCAGGACGCCGGGGCGAACCTCGACTGGCTGGGCGGCGGAGCCCGATGACCGCGGACATCACCCCGGTCGTCGTACGGCTGAAGCTGTCGCTGCTCAGGAACGGGCTGCGGCAGTCCGGCGGCCGACGCGCCGCCTACATCGCCTCGGCCATCGCCGTACTCCTCTTCTCCGTCCTTCAGCTGCTCGGTCTCATCGCCCTGCGCGGCGACGAGCACGCCGGATCCGTCGTCGTCCCGCTGGTCGCCGTGCTGGCGGTCGGCTGGGCCGTGATGCCGCTGTTCTTCCCCGGCGGCGACGAGACCCTCGACCCCACCCGCCTGGTGATGCTGCCGTTGCGACCCCGGCCCCTGGTGCGGGCGCTCCTGGTCGCCTCCCTGATCGGCATCGGGCCGGTGTTCACCCTCTGCCTGCTCGTCGGTTCCGTCGTCTCGGTCGCGCACGGTGCGATGGCATACGTCTTCTCCGTACTCGGTGTCGTGCTCGCGCTGCTGGTCTGCGTGGCGCTCGCGCGGGCCGTCGCCGTCGCCAACATCCGCCTGCTGACCAGCCGCAAGGGCCGCGATCTGGCGGTGCTGAGCGGGCTCGTCATCGCCGTCGGCGCGCAGGTGGTGAACTTCGGCGCGCAGCGGCTCGGTTCGGGCGGCCTCGGCCAACTGGACGGTCCGGCGGCGGTGTTGAAGTGGCTGCCGCCCGCGTCGGCGATCGGGGCCGTCGACTCGGCAAGCGAGGGGGCGTACGGGGTCGCGGTACTCCAACTCGCCCTCTCCGCGGCAGCATTGGCGGGCCTGCTCGCCCTCTGGTCCCGCCACCTGACCCGGCTGATGACTTCCCCGGACGGCTCCACGCTCCCCTCCGCCGCGGGGGCCGCGCGGGAGCGGAACTCGACGGGACTCGCCCGGCTGCTCCCGGCGGGCCGCACGGGCACGGTCATGGAACGCAGCCTGCGCTACGTGTGGCGCGACCCCAAGACCAAGGCCGCCTGGGTGACCTCGCTGGCCATCGGGCTGATCGTGCCGGTCTTCAACGCGGTGCAGGGCACGGGGTCCATCTATTTCGCGTGCTTCGCCGCGGGCATGCTCGGCGTGCAGATGTACAACCAGTTCGGGCAGGACACCTCGGCGTTCTGGATGGTCGCGATGACGATCTCCTCCACGCGGGACGCCTACGTCGAACTACGCGCGCGTGCGCTGGCACTGCTGGTGATCACCTTGCCGTACGCCACGCTCGTCACGGTTCTGACGACCGCGCTGATCGGCGACTGGCCGATGCTGCCCGAGGTCCTCGGCCTGTCCTTCGCGCTGCTCGGGGCGATGCTGGCGACCGGGGCGTGGACGTCGGCGCGCTTCCCGTACTCGATTCCGCAGGAGGGCTACAAGAACGTGGCCCCGGGACAGTCCGGCCTCGCCGCCGCAGCCGTCGTCGGCGGAATGGTCTCGGCCGCGCTGCTGTGCGCCCCCGTGATCGCCCTGACCCTCTGGGCCCGCCTCAGCGCGAACGGCGACGACTGGAACTGGGTACTGCTCCCGGTCGGCGCGGTGTACGGCACCGCGATCACACTGGCCGGCCTACACCTGGCGGCCCCACGAACGGCACGCCGGCTGCCGGAGATCTTGGGGGCGGTCAGCAAGGGGTGAGGCGGAGGGCGGGGTGGCCGTAGAGGGGGCGGGCGGCCAGGTTCCTGCGGGGGCTGGGGTGGCCGTAGAGGGGGCGGGCGGCCAAGTTCCTGCGGGGGCTGGGGTGGCGGTAGACGGGGCGGGCGGTCACGTCGGCTGTGGGAGCCGTGGCGGGGGATGCGCAGGGCGTGGAACACCGTGGCGGGGATGCGCCGGACGTTGAAGCCATGACCTGGGGCGCCCCCGGGCACCCGAAGCCACGGCCGGGGCGCGTGGGTCGTCAGTCGCTGCCCTCGCCGGGGTCACGCGGAGCCGTGCCAAGGCACAGGCCCGTGGGAGGTCCCGGCACGCGGAGGTGCCGGCACGCCACCGCGAGGGCGTCGACGTCACGTGCCGGGGTCTTCGTCCTGGGTCTCCAGGCCGTCCAGGAAGGGCTCTATGGCTGCCCGCCAGGCCTCCGGCTGGTCGTAGTGGACGAGGTGGCCGGCGTCGACCACCTCGGCGTACTCGCCGCGGGGCAGGACGCGGACCATCTCCTGGGCCTCGGCACGGCCCAGTTCGCCGTCGAGGCCGCGGACGACCAGGGCGGGGCACCTGACCTGGGTCAGTTCCTCCCAGTGGGCGTCGTAGACCCAGGTCTCGCGGGAGGACAGCATCTGCTCGGGCTCGAAGACCGGGCGCCAGCCGTCGGGGGACTCGGCCATCACCTCGGCGTAGAACTCGCCGCGCGCCGGGTTGGGCCGCTCCACCCAGGGATCGTCCTCGCCGAACCACTTGCGTACGTCGGCCAGCGTGGCGAAGGGGACGGGCCAGGCCTTGAACCACTCGCCCCACTCCCGCTGCGAGGCGGCACCGAGGGCGGAGGCCCGCATGTCGCAGATGATCACCCCGCGCACCAGGTCGGGCCGGCGGGCGGCGAGCTGCCAGGCGGTCAGGGCGCCCATGGCATGGCCGATGAGGACGACGGGGGCGAGGCCGAGCTGTTCGAGGGCGGCCTCGGCGTCCTCGACGTACGCGTCACGGGTAAAGGCGGCCCGAGGGGGCTTGTCGCTCCGGCCGTGACCGCGCTGGTCGAGCGCGACGGCCCGGTAGCGCTCGGAGAGCCAGCGGGCGGTGGACGCCCAGTGCGAGGCACGGCCCATCAGGCCGTGGAGTAACAGCACCCCGGGTGATCGTTTCTCCGGGTCGGTCTTGGGAGGGTCCCCGAACTCCCAGGCCGCAAGACGTACGCCGCCCGCCCCGGTCACGTCGATGCGCCGCGCCATTGGCACCCCCCTAGCTCCGCCCGGACCGCCCGCTCCCCGCGCGGGCCGCCCTGTGAACCGTGTCCTGACTGCCGTGCCTGTCCTGCCTGCCTGCCGTTGCCTGCCGAATATCTCTGCGTCTGCCCTACATCCTGCAGCGCACGTCCCGCGCGTCCCGTCACTCGCAGATTATCGAATACCCATTCGAAAATGGCGCCTCGGGCGGTAACACCCCTCGTTCGAGTGACCCCGCTCGAGGAATGATCGCCGCCACCGAGGGGAGATCTTCAGCGGGAGGCGGACCGCTCGGGGACATCGGTCCGAGGGGAATGACCCTGGGAGCTCGGGGCTCCGGGTCAGCACAGGGGAGGACCGGCCCCGGCACCGAAAGGCGCCGGGGCCACCCCCACGTCCACGGCACATCCGCCCGCCCCCCTCAGGTCATATGCCTCACGCGACAGCCTCGCACGACGAGCGTCGAAGCGCTGCGATTCCGCGCAGGGAATCTCGGATCGACGAGACCCGGGACGAGCCCGGGCACGAGACCCAGCAGGAGACCAAGCAAAGCCACAACTGCCGCACAGCCCCAGGCAATTGAGCCTCCGACGGATCAGCGCTTGGCAACGAACACGTGCGAGGCGACGTCCGACTCCAGCTCGGCGGCCTCGCCGCCACTGCCCACCAGCACCCCGCCGGGCGACTCGGTCACGCTCACCACCGAACCGGGCTGCACCCCCGCCCGACGCAGCGTGTACATCAGCTGCGCGTCCGTCTGGATCGGCTCGCCGATACGGCGTACGACGACCGTCTTGCCGTCGAGACCCGGGTCCAGCTCGGCCAGCGACACCATGCCCTCGTCCAGGAACGGGTGGGGGCCGTCCTTCTCGCCCAGCTCCTCCAGACCGGGGATCGGGTTGCCGTACGGCGACTCGGTGGGGTGGCGCAGCAGCTCCAGCACCCGGCGCTCCACCGCCTCGCTCATCACATGCTCCCAGCGACACGCCTCCGCGTGGACCTGCTCCCACTCCAGGCCGATCACGTCGACGAGCAGACACTCCGCGAGCCGGTGCTTGCGCATCACCCGGGTGGCCAGCCGCCGGCCCTCGTCCGTCAGCTCCAGGTGCCGGTCACTGGCGACCGACACCAGCCCGTCGCGCTCCATCCGCGCCACGGTCTGGCTGACGGTCGGCCCGCTCTGGTCGAGCCGCTCGGCGATCCGGGCACGCATGGGGACCACACCTTCCTCCTCCAGCTCGAGGATGGTGCGGAGATACATCTCCGTGGTGTCGATCAGTCCGGACATACGTGCCCCTTGATGAGATCTGCCGGAAGCACGACAGCTTCCCGGTGTGTGCGCTGGCCCTGGCCTCAATTCTGCCGGATGCCGCTGACAAGCGTGCCGCGCCGGTGAAACCGGGCGGTTACGAGCACGCGCGCGGCCGTATTGACATCCCACTGGTCCAGACCGCACGGTGATCCGCGACACAGCGACGAAGGGTTGGGTGACGCATGGGCGGGACGGGCTCCGCGAGCGGTGACGGCAAGCTGTCCGGGCAGTTCTTCGACGCCGCGATCGGGCTGCTGCAACGGGTCCGCGACGAGGAGGCCGAGTCCGTCGCGGCCGCCGGTGAGCTCCTCGCCGACACCGTCGCCGCCGGCGGCCGCCTCTTCGCCTTCGGCGCCGGACACTCCTCGCTCGCCGCCCAGGACCTCGTCTACCGGGCCGGCGGACTCGCGCTGATGAACCTGCTGACCGTGCCGGGGGTCGTGGGCGTCGACGTCATGCCGGCGACCCTGGGCTCGGCCCTGGAACGCGTCGACGGCCTCGCGAGCGCCGTCCTGCACTGCTCGCCCCTCCGCGACGGCGACGCCCTGGTGATCATCTCCCTCTCCGGCCGCAACACGCTCCCCGTGGAGATGGCCCTGACCGCGCGCTCCCTCGGCGTGAAGGTCATCGGCGTCACGTCGGTCGCCTACACGACGGAGACGAAGCCCCGCCACAGCTCCGGCACCTTCCTCAAGGACCACTGCGACGTCGTCCTCGACTCCAAGATCGCCCCGGGCGACGCGGAACTCTCCCTGGACACCATCCCGGCCCCCTTCGCCCCGGCCTCCACGGTCGTGACCTCGGCCCTGCTCCAGGCCGTGATGGCGACGGCGGCGGGCGCACTGACGGAACGGGGCATCGAGCCGCCGCTGCTGCGCTCGGGGAACGTGGACGGCGGCCTGGAGTGGAACGAGCGGGTGTTCGAGGAGTACGGAGACCGGATTTTCTACCGGCAGTAGCGGAACGCAGACGACCCGCGAGCTCTGGTCCCTCCGCCTGGCGGCGAGGGAGCCGGCCGGACGTACCGGCGAGCTCGCGGGTCGGGTGACTGCGTTGAATTGGCCGGCTGCGTGCATCTCGTACACGCTGGTCCGGCACCGCACTCAGTGGGTGACGGGCGCTAGCCCGCAGCCACCTCCGACGTCCGGTATGCATACATGCTCCGAACCACCTCCCTTCCTCGGTGCTCCACACCCTAAGAAGGGGCGAGCCCTCCGATCAACAGGTTTTCCACAAAGTTCTCCTGGGGGTTCCGGTCGGCTGCTGTAGCCGTACCCGTCACCTCTCTGCACGAGCCGCAGATTCCGATGACGGACGTTGAATCGGCCCGCTGACGTGGTGAGACTGTGCTGACCGTTGGCTCGGACGGAGATGCGGCCGGTCCATGTGCCAGCCCAGTTGCCAGTCGGAACCTTGGCACTCACGAGATCCCCCGTGGCGTACCAAAAGTCTGACAGGGATTAGCGTTTCGTGAATGGCAACGCGACGAGTGATCATGAGTTGCTCCCCCTTCGAGGAGCAGATCGGGTACGCGCGGGCCGTGGTCGACGGGGACCGGGTGCATGTGTCCGGGACGACCGGGTTCGACTATGCCGCGATGACGATCTCGGACGACGTGGTGGAGCAGGCCGAGCAGTGTCTGCGGAACATCGGGGCCGCGCTGGCCGAGGCGGGGTGCACCTTCGATGACGTGGTGCGGGTGCGCTGTCTGCTGCCTGAGCGGGAGGACTTCGAGCCCTGCTGGCCGGTCCTGCGCCGCCGCTTCGGCGAGGTCCGGCCGGCCGCCACGATGCTCGTGTGCGGCCTCGCCGATCCCCGGATGAAGATCGAGACAGAGGTGGAGGCGCGGAAGGGGAGTGGCGGCCGTGACTGACCTGCGGATCGAGCCCGTCGTCGGGGACGGCATGCTCGAGCAGTGGCGGTATGTGCACAACGTGATCGTTCCGCCGGCCGCCATGAGCGCCGAAGCAGCACGCGCGCGTGCCGGGCGGTACCGGCTGGAGAACGCCTGTCTCGGGGACACGCTCGTGGGGTGCTCGACCGTACGGCCGCCGGACGGGGACGACGCCGTGGCGACCGTCATCGCGCGCGTGCTGCCCGAGTACCGGGGACGGGGTTTCGGGACGGCTCTCTACGAGAAGGGTCTTGATCATGCGCGTGTGCTCGGCGCCCGGGTGATCGAGACATGTGTGCTGGCCGTCAATGGGGACGGGACGCGGTTCGCGCAAGCGCGCGGGTTCGTCGAGGTCGACCGGTATGTGCTGGACGGCGAGAGCGACGAGTGGATCGACCTGCGGCTGGAGCCGGACCGGAGAGCTGGTTGAGGGGATTCGGGGCGTTTCCGGCGTACAACGATTCTCTCAATCTTGCGGGAACCCGGTGTGTGCTGCGTCACGTTCGAGTTGAATGATTGTTGGTGAGTGAAGCAGCTGGCAGGGGGTCCAGGTGAGTGCTTCCCGGCGTAGTGGGACCACCGACGAGCTGGGACCGGACGGGCCCGAGGGCCCGGGTGGTTCCGATCTGCTCGCCGCGTTGCTGGACGGCATGGACGCGGCACTGTGTGCCTTCGACGCGGATGGTGTCGTCACGCATTGGAACCGTGAGGCCGAGCGGATCCTCGGCTGGACCGCGGCCGAGGCCGTGGGGCGGCACGGGTTCGCCGGGTGGGCGGTGCGGCGGGCGGACGCCGAGGAGGTCGAGGGGCGGCTGATGTCCGCCATGCAGTCGCCCGGCCGGCAGGTGCACGAGTTCGCGTTGCTGACCAAGGACGGCGGCCGGGTGCTCGTACGCACCCAGTCCGCGGCCGTGCGCGGTCCCGACGGGAAGCCGGCCGGGGTGTACTGCGCCTTCAGCGAGGTGCACACGCAGATCGATCTGGAGCGGTCGATCGCGCTGAGCGAGGCGCTCTTCGAGGACGCCTCGTGGGGTGTCGTGCTGGTCGACGCCGATCTGCGGCCCGCCGTGGTCAACGCGCACGCGGCCCGGTCGCTGGGCATCGGGCGTACGTCCGTGCTGGGGCGGCCCCTCGGGGAGCTGCTCGCGCAGGGCGTGGAGGAGCTGGAGGGCGCGCTGACCCATGTGCTGGCCGAGGGTGCGCCGCCGGCGCCGGCCGAGATCTGGGTGGCGGTGCGGACACCGGACGGCGAGAAGCGGCGCTGCTGGCGCTGCGGGTTCGTACGGCTCTCCTCGCCGCTCGCGGAGGAGCCGGTGCCGTTGGGTGTCGGCTGGCTGTTCCAGGACGTCACCGAGGCCAAGCAGAGCGAGCAGGAGGCCTCGCTGCTGCGGTTCCGGACGAACCAGCTGCACCGGGCTGCCCGGGCGGCCGCGGAGTGCGAGGACCCGGCCGAGGCCGCCGTCGTCCATCTGGACTTCGCGCTCGCCGGGTTCGCCGACCACGCGCTGATCGACCGGGTGGCCGGCGGTGCGGTGGCCGACGGGGAGGAGACCGGTCCGGTCCGTCTCGTACGGGTCGCCGCGACGCCGTCCGGGGCGCCGGGGCCGAGTCTGCAGGCGTCGGGAGCGGCCGGGTTGCCCGTGCGGTACGGCGAGGGGCATCCGGCGTTGCAGTGCGTGGAGCGGGTGGGGTCGGTGCGGGCGAGTGTGGGGGCGGTGTCGGGCGACCGGGCCCGCGAGTGGGCCGAGTCCCGCCAGTGGCCCTCGGACGTGGTGCACGCGTTGTGCGCGGTGCTGCGGAGCCGGGGGCGGACGCTCGGAGTCGTGACGTTCCTGCGGGGCTCCGGCAGGGGGCAGTTCGAGCGGGGTGACGCGGTGTACGCGGAGGACGTGGCGGTGCGGATCGCCGCGGCGCTGGATCTGGGTGGGGTGGTGGGGCGGGCGTAGGCCCGTGTCGAGCCGCTTCTTCAGGGGCTCAGCCGCTCCACCCGCCAGCTCCCGTCCGGCTCCGCCACGTACCGCAGGCGGTCGTGGAGGCGGTTCTCGCGGCCCTGCCAGAACTCGACCTGTTCCGGGGCCACCCGGAAGCCGCCCCAGTGCGGCGGGACCGGGACCTGTTCGCCCTCGGGGTAGCGGGCGGCCAGTTCGGCGTAGGCGGTGTCGACCTGTTCGCGGGTCTCGATCACCGAGGACTGCGCGCTGGCCCAGGCGCCGAGCTGGGAGCCGTGCGGGCGGGTGCGGAAGTAGGCGGCGGTCTCGTCGCGGCCGGTGCGGCGGGCGAGGCCGGTGACGATGACCTGGCGGGCCATGGGGTGCCAGGGGAAGAGCAGGGAGACGTACGGGTTCTGTGCGAGGTCCCTGGCCTTGCGGGAGCCGTAGTTGGTGTAGAAGACGAAGCCCTGTTCGTCGAACTGCTTGAGCAGGACCGTGCGGGAGCTGGGGCGGCCCTCGGCGTCCGCGGTGGAGACGATCATGGCGTTCGGCTCGAAGAGGTGCGCCTCGGTGGCCGCCTGCTTGAACCAGCGCGCGAACTGTTCGACGGGTGTGGGTGCCAGGTCGGTCTCGGCGAGGCCCTCCGCGCGGTACTGCTCGCGCATGGAGGCGGGGTCCGGGAAGACGGCGTGCGCTGCGTCGGTCACGCGGTCATCCTGCCGTACGGAGAGCTTCTGCACGGTCGATGGCGGTCGGTGGCACTGAGTGCCGCATCCCCTCCCCAAAGGTGGCACTCGGGGATATCGTGGCGTCATCCGTCGTACACATCATGAGGAGCCGCCTGATGTCCGACCTCGACCCCGGCTTTGACCCCGGTTTCGTACCCGGCCTCGAAGGAGTCGTCGCGTTCGAGACGGAGATCGCCGAACCGGACAAGGAGGGCGGCGCGCTGCGGTACCGGGGCGTCGACATCGAGGATCTGGTCGGCCATGTCTCGTTCGGCAATGTGTGGGGGCTGCTGGTCGACGGCGCCTTCAATCCCGGTCTGCCGCCCGCGGAGCCGTTCCCGATTCCGGTGCACTCCGGGGACATCCGCGTGGACGTCCAGTCGGCGCTCGCCATGCTCGCCCCGGTGTGGGGGCTCAAGCCGCTGCTGGACATCGATGCCGGGCAGGCGCGTGCCGACCTCGCCCGGGCCGCCGTGATGGCCCTGTCCTACGTCGCCCAGTCCGCGCGCGGGCAGGGGCTGCCGATGGTGCCGCAGCGGGAGATCGACAAGGCGCAGTCCGTCGTCGAGCGGTTCATGATCCGCTGGCGGGGGGAGCCGGACCCGAAGCATGTGGCCGCCGTGGACGCCTACTGGACGTCGGCCGCGGAGCACGGGATGAACGCGTCGACGTTCACCGCGCGCGTGATCGCCTCCACCGGCGCGGATGTCGCCGCGGCGCTCTCCGGGGCCGTGGGCGCGATGTCCGGGCCGCTGCACGGGGGTGCGCCCTCGCGGGTGCTGGGGATGATCGAGGAGATCGAGCGGACCGGGGACGCCGAGGCGTATGTCCGGCAGGCGCTGGACCGGGGTGAGCGGCTGATGGGGTTCGGGCACCGGGTGTACCGGGCCGAGGATCCCCGCGCGCGTGTGCTGCGTCGTACCGCGCGGGAGCTGGGGGCGCCCCGGTTCGAGATCGCGGAGGCGTTGGAGAAGGCGGCGCTGGCGGAGCTGCACGCGCGGCGGCCGGACCGGGTGCTCGCCACGAACGTGGAGTTCTGGGCGGCGATCGTCCTCGACTTCGCGGAGGTGCCGGCGCACATGTTCACGTCGATGTTCACGTGCGCGCGTACGGCGGGCTGGTCGGCGCACATTCTGGAACAGAAGCGGACGGGGCGGCTGGTGCGGCCGTCTGCCCGGTATGTGGGGCCCGCGACTCGGAATCCCCGGGACATCGAGGGGTTCGGAGACATCGCCGACTAGGCCGCGGCTGGACCACGACTAGGCGAGCGTCTCGTTCAGCAGGGCCGCCCACTGCGCCACCACACGGTCCCGCCGGCCGGTGTCGTCCGTGAGCAGGTTTGCCAGACCCAGGCCGCGGGCCATGTCCAGGAGGCCCTGGACCGTCTCGCGGACGCCGGGGCGTGACTCGTCCGCGCCCAGCAGGTCCACGGCGATGCGATGGGTCTCGCGGCCCACCCGGGCCTCCAACTCGGTGACCTTCGGGCGCAGTTGTTCCTCGTTGGAGGCGGCGACCCAGAGGTGGAGGGCGGCCCGGAAGAGGGGGCCGGTGTAGAGGTCGACGAGGGCAGCGATCACCGCGCGCCGGTCGTCCGCCGCGCCCCCGGGGAACAGTGCGCGGATGGCCGTCGAGCGTTCCTCCGCCACGTACTCGACGGCCGCGGTGAAGAGGTCCTCGCGGGTGGGGAAGTGGTGTTGGGCGGCGCCCCGGGAGACGCCGGCGCGTTCGGCGACGACGGTGACCGTGGAGCCGGCCCAGCCGTGTTCGGCGAGGCAGGCCACGGCGGCTTCGAGGAGGCGCTGCCGGGTGGCCCGGCTGCGGTCCTGCTTGGGTACGCGGTCGGCCCGGTGGCCGATCGTGGTCATACCACCCATGAGGGATCCCGTCGTTCCAGGAAGGCTGTCATGCCCTCGCGCGCGTGCGGTGCGGCGAACAGCCGGGCCGAGAGCGCGGTCAGGTCGGCCGCGTCCCGGTCGAAGGTCTCCAGCACCCTAGCGGTGAGCAGCCGTTTCGTCTCGGCCAGAGCCTCGGGGGCGGCCCGCCGCAGACCGTCCAGGATCGGTTCGAGTACGGCGTCCACGTCGTCGCCGGCCGCCGTCACCAGGCCGATGCGGGCCGCCTCGGCGGCGTCGAAGCGCTCGCCGGTGAGGTAGTGGCGGGCGAGGGCGCGGGGGTCGGTGCGGGGCAGCAGGGTCAGGGAGATGACCGCGGGGGCGACGCCGATCCGTACCTCGGTGAAGGCGAAGGTCGAGGCGGTGGACGCGGCCGCGATGTCGCAGGCGGCGAGGAGGCCGAGGCCGCCCGCGCGGACGTGCCCGGTGACGCGTGCGACGACCGGCTTGCCGAGCTCCACGATCTGCCGCAGGAGCCCGACCAGGGCCGCCGGGTCCGGGGGGTCTTTAAGGTCGGCGCCCGCGGAGAAGGTGTTGCCGGTGTGGGTGAGGACGACCGCGCGGACCTCGCCGTCCTTGGCGCAGTCCGCCAGCGAGGAGGCCAGCTCCCCCAGCAGTGCCGCGGACAGGGCGTTGCGGTTGTGCGGGGAGTCGAGGGTGAGGGTCTCGACGCCCCGCGTGTGTGTGCGGGCGATCAGTGTCATGTGCGCTCCCTGAGCTGCCGTCGGAGGATCTTGCCGGAGGCGGCCCGGGGCACCGCGTCGACGAAGGTGACGTGGCGGACGCGTTTGTAGGGGGCGACGCGTTCGGCGACGTACATCATGACCTCGCTCTCGGAGAGGTCGCTCGCGGTGGGCCGGCGGACGACGAAGGCCTGCGGGACCTCGTTGCCGTCGTCGTTGTAGACGCCGATGACGGCCGCGTCGGCGATGCCGGGGTGGGTGAGCAGGAGGGCTTCCAGTTCGGCGGGTGCCACCTGGAAGCCCTTGTACTTGATGAGTTCCTTGACCCGGTCGACGACGAACAGCCAGCCGTCGGCGTCGACATGGCCGACGTCCCCGGTGTGCAGCCAGCCGTCGGGGTCGATCATGGCGGCGGTGTCGTCGGGGCGGCCGAGGTAGCCCTTCATGATCTGCGGGCCGCGGATGAGGATCTCGCCGGGCTCGCCGACGCCGAGGTCCTTGCCGGAGTCGTCGAGGGAGACGATCCGCATCTCGGTGCCGGGGATGAGCTTGCCGACGGTCCCCGGGGGTGCCTCGCGCATGGCGGACAGGGGGACGACATGGGTGCCGGGCGAGAGTTCCGTCATGCCGTACGCCTGGCCGACGGGCGGGAGGCCGAGGCGGGCCGAACAGGCGGCGGCGAGCCGGGCGTCCAGCGGGGCGGCGGCGCTGACGATGTAGCGCAGGGACGACAGGTCGTAGTGCTCGACGAGGGTGTGCTTGGCGAGGGCGAGGACGATCGGCGGGGCCACGTACAGGCCGGTGATGCGGTGGTTCTGGATGGCCGCGAGGAAGGTCTCCAGGTCGAAGCGGGGCAGGACGACGACGCTCGCGCCGACGCGCAGGGGCGCGTTCATGAGGGCCGTGAGGCCGTAGATGTGGAAGAAGGGCAGGACCGCGAGGATGCGGTCCTCGGGGCCGGCCGCCATCAGCGGCTGGAGCTGGGCGAGGTTGGTGGCGATCTGCCGGTGCGTGAGCATCACGCCCTTGGGGGCGCCGGTGGTGCCCGAGGAGTACGGCAGTGCCGCGACGTCCGTCGCCGGGTCGATGGCGAGGTCCGGCTCGGGGGCCGTCGAGGCCAGCATGTCGATGAGGGAGCGGTGGCCGGGGGCGCTGTCGCAGACGAAGATCTCCCGTACGCCGCCCGCGAGTTCGGCGGCCCGGCGTGCCGTCTCCAGGAGCGGGGAGACGGTGACGATCCAGCGGGCCGCGGAGTCGCCGAGCTGCTTGGCGAACTCCTCCGGCGTGGAGAGCGGGTGCACGGTCGTGACGGAGGCACCCGCGCGCGTGGCGGCGTAGAACGCGGTCGGGAAGGCGATCGTGTTGGGGCTGTGCAGCGCGAGCACGTCCCCCTTGGCGACGCCCGCCTCGGCGAGCCCCGCGGCGACCCGGCGGTGGAACCGGTCGAGCTGCCCGTACGTGAGGGTCGTGCCGTCGGTTCCGTCGATCAGGGCGGGCGCGTCCCCGAACTCGGCGGCGCGAGCCAGGACGGCCTCATGGATGGGGAGTTCGAGGGGCTGGACGTCTGCGTACTCGCTGCGGAACACGGTTCCTCCAGGACGGTCAGTACGACTTGGGAAGGCCCAGGGTCTGGTGGGAGACGTAGTTGAGAATCATCTCCCTGCTGACCGGTGCGATACGAGCCACGCGCGCGGCCGTTATCAGCGAGGCGATCCCGAACTCCCGGGTGAGGCCGTTGCCGCCGAGGGTGTGGACCGCCTGGTCGACGGCCTTCACGCAGGCCTCCCCCGCCGCGTACTTCGCCATGTTGGCGGCCTCGCCCGCGGCCGCGTCGTCCCCCTCGTCGTAGAGGTACGCGGCCTTCTGCATCATCAGGCGGGCCAGTTCGAGGTCGATGTGTGCCTGGGCGAGGGGGTGGGCGATGGCCTGGTGGGCGCCGATGGGGGCGTTCCAGACCGTGCGGTCCTTGGCGTAGGTGATCGCCTGGGAGAGGGCGTAGCGGCCCATGCCGATCGCGAAGGCGGCCGTCATGATGCGCTCGGGGTTGAGGCCGGCGAAGAGCTGGAGGAGGCCCGCGTCCTCGTCTCCCACGAGGGCTTCGGCGGGCAGGCGTACGTCGTCGAGGGTCAGCTCGAACTGCTTTTCCGCCGCCTGGAGTTCCATGTCGATCTGGCGGCGGGTGAAGCCTTCGGCGTCCCGGGGGACGATGAAGAGGCAGGGCTTGAGGCGGCCGGTGCGGGAGTCCTCCGTGCGGCCGACTATGAGGGTGGCGTCGGCTATGTCCACTCCGGAGATGAAGACCTTGCGGCCGGTGAGCAGCCAGTCGGCTCCGTCGCGGTGGGCCGTGGTGGTGATGCGGTGGGAGTTGGAGCCGGCGTCCGGTTCCGTGATGCCGAAGGCCATGGTGCGGGTGCCGTCGGCGAGGGCGGGGAGCCACTCCTGCTTCTGGGCCTCGGTGCCGAAGCGGGCGATCACTGTGCCGCAGATCGCCGGGGAGACGACCATCATGAGGAGGGGGCAGCCTGCGGCTCCCAACTCTTCGAGGACGATGGAGAGTTCCGCTATTCCGCCGCCTCCGCCGCCGTATGCCTCCGGCAGGTTGACGCCGAGATAGCCGAGCTTGGCTGCTTCGGACCAGAGTTCTTCTCGGTTGAAGTCGCGGCCGTGGCGTTTGCCCAGGGCAGCTACCGCTTCGCGCAGGGACTTGTGCTCATCGGTTTCGATCGTGGGCATGTGGCTCCTTCGTCGTGGCTGGTCGCGCCCGCGCGGCGGTAGCCGCACATTGATGTAGCCCCGCGCCCCTAAGGCGCGTCCACCACCGCCAGTAGAGAGCCGACCGTTACCTGTTGGCCGGGTACTGCCTCGAAGGCACTCAGCGTTCCCGCGTGAGGCGCCGTGATCTTGTGTTCCATCTTCATCGCCTCCAGCCACAGGAGCGGCTCTCCCGCCTGTACGGCGGTCCCTACGGCGAGCCCGTCGGCCACGCGGACGACCGTTCCCGGCATCGGAGCAAGGAGGGAACCCGGTGCGTGCTGGGCCGTCGGGTCGGGGAAGCGAGGTAGGACCTTCAGGGACGTGCTGTTCACGTGCACCTGGTCGCCGTAGCTGGACACCTCGAACTTCCTCTGCACGCCCTCCACTTCGAGTACGACCCGGCTCACGTCCGCGTGGATCACCCGGATCCCGTCCGCCTCCAGGCCATCCCTGGTGTGGCGGTAGTGGACCTCGTGCTCCTCGCCCGCCATCTCGTAGCGCTTGGTCTGCGGGGCCGAGGGCAGGTTGCGGAAGCCGCCGAAACGGGAGCGGCCGACCGCGTCCGCGAGGGCCGCCGCCAGGGGGGCGTGAGGGTCTCCGGTTCCGCCGACGAGTTCCGTGAGGTGGCGGTCGTAGAAGCCGGTGTCCATGCGGGCCGTCGTGAACTCCTTGTGGCGCAGGGAGTTCACCAGCAGGTCCCTGTTGGTGGTCGGGCCGTGGATCGTCGCCCGCTCCAGGGCGCCCGCCAGTTTGCGGACCGCCTCCGCGCGCGTGGGGGCGTACGCGACGACCTTGGCGAGCATCGGGTCGTAGTGGACGCCGATGTCGTCGCCGTTCTCATAGCCCGAGTCCAGGCGGACGGACGGGGGGACCGAGAAGTGGTGCAGGGTGCCGGTCTGCGGGGTCCAGTCGCGCGCGGGATCCTCGGCGTACAGGCGCCCTTCGACGGCGTGGCCGCGCGCGCGTGGGGGCTCGTCGGGCAGTGGGACGCCTTCGGCGACGCGGATCTGTTCCGCCACCAGGTCGATGCCGAACACCGCCTCCGTCACCGGGTGTTCGACCTGGAGGCGGGTGTTCATCTCCAGGAAGTGGGCCTGGGTGCCGGAGACCAGGAACTCGACCGTGCCCGCGCCCACGTAGTGCACCGCGCGTGCGGCTCGTACGGCTGACTCGTGCAGTTCCTCCCTGAGCTCGTCCGGGAGTCCGGGGGCCGGGGACTCCTCGATCACCTTCTGGTGGCGGCGCTGGAGGGAGCAGTCGCGGGTGCCCAGGGCCCACACCGTGCCGTGGGTGTCGGCGAGGATCTGGACCTCGACGTGGCGGCCGTCCTCGACGTACGGCTCGACGAAGACCTCGCCGTCGCCGAAGGCGCTCGCGGCCTCGGCGCGGGCGCTCTGAAGGGCGGCGGCCAGGTCCTCGATGCGGCGGACGACGCGCATGCCGCGGCCTCCGCCGCCCGCGGCCGCCTTCACCAGCACCGGCAGGTCGGCCGGCGTCACGTCCGTGAGGGGCGCGAGGCCCATCAGTTCCTTGGCGCGTGTCTTGGACGCCATCGCCTCGATCGCGGACGGCGGTGGGCCGATCCAGACCAGGCCCGCGTCGAGGACGGCCCGCGCGAAGCCGGCGTTCTCGGAGAGGAAGCCGTAGCCGGGGTGCACGGCGTCGGCGCCGGAGGCGATCGCCGCCTTCACGACCAGGTCGGCGCGCAGGTAGGTGTCGGCGGGGGCCGCGCCCGGGAGTCGTACGGCCGCGTCCGCCACGCGCGTGTGGAGGGCGTTCGCGTCCGGGTCGGAGTGCACGGCGACCGTCCGGATGCCCAGCTCTCGACAGGTGCGGAAGATCCGGCAGGCGATCTCGCCCCGGTTGGCGACGAGCACAGAAGTGATCACTGAAGGGTCCCTCACATCCGGAAGACGCCGAAGCCGCCGCGGGCGCCCTCGTAGGGCGCGGTGTGGATCGCGGACAGGCACAGTCCCAGTACCGTCCGGGTGTCGCGGGGGTCGATGACGCCGTCGTCGTAGAGCCGCCCGGACAGGAACATGGGCAGCGACTCGGACTCGATCTGCTGCTCCACCATGGCGCGCAGGGCCGCGTCGCCCTCCTCGTCGTACGGCAGCCCCTTCGCCGCGGCCGACTGGCGGGCGACGATGGAGAGCACGCCGGCGAGCTGCTGGGGGCCCATGACGGCCGACTTGGCGCTGGGCCAGGCGAAGAGGAAGCGGGGGTCGTAGGCGCGGCCGCACATGCCGTAGTGACCCGCGCCGTACGAGGCGCCCATGAGGACGGAGAGGTGCGGGACCTTCGAGTTGCTGACCGCGTTGATCATCATCGCGCCGTGTTTGATGATGCCGCCCTGTTCGTACTCCTTGCCGACCATGTAGCCGGTGGTGTTGTGCAGGAACAGCAGCGGGATGTCGCGCTGGTTGGCCAGCTGGATGAACTGGGCCGCCTTCTGGGACTCCTCGGAGAACAGGACTCCCTGGGCGTTCGCCAGCACACCGACCGGATAGCCGTGCAGGGCCGCCCACCCCGTCACCAGGCTCGTCCCGTACAGCGGCTTGAACTCGTCGAAGTCGGAGGCGTCGACGATCCGGGCGATGACCTCGCGCGGGTCGAAGGGGGTGCGCAGGTCGCCGGGGACGATCCCCAGGAGTTCGCCGACGTCGTACTTGGGAGGTTCGGCGGGGCCCGGATCGCCGTACGCCTTACGGTGGTTGAGGCGGGCCACGACCCTGCGGGCCTGTCTGAGCGCGTCCCGCTCGTCCACGGCGAAGTAGTCCGCGAGGCCCGACACACGCGCGTGCATCTCGGCACCGCCGAGGGACTCGTCGTCGCTCTCCTCGCCGGTGGCCATCTTGACGAGGGGCGGGCCGCCGAGGAACACCTTGGCCCGCTCCTTGACCATGATCACGTGGTCGGACATGCCGGGGACGTAGGCGCCGCCGGCCGTGGAGTTGCCGAAGACGACGGCGAGGGTCGGTATCCCGGCCGCCGACAGTCTCGTCAAATCCCGGAAGATGGCCCCGCCCGGGATGAAGATCTCCTTCTGCGAGGGCAGATCGGCGCCGCCGGACTCCACCAGGCTGATGCAGGGCAGCCGGTTGGCGAGGGCGATGTCATTGGCCCGCAGGGCCTTCTTCAGCGACCACGGATTGCTCGCACCGCCGCGCACGGTCGGGTCGTTGGCGGTGATCAGGCACTCCACGCCCGCCACCACCCCGATCCCGGTGACGAGGGAGGCGCCGACCGTGTAGTCGCTGCCCCAGGCGGCCAGCGGGGACAGTTCCAGGAAGGGCGTGTCGGGGTCGAGGAGCAGCTCGATGCGCTCGCGGGCGAGCAGCTTGCCTCGCTTGCGGTGCCGCTCGACGTACTTCTCGCCACCGCCGGCGAGGGCCTTCGCGTGCTCGGCGGTCAACTCCTCCAACTTGGCGAGCATGGCTTCGCGGTGGGAGAGGTATTCGGGGCTCTTCGGGTCCAGGGTGGACGGCAGAACAGTCACAGCAACACCTCGGGGATGTCCAGGTGGCGGGAGCGCAGCCATTCGCCGAGGGCCTTGGCCTGCGGGTCGAAACGGTGCTGGGCGGCGACGCCGTCGCCGAGGATCCCCTCCACGACGAAGTTCAGGGCGCGGAGGTGGGGGAGGTCGTGGCGGGTGACGTTCAACTCCGCCGTCTCCGGGAGGAGTTGACGCAGGCGCTCGACGGTGAGGGTGTGCGCGAGCCATCGCCAGCCGTCGTCCGTCCGTGCCCACACCCCGACGTTGGCGTTCCCGCCCTTGTCACCGCTGCGGGCGCCGGCGACGAGCCCGAGGGGCGCTCTGGTGACCGGCCCCGAGGGCAGGGGCTCGGGCAGGGGCGGCCGCGGCACTTCTTCGAGTACGGCGGTCTCCTGGGCCGGCGCCACGGGGATCCGTCGCCCGTCGTGGACGACGGCCACATGGTCCACGGCCCCATGAGGGACGTACACATCCTCGAAGACCCCATAGGGCGAGCCCTTCCCGGGTGGTGCCAGCACATGGAACCCGGGGTAGCTCGCGAGCGCCAGCTCCACGGCGGCCCCGCTGAGCGCCCGTCCGACGGCGTCCTGGTCCGCGTCCCGGACGACCAGCCGCAAAAGGGCGCTGGCGGTTTCCTCCGTGCCGGCGTCGGGGCGGTCCGTGCGGACCAGGTCCCAGCGCACGTCGGTGACCTTGGCCAGGTGGGGCTCCAGCTGCTCCCGCACCAGGGCGGCCTTGGCCTCGATGTCGAGGCCGGTCAGGACGAAGGCGACTTCGTTGCGGAAGCCGCCGAGGCGGTTGAGGCCGACCTTGAGGGCGGGCGGTGGAGCCTCGCCGCGTACGCCGGAGATCCGGACGCGGTCGGGGCCGTCCTGGGTGAGCCGGACCGTGTCGAGGCGGGCGGTGACGTCGGGGCCGGCGTACCGGGCGCCCTGCGTCTCGTACAGCAGCTGGGCGGTCACCGTGCCGACGTCGACGAAGCCGCCGGTACCGGGATGCTTGGTGATGACGGCGGTGCCGTCCTCGTGGAGTTTTGCGAGGGGGAAGCCGGGCCTTCGCAGAACTCCGCGATCGTGCTCGCCGTCGGCGAAGAACGCGTAGTTCCCGCCGGTCGCCTGTGTCCCGCACTCCAGGACGTGCCCGGCGACGACGGCTCCCGCGAGGCGGTCGTAGTCCGTCGGCGACCAGCCGAAGTGGGCGGCGGCGGGCCCGGTGACCAGGGCCGCGTCCGTCACCCGGCCGGTGACGACCACGTCCGCGCCCTCCCTGAGACAGGCGGCGATGCCGAAGCCGCCGAGGTAGGCGTGGGCGGCGAGGGCGCCGGGGTGGTCACGGGTCAGGTCGTCGCCCTCGACGTGGGCGACGCGGACCGGGAGGCCGAGCCGGTCCGCCAACTCCCGTATGCGGGCGGCGAGTCCGGCGGGGTTGAGCCCGCCCGCGTTGGTGACGATCCGCACGCCCCGCTCGTGTGCGAGACCGAGGCACTCCTCGAGTTGGCGCAGGAAGGTGCGGGCGTATCCGGCCCCGGGGTCCTTCAGCCGGTCCCGACCCAGGATGAGCATGGTGAGTTCGGCGAGGTAGTCGCCGGTGAGGACGTCGAGTTCGCCGCCGGTGAGCATGTCGCGCATCGCGTCGAAACGGTCGCCGTAGAAGCCGGAGGCGTTGCCTATGCGCAGGGTCATCCGGCAACTCCCCTTGCCGGGCCGCCGGGAGGCATCCCCTTCGCCGTGTCGGCGGAAGCCGTTCCCTCTCCTGGGCCGACGGAGGTCGTCCCCTTTGCCGAGTCGCCGGGAGGCACCCCCTCCCCCGGGCCGCCGGGAGGCACCCCCTCCGCCGGACCGCCGGGCCGCATTCCCTCCCCCCCACCGCCGGAAGCCGTTCCCTTCGCCGGGCGTCCGGCGCCGGGCGGGCCCGCGAAGGCCTGGGCGATGTCGAGCCACCGGTCGGCGTCCTCGCCCTCGGCGCGCAGGGCGAGGTCGGTGCGGTGGGCCCGCTGGGTGACCAGGAGGCAGAAGTCGAGGGCGGGGCCGGTGACGCGGTCGGTGGCGTCCTCGGGGCCGTAGGTCCACAACTCGCCGGAGGGGGAGGTGAGTTCGATGCGGAACTGCTCGAAGGGCGGGGTCAGTCCGTGCACGCCGAAGGCGAAGTCGCGGGTGCGGACGCCGAGGCGGACGATGTGCCGGATCCGGTCGGTCGGCTCACGGGTCGCTCCCAGCGCGTCCGCCACGTCCAGGCCGTGGGCCCAGGTCTCCATGAGGCGGGCGGTGGCCATGGAGGCGGTGGACATGGGCGGGCCGTACCAGGGGAAACGGGAGCCCTCGGGGGCGTTCCGCAGGGCCTCGGCCAGGTCCTCGCGTCCCGCCCGCCAGTAGGCGAGCAGTCTCGCCGGGGGCTTTCGGGCACCCTCCGCCGCGCCCTCGTCCACGAAGTCCCCGGGCGCGGCCAGCGCCTTCTCGACCTCGCGGGAGAAGGCCCTCTGGTCGGTGACGGCGAGCAGGGAGGCGTGGTCGGTCCAGGCGAGGTGGGCGATCTGGTGGGCGACGGTCCAGCCGGGGGCGGGGGTCGGCAGCGACCACTGCTCCTGGCTCAACTCGGCTACCAGCAGGTCGAGTTCCTCGCCCTCCGCACACAGGTCGTCGATGACGGGCGTGGGGTCTGCCATGGGGAGAGAATGGCAGCGGGGCCAGAAACAAGCAAGCGTGCTTGCATTAATTTTGCGGGACCGACGTGCGCGCCGCTGATGGCCGAGGGCCCGATATTCGGAGGCGCCCGCCTCCGTCCTCGCAGTACGGTCCCCCGGTGATCGATGACGACGGCTACTTCGGAGAGTCCGTCGCGGCGACGTACGACGAGTCGTCGGCGGCGATGTTCGCGCCCGAGGCGGTCGAGCCGGCCGTGGACCTGCTGGCGGAGCTGGCCGGGGAAGGACGGGCCCTGGAGCTGGGCGTCGGAACCGGGCGGATCGCGTTGCCGCTGGCGCGGCGCGGGGTCGGCGTGCACGGCATCGAGCTGTCCCGGGCGATGGCGGACCGGCTGCGGGCCAAGCCCGGCGGCGAGGCGGTCGAAGTGACGATCGGGGACTTCGCGACGGCCCGGGTGCCGGGCGGCTTCTCGGTCGGCTACCTGGTCTTCAACACGATCATGAACCTGACGACCCAGGACGCCCAGGTGGACTGCTTCCGCAATGTCGCGGCCCATCTGGCACCCGGTGGGACCTTCGTCGTGGAGGTCATGGTTCCCCAGCTCCGGAAGCTTCCGCCGGGGCAGAACGCCGTGCCGTTCCACGTCGGCGAGAACCGCCTCGGCTTCGACACCTACGACGTGGCCACCCAGGCGATGGCCTCGAACCACGTCAGGGTCGAGGACGGCCGGGGTTCCTTCCGGACGATCCCTTTCCGGTACGTCTGGCCCGCGGAGCTGGATCTCATGGCGCGGCTGGCCGGGATGCGGCTGCGGAATCGGTGGGAGGACTGGAGCCGCGCGCCCTTCACGAACGAGAGCGAGACGCACGTCTCGGTGTGGGAGAAGCCCGCGGACTGACACCGTGTACGGCCCGCTCGGCACTCACCCACTGGCGCCGCGCACGGCGAGCCCGTTTGGGGCTCACGCACTGACGCCGGGTCCGGACCCACTCGGCGCTCACCCACTGACGCCGTGCACAGACCCCACTCGGCACTCACCCACTGACGCCGCGTACGGCCCGCTCAGGGCTCGCCGTGTACGGCCCGCCCAGGCTCAGGGAGTGATCGCCTTGCCCCGCCCCACCTGTGTCCGCACCGCCCCCATGCTCGCCGCGATCACGAGGGCGACGGCGAGAGCCTGGAGCGCGGACAGGGCCTGGTCGAGGATCAGGAAGCCCGCGAGGGCGGCCAGGGCCGGCTCCAGGCTCATGAGGATGGCGAAGGCGGAGGCGGGCAGGGTGCGCAGGGCGAGGAGTTCGAGGGTGTAGGGCAGGACGGAGGACATCAGGGCCACCGCCGCGCCGAGGCCCACGGTCACCGGGTCGAGAAGCCGGGTGCCGGACTCCGCGATGCCGAGCGGCAGGAACGCCAGCGCGCCGACCGCCATCGCCAGGGCGAGGCCGTCGGCCTGTGGGAAGCGGCGGCCGGTGCGGGCGCTGAAGACGATGTACGCCGCCCACATGGCGCCGGCGCCCAGCGCGAAGGCCACGCCCGCCGGGTCCAGATCGCCGAAGTCCCCGCCGCCGAGGAGGACGACACCGGCGAGCGCGAGCGCGGCCCAAACGGTGTTGACCGCGCGGCGGGAGGCGAGCACCGAGAGGGCAAGAGGGCCGAGGAACTCGAGGGTCACGGCGGCGCCGAGGGAGATGCGGTCGACGGCCTGGTAGAAGAGGCCGTTCATCGCGGCCAGGGTGAGGCCGAAGACGACGACCGTGCCCCAGTCGGTACGGGAGTGCCCGCGCAGCCGGGGGCGGCAGACGACGAGGAGGACGAGCGCGGCCGCCAGCAGTCGCAGGGTCACGACCCCGAGGGCGCCCGCCCTCGGCATCAGGGTCACGGCCAGCGCCGCGCCGAACTGCACGGAGACGCCCCCGGCGAGCACCAGGCCGACGGGACCGAGGGAGCCGTGGCGGCGGGGCCCGCGGGCGGGCGTGGCGGCCAACTGGGTCGGCGACGACGTAGGGGCGCTGCTGGAGGTGGTCACGGGGCTTCCAGGGGTCGGCTCGGGGCTCGTCCATCATGATGCACTGCTCAGTCCACGATAATGGACCTGGTCATGTGCGTAAACCCGATATACGACTGTCGTCGGCCCGGGCAAGGACTGCGTCGGCATCGCCGTGTCTGCCCCAGGCATAGGCTCTGCTTGAAAGTATGATTACTCGCTCGACCAAGGGCGCGCCCTTCAACGGGCCGGAGATTCAGGTGCCGTTGGGGGAGATCCCGATCCGAAGAGTTCCAAGGCACGCACTCCTGACCGGCGCAGCCCCGCAGCAGCGAAAAGGAATCCACGGTGTCTGACGAAGAACGGCTGATCGCCGGCCGATACCGCATCCTCGACCGGATCGGCCAAGGCGGTATGGGCACCGTCTGGCGCGCCCACGACACCGTCCTCGGGCGCCAGGTCGCCGTCAAGAGGCTCCACCCCCAGCCGCACCTCCCCGAGGACGAGCTCGCCACTCTCTTCGAGCGCACCCGCCGGGAGGCCCGCAGCGCCGCCCGGATCAGCCACCCCAATGTCGTCGTCGTCCACGACGTGGTGGACGACGGGGGCCTGCCCGCCATCGTCATGGAATACGTGCCTTCCACCACCCTCGCCGAGCTGGTCCGAGCCCGCGGCCCTCTCCCGCCCGAAGAGGCCGCCAGGATCGGCCTCGGCGTGCTCGCCGCACTGCGGGCGGCGCACCGGGCCGGGGTCCTGCACCGGGACGTGAAGCCCGCCAACGTGCTGCTCACCGAGGACGACCGGGTTGTCCTGACCGACTTCGGCATCGCCCAGGCCTCCGACACCTCGACTCTCACCGTCACCGGCCAGCTGGTGGGGTCGGTCGACTTCATCGCCCCCGAGCGCCTCGCCGGCGCGGCACCGGGCCCGGCAGCCGACTTATGGGCGCTGGGCGCGACGCTCTTCCAGGCGGTCGACGGCCGTTCCCCGTTCCTCCGGGACACGGTGACGGAGACCATGTACGCCATCGCCCTGGGCCCGGTGCCCGAGGTTCGGAAGGCCGGACCGCTGACACCGCTGATCCGGGGGCTGATCGCCACCAGGCCCGACGAGCGGCTGTCGGCCGAGGAGGCCGAGCGTCTCCTGCGGACGGCGGCCACCGAAGGGCACTCCTCCGTCGCCGCGCCGGCCATACCGACGGTCCACACCGTGAACACGGAGCCCGGCAACGCTCCTCCGGAGCAGAAGCCGGAGCAGAAGCCCGAGCGGAAGCCCGAGCGGAAGCCCGAGCCGGAGACGGAGCGGGATCACGGGAAGCGTGTGATCTCCCCCGCCGGGGCCGTTCCGGACGGCCCACCGCCCGCCTCGACCGGGCGGCGGGCGCGGCCGCGCTCGGGTCGCTGGAGGAAACCGGTCGTGCTCGGCACAGCGATCGCCGCGGCGGTACTGATCGCGATCTCGCTGCTGGTCACACAGACGGTGGAGAAGGACGGCACCGGTGCCCGGGCATCGGGCGGCGCCACCGCGGCGGGCGACAGGACCGCGCCGCCGCCCCCGGGCCCGGCCCCGTCCGTGACGCCCTCCCCGTCGGACCCCCCGGGTTCCGGTGCCACGACACCGACGACCGGGACCCGCTCGCCGTCCGAATCGGCGACCGAGGCCGCGGGAGTCGACACCGGGGCGGATGCCGGAACCGAGGCCACGCCCACGAAGAGCCGATCCGGCGCACCGGTCGCTCCGACGGGCCGTTCCCTGGTGGTCGCTGCCTCAGGGAAGTGCCTGAGCCGTGGCAACGGGTCGGAGGGGGTGCAGCTGTACCAGGACACGTGCGACGGCTCGGCGGCGCAGCGGTGGCAGCTGGGTTCCGGGGTCGTCCGGTCCTCGGGGAAGTGCATGACCGTGGCCGGGGGAGCGACCGACGACCGCACCGCGATCCAGCTGGCCGGCTGCGACGGAAGCGGCAGCCAGCGGTTCCGCCTCGACGGCACCGAGTTGCTGGCCGAGCAGTCGCAGAAGTGCGTGGACATCTTCGGAGGCGCGTCCGGAACGGTGGCGGTCCTCTGGGAGTGCAACGGAAGGGACAACCAGATCTGGACGCTCGGCTGACCGCTCCGTCAGGGCCCCTCAGCCCGTGCGCGGCCCCCGCACCATGAAGACGTCCACCGCGTCCTCGCTCTCCACCGTGAACCCGTGCCGCTCGTACAACCGTCGCGCCGCGCTGCCCTGCAGGACGTTCAGGCGGACCAGTGCGTCGTCGGCCTCGGTCCGGGCCAGGAGGGTGTTCAGGACGGCCGAGCCCAGGCCGTGGCCCTGGAGAGCCGGAGTGATGAAGAAGTGCTCCAGCCAGTGGGCGTCCTCGGCCGGCCGCAGGGCGACACAGCCCGCGAAACGCCCCTCGGTCAGGATGATCGACATGTGCCGCTCGTCGAAGGCGTCCCGGAACCGCTGCCGGACCCGGTGCTCGTCGAACCGGCCCAGCCGCTCCAGGTCGGGGCGCATGACCACGGCCCGCAGTTCGGCTATCGGCTCGACGTCGGCGGGCTGCGCGGGACGCAGGGTCCAGTTCGTGAGGGGCGTGTTCGTTTCCACGGCGGGAGTATCGCAACGGGGTCTACGAGCTCGCCCTTCCGTCCCGCGCCCCGAACGTCTCCAACGCCTCCGCGTCCGTCGCCCGCGCGTTGAGGTAGTGGTCCGCCCACTCAGCGATCCCCGGCCAGTCGCACTCCGCGACGAGGCGTTCCACGGCCGCCGGGATGTCGTACGCCGTCACCCGCAGGTCGGTGCCGGGGCCGAGCAGGCACCAGTGGGCGCCGGGGCGGCCGTACGGCATGCCGACGCTGCCGGGGTTCACGACCAGGCGGCCGTGGGCGAGGCGGACGTACGGCATGTGGGTGTGGCCGCAGACGATCGTGCGGACGGTGTCGGGGACGCCCCTGAGGACCTCCGTCCAGCGGGCCGGGCGCGAGTCGACCAGGACGATTTTCTCGTCGTCGCGGGGAGTGGCGTGGCAGAAGAGAACCTCGCCGAGGCCGCGGACGGTGAGGGTGCGGGTGGTGGGGAGCGTGGCGAGGAACTCCACGTCCTCGTCGGTGAGTCGGTCGGCGGCGTAGGGGGCGATCGGGTCGGGGATCTGCGACCGTTCCCCCCTGCGGAACTCGACGAGTTCCCGGTCGGCGTTGCCCGAGACCCACAGCACTCGCTCTCCCTGTGCCCTCAACAGGGCGAGCACTCCGGTGGGTTGGGGTCCGGCGGTGATGTCCCCGGTCAGCACGATCCGGTCGGCGGCGGCCACTTCGGGCTCGGCGAGGACGGCTTCCAGGGCGGGCAGGACACCGTGGACGTCGGAGAGGACGGCGACGCGGTCGAAGGCGAACATGGTGGTGAGTCTCCACCGAGCGGGCCACCGAGCGGGAGGGACTCCGCCGGGGCGGGCGCCGCCTGTTCAGGGCTGTCGTGCGAGTCCCTCCGCCAGCACCTCTGCCAGGTGTCTGCCCCGCACCCCCGCCAGTTGCTCGAGCTGGGTGCGGCAGGAGAACCCGTCGGCCAACACGACTGCCGATGGAGGAGCCTGCCGTACCGTCGGCAGCAGTTGCTCCTCCGCGCAGGTCCGCGACACCTCGAAGTGGCCTTTCTCGAAGCCGAAGTTGCCCGCGAGTCCGCAGCAGCCGCCGCTCAGGTCGCCGGTGAGGCCCGCGGCCTCGCGCAGCCGGCGGTCGGCCGTGTCGCCCAGGACCGCGTGCTGGTGGCAGTGGGTCTGGCCGACGACCGGGCGGTTCAGGGCCGGTGGCCGCCAGTCGGGGGCGAGCCGCTCCAGGGCCTCCGCGAAGGTCAGGACCCGGGAGGCGAGAAGGGCGGCCCGCGGATCGTCGTGCAGCAGTTCCGGCAGGTCCGTGCGGAGGGCGGCCGCGCAGCTCGGTTCCAGGACGACGACCGGGACCGAGGTCTCCAGCACCGGCGCCATCAGGTCGATGGTGCGGCGCAACACCGCACGGGCGCGGTCGAGTTGGCCGGTGGACACGTATGTCAGGCCGCAGCAGACCCGGCCCCGGCCCCGCAGGAGGGACACCGGGTCGAGGGCGACCGTCCTGCCGTCGCCCACCGGCGCCTTCTCCAGGTGGAGGGTGGGCGGCAGCGCCACCCGCAGCCCCGCCGCCTCCAGCACACGTACGGCCGCCTGCCCCACGGACGGCGAGAGGTGCTCGGTGAAGGTGTCCGGCCACAGGATCACCAGGTCACCGATGTCGCGGGGGTTCCGCCCGCGGGCTTTCCGCCCCTCCCACCACCGGCTGAACGTCTCCGCCGCCAACTTCGGGATCCGCCGCTCGGGCGCGATCCCGCCCAGCCGCTTGGCGACGGCCGCCAACGGCCGTACGGCGGCGACGGCGTTGAGCACGGGAGCCAGCCGCAGCCGGTCCACCCGGCGCAGCCACTCCGGCAGCCGGCCCATGCTGTGGTGGGACGCCGGGCGGCGCCGCCCCGCGTAGTGGTGGTGCAGGAACTCCGCCTTGTACGTGGCCATGTCGACCCCGACCGGGCAGTCGGACCGGCAGCCCTTGCAGGACAGGCACAGATCCAGCGCCTCGCGCACCTCCTCGGACCGCCAGCCGTCGGTGACCACCCCGCCCGCCTCGCCCGCGAGCATCTCGTGCAGCAGCCGGGCACGCCCGCGCGTGGAGTGCGCCTCCTCACCGGTGGCCCGGAAGGACGGGCACATGACGGCGGACCCGGTCGCCGCTGTCGTACGGCATTTCGCGACCCCGACGCAGCGGCGTACGGCGGCGGAGAAGTCACCGCCGTCATCCGGGTACCCGAAGGCGACGTCGACCGGCTCGCGGGGCAGGACCGAGAAGCGGAGGTTGGTGTCGAGGGGGGCCGGGCGGACCAGCATGCCGGGGTTGAGCAGGTCGTCCGGGTCCCAGAGGGCCTTCGCCCGCTCGAAGAGGGCGACCATCTCGTCGCCGTACATCCTCGGCAGGAGTTCGGCGCGCGCCTGCCCGTCGCCGTGCTCCCCGGACAGTGACCCGCCGTGCGCGACGACCAGGTCGGCGAGTTCCTCGGAGAAGCGGCGGAACCTTCCGATCCCCGCCCGCGTCAGCAGGTCGAAGTCGATGCGGACGTGGATGCACCCGTCGCCGAAGTGGCCGTAGGGCGTTCCGCGCAGCCCGTGCGCGCCCAGCAGTTCCCGGAAGTCCCGCAGATACGCGCCGAGCCGCCGCGGCGGCACCGCGCAGTCCTCCCAGCCGGGCCAGGCCTCGGTGCCGTCGGGCATCCGGGTCGCCGTGCCGCTGGCGTCCTCGCGGATGCGCCACAGGGCGCGTTGCCCGGCCGGGTCGGTCACCACGAGCGCGTCGAGGACGTCGGCCGCGCGCACGACCTGCTCCGCACGCGCGCGTGCCTCGCTCTCGGTGGAGCCGCCCGTCTCCACGAACAGCCAGGCGCCGCCCCGGGGCAGCGCGGCCGCCGAGGGCACCAGGTCGGCCGCCATGCCCTCCACCGTCAGGGGGCGGTGCACCAGCAGCCCGGCCGCCGCCTCGGCGGCCGCACCTTCGTCCGCGTACCCGAGGACCGCGAGCGCACGCGCGCGTGGCGCCTCCACGAGCCGGACGACGGCCTCGGTGAGCACGCCGAGGGTGCCCTCGCTGCCGCAGAAGGACCGGGCGACGTCGGCCCGGTGTTCCGGCAGGAGGGCGTCCAGGGCGTAGCCGGAGATCCGCCGGGGCAGCTCGGGGAAGCCGGTCCGCAGCCGTGCCAGTTCCCCGTCGACCAGCTCCCGCAGCCCCGTCGGCGCCCCGGCCCACTCCTGTCCGAGCCGCAGCCGCTCCCCGCGCGCGGTGACGACGTCGAGCTCGCGCACGCTGTCCGCGGTGGTCCCCCACGCCACCGAGTGCGAGCCGCAGGAGTTGTTGCCGATCATCCCGCCGAGCGTGCACCGGCTGTGGGTGGAGGGGTCGGGTCCGAAGCGCAGCCCGTGCGGGGCGGCGGCGTCCTGGAGCCGGTCGAGCACCAGGCCGGGCTGGACGACCGCGGTACGCGCCTCGGGGTCCAGCGCCAGGACCCGGTTCATGTGCCGGGTGAAGTCCAGCACGACCCCGGTGCCGGTGGCCTGCCCGGCGATGGAGGTACCGCCACCGCGCGGGACGACGGGGACGCCGTGGGTACGGCAGACCTCCAGCACGGCGGCCACGTCGTCGGCGTCCAGCGGGGCGACGACCCCCAGGGGGACACGCCGGTAGTTGGACGCGTCCATGGTGACCAGGGCCCGGGAGGTGACGTCGAAAGCGACCTCGCCCCGGACGGCCTTCCGCAGATCGGCCTCAAGATCCGTCATGGCTCCAGCAAACCAGGTGGGTCGACACCACCGCGTCTCACCCGACGGACTACGTTTCGACCAGGTTTCCCCCAGCGGCTACGCTCGCCCCGTGGCTGAGATCCAGATTCCCGCTGACATCAAGCCCGCCGACGGTCGATTCGGCGCGGGCCCCTCCAAGGTGCGGACGGAAGCGCTGGACGCGCTGGCCGCAACCGGTACCTCCCTCCTCGGCACCTCCCACCGCCAGGCTCCGGTCAAGAACCTGGTCGGCAAGGTGCGCGAGGGCATCAGTGAGCTCTTCTCCCTCCCCGAGGGCTACGAGGTCGTCCTCGGCAACGGCGGCTCCACCGCGTTCTGGGACGTCGCGACGCACGGCCTGATCGAGAACAAGTCGCAGCACCTGACCTTCGGCGAGTTCTCGTCGAAGTTCGCGAAGGCGTCCAAGCTGGCCCCCTGGCTGGCCGAGCCGACCGTCATCTCCTCCGAGCCCGGCACCCACCCGGAGCCGCAGGCCGAGGCCGGTGTCGACGCGTACGCCTTCACGCACAACGAGACCTCCACCGGTGTCGCCGCCCCCATCAAGCGGGTGGCCGGCGCGGACGAGGGCGCGCTGGTCCTCGTGGACGCCACCTCCGGCGCCGGCGGCCTCCCGGTCGACATCGCCGAGACGGACGTCTACTACTTCGCCCCGCAGAAGTCCTTCGCCTCCGACGGCGGCCTGTGGATCGGCGTGTTCTCCCCGGCCGCGATCGAGCGCGCCGAGCGGATCCACGCGTCCGGCCGTCACATCCCGGAGTTCTTCTCGCTGCCGACGGCGATCGACAACTCCCGCAAGAACCAGACGTACAACACCCCGGCCCTCGCCACCCTCTTCCTGCTGAACCAGCAGCTGGAGTGGATCAACGGCCAGGGCGGTCTCGCGTGGTCGACGGCCCGTACGAAGGACTCCTCGACCCGCCTGTACAGCTGGGCGGAGGAGTCCAAGCACGCGACCCCGTTCGTCACCGACCCGGCCAAGCGCTCCCAGGTCATCGGCACGATCGACTTCTCGGACGAGATCGACGCCGCCGCGATCGCCAAGGTGCTGCGCGCCAATGGCGTCGTGGACACCGAGCCCTACCGCAAGCTCGGCCGCAACCAGCTGCGTGTGGCGATGTTCCCGGCGATCGACCCGGCGGACGTCGAGGCCCTGACGAAGTGCGTGGACTACGTCATCGAGAAGCTCTGACCACTTCTTCGAGTTCTTCGAGTTCTTCGAGTACGACGACGAAGGGCGCCCGGTGTGCAACCGGGCGCCCTTCTCATGTCCCGCCGGTTCAGCCGCGGAAGCCGAGCAGCCCGTGCAGGGTGTCGCCCCGCGAGACGGTGGCCGACTGCTGCGTGCTCATGGCAGCCTTCGCCGCGGCCGGCGGCGTCGGGTCGGCGGTCTTCTTGCAGACCGCGTCGGCCGTGCCGTGGCCGCGCGGCACCGTGCCGTCGGTCAGGTACTTCGCCAGGTACTTGTCCAGGCAGGCGTTCCCGCTCAGCGTGATGCCGTGGTTCCCGCCGCCCTGCTCGACGACGAGGCTGGAGCGCTTGAGCAGGTGGTGGACGGTGACGCCGCCCTGGTAGGGGGTGGCCGCGTCGTTCGTGGCCTGGAAGAGCAGCGCCGGCGGCAGCTTGCTGTTGGCGACGTTCACCGGCTTGAGCGACTTCGTCGGCCAGAACGCGCACGGCGCGTTGTACCAGGCGTTGCTCCAGGCCATGAACGGGGCCTTCTCGTACACGGCCCAGTTGTCCTTCTGCCACTGGCGCCAGTCGCGCGGCCAGGAGGCGTCACGGCACTGCACGGCCGTGTAGATGCTGTAGCCGTTGTCCCCGGAGGCGTCGATGGCGGCGATGTTCTCGTACGCCTCGACCAGCGGGGCGGCGTTCTTGTCGTTCACGTACGCGGCGAACGCCTTGGCCAGGTCGGGCCAGTAGCCGTTGTAGTAGCCGCCCGGGATGAAGGTGTCCTCCAGCTCGGCGGCGCCGACCTTGCCGCCCGCGGGCTTCTTGGCCAACTCGGCCTGCATCGCGTACCACTTGGCCTCGATCGCGGCCGGGTCGGTGCCGAGCTTGTACGTGGAGTCGTACTTGGCTATCCACGCCATGAGCGCCTTCTGGCGGGCGTCGAAGGCGTAGTCCTGCGAGATGTTGGCGTCGTACCAGACACCGTCGGGGTCGACGATCGAGTCGAGCACCAGGCGGCGCACGTGGGTCGGGAACAGCTTGCCGTAGACCTGGCCCAGGTAGGTGCCGTACGAGTAACCGAAGTAGTTGATCTTCTTGGCGCCGAGGGACTTACGGATCGAGTCCATGTCCTTCACGGCGTTGATCGTGTTGATGTACGGCAGCAGGTCCGCGTACTTGTGGCCGCAGGCGGCGGCGAAGGACTTGGCGCGGTCGAGGTTGGCCTTCTCGATCGCGGGGGTGCTGGGAACGCTGGCGGGGCGCACCGGGTTGAAGTAGCCCGGCTTGCAGTCGAGGGCGGGCTTGCTCTTGCCCACCCCGCGCGGGTCGAAGCCGATGACGTCGTACTGAGCCGCGACCGCCTTGGGCAGCGCGGACGCGACGAATCCGGCGAGCGTCAGACCGCTGCCGCCGGGGCCGCCGGGGTTGACCAGCAGCGGGCCCTGGTACTTCTTCGCGGTGTGCGGCACCCGGGACACGGCCAGGGTGATCTTCCGGCCCTGCGGCTTGGCGTAGTCGAGCGGCACCTTCACCGACCCGCACTGGAGGGTCGGGTAGTTCTCCGTGCCGCACTTCTTCCAGGCGACCTTCGCCAGTGGTGCGGTGCTCACGGACGGGCTCGCCTCGGCCGGAAGGGCCGTGAGTGTCCCGGCCAGTACGGCGGTCACGCCGCACAGTACGGCTGCGCTCTTTCTCATCAAGTTCCTTCGGAAGGTGGGGGGTTGCCGAGGACCGAAAATGCTCGGTCCTGGCCGAATCCTTACCGGAGAAACTCGAACACGAGAACCGTTTCGAGCGAATATTTAAAACTCCTTTGAACCAGGAGGCCCTTGGTGCACGCGATGCGGGCGCCCGGCGGGGGCCGGGCGCCCCTCGTTCACGTCGCCGTGCAGCTCACACTCGGCACCCCGCCACCCCCGGGCGCTCCCCCGAATCCGAAGCTCGCCGAACCGCCCACCGCGACAGTCCCGTTGTGCGAGGCGTTCGTCGCGGTCACGGTCGAGCCGGTCTGGGTGTACGACGCGTTCCACATGGAGCTGACCTTCTGCGAGCCTGGCCAGGTCCAGGTGACCTTCCAGGACGAGAGAGCCGTCGTACCGGAGTTGGTCACCTTCACCTCGGCGTTGAAGCCGCTGCCCCAGTCGCTGCTGACGGTGTAGGCGGCGGTGCAGGCGGCCGTGTTCCCACCGGGGCCGCCCGGATCACCGGGACCGCTCCCGCCGCCCGGGAAGCCCGGCGCCTTGATGCTCGCGAGGTACCCGTCCTTCACGGTGTCCACGGTCTGCCAGTCGTCCTTCAGGATCCCGCCCGTGTCACCGGAGTTGGGGTTCCAGGACCAGAAGGTCCAGTGGAAGGAGTCGGCGCCGTACGTCGATGTCGGCCGCAGATACGAGACCAGTGCCGCCAGCCACTTCTGGTCCACGGTCGACTGGAGGGTGGTGCCGAACTCGCCCACCCACACCGGGGCGATGTTCTGCTTGAAGATGTAGCCCCAGTACTTGTCCCAGATGCCCGGCATGTTGGCGGGGAAGGACGGGTCGCTGAACCAGCTCTGCTGGGCCACGCTGGTCGCGTAGTCGTGGGCGGAGTACACGACCCGGTTCGCCACGTTCAGCTGCACCGGGTACTGGGCGACACCCATCAGGTTGCCGCCCCACCAGCCGGAGACGCCGTTGAAGGTCTGCACGCCCTCGACGAAGATCAGCAGCTCGGGGTTGACGGACAGCACGGCGTTCCCTGCCCGCTGGGCGGCCAGCCGCCAGTCCGTGGCGGTGTCTCCGCAGCCCCAACAGGCGGGATCGTGCGGCTCGTTGTGCAGATCGATGCCTACGACGGTGTCCTGGCCCTTGTACCGCGTGGCGAGGGCCTTGAGGTTGGCGATCCACGTCGACTCCGGGACCGCGGCCGTGTACCAGAGCGCCGACTGGCCGCCGGAGTCCGGGCGGTGCCGGTCGAGGATGACCTTGAGACCGTCCTGGCCGGCGTACGACACGAGTCTGTCCAGGACGCCCAGGGAGTTGAGTCCCTGGAGGTCGGCGTTCTTGCCGCTGGAGAAGTCGATGCTGTTGGGGACCGTCCCCGACTTGAAGATGTCGTCGCTGTACGGGATGCGGAGCGTGTTGTAGCCCAGCGACTTCATCTGGTCGATCATGGACTTGTAGTCGCGGGACCAGAGGCCGTGGACCACGTTGTTGGAGGTCTCGAAGCCGAACCAGTTGATCCCGGCGACCCGGACCGGCTGTCCGGAGGCGTCCAGGATCTGACGGCCGCTGGTGTGCCAGTAGCCGGCCCCGGCCGCCTCGGCGGCGTCGGCCGTCTGAAGACCAGCGGTCCCCAGCGGCACCAGGAGAGCCGCCGCCACCGCACACAGCGCTCTTCGCAAGCTGCGGAACATGTTCGCTGCTTCCTCTCGGGAGGCGCGGGCCCGGAACCCGATGGGAGCGCTCCCATCACCCTGCATCTCCTATGGAAGTCAGGTCACATGCACACGTCAAGACGCTCGACGTGTTCATGTGCACGGGATGCTGCCGGCGCGATGCCGCCGTACGGGCGCGAGGGCTCACGAGCGGCGGAACAGCCGCCGGAGCCCGAAGAGGCCGGCGACGGCCACCAGGGCGAGCGCACCGATCTTGATCATGCCGTCCGAGTTCCCGCCGCCGTCGCTTCCGGAGGCCGATGAACTCCCGCTTCCCGAGGGGGACTCGGACCCCGCGTCACCGGGCGCGTCCTGTGCCTCGACCTCGCTGTCGGCGCCCTCCATGCCGAGCAGGAGCTTGGTCCCGTCGGGCGAGTAGGAGACGGACTCCCCCTGCCCGAGGGGCACGCTGAGCCGCCCCTTGCGCTTGATGTCGCCGCCGTTCCAGTCGTACCAGATGCCGCCGAAGTAGCCGCGTACGGCGAGCTGTCGGCCGTCGGGCGAGAAGGCGGCGTCGGTGGCCCAGAGGTCGACGGCCTTGACGGGCTTGAAGACGTTCGTCCCGGAGGAGGAGAGGGTGGTGGGTCCCTCGTAGAGATGCCCGCCGTCCTCCTGCTTGTCGATGATGTAGACGCGCCCGGTCTTCGGGTGGACGACCATCGACTCGGCGTCGCGTGAGCCGTCGGTGTACTTCACGACGTACTGGGTGCCCTTGACGGACTGGTCCTTGAGAACCTTCGGCTCGGGCAGCTTGTAGATCCACACGTAGGGCCAGCTGACCCCGTCGTTGTCCCCGATGTCCCCGACCCAGATCTCATTGCCGGGCCCGATGGCGATGGCCTCGACGTCCCGGGGTGTGCCCACGCCGGTCATGGTGATCCTGGCGACGGTCTTGCCGGTGGCGCTGTCGACGGCGTACAGGTACGCGCCGGTGTCCTGGTCGTTGTGGGTCCAGTAGATGCCCGGGTGCTGCCGGGAGGCGGCGAGCCCGCTGGACTCGGTGATCCGGGGGTCGCTGATGGTGAAGCCCTGGTCCCCCTTCCCGCCCCCGTCGGCGGCGGAGGCGGGTACGGCGACGGGCAGGGTGAAGCCGCCCACGAGCAGAATCCCGGCAAGCAGGGCGAAGGGTCGACGCATGCCCCAAGACTGCCATCCCGGCGTTCGGTTGAAGGGGGGTGGGCGGGGGGCGGGGGTGGCGTGGGAGCGAGGGCACAGCGGACAGCGTCGCCACGTTGACCCGGTCAGCAGCGTCGCTGCCGCCGCGCAGCCCGTCCGCGTGGGCGGATTCACATGCCATCGGGACCCGGGATGATCCATCATGAGCGGATGCTCAGATTCATGCCGGTCGGTGACTCGATGACGATCGGGAGTGCGGGTGAGCACACCTGGCGGTACCGGATGTGGCAGCACCTGCGGGACACATCCGGCGGCCCCTTCACACTCGTGGGCCCGCGCGAGACGCTGTACGACAAGGCGGCAGACGCCCCGACGTCGTACGAGTACGCCGACCCCGACTTCCCCCGGGCCCACCTGGCCGGCTGGGGCGAGGGCTGGCAGCACATGGTCCCGCTGATCGGCGAGGCGGTACGGGCACACCGTGCGGACGTGCTCCTGGTGTCGCTGGGCCTGATCGACCTCGGCTTCTACACGAACGCGGAACAGACGGCACAGAACGTCCGCGCCTTCGTCGCCGAGGCCCGCCGGGCGAACCCCCGGATCCGGATGGTCGTCCTCCCGGTGATCCCCAACGTCCGGGCGGAGTCGGACGCACCCTTCGCGACGGAGGTCACCCGCTTCAACGAGCTTCTGGCCAAGGCGATCGCGGACCTGGACGAGCCCCGCTCGCCCCTGCTGCCGGCGTCGCCTCCGTCGTCGTACGACATCGGCCACGACACCTACGACGGCACCCATCCGAACGCGAGCGGCGAGCACAAGATCGCGGCAGCCTTCGCGGAGGCGATGCACCAGGCGTGGGACCTGGGCGAGCCCTACGAGGCCGGCTGATCCGGCACCAATGCCCGCACGGTCACTTCGGGTCGGCGTTGAACTTCGCGGTCGCCCAGCGGTAGCCGAGCACCGCGAGGCCGAGGCACCAGGCGACGGCGAGCCAGCCGTTGTGGCCGATCTCGGTGCCGAGGAGCAGACCGCGCAGGGTCTCGATGGCCGGGGTGAAGGGCTGGTACTCCGCGATCGGCCGGAACCAGCCCGGCATCGCGTCGACCGGGACGAACGTGCTGGAGATGAGCGGCAGGAAGATCAACGGCATGGCGTTGTTACTGGCGGCCTCGGCGTTGGGGCTGATCAGGCCCATGCCTACGGCGATCCAGGTCAGCGCCGTGGCGAACAGCACGAGCAGCCCGAAGGCCGCGAGCCACTCCAGGGCGGTGGCGTCGGTGGAGCGGAAGCCGATGGCCACACCGACCACGCCGACCAGGAGCACGCTGACCACCGACTGGAGCACGCTGCCGACGACGTGCCCGACGAGCACCGAACCGCGGTGGATCGCCATCGTCCGGAAGCGGGCGATGATGCCCTCGGTCATGTCGTTGGAGACGGAGACCGCGGTACCGATCGTGGTGGAGCCGATGGTCATCAGCAGCAGGCCCGGGACGAGATACGCGATGTAGTCGGAGCGGTCGCCGCCGCCGATGCCCGCGCTCATGGTGTCGCCGAAGATGTAGACGAAGAGCAGCAACAGCATGATCGGCGTGAGCAGCAGGTTCAGGGTGAGGGACGGGTAGCGCCGGGCGTGCAGGAGGTTGCGGCGCAGCATCGTGGACGAGTCGCGCACCGCGAGGGAGAGGTTGCTCATCGGACGGTCTCCTTGGGCTGGTCGGTGACGTCGGCGCCGCCGGTCAGGGCGAAGAAGACGTCGTCGAGGTCGGGGGTGTGCACGGTCAGCTCGTCGGCCTCGACGCCGGCCGCGTCGAGCCGGTCGAGGATCGCGCGCAGCTCCGACTGGCTGCCGCCGCTGGGGAGTTGCAGGGCGAGGGATTCGTCGTCCCGGGTGACCTCGCCCAATGCGGAGGCGGCGCTCCGGTAGGTGCCCGGGTCGGTGAAGCGGAGGCGGATGTGACCCCCGGGAACCAAGCGCTTGAGCTGTTCGGCGCTGCCCTCGGCGGCGATCTTGCCGTCGTGGAGGACGGCGATGCGGTCGGCGAGTTCGTCGGCCTCCTCCAGGTACTGCGTGGTGAGGAAGACGGTGACGCCGTCGGAGACCAGCTCCCTGATGATCTGCCACATGGTGTGCCGGGAGCGGGGGTCGAGGCCGGTGGTCGGTTCGTCGAGGAAGATGATCCGCGGGTCCCCGACCAGGGTCATGGCGATGTCGAGGCGGCGCTTCATGCCGCCGGAGTAGGTGGAGGCGGGTTTCTTCGCGGCCTCGGTGAGGTCGAAGCGCTCCAGCAGTTCGGCGGCGATCCTCCGTCCCTCGCTCTTGGGCAGGTGGTGCAGGTCCGCCATCAGGAGCATGTTCTCCTCACCGGTGATCAGCCCGTCGAGGGCGGAGAACTGCCCGGTGACCCCGATCGCGGCACGCACGCCCTGCGGGTCGGCGGCCAGGTGGTGGCCGGCGATTCGGATGTCGCCGGTGCCCGGGTCGGCGGATACGAGCGTGGAGAGGATCTTGACGGCGGTGGTCTTGCCGGCGCCGTTCGGGCCGAGGAGGGAGAAGATCGTGCCGGCGGGCACCTGGATGTCGATGCCGTCGAGGACGGTCTTGTCCCCGTAGGACTTGCGCAGGCCGTTCGCCGCGATGGCCAGGTCGGTCATGAGAGGTGCCCCTTTTTCTGTTCGTGGGTGCGGGCGGTCAGAGGCTGCGGGCGGTGATGTCGCCGTTGTTGGTGGTGGCGCGGATGTCGAGCTCGGCGGTGCCGTCGTTCTTGAGGGCGTTGCTGATGCGGCCGTGGCCGGTGCCGGCATCCAGGGCGGCGGAGACGCCCGCGGCGGCGCCGACCGAGATGTCGCCGGACTCGGTGCGCAGCACGACCGTGCCGCTCACGGCCTCGGTGATCCGGATGTCGCCCCGTGCGGTGCTGATCTGTGCTGGGCCGCCCAGCCGGCCGACCTCGACGTCGCCGTCGACCGCGGTGAGGCGCAGGCTCGCGGCCTCGTCGATCTTGATCTGGCGGTACGCGCCTTCGAAGGCGATGTTGCCGAGCCGGCCGACGGCCCGGAGTTCCGCGGCGGCCGTCTTCGCCTCGATGCGGGAGCCGGCGGGCAGCTGGACGGTGACCTCGACGGATCCGGAGTTGCCGAGGATCCGGTTCTTCGCCGCCGGGGCCTCGATCCGCAGGACGCCGTCGTCACCGTAGACGACCTCGACCTCCTCCGCCGCCTTCACGTCGCGGCTCTTGGCGGCGTTCGCGGGCAGAACCTCGACCGTGGTGTCGGCACGGTCGGCGGCGATGAACTGGATGCGTCCCGCGGGGATGTCGAGGACGGCGGAGACGGGGGCGGGGGTCTCGAACTTCTGCATGGTGCTCTCCTTCTTCTGCAGTGGGCACTCCGTTGGCCCGCTGTTTCTGATGATGGAAAGCTACGTTGCATTCAATGATCCGACAACACAACCGTTGCACTGAACTATCATCGCTGCAGGTAGATGCCGCTAAATCGTTGCAACGGTCCTGAGTTTAATGCAACATCCCTGCGCCGCTCGTTGCAATGAATCGGAAGTGAACGCTAGGGTGGAGGCACCGAAGAAGGGCGCACGAAGGAGACCGCGATGCCGGGAGGCAGACTCACCCAGCAGGACCGCCAGCAGATCGCGCTGGGACTGGCCGACGGCCTCGCCTACGCGGAGATCGCCCGACGCCTGGACCGACCGACCTCGACGATCACGCGCGAGGTCATGCGCAACGGCGGCCCCACCGGCTACCGCGCCGACCTCGCCCACCGTGCCACCGAACGTCGCGCTCATCGTCGCAAGCAGGCCGTACCCCGGGGGCCGGAGGCGCGGCCGCAGGCCCACGGGCGCGACGCCGAGGCCGTGCGCGCATATGAGGAGACGCTCACCACCGTCTTCATACAGTCGGGCACGCCCACGATGGCGGCCCGGGTGATGGCCGGCCTCACCCTCAGCGACGCGGGTAGCCTCACCGCATCCGAACTCGTCCAACGCCTCCAGGTCAGCCCGGCGTCCGTCTCCAAAGCGGTCGCGTTCCTCGAGAGCCAGGGAATGGTCCGCCGGGAACGCGACGCGGGCCGCCGCGAGCGCTACACCGTCGACGACGACATCATGTACGAATCGATGATGGCCAGCGCCCGCGGCACCGCCCAGGTCGCCGAGACCGCACGGGACGGCGTCGGAGTCATCGGCCCCGGCACCCCGGCCGCCGTCCGCCTCGAAAACATCGCCCGCTTCCTCGACTTCGTCTCCGAGAGCATCGCCCGCGCCGCGGACCAGGCCCGCGAGGTCCTGCACACGAAACCGGAGACACCCTCGGACAGCGCTACGTGAGCGACTGACGCCCGATGGCGTCGACAAGGAAGCCGGCGCAGGGCCGGACCCCGGCTCGCAGCTGGCCGTACCACCGTTCCTCCTCTTCCCCGAGGTAGACGGCCCGGGCGTGGGCGAGGACGGCCCGATGCTAGGGCGGCAGCCGCTCGAGCGCCCAGTCGGCGGCGGCGTCCTTGGAGCGGATGGTGTCCGTGGCGAGGGTGGTCCAGACACGGGCGAGGGTGAGCAGGACGTTGCGGGTGTCGTGATCCAGGTCGCCCAGCAACTGTGGGACTCCGGCGACGATCGCGCGCCTGAGGTCCACGAGGGGTACGGAGTCGAGGAGTTGGGCGGGCGGAGGGCCGTGCAGGGTCGTGTCCCCGGCCAGGGTCATGGTGAGCAGAGGCGCGAGATCGGGACTGGCCTCGGGCTCGGGAAGGACACCCGCTCGTACTCCTCGCGCAGCCACTCTCCGTAGAGGAAGTCGCAGACGGGCGGGTACCGCCAGGGCCGTACCTCGTCCTGCACGACGACGACGAGCTCGACGGGCCGAGCACCCGGAACACCGGACACCCGCATCAACTCCCCCATCAGGGCCCGACGTTGGTCTTCGGTCAGCGACCTCCGCACGACGACCAGCACATCGATGTCGCTGTACCGGCGCAGACCGGCGAGGACGGCGGAGCCGTGGAGGTAGTTGCCGAGGATGTTGTCGCCGAGGGTGTGATGGAGGATCCGCACCACGGCTCGGGTGTCGTCGGCTGGCATGGGCATCGTCTTTTCACCTTGGGTCTCGTGAAGCATGAAGCGCCACCCGCAGCCAGTGGTCGGGCCCGAGGGGAGGCGAACGCGTGTTCCTATGCTCGCCGGATGGGGTGAATGTGTGTGATTGCGGCACGCATGTACAAAGGTCGCACGTACGGTCGCTTCATGGGAACCGGAAAGGGCGGGCGACGTGTGGCAGGGGGTGCTGGGGTGTCGGTGGTTCAGGCCGCACAGGGTGGGCATGCCCGATACACGTACCGGCTGCGCGTGTCGTCGACCGCCCGCACTCGGCTGCTGGCGGAGTGGGACCGCTGCCGGTGGATCTGGAACGAGTGCGTGGCCAAGACCAAGGCCCTGCACGCGCACAGCAAGGCCCATCGCAGCGAGAAGCTGACGTGCGGCCCGGCCCAGCTGGACAAGATGCTGACAAAGGCCCGCGAGCGCACGCCGTGGCTGCGCGAGGGCAGCTCGATGCCGCAGCAGCAGACCATCCGGGACTTCGGCAAAGCCCGCGCCAAGGCACAAAAGGACATCAAGGAACGCCTGCCACAACGCCAGCGGGCGGGGATGCCAAAGTGGAAGAAGAAGCGCGAGGCCGACCCGAGCCTGAACTACACCAGGCGCGGGTTCCGACTCAAGGACGGTCGCCTGCACCTCACGGGCAACATCGTGCTGACGGTCGTATGGTCCCGCGATCTGCCCGCCGCCCCCTCCTCGGTACGGATCTACCAGGACAGCCTCGGCCATTGGTACGCCTCCTTCGTCGTCCCTGCAGAAATCCAGCCACTGCCGGAGACGGGCGCGGTGATCGGGGTTGACTGGGGCGTCACGGAGACCGCCACCACCACCAGTGACGCCCACGACCTGCCCCACGCCCAGCACGGCCGCAAGGCCCGGGCGAAACTGTCGCGCTACGACCGGATGGCCCGCCGCAGACCCGCCAGAGGACAGGCCGCCTCGAAGGGCTACCGGGAGGCAAAGCACCTGCGAGCCAAGGCATACAAGAAGGTGACCCGGCAGCGGCAGGACACCGGCCGCAAATGGGCCAAGAAGGTCGTGCGCGACCATGACGCGATCGCGGTGGAGGACTTCCGGCCGAAGTTCCTCGCCAAGACCACCATGGCCCGCAAGGCCGCTGACGCAGCCGTCGGCGCCACCAAACAGGCCCTCTTGGAGATGGGCCGCAAACACACGCGGGACGTCCGCCAAGCACGCACTTCCGCTGTCGGAACGCACCTACACCTGCACCGCATGCGGAGCCGTCTCCCCCAGAGACAAGAACTCCGCCCGTTGATGCTCGTCCGGGCTGGTCTCAACCCGGCTGGTGCCGAGGGCGTAAGACCTACTGGAGCCCCGCTCCAGGAGGCAGCCTGACCAAGGAATCCCCTCCCCACAGCCTCAGGGAGGGGAGGATTCAAGATGACCGTCCTTGAAGACAGACAGGATCGCGATGGCCGAGAGCGACAGCATCTACGAGCAGCTGCGGACCAAGTACCCGCGGAAGCGCGTGAAGTCCGACGTGCGCATCGACTACCCGGGGCACCTCAACGGATTCGCGACCGATGTGACGGTGATGGCCGAAGGCGCCACCAGGGCGGAGAGCGGCCACTGGTCCTACGAGGACGTCGAGTTCGTCGCCGAGGTGATCTCCAAGGGAACCGCCGCCAACGACTACGGCCCGAAGAAGGCCGCCTACGCCACGGCGGAAGTCCCCGTCTACGTCATCGCGGATCCGTATCAGGGGCGGTGTCACATCTACACCGACCCCAAGGGCAGCGACTACGAGGTCGAGACCAGGGTGCCTTTCGGCAAGGACGTGGACCTCACCGGCACCGTCGTCGGCCTCACCCTCAAAACCGATGAGTTCCCCCGCGACTGACTGACACAATCCACCACATGGCGATCATCCACCACACCACCCTCAAGCCCACCAAGCTGGAACTGCTCACCACGTGGCTGCCCACCTGCCCGTGGTACACCGACAGCGGTACGCCCGAGTTGACCAAGGCTGGCGGCTTCCGGCTGGACGACCCGGAGGGTGAGGTCGGGATCGAGTTCATGGTGGCCCTCGACACCTCCGGCCCCGAACCCGTCGCCTGGCTGACCCCCCTCACCTACCGCGCCGCCCCGCTCCCCGGCGCCGAACACGCCCTGGTCGGCACGACGGAACACGGCGTCCTGGGCCCCCGCTGGGCCTACGACGGTACCCACGACCCGGTCCTGCGCACCGAACTCCTCGCCCTGTTCGAGGGCCGCGCCCGTGCCCAGGCCCAGAGCCTCACCGACACCCCCGACCACGAGGTCGCCCACTCCTACGCAGGTCCCGCCCTCCCCACCGGCCCCGCCGAGGTCACCGACGACCAGGACGGCACCGAACTCCGCCTCCCGGACGGCACGATCCTCCGCCTGCACCGGCGCCCGCAGCCCACGGCCCCCGAGGGAGCAGCCGGCCATGTCTCCGGAGTCTGGGACGCCCCTGACGGCACCCGCGTCCGGGGTGTGTTCGCGACTCTGCACCGGCGCCCCTGATACGGCCCTGTGCGCGGAGTCAGCAACAAGGCGCGAGGTCAGAACCCCACATCAGGCCCCCGGTACGAAGGCACCCGCCGAACCCCGCTCGCCCGCTCGTACGCGTACGCGAGCCGCAGCAGCACCGGCTCACTCCACGCCGTCCCCATGAACGTCACGCCTACCGGCAGCCCGAACGCGAACCCGGCCGGCACGTTCACCGCGGGGTACCCGGCGAGAGCCGCGGGCGTGGACGCTCCACCGCCGTACGCGTCCCCCCGGACCAGGTCGATCTTGGCCGGAGGGCCGGACGTCGGCATCACCAGGGCGTCCAGGCGGTGCCGGCGCAGAACGGCGTCGATGCCCTCCGCGCGGGAAAGGCGATGGTTGGTCGCCAGCGCCTCCCGGTACTCCCGCTCGGAGAAGTCCAGCCGCTCCACCGCCTCCAGCCCGTCCTGCCGTACATAGCGCAGCTCACGGTCCGCGTGTTCGCGGTTGAAGGCGATCAACTCCCCCAGGTCACGCGGGTGTTCACCGCCCGCCCCGGCCAGGTAGGTGTTCAGGGCGCGCTTGAACTCGTAGGCCTGGACGACCATCGAGCCGGGCAGGTCCTCCAGTTGCTCGGCCGTGGGGATGTCCGCGGGGTCGACGACCACCGCCCCGGCCGCGCGCATCACCTCGATCGCCCGCTCCGCGATGGCGTCGGCGTGGTCGCTGTACCCGAAGTACACGGTCCGCGGGACACCGATACGCGCCCCGCGCAGCCCGTCCGCGTCCAGGAACCGGGTGTAGTCACGGTGGAAGTGCCCCCGGCTCGCCGCGGTCGCCGGGTCCCTGCCGTCGATGCCGACCAGCGTGCCGAGCATGATCGCCGCGTCCCGGACCGTGCGGGCCATCGGGCCGACGCTGTCCTGGCTGGGCACGCCGGGGATCACGCCGCCCCGGCCGACCAGTCCGACGGTCGGCTTGACCCCGACGACACAGTTCGCCGACGACGGGTCGATGATCGAACCGTTGGTCTCGGTGCCGATGCCGGCCACGCACAGGTTGGCCGCGACGGCGACGCCGGTGCCGGAGCTGGACTCGTTGGGTGAGCGGTCCAACTTGTACGGGTTGCGGGTCTGGCCGCCGCGTGCGCTCCACCCGGCGTGGTGGGTGAGCGACAGGCCGCCCGCCCACTCGCTGAGGTTGGTCTTGCCGAGGACGACGGCACCGGCGGCCCGCAGCCGGGCGGCGACCGTGGCGTCCCGCGTGGGCCTGAGCCCTTCCAGGGCGAGGGAGCCGGCCGTGGTGTGCATCCGGTCCGCGGTCTCGACCAGGTCCTTCAGCAGCACGGGCATGCCGTGCAGCGGACCCCGGGGGCGCCCGTCCGCGTCCAGCCGCCGGGCCTCCCGCAGCGCGTCGGGGTTGACCTCGATCACCGCGTGCAGCAGCGGATCGATGCGCTCGATCCGCTCCAGGTAGTAGCGGGTGAGCCGCTCCGCGTCGAGCCGTCCGCGGTCCATCAGCGCGCGCAGCTCGGTGATGCCCAGCTCGTCGAACTCCCCGGGCCCGACAACTACCGCCTGTGCCGGGGCGGTGCCCAGCCAGGGCGTGGCCGCCGCCGCGGTGCCGAGCGCCAGCACCCCCCGCCGGGTGGCGCGGAATTCCTCCGTATGTGTCATGTACTGCACGTTAGAGACGGAACCGCCCCAACTCCCTCCGGCTGTCCCCCGATTCCACAGGGGAGCCAACCCCCCGGAGCGCATCCTTGCCTTGAGCGCACTCGAAGGCGTTGGCTGAGGGGTCATGAAGTACACGCAGCTCGGACGCACCGGACTCAAGGTCAGCCGACTCGTCCTCGGCACCATGAACTTCGGCCCGCAGACCGACGAGCCCGACTCCCACGCGATCATGGACTCGGCTCTCGACGCGGGAATCAACTTCTTCGACACCGCCAACGTGTACGGCTGGGGCGAGAACAAGGGCCGTACCGAAGAAATCATCGGCAACTGGTTCGCGAAGAGCGCCGCCCACCGCGACAAGGTGGTCCTCGCCACCAAGGTCTACGGCAACATGGCCGCGGACGGCGAGGCCTGGCCCAACCACGACAAGCTGTCGGCGCTGAACATCCGCCGTGCCGTCGACGCCTCGCTCAAGCGGCTCCAGACGGACCACATCGACCTCTACCAGTTCCACCACGTCGACCGCGCCACCCCCTTCGAGGAGATCTGGCAGGCGATCGACACCCTCGTCCAGCAGGGCAAGATCCTGTACGTCGGGTCCTCCAACTTCCCCGGCTACAAGATCGCCCAGGCCAACGAGATCGCCGCGCGGCGGGGCGGCACCATCGGCCTCGTCAGCGAGCAGTGCCTCTACAACCTCGCCGAGCGGCGCGCCGAGATGGAGGTCATCCCGGCCGCCCAGGAGTACGGCCTCGGCGTGATCCCCTGGTCCCCGCTGCACGGCGGGCTCCTCGGCGGGGTCATCAAGAAGGAGGCCAAGGGCGGCCGCCGCGCCTCAGGGCGGGCCGCCGACACCCTCGCCGACCCGGCCAAGCGGGCCCAGATCCAGTCGTACGAGGACCTGCTGGAGAAGCACGGTCTGGAGCCCGGCGAGGCGGCCCTGGCCTGGCTCCTCACCCGCCCCGGCGTCACGGGCCCGATCGTCGGCCCGCGTACGGCTCAGCAGCTGGAGTCGGCGGTCCGCGCGGTCGAGCTGGAGCTGAGCGAGGAGGTCCTGGCGGGCCTGGACGAGATCTTCCCGGGCCCGGGACCGTCTCCGGAGGCCTTCGCCTGGTAGCTCCCTCCATGGGGCACGGGGTTGTTCGCCCGGTGCGAACGACCGCCGGCCCGGCGGTGGGCGACGGCGACGGCATCGGCGCCCGCAGCGCCCTGTACGCCGGTCCGCCGGCCCGGCCCGGACACCGACGGGCGGCGAGGCAATCTCTCGCCGCCCGTCTTCGCCGCTGCGAACCCTCCCCGAGTTACGGTCCTCCCTCGTCGCGGTACCTTCATCGTCACGCCGATGAGGAGAGTCAACGTGAGCAAGTTCGTGCGGCCCGCCGCCGAGGGTGCCGACCCGTTCGGGACCGCCCGGCTCAGGCGAGGGGTGCTGGACGCCTGGGCCACCAGCCCCGCCCGGTTCCGGGAGGACGCCAACGCCGAGGAGGACCTCGTCCTCGGCGGATACCGGGACCGGCTCGTCGTCGAGCTCGCGCAGAACGCCGCCGACGCGGCGGCCAGGGCGGGCGTGCCGGGACGGCTCCGGCTCACCCTCCGCGAGGGTGTCCTCTTCGCCGCCAACACCGGCGCCCCGCTGGACGCGGCCGGTGTCGAGTCCCTCTCCACGCTCCGCGCCTCCGCCAAGCGCGACAGCGTCGACGGCTCGGTCGGCCGCTTCGGCGTCGGCTTCGCCGCCGTGCTCGCCGTCACCGACGAGCCCGCCGTCGTCGGCCGCCACGGCGGGATCCGCTGGTCCCTCGCCGAGGCCCGCGAGCACGCCGCCGAGACCGCCCGCCACAGCCCCGGGCTCGGCGACGAGATCCGCCGCCGCGACGGCCATGTCCCGCTGCTGCGGCTCCCCTTCGCCGCCGAGGGCAGCGCGCCCGACCCCTACGACACCGTCGTCATCCTCCCGCTGCGCGACGCCGCCGCCGCCGACCTCGCCGAGCGACTCCTGAACGCCGTCGACGACGCCCTCCTCCTCGCCCTCCCCGGGCTCGAGGAGGTCGTGATCGAGACGGACACCACCCGCACGATCAGCCGCCGCACCGAGGACCACCTCACCGTCGTGGAGGACTCCCGGGACGGTACGACCCGGTGGCGTACGGCGTCCGCACACGGGCCCCTCACCCCCGAGCTCCTCGCCGGCAGGCCCGTCGAGGAGCGGCTGCGGCCGCACTGGTCGCTCACCTGGGCCGTGCCCGCCGACCCCGACGGCAGCCCGGCCCACCCCCGCACCAGCCCCGTCGTGCACGCCCCGACGCCCAGCGACGAACCCCTCGGCGTCCCCGCGCTGCTCATCGCGTCCTTCCCGCTGGACACCACCCGCCGGCACGCGGCACCCGGACCCCTCACCGACTTCCTCGTACAGCGCGCGGCGGACGTGTACGCCGACCTCCTCGCCGGCTGGCGGCCGGTCGGCGAAGGGATCATCGCGCTGGTGCCCGGCCCGCTGGGCAAGGGCGAGCTGGACGGCGCGCTGCGGCAGGCGATCCTCGACCGCCTCCCCCGAACTGCGTTTCTCCCACCCGCCCTCCCAGCGTTCCTCCCGCCCGCACTCGAGCCCGGCGACGACTCGGAACTGCCGGAGGTACTGCGCCCGCGCGAGGCGGAGGTCGTCGAGGGCGCGGGCGCCGACACCGTACGGGTGCTCGCCGAGGTGCTGCCCACCCTGCTGCCCGCCGGTCTCGAACGGCGGGTGGAGCTGCGGACGTTGGGCGTGGCCCGGGTCCCGCTGACCGAGGCCGTCGACCGGCTCGCGGGCCTGGAGAAGGAGCCGGAGTGGTGGCAGCGGCTCTACGACAGCCTCGCGGGCGTCGACCCGGACCGGCTCTCCGGCCTGCCGGTGCCGCTCGCTGACGGGCGTACGACCATCGGGCCCCGGCAGGTGCTGCTGCCCACGTCGGACGGGCCCCTGATCGACGCCGAGATCCTCGCCCGGCTCGGCCTCAAGGTCGCCCACCCGGCCGCCGCCCATCCGCTCCTGGAGAAGCTGGGCGCGCTGCCCGCGACTCCGCGCGCGGTGCTCACCACGCCCCAGGTACGGGCCGCCGTGGCCGCCTCCCTGGACGACGACGGGGGCATGAGCTGGGAGGAGGACACCCCGGACGCCGAGGAGCTGGCCGACACCGTCCTCGCGCTCGTCCGGGACGCGGGCCTGGAGCCCGGCGACGAGCCGTGGCTGGGCGCGCTCGCCCTGCCCGACGAGGAGGGGGAACTGGTCCCCGCGGGTGAACTCGTCCTCCCCGGCAGCCCGTTCGCGCGGGTCATGCGGGAGGACGAACTCGCCTTCGTGGACGGCGAACTGGCCGGGAAGTGGGGCGAGCAGCCCCTCGCCGCCTGCGGGGTGCTCGCCGACTTCGCCCTGGTCCGGGCCACGGACGTGGTCCTCGACCCCGACGAACTGGAGCCGCGCGAGGGCGACTTCGCGGAGCCGGACGACGCAGGTCTCCTCGACGCCGTGGACGTGTGGTGCGAGGACATCCTCGACCGCTTCCCGGACACTCCGGTACCGCCGGTCGCCACCGAACTGGTCGCCGTACGCGATCTCGACCTGGTCGACGAGGACAAGTGGCCCGAGGCCCTGGCCCTGCTGTCCCGGCCGCCCCTGCGGGACGCGATCACCCAGCAGGTCCGCATCCTCCTGCCGGACGGCACCCATGAGGTCGTACGGCCGTACACCGCCTGGTGGCTGCGCGGGAACCCGGTGCTCGACGGGCGCCGCCCCGCCGGTCTGCTCGCGGCCGGAGGAGACCCCCTCCTGCGCGGTCTGTACGACGAGGCGGACGCGACCGGGTTCGACGACGAGCAGGTGCTGCGGGCGCTGGGCGTACGGACCTCGGTGGCCGCGCTGCTGGCGGAGCCGGGCGGGGCGGCGGAACTCCTTGACCGCCTCGCCGACCCCGACCGATCGGTGACCGGCGCCCAACTGCACGCCCTCTACAGCGCGTTGGCCGATCTGGACCCCGAACAGGTCACCCTGCCGGACGAGCTGCGGGCGGTGACCGACGGCCGGGTCGAGGTCGTGGACGCGGCCGACGCGGTGGTCGTCGACTCACCGGACCTGCTCCCCTTCACGCAGGGCGTCCCCCTGCTGCCGGTCCGCCCCTCCCGCGCCGCCGAGCTGGCCGAGCTCTTCCAGGTCCGGCGCCTGAGCGAGTCCGTCACCGGTTCCATCGACTCCGAGGGCACCGAACACGACGTACCGGAGGCGGTCGGGCTGCTGCTGGGCCCGAACACCCCGTCCTCGTACATCGAGCACGAGGAACTCGTCGTCGACGGCGTGGAGCTCGACTGGCGCCTCACCGACGACGGCATCCTGCACGCGTCCACGGTGGAGGGCGTGGCCGCGGGCCTGGCCTGGGCGGCGAGCCAGTGGCCCCGCCGCTTCGAGGTCGCGGCCCTCCTGGAGGACCCGACCCGCACGGAGGAACTGGCGAGGGACCGCTGGTTCGACTGAGCGACGGGGGCCGCCCTGACGGACGGCCCCCGCATCTTCTCTCAGTCCGCGCTGGGGTCCAGGAAGTACTCGTACTTCTCCAGGTCGAGCGTGATGCCGGTGAGCTGCCGGACCCGCTCGGCATGCTCCTCCGTCAGAGGCACATCGCCGATCAGCTCGTCCGGGGCGATCCCCACGAGGTCCGCGAGGACGTCCAGGCCGACCGCCGTGACATCGACGGACGAGTCGAGGAACTCGCCGTCCTTCGGGAAACGGGAGATGGCGAGTCTCATGGGGTCACCTTCCGAGTCGGGTCCGCAGGCTTGGTCTGGGCTCCAGTATTGGGGTCGAACTCGCCCTGATGCTTGCCGCGCTTGTTGTACTTCTCGACCGTTCCGTGCTGGTAGTCCCACTCGAAGATGTCACCGGACTTGGGGTCCTTCCAGCGCTTGCGGAGCTGCCCTCCGCCCTGCACGGGCGTCTTGCCCCTGACCCTCCCGGCATTCGGGAATCCGGGCAGATTGTTCGGAGCCGGCTTCGGCCCGGTCTGCGCCTTCTGTACGGCGCTGCTCTTACTCTGTGCCTCGCGCAGTGCCTGGCCCAGGCCGTCGTTGAAGCGGCCGATACCGTCCGCGGCGGTGAACCCACCCCCGACAGCCAGGGTCGTGCTCGCCGCGATCGCCGGAGCACCGGCGAGGCAGCCGATGCCCGTGATGCACAGCGCACCGCCGGCAATGTCGCCGGACGCGCCGACGCCCATCATCAGAACGCCGGCGCCCGTCTCGGCGAGCCCGGACCAGACGTCCGGGTCGGTGAGGATGGCCTCGCCGTAGATGAGGACGGTGTCCGCCTTGTCCTCCAGCCAGTCCGGGATCCAGCCGTCGTCCTCCTCCTGCGGGCCCTCCGGGTCCGGAGCGTTGCGCCAGGCCTCCTCCGTCCTACGGAACTCGGCCTCCTCCTGGAGCTGCTTCGAGACCGCCGTCTGGAAGGCCTCCAGCATGGCCTTGCCGGCCGCGGCGGAGTCCTTTCCGGCAGCCGTGGCCGACGCCCGGGCTTCCCGGGCCGAACTCCAGGCCTCGTCGGCCGATCCCTGCGCCCAGTTCGCGGACACCTGCGCCTCGGCGGCCGAGGAGACGGCCCGTGCCGCCGCCGCGTGGGCGTCGGCCTCCGCGGCGCGCGCGGTGCGGGCCGAGGCCGCGGCGTTGGCCGCTGAAGTCTCCGCCTCCTTGGCGGACTTGAGGGCGTCGTCGGCGTATCCCTTGGCCGCCTTCGCCGATGCGTCGGCCTGCTTGGAGTACTCCGCGGCCTCGGCGGCGGCCTTACGGGCCGTGGCGGCGACCTTGCCCGCCTCCGCCGCGTTCTTCTGCGCGGTGGCAGCCACCGAGGCGGCCTCGGAGATCATCTGCTGCAGCAGGGCCACATGACCGGCGGCGAGCTGGTCCTTGCGCTGTGCCTGGTACTGACCATGCTGGATGAAGGCGTGCAGCAGCGGCGCTGGGCCCTCCAGTGCGATCCGGGCGGACGCCTTGACCTCGGGGCCACCGCTGTCGATGAGCTGCGCCGCCCGGACCCGCTCGTCCTCGGTGCGGGCCGTGTACTGACCGTCGGTGACGAAGGTGCGGTACTTGTCCACGGAGCCGGAGCTCAGCGCCGTACGTCCCGCGCTCTGGACGCTGGGGCCACCGTTGGAGATCACCTTCGAGACGTAGACGCGAAGGTCGTCGGCCATCGCCTCGTACTGACCGCTCTCAAGGAACGAGCTGACCTTGGTCGTGCCGTCGCCCAGGGCCTGCTCGGCCCCGCTGCGGACGGCGGGCGCCGGCGACTCCAGGGCCAGTGTCTCCACCCGCGACCGTGCGTCGTCCTGGGCGGCCTCGACGCGGCCGGAACGCAAGTACGACACCACGTCGGCAGTGTCACCGGAGAGCGCCTCACCGGCCGCCGTACGGCTCCAGGGACCACGGGTCTTCAGGGTGCGCAGCGCGACGTCACGGCCCTCGGTGACCAGCGTCCGCTGATCCGCGTCCGGTGCGGAGGCGGCCGTGCTCAGTCGCCGGGCGTCCGCCTCCAGGTCGGCGGAGGCCTGGACCCCCCGGTCCTCGGCTGCCTGCCGTTGTTCTTCCTGCGCCTTGAGCTGCCGGGCTCGCGCCACGGCCTCGTTGGTACGGGCGGTCAGCTCCTCGGCCTCGATCTGACGGGCCAGCGTGAACACCGACTTGGCCTTGGCCACGGCCGAGCTCGCGATGTCCGCATCCTCCTTGGCGGCCTTCGCGTGGGCGGTCGCCTCGGTCGCCGCCTTTCCGGCCTCCACGGCGTGGTCGGCCGCGTCGTTGGCCGCCTTGGCAGCGTTCTCCGCGTGGGTGGCGGCCGAGTTGGCTGCGTCACGGGCCTCGTTCGCGGCGACGGCAGCCTTGCGAGCCAGGCTCTCGGCGGCGTTCGCAGCACGCGTGGCTTCCGCTGCCTGGGCACGTGCCGCAGCAGCGGCGGCACTGGCCTCGGAGGAATTCGCCCCGGCCTGGTCGGCGTAGCGGCTGGCGTCGGTCGCGGCGCTCGCTGCGGCGTCGGCGTTGGCTCCGGCGCTGGTCGCGGCCCTCGCCGCATCCCCGGCCGCGGTCGCGGCGATACCGGCCTGGTTCGCCGCGTCCGCCGCGAGCCGGGCGCCCTTGGCCGCGGCATTGGCCTCGTCGGCGGCCTTGCGGGCCGTGCTCGCCTTGCTGTGGTCCGCGGCCGCGTCGGCGGCCGCCCCACGGGCCCGGCTGGCGGCCTGGGCGGCGCCGGACGCGGCAGCCGCAGCCTGGGTGGCGGCACTGGCGGCGGTACGGGCCGAGTTATTGGCGGCGCGTGCAGCGTCGATGGCCTGCTGCGCCGCGCGGGCGGCCTGAGTGGCGGCGGTCGCCGCGCGAGATGCGGCGGACGCGGCCCGGACCGAGTCCTTGCGGGCGGCCTCCGTCTCGGCCGCCGCCTTCTGCGCGGCCTCCTTGGCCAGCGCCGAGGCTGCGACGGCCCGCGCGGAGGCGTCCTTGGCCGCCTCCGTCTCCGCACGCGCCTGCCGTCCGGCCTCCTTCGCCTGGGCGGCGAGTTGGGCGATGGTGGCGCGTTCCTGGTCCCGAGACCGGGCCACGTACTGGCCGACCTGCAGGAACTCGCGGATGTCCGCGGCGGTGCCCTCCAGGGCTACCCGGCCGGCGGCCCGGACGTTTGCTCCACCCGTACTCACGATCTGCACGAGCTGGACCCGCTCGTCCTGCTCGCGCTCCGTGTACTGGCCGTCGTTGAGGAAGTCGGCCATGTCGTCGGCCGTGCCGGCCAGCGCGGCGCGGCCGGCCTCCTGCACGCCGGGCCCGCCTGCGTCGACGATCTGGGCGATGCGGACACGCTGGTCCTGTTCCAGGGGTGCCTTCCAGCCATCCTTCAGGAAGGTGTCCAGGTCCCCCTGACTGCCACTCAGCGCCTTACGGGCGGCCTCCTGGAGACCGCGTCCGCCGAGGCCCGCGATCTGCGCGGTCTGTACCCGGTCGTCCTGGTACGCCGTCTCGGTCGCGACGTCGTTCAGGAAGTGCCGGACGTCGTCGTCACCACCGGTCAGGGCGACCTCCGCGGCGGCCCGCAGGCCGGGGCCGCCCGCCTTCCAGAGCTGCAGCACCCGGCCCCGGTCCGAGTACGCGCCGCTCGCCGTACCGCCGTCGTCGGCTGGGGAGTCGGAGGCCGCTACCGGAACGGCGCCGAGCAGACCCATGGCGATCGCCATGGGCAGCACACCAAGCACGGTCCGGTGTATCAGGCGTTTTGATATTCCGGTGGCATCGAACTGGTCAGTTCTTCGATTCACTGGGTACCTGTCTGTAATCGGCGACGACCCCCGAAATGCGAGTCGCCGAATGGTCGACGGGTAAGCATAGCCCCCTTTCATCGAGCGGAAGGAGGAGATTTTCAGACCGGTCATATGGGGCAATGCGGATTTATTGTATGTGCATTGACGTTGACCTCACCTATGCATATGCTGTGCTCCGACTTTGCTTCGGACATGCCCGGCCTGACCAGCCGGGACTTCATCCGGGCTTGCATCTTCAGGGGGTAAACGGGGACCCGGTGCGCCTGTGCGTGACCGGCTCATCAGGGCATATCCAGCAGCCGTCGACGGCTGCAACTCAGTCATGCGTATTTTTCGAAGGGAATTCTCGGTGCCTTTTCGTGCCCGAAATCTCGTTGCTTCCGGAATCGTGGCCGCGTGCGCCACTCTCGCCGGTATTTCTGTGGCTTCCGCCGATGACCCACCGCAATCCCAGGGGGACTCGAATCCGCCCTTCGCGGTCGAGGACTACGGTTACCCCGGAGCCGACCAAATCCTGGCCGAAAAGGGAATCAAGCTGAAGAAGGGAGACGGGCGCATTCTGCTGGCCGACTGCGATGCGGCCGCCCAGCAGATTCGGGTCCTGACCCGCAGGGACGACTCCGTGGGCCGGGCTGGCACCTACTGCTTCACAGCGCTCGGGAAGAGCGGCCGCCTCACCCTTGAGCTTCCCCAGGTCTTCGCCGTGGAAGCCGCGGACCACCCGATCAGCGCCGACCTGACCGCAGCAGGCAAGACCACCACGGTCGCCGTGCCCCAAGGAGGGTTCGAGTCCGTCGGCGAGGCCGCCGGAGGCGCCCCCTCGGTACTCGTCGAGCTCCGGGTCACGGGCTGACCGCCGTGCCCATGCGCCCCACAGCCAACAAGACCCCGGGATTCGAGGGAAACGTGAAAGACGCCCGTCCGCGCGGAACGCGCATGATGTGGGCCGCCGGGCTCGCGGCCGCCGGTCTGACGACCGGTCTGCTCGCCGCGGTCCCGGCCCAGTCCGTCGTAGGCGACCCGCTCGCGGACGACAGCGACCAGTACACGGTCAAGGTCCATGTCGCCGGCGGCACCGACAACGAACGCGCCTGCTCCGGCACTCTGGTCGACCCCCAGTGGGTCCTCACCGCCGCCAGTTGCTTCGCCCCCGATCCCCAGCAGGCGACCACGCTCGCCAAGGGCGTACCGCCCCTTCCCGCTGTGGTGACCGCCGACGGCAACAAGCCGACGGCCGCTGCGCAGCGCACCCAGAAGGTCCAGGAGATCGTCCCCTACGCCGGTCGTGACCTGGTCTTGGCGCGCTTCAACCCGGTCTCCGCCGACGACGCGCTGGGCGGCCCCTTCCCCGACATCGCGTCCGCCCAGGTCAGCGACGCCGCACCGGCCCAGGGCGACCCGCTCAGAGCGGTCGGCTACGGCCGGACCAAGCTGGCGTGGACCCCTGAACGCGCTCACGCCAGCACCTTCGCCGTGGACCTCGTGAACCCGACGACTCTCGCCATCTCGCCCGCCGCTGCCGGGGCGGCCCTGTGCAAGGGCGACGCGGGCGGGCCCGTGCTCAACGGATCCGGCCGGGTCATCGGCGTGGTCAGCGCCTCCTGGGACGGCGGTTGCCTCAACTCGTCGGAGACCCGCACCGGTGCCGTCGCCACCCGCGTCGACGACATCGCGGACTGGGTCCAGCAGGTCCGGCTGACGAGTCGCCAGAAACATCTTACGAACGCCCTCACTGCGGCTGACTTCGACGATGACGGCCGTACGGACATCGCGGCGCTCATGGACAACGGCTCCGCGCAGTTCTTCCACGGTCGTCCGGATGGCACGTTGCAGTTCGGCAGCTTCCTGAGTGCCCTGGGCCGCTCTCCCCAGCAGCAGCTGATCGCGGGTGACTTCCTGGCGGACTCGAAAGGCCTCGAAGTCGTCACTGTCGACAAGGACGGGGACCTCACCCTGGCAAAACAGCGTGTCATCTGGGGACGCTTCCAGAGTTCGATCTGGGAGCACCGCGCGCTCTGGAGCGATGCCACGTGGAAGGACGGCCTGCCAGTCGCCGCTCTGAGGACCGGGACCGCCGGACGCGACACCCTCCTGTTCCAGTGGCCCGATGGCTCCCTCTACACCTACAAGCGGGACGCGGCCGGCAACCTGGTCAACCAAAAGAAGTCGATGTGGCCGGACAAGACATGGAAGAAGAAGCTCATCGCCACGGCCGACTTCACCGGTGACGGACGCGAGGACATCGCCGCCGTCGCCGCCGACGGAGCGCTGCACCTCTACCCGGGCAAGGCCGACGGCACCTTCGACAAGGCCCGCTCCATGTGGCCCGACAAGACCTGGGGCGGCATGCGCGTCGTCCTCGGCGGTGACTTCGACGGTGACGGCAAGGGCGATCTCGCCGGCGTCACGACCGCGGGCGACCTGCGTCTGTACGCCGGTGACGGCAAGGGCGCACTGGCCGCGGGCAAGACCATGTGGCCGAAGGTATGACGCCCGGGACTGGCGGCTGGTAGAAAATCAGGCCGGTCTGCTGCAACGGTTCAGCCCGGTCTCGCATCTGACCCCACGAGCCACCAGGCTCCACGACCAGTCCTGGGGGAACGCATGCGCATCCGCACCATCGTGGCCGCCGTCTCCGGCGGCCTCGTCCTCTCCGCCCTCGCCGTCCCGGCCGCCCAGGCCGACGGCGGGGGCCTGCACAAACCCACTGCTACGGAGCGTTTCGGCGTCTCCAGAGCCGCGATGAGCGCCGCCGCCGACGATGAACTGCCGGTCGTCTCCGACGTGAAGGTCAACGGCGGCAAGAGCATCGTGTTCGGTACTACTGGCGTCAAGACGTTCACCGTGTCGCTGACCGCCAGTCACTCCGCCGGTATCCAGGACGCGTACATCGACTTGTGGCACGGCAGGGACCTGGCCCACCACGACGGCGTGTTCGCCCCGAACGAGCAGAACGCCACCTGCACCGCGGTCAGCGCCACAACCTCGAACTGCAAGCTCACCATCACGGTCGACGTCGGCCGGGAGCTGTACATGAACTCGCTGGCCGGTACCTGGCACGTGACGGCCGCCGCGATCGCCGCCGACGAGGCCGGCAGCGACTACTGGAACGACTCCTACGGCACCCACAAGGTCCAGCGCCTCTCCAAGCTCACGGCCGACGCCGCCCCCGAGCCGGTGAAGAAGGGCAAGACCATCACCGTCACCGGCAAGCTGACGCGGGCCAACTGGGAGACCCGCAAGTACGCCGGCTACTCGACCCAGCCGGTGAAGCTCCAGTTCCGCAAGAAGGACTCCGACACCTACACCACCGTGAAGACGGTCAAGACCAACAGCAAGGGTGACCTGAAGACCACCGTCAAGGCGACGGTCGACGGGTTCTTCCGCTGGAGCTTCGCGGGCACCTCCACCACCCCGGCGGTCAACGCCCCGGGTGACTTCGTCGACGTCAGGTAAGTAGGCCGGAAGTAAAGCGTTGCGCATGTGCGGACAAAATCACGCCCCACCCGTACAACCAGTCCCGTGAGTCACGGATCTAGGGAGTGAGTCATCAGACTCCCAGATCCTTCTCTCCTCATGGGGAACGCACATGCGCATACGCGCCCTCGTCCTCGCCGCCTCCGGCGCCGTGGCACTCTCCGCCCTCGCCGTGCCGGCCGCCCAGGCTGCCACGGCCGGGCCCGCCGTCACCTTCTCCAGCCTGAAGGTCAACAGCGGCAAGGACATCGTGGTCGGTTCGACGGCGATGGTCACGGTCTCGGCCAGCTACACCGTGACCAAGCCCGCGAACCTGGACCCGAACTCCTTCGGTACCTTCCCACTCCTCTACCGCGGCGCCACCCTCGGCATGAACTCCGACGACCTGCTCGGCGGCGACGACCCCGGCACCTGCACGGCGTCCTCCTCGACGGTGCTGAAGTGCACCGCGAAGATCCAGTTCCGCCCCAAGGGCTCCGACGAGGACGGCGACCTGTACAGCAGCGAGGCGGGCACCTGGAAGCTGGGCGCCCTCGCTGTCAACGGCGACGAAGGCCTGACCTGGCAGGGCAACCTCGGCACCACCCACCTCCAGCGCCGGTCCACCCTCACCACCAACGCCGCCCCCGAGCCGGTGAAGAAGGGCAAGACCATCACCGTCACGGGCAAGCTCGCCCGCGCGAACTGGGACACCAACACGTACGCGGGTTACTCGACCCAGCCGGTGAAGCTCCAGTTCAAGAAGAAGGGTGCGACCTCCTACACCACCCTGAAGACCATCAAGACCAGCACCACGGGCGCCCTGAAGACCACGGTGACGGCCTCCGCCGACGGCTCCTTCCGTTACGTCTTCGCCGGTACGACGACGACCTCGCCGGTCACCTCGACCGGGGACTTCGTCGACGTCCAGTAGAACCGCAGCCCACCACCCGGGCTGAAGCCCCGCGCTAAGCGGGAACGCGGCGGTCGACCCACCTCCACAGGAGTTCCAAGGCGGCCGCCGCCACCACCGAGATGCCGACCGCGATCCACGGCATCGTCGCCCCCACCAGCTTCAGCGCGAAGAAGTGCTGGAGCCCGGGCACGGCGAGGACCAGCACGAACCCGAGGCCCATCGCCGCGACCAGCGCGAGACGCCACCAGGTGTACGGGCGGGCGATGATCGCCAGCACCCACATCGAGATCAGGAACAGGGTCAGCGTCGCCGCGCTCGTCTCCGCGTCCAGCGCGCCGGGGCCCGTGTAGTGGTGCCGGGCGATCAGATACGTCACGAAGGTCGCGATCGCCGCCACCACCCCGCCCGGGATCGAGTACCGCATCACCCGCCGCACGAAGTGCGGTCGCGCGCGTTCCTTGTTGGGCGCGAGGGCCAGGAAGAAGGCCGGGACGCCGATCGTCAGCGTCGACAGCAGGGTCAGGTGCCGGGGCAGGAAGGGGTATTCGACCTGCCAGCACACCACGAACACGGCCAGCAGCACCGAGTACACGGTCTTCACCAGGAACAGCGTCGCGACCCGGGTGATGTTGCCGATGACCCGCCGGCCCTCCGCGACCACCGAGGGCAGCGTCGCGAAGCTGTTGTCGAGCAGCACGATCTGCGCGACCGCCCGCGTGGCCTCCGACCCGGAGCCCATCGCCACTCCGATGTCGGCGTCCTTCAGGGCGAGCACGTCGTTGACCCCGTCACCGGTCATCGCGACGGTGTGCCCGCGCGACTGGAGGGCCCCCACCATGTCCCGCTTCTGCTGCGGGGTGACCCGCCCGAACACCGTGCCCTCGTCGAGCGCCTTCGCCATGCCCTCCGGGTCGGCGGGCAGTTGACGTGCGTCGACCACGCTGCCGTTCAGCCCGAGCTTGGCCGCCACCGCCCCGACAGAGACCGCGTTGTCCCCGGAGATGACCTTGGCGCGGACGTCCTGTTCGGCGAAGTACCGCAAGGTGTCGGCCGCGTCGGGCCGCAGCCGCTGTTCCAGGACGACGAGGGCGGTCGGCCGCGCTCCCCGGGCGGCCTCGGGATCGTTCAGGTCGCGGGAGGCCCGGACCAGCAGCAGCACGCGCAGGCCCTGCTCGTTGAGCCGCCCGGTCTCGGAGAGCGCGGGGTCCTCGGGGGCCAGGAGCACGTCCGGCGCCCCCAGCAGCCACGTACTGGACTCGCCGTCGCCCTCGCTGAAGGTGGCCCCGCTGTACTTGCGGGCGGAGGAAAAGGGGAGCGACTCCGTGCAGCGCCACTCCTCGGCGTCCGGGTAGGCGTCGATGATCGCCCGGAGTGAGGCGTTCGGCCGCGGATCCGACTCCCCGAGGGCGCCCAGGACTTTGCGTACGTACGACTCGTCGGCGCCCTGCAGCGGCCTGAGCTCGGTGACGTCCATGCCGCCCTCGGTGAGGGTGCCGGTCTTGTCGAGGCAGACCGTGTCGACGCGGGCGAGGCCCTCGATGGCCGGGAGTTCCTGGACGAGGGCCTGTTTCCGGCCGAGCCGGATCACGCCGATGGCGAAGGCGATGGAGGTCAGCAGGACGAGTCCCTCCGGGACCATCGGCACGATGCCGCCGACCGTCCGGGCGAGGGAGCCCTTGAGGTCGTCGTCCTTCACGAACAGCTGGCTGATGACCAGGCCGATCGCGGTCGGGACCATCATCCACGTCACGTACTTGAGGATCGTGGAGATGCCGGAGCGCAGTTCGGAGTGGACCAGGGTGAACCGGGAGGCCTCCTCGGCGAGCTGGGCGGCGTAGGCCTCGCGACCCACCTTGGTGGCCTGGAAGGCGCCGCCGCCGGCGACCACGAAGCTCCCGGACATCACCTGGTCGCCGGGCCGCTTCACCACCGGGTCGGCCTCGCCGGTCAGGAGGGACTCGTCGATCTCGAGGCCGTCCGCCTCCACGACCACCCCGTCGACCACGGCCTTGTCGCCGGGTCCGATCTCGATGAGGTCGTCGAGGACGATCTCCGAGGTGCTGACCTGGGACGCGGTCCCGTCCCGCCGTACGGTCGGCCTCGCCTCGCCGATCACCGCGAGCGAGTCGAGGGTCTTCTTCGCCCGCCACTCCTGGATGATGCCGATCCCGGTATTGGCGAGGATGACGTACCCGAACAGGCTGTCCTGGAACGGCGCGACGAACAGCATGACCAGCCAGAGCACACCGATGATCGCGTTGAACCGGGTGAAGACGTTCGCCCGGACGATCTCCCCCAGGCTCCGGCTGCTGCGCACCGGCACGTCGTTGACCTGCCCGCGCGTCACCCGCTCGGCGACCTCGGCCTTGGTGAGTCCGCCCGCCGCCGGTGCCGGGAGTGCCACGGGGTGCACAGGGTCGAGTTCGGCGCCCGCGTCGATGTGCGTCATGCATTCGACGGTACGTGCGGTTTTGCGGCTTCACCCGCCGAGTGACCGGAAGTTCCGACCTGGGGAGGAGACGGGAACGGGCGAGTGATGCCGTGGTACTAGGGGGTGCTCGTCACTCGGCAGCAGGGGCGGCGGGGGAATCCGTGCCGCCCGCCTGCTTGATCGCGGCGTCGCGCTTGCGGACGTACCAGGTGCCGTACAGCCCCAGCCCGCCCCCGGCCAGGCAGGTCCACAGCCACCAGGTGTGTCCGTGGTCCTCGAACCAGCCGTAGAACGGGAGCTGTACGAGGAAGAGGACGAACCACAGGATCGTGCCGCCGGTGACCGTGGCGACCACGGGGCCCTCCAGGGGCTCCGGCGCCTCGTGCTTGAAGGATCCCGAAGAGAACACGTCCATGGGGACAGCTTACGAGGCGATCACATCTACGCGCGGAGATGGCCCGGCGGACGTTATACGTTCATACTGAAACGGTTTATGTCTGTCCACTTCTGCTCGTAGGAACATCCAATGCCGACCGCCCTCGACCGCTACTTCAAGATCTCCGAGCGGGGCAGCAGCCTGCCCCGCGAGATCCGGGGCGGCTTCGCCACGTTCTTCGCGATGGCCTACATCATCGTGCTGAACCCGATCATCCTCGGCAGCGCCAAGGACATGTACGGCCATCAGCTGGACAACGGCCAGCTGGTCACCGCGACCGCCCTCACCGCGGCCTTCACCACGCTCCTCATGGGCGTGGTCGGCAACGTCCCGATCGCCCTGGCCGCAGGCCTCGGCGTGAACTCCGTCGTCGCGCTCCAGCTCGCGCCCCGAATGTCCTGGCCGGACGCGATGGGCATGGTGGTCCTGGCGGGCTTCATCGTGATGCTGCTGGTCGCCACCGGTCTGCGCGAGCGCGTGATGAACGCGGTGCCCTTCGGCCTGCGCAAGGCGATCTCCATCGGTATCGGCCTGTTCATCATGCTGATCGGGCTCGTGGACTCCGGCTTCGTCTCCCGCATCCCCGACGTCGCCCAGACCACCGTCCCGCTCCAGCTCGGCGGCGACGGACACCTCGACGGCTGGCCGGTCCTGGTCTTCATCCTGGGCGCCCTGCTCACCCTCGCGCTCATCGTCCGCAAGATCTCCGGCGCGATCCTCATCTCGATCGTCACGATGACGGTCGTGGCGATGATCATCGAGGCCGTCGCCAAGGTCCCCTCCTGGGGGCTCACCGTCCCGAAGTGGCCGGGCAACCCGGTCGCCTCCCCGGACTTCGGCCTGATCGGCAAGGTCAGCCTCTTCGGCGGCTTCGACAAGGTCGGTGTGCTGACCGGCGTCCTCTTCGTCTTCACGGTCCTGCTGTCGTGCTTCTTCGACGCGATGGGCACGATCATGGGCGTCTCCGACGAGGCCAGGCTCACCGACGCCCAGGGTCAGATGCCGGGTATCAACAAGGTCCTCTTCGTGGACGGCCTCGCGGTCGCCGCGGGCGGCGCGAGCTCGTCGTCGGCGACGACGGCCTTCGTGGAGTCGACGGCGGGGGTCGGCGAGGGTGCGCGCACCGGTTTCGCCAACCTCGTCACCGGCGGGCTCTTCACCCTCGCGCTGTTCCTCACGCCGGTCGCGACGATGGTCCCGTCCCAGGCGGCGACCCCGGCCCTGCTCGCGGTCGGCTTCCTGATCCTGGCGGGGAACGTCAAGGACATCGACTGGGCCGACCACACCATCGCGATCCCGGCCTTCATCACCATGGTGATGATGCCGTTCACCTACTCGATCACCAACGGCATCGGCATGGGCTTCATCACCTTCGTGGTGCTGCGGCTGGCGGCCGGCCGTGGCCGCGAGATCCCGGTGCCGATGTACGTCGTGGCCGCGGTGTTCGGGTTCTACTACCTGATGCCGGCGCTCGGCCTGACGTGACCCGCTCCCACGCGACCCGCCCTCACGCGACCCGCTCTCACGTGACCCCGTAGAACTTCTCGGTCTCGTCGACGGCTGTCTGGAACCGCTCGTCGAAGTCGTCCCGGATGAGCGTTCGGATCACATAGTCCTGGATGCTCATCCCCCTTTTGGCCGCATGGTCCCGGAGCCGCTCGAGCAGCTCCCCGTCTATCCGCAGGCTGAACACGCTGGTCCCCATGGAGTCGAGGGTCGCCGCCCACGCTGAGCGGCGTTCACTTTCCGCTGCCGACTCACTCGTACGGGTGGAGATCGGGTTTCCGTGGCGTGAGTCACGGGAATCCCCGTGCACCCCGGTTTGTTTAGCGAGAGTAATGAGTTACGCTAAAGAGATGCCGGACCTTACCCATGGCGACGACGTAGCCGCCGTGAACTCCCTGCGATCAGCCGTGATGCGACTGTCCCGTCGGCTCAAGCACCAGCGGGTCGACGAGTCACTCAGCCCCACCGAGATGTCGGTGCTGGGCACCCTCTCCCTCTGCGGCAAGGCCACCCCGGGCGAGCTCGCCCGCAAGGAGCACGTGCAGCCGCCGTCGATGACCCGCATCGTGGCGCTGCTCGAGGCCAAGGGACTCGTCCGGCTGGAGCCGCACCCCGAGGACCGGCGCCAGAAGGTCGTCACTAAGACCGAGCAGGCCGAGGCCATGCTCGCGGAGAGCCGCGCCAAGCGGAACGCCTTCCTGGCCACCCTGGTCGACGGCCTCGACGAGGACGAGTGGGCGAAACTGCGCGCCGCCGCCCCCGTGCTGGAGAAACTCGCACACCTGTAAGTCACGAAGAGGAGGCGAACGCACTTTGAGTACGGGACCCGGAGCACCCTCCGCCCCCGCACCGATCCCTTCTACCTGTGTGTCCCGCAAGTCATCCATGTTCAGCTCGCTGAAGGTCAGGAACTACCGCCTGTTCTTCCTCGGCCAGGTCGTCTCCAACATCGGCACCTGGATGCAGCGCATCGCCCAGGACTGGCTGGTGCTCAGCCTCACCGGCTCCGCCACCGCCGTCGGCGTGACGACGGCCCTGCAGTTCCTGCCGATGCTGCTCTTCGGCCTCTACGGCGGTGTCCTCGTCGACCGGCTGTCCAAGCGCCGCGCGCTGCTGTTCACGCAGTCCGCGATGGGCGCCACCGGCATCGCGCTCGCGGTCCTCACCCTGACCGGCCAGGTCCAGGTCTGGCACGTCTACCTCGCCGCCTTCGCCGCGGGCCTCGCGACGGTCGTCGACAACCCGGCCCGCCAGTCGTTCGTCTCCGAGATGGTCGGCCCCGACCAGTTGCAGAACGCGGTCAGCCTGAACTCCGCGAACTTCCAGTCGGCCCGGCTGATCGGCCCCGCCGTCGCGGGCGTCATGATCACCGGCGTGGGCACCGGCTGGGCGTTCCTCGCCAACGGCCTGTCCTTCGTCGCCCCGCTGGTCGGCCTGCTGATGATGCGGTCGCGCGAGCTGTACGCCGTCGAGCGCGCCCCGCGCGGCAAGGGACAGCTGCGGGAGGGCCTTCAGTACGTGGCCGGGCGGCCGGAGCTGATCTGGACCATCGTCCTGGTCGGGTTCGTGTCCACCTTCGGCTTCAACTTCCCCGTCTATCTCTCGGCCTTCGCCGACGACGTCTTCCACGCGGGCGCGGGCTCCTACAGCCTCTTCAACACGGTGATGGCGGTCGGCTCCCTGGCCGGCGCCCTGCTCGCGGCCCGGCGCGGCACCGCCCGGATGCGGGTGCTGGTCGTGGGCGCGGTGGCCTTCGGCGCGCTGGAGATCGTGGCCGCGATCGCCCCCTCGCTGTGGCTGTTCGCCCTGCTGATGGCCCCGATCGGGATGTTCGGCATGACGGTCAACGTCACCGCGAACACCAGCGTCCAGATGGGCACCGACCCGGCCATGCGGGGCCGTGTGATGGCCCTGTACATGATGGTGTTCATGGGCGGCTCCCCGATCGGCGCGCCGATCGCCGGCTGGATCACCGACGCGTACGGCGTCCGCGCCGGCCTCGCGGTGGGCGGCGCGATCGCCGCGGTCGCGGCCGCGACGATCGGCCTGGTCCTGGCCCGCATGGGCGACCTGCGGCTGTCGGTCGGCTGGAACCGCGGCCATCCGCACGTGCGGTTCGTGCCGCGCGAGAATCAGGAGCAACTGGCGCCGGCGGCCTGAGCCCTACGGCCGTACCCGCCGGGCCAGCACCTGGCCCGGCCAGTCGTTGTTCGCCCCGGCGGTGTAGGTCTCCGTCGGGGTGAAGCCGTTGGCTTCGTAGTAGGCGACCAGTCTGCGGTCGTCGCCCGCGTAGCAGTCCACCCGCAGCAGGGCGACGCCCGCGCGCCGGGTCTCCTTGGCGGCGTGCGCGAGGAGGGCGCTGCCGATGCCGTGGCCCTTGAAGCGGCGGTCGGAGGCGAGCCAGTGGATGTACCGCTCGGGCTCGCCCGGCGGCGGGAGATGGGCCAGGTACGCGCCCGGCGAGTCGGTGATCGTGAGGGTCGCGGCCGGCACGCCGTCGGCCTCGGCGATGAACACGCGGCCCTCGTCGATGTACCGGGCGACGGACTCCACCGTCCGCGGGCTTCCCGACAGCGGCTCGGTCCCCCACTGACCGGGGCGCCCCTGTGCCACCAGCCACTCCACACAGCTGTCGAGCATGCCGAGGATCACGGGTATGTCGTCGGGTCCGCCGTCCCTGATGCTGATCTCCATGCCCTCATGGTGACAGGCTGCCCTCCATGAGACTCTTCGCCGCGGTGCTGCCCCCGCAGGACGTGACCGATGAACTCGCGCTGAAGGTCGCCGAGTTGAGGCGGCTCCCCGGAGCGTCGGCGCTGCGCTGGACCGGCGTTGCCGGCTGGCACTTCACGCTCGCCTTCTACGGGGAGGTCGACGAGGACGTCGTACCGGAGCTGTCGGAGCGGCTGGAGCGGGCGGCCCGGCACACCGCCCGTTTCCCCCTGGCCGTGCGCGGCGGTGGCCAGTTCGGGCACGGGCGGGCGCTGTGGGCGGGGGCCTTTGGCGATCTTCCGCTGCTGCGGCTGCTGGCCGAGCGGGCGGAGGCGGCGGGACGCAGGGCCGGGGTGGAGATGAGGGAGCACCGGCGGTACCGGGCTCATCTGACCGTGGCGCGCAGCCGGGAGGCCGTGGAGGCAGGGCCGTATCTCTCGGTTCTGGACGGATTCACGAGCCGTACCTGGACCGTCGACGAGCTGGCGCTGGTGCGGAGCAACCTTCCGAAGTCCGGGGTGCCGGGGGAGCAGCCCCGCTACGAGGTGGTCGGCCGCTGGGCGCTGGGCGGGGCCGGTTAGGCTCGACACGTGGACCCGAAGACCCGGAACCGGATCATGGCCGGTGTGCTCGTGATGATGTTCGCCGTCGTGGCGCTGGCCGCCGTGCTCGGAAAGTAGGGCCCCGCTCCCTCATCGCACGTACCTGCTCTTCACGTCTCCTCGTCGTCGTAGGGAACCGGATTCCCGCGAGTGGCGAAGTACGGGTGTAAGCCCGAGCTTCACAGCGCCACAGCGACGAAAGGAGCCCCGATGACCGTCGAACCAGGCGTCAGGGTGGGGCAGGACAGCGACGCCTCGGTGATCGAACGGTCGTGGGACGAGCCCGAGGCGTTCGCCGCGCTCTTCGACCGCCATGCCGACTCGGTGCACCGCTACGCGGCCCGCCGGCTCGGTGCGGAGGCCGCCGAGGACGTCATGGCGGAGACCTTCACCACCGCGTTCCAGCAGCGCTTCCGGTACCGCACGGAGGCGGCCGACGCCCGTCCCTGGCTGTTCGGCATCGCGACCAACCTCATCGGCCGCCACCGCCGTGCCGAGGCCCGCCGACTGAAGACACTCAGCCGGCTGCCCTCGGCCGGCCCCGGCGGGCCTACCGAGGAGACGGTCGCCGACCGGGTGGCGGCACGGGTCAGCGCCCAGGCCGTGGGCGGCGAACTCGCCGGTGCGCTCGCCCGGTTGCCCGCCCGGCACCGCGACGTGCTGCTGCTGGTCGCCTGGGCCGACCTCGGCTACGACGAGGTCGCGAGCGCCCTCGGCGTGCCGGTGGGGACGGTCCGGTCGCGGCTGCACAGGGCTCGCAGAAAACTTCGTGAGGCATTGGGCGGATCCGATCCGACCGCTCTTCGAGAGGAATCCGTCGATGAATGAGATCGAGCTTTTGAGGGAGTGGGACGCGGACGCGCCCCCTCTCTCGGCCACCGCCCGCAGCCGTGCCCGCTTCCGTCTCCAGCAGACGATGCGGGCCCCCGCCGCCCCGGCCGTCGTCGCCGTCCACCGCCGTCCGCTGCTGCGGGTCGCCGTGGCCTGCGCGGCAGCGGCCGCGGTCACCGCGACCGTGGTGGTCACCCAGAACACCGGGGAGAACACACCCCGCACCCGGACGGTGAGCGCGACCACCGTACTGCGGGGCGCGGCGGCCGAGGCACTCCGGACGGAGAAGCCGCTCGCCCCGCGCGACGACCAGTTCGTCTACACCAAGGAGGTCATCGAGCGGACGCCGGTCTCGGGCGGCCCGGCGAAGACGTACGTCGACGAGAGCTGGAGTTCGGTCGACGGTTCCAAGAAGTCCTACGTCAGCGAGCTGGGCCGCACGCAGTGGGTGCCGCCGGCCCGGAAGGGCCAGCACTCCTGGCCGCCGACCGAGTGGTCGGAGCTGGAGAAGCTGCCCCTCGACCCGGGCAGGCTGACGATCACCCTGCGCGACATGGGCGCCAAGCCCGAATTCGGCCGGCCGACCAGGGCCGACGAGTGGCCGATGGTCCAGTACTTCATCTCCGGCCTGCTCCGCGGTCCCGTCCTGCCCAAGGGGCTGCGCTCCGCGGCCTTCGAGGCGCTCGCCGCCGTCCCCGGCGTCAAGGTGCTGCCGGGCACGACGGACGTCGACGGGCACGCGGCCGTCGCTGTCCGGTACACGGGCCCGGCCGGTACCCCCTGGGCGTCCGGGGGCCGGGTGCTGCTCTTCGACGCGGAGTCGTACCAGTACCTCGGGCTGCGTGAGCGGGTCACGGCCGGGGGGAAGTCGTACGAGCAGTGGCAGCACGTGACCGCCCAGGGGGTGGTGGACCGGGTGAAGCAGCGCCCCTGAGCGGGCCCGTCCTACGAGTGACCCAGCTCCGCCGCGTCCTCGTCCGTGACCACCGGCACCGATCCCGAGTCCGGTGCCGGACGCAGCGGGAACGGGTCCACCCGGGTCTCGTCGATCACCGGCAGGGCCGGCTGCGGGGGCTTGGGCATGACGGCCGCTTCGGAGTGGCCTCCGCAGCCGTAGGACAGGGAGACCACGCGGCCGTCCGCCGGGGCGAACTCGTTGGCGCACAGGCCGAATGCCTGGCCCAGCGAGCCTCCCAGCGGAACCAGGAAGCCGCAGCTGGCGCAGGGCGCCGGGGCCGCCTGGGCCATAGGCGTCTTGGCGCCGAAGGACTCCTCCCAGCGGTCGGCGGCGATATGGAGGCCGTAGCGGGACAGGACCCGGGCCCGGCGCATGCCGAGTTCCTCGGCGACCGCGGCGATCGAGCCGCGGGTCGGGACCACCGGGAGGTGCGACGGGGTGCCCGCCGTGAGCTCGGCGTCCTCCGCCTCGACCAGCTCGGCCATCTCCTCGGAGACCGGCGCGCTCGGCAGCGGCTCGTCCTCGCCGGTGTAGCCGGGCTCCAGGCGCAGGTCCTCGGCGTCGGTGGGGAGCAGATCGCCGGGGCCCATGTCGCCGGGGCGCAGGCGTTCGCTCCACGGCACCCACTCCGGTGCCAGCAGCGCGTCGGGGCCGGGGAGCAGGACGACCTCGTCCAGCGTCACCAGCTTGGCGCGGGAGGCGCGCGCCACCGTCACGGCCCAGCGCCAGCCCCGGTACCCGAGCTCCTTGCACTCGAAGAAGTGCGTGACGACCCGGTCTCCCTCGGAGACCAGGCCCGAGTGCTCGCCCACCACCCCGGGCGCGGCGGCCTCCTCGGCGGCGGCGCGGGCGAGGTCGACGGCCTCGGCGCACAGGCGGTCGGGGGTGCGGCTTCGCGTTGTCGCTGCGCTCACAGGTATCGCTTCTCTCCTACGCCGTCACTCGGGTGCGCCGGCCTGAAGGCGGTGGGTGCGGACGGAGCGGACCGGAGGACCGCGTCGACGTCCGCGCCCGATCGCGCTCGGGCGCACCTGCTCCCATCCATTCTGCGGGATGCCGGAGAGGCGCGCGGCCGAGAACGTTCGCCACGGCGCGCTACGCACGCTACCTGTTCGCCGCCGCTCGGCCTACACCGACGTGATGGTTCGTTGCCTCCGGTGGGCCCGCGGTGGCACTTCATATGCGTTCATACGAGCGGTAACCGCACTACTCACAGCTTTCTCGGGGCACTATGACGGGGTGGCAGCCACGAGGACACCCCAGGGAGCCACCGGGATCGGTGGCGGTGCGGGCCGGATGACCGGGCCCGTGCGCGCTGTCGGCCGTGCCCTGCACTTCCCGTTCACCGGTACGGCCCGCGGCATCCGCAAGGCGACCCACGCGCACGGGGCGGGCGAGTCCGGTCTCGGCAAGCTGATCGAACTGCACGCGGTCAACGGCGCCGGGGACGTGATGATCACCGTCGCCCTCGCCTCCACGGTGTTCTTCTCGGTGCCGACCGACGAGGCCCGTGGGCGCGTCGCCCTGTACCTCGCCATCACCATGGCCCCCTTCACGGTCCTCGCGCCCGTGATCGGCCCGCTCCTGGACCGTCTCCCGCACGGCCGCCGCGCCGCCATGGCGGGCGCCATGCTCGCCCGGGCGATGCTCTCGCTGATCATCGCCGGGGCGGTCGCCACGGGCAGCCTGGAGCTGTATCCGGCGGCCCTCGGCGTACTGGTGGCCTCGAAGGCGTACGGCGTCGTCAGAAGCGCGGTCGTGCCCCGTCTGCTCCCGCCGCGCTTCTCCCTCGTCAAGGCCAACTCCCGCGTCACCCTCGGCGGCCTCCTCGCCACGGGTGTCGCGGCCCCCATCGGCGCGGGACTCCAGGCCATCGGACCGCGCTGGCCGCTCTACGGCGCCTTCGTGATCTTCATCGCCGGGATGTTCCTGTCCTTCTCGCTGCCGCCGAAGGTCGACTCCGCCAAGGGCGAGGACGTGGCGCTGCTCGCCGCCGACGAGGAACATCTGCACGGGCCGCACCTCAAGCCCCTCAAGCGGCCCGGGCTGCGCACGGTCGGCACCGCCGTCACCCATGCCCTCGGCGCGAACGCCACCCTGCGCTGGCTGTCCGGCTTCCTCACCTTCTTCCTCGCCTTCCTGCTGCGCGAGCATCCGCTGACCGGCGAGAGCGCGGCGGTCTCCCTGGGCCTGGTGGCCGTGTCGGCGGGCGTGGGCAACGCGCTCGGCACGGCGGTCGGGGCCTGGCTCAGGTCCCGGGCGCCGGAGATCATCATCCTGACGGTGGTGGCCATCGTGCTGGGCGCGGCGATCACGGCGGCGATCTTCTTCGGGGCGTTCCTGGTGGCGTGTCTGGCGGCGGTCGCCGGTTTCTCGCAGGCCCTGTCCAAGCTGTCTCTGGACGCGCTGATCCAGCGGGACGTGCCCGAACTGGTCCGCACCTCGGCGTTCGCCCGCTCCGAGACGCTGTTGCAGGTGTCGTGGGTGTTCGGCGGCGCGGTCGGCATCGTGATGCCGCTCAACGGCTATCTCGGCCTGTCGGTGGCCGCCGCGGTCGTCGCCGCGGGCTGGCTGGCCACGGCGAAGGGGCTGCTCAGCTCGGCCCGGCACGGCAGTGCTCCCAAGGCGCGAGTGGCGTAACGAACAGGGCTCGCCGCACCCCGCGTAGAGGCACCGCTGTACCCGCCCGATAGCCTTCCGCCATGACCACGCTGCAATCCGATGTGCGACGCCGCCGCGCCGTCGCCGCCGCCGGCCTCGTTTCCGCCGGACTGCTCGTCCTGTCGGCCTGCGACAAGCCGACGCCGCGCGTCACCGTCACGGTCGGTTCGACCTCGGTGAGCTCCGAGGCCGTCTGCTACGACGACGGCAACGACCTCGGCAAGGCGAAGGCCGCCAAGTGCGCCCTGGAGAAGTCGGACGTCAAGACGATCAAGGTCAAGCAGAGCGAGACCCTGCGCGTCGGCGTCGACCGGAAGGTCGCGGACACCGGCTGGGCGCTGTGGATCAACGGCCAGCAGATGACGTACGTGTACAAGAAGTCGTACTACTCCTTCGAGGGTGTCGACCTCTTCGCCCAGCAGCAGGGCCAGGCGCCGCAGAAGACGCTGTACATCAGCATCGTCGAGCAGGACAAGCAGTCCTCCGGCGAGAGCAAGGCGTACAAGGGCGTGTGGAACTTCAAGCTGGAGAACTCCGACTACTGATCCGCCGTATCCGATGCGCGTTTTCGTGGCCACCGCCGTCCCGGTCGAACGGGACGCGGTGGCCCGTGCGTTCGAGGGCACTGGGCTCCCCGTGGACGTCCTCGCCGTGGGGGTCGGGCCCGCTCTCGCCGCCGCCCGCACCGCCACCGCGCTCACCCGGGCCGCCGTGGCGGGTTCTCCGTACGGCCTCGTGGTCTCCGCCGGGATCGCGGGCGGTTTCCTGCCGCACGCGCCGGTCGGCTCGCTCGTCGTCGCCGACGAGATCACCGCGGCCGACCTCGGGGCGGAGACCGCCGACGGGTTCGTGCCGGTGACCGAGCTGGGGTTCGGGGTCGTCACCCACCGTCCGCCCGAAACACTCGTACGGGCCGCGGTGGCCGCGACCGGGGGGTGCGCCGGAGCCGTGCTCACCGTCTCCACGGTGACCGGTACGGCCGCCCGCGCGGCCGCCCTGAGAGCACGCCATCCCACCGCCCTCGCCGAGGCCATGGAGGGCTTCGGGGTCGCCGAGGCCGCCGGGGCGCACGGGGTGCCCGTGCTGGAGGTCCGTGCCGTGTCCAACCCGGTCGGTCCGCGCGACCGGGCCGCCTGGCGCATCGGCGACGCCCTCGCGGCCCTGACGGAGGGGTTCGGGAAGCTGACGCCCGTACTGGAGAGTTGGAGACACCATGACGACTGAGCCGACGACCGGATCACTGAGGATCGCCTACTCCCCCTGCCCGAACGACACCTTCGTCTTCGACGCCCTCGCGCACGGCCGGGTGCCGGGGGCGCCCGCGCTGGACGTGACCTTCGCCGACATCGACATCACCAACTCGATGGCGGAGCGCGGTGAGCTCGATGTGCTGAAGGTGTCGTACGCCGTGCTGCCGTACGTCCTCGACCAGTACGCGCTGCTGCCGTGCGGGGGTGCGCTGGGGCGCGGGTGCGGGCCGCTGGTGCTGACGCGGGAGGCGGGGGTGGACCTCACCGGCCGTACCGTCGCCGTGCCGTCCGAGAGGTCGACGGCGTATCTGCTGTTCCGGCTGTGGGCGGCGGACGTCCTCCCGGGCGGGGTCGGGGAGATCGTGGTGCTGCCGTTCCACGAGATCATGCCGGCCGTGCGGGACGGGAAGGTCGACGCGGGGCTCGTGATCCACGAGGCCCGGTTCACGTACCAGAACTACGGTCTGCACAAGCTCGCTGACATGGGCGAGCACTGGGAGTCGACGACCGGGCTGCCGATTCCCCTGGGGGCGATCATCGCGAAGCGGTCGCTGGGGGAGGAGCGGCTGTCACGGCTCGCCGAGTCCGTCCGTGCGTCCGTGCGGGCCGCGTGGGACGAGCCCGAGGTGTCCCGGCCCTATGTCATGGAGCACGCGCAGGAGATGGATCCCGCCGTCGCCGATCAGCACATCGGTCTGTACGTCAACGAGTTCACCGCGGACCTCGGCGAGGACGGGTATGCGGCGATCCGGGGACTGTTGACCCGGGCGGCCGCGGAAGGCCTGGTGCCTGCTCTGCGGCCCGACGCGCTGTCGTTCATCTGACGCTCTTCGGGGCGATCGGCCACTGCGCCAGTTTCAGCATGCCCAGCACTCGGTGGATCAGGAATCCGGCCAGCGGGAGTTCCACGCACACCGCCAGTGCCACCGACCACCACACCTCCGGGGTGCCCAGGGCCAGCGAGACGTCGAACCACGCGTCGCAGACCAGCAGGGCACCCGTCGACACGGCCGCCACCACGACCCCCCGGTGGCGGCGCCAGCCGAGCAGGGCCGTGGCGGCCATCGCGAGCAGGAGCAGGACGTCGAAGCCGACCCAGGTGGTGCGCCACTGACGGACCGTGTAGCCGCTGGGCAGCGTGAAGGCCAGCAGGATCGTCCACGGGACGAGGCCGATGGCGCAGACGGTCAGCAGTTCCAGGGTGTGGCGCCGCTGCCGCCGGATGTGCTCCAGCAGCTGGGGGGACGGCGCCTCGGCCCGTATCTCGCTCACTACACGTCGAGTTGGTCGGCGACCGCTCTCAGAAGGCCGGCGATCTTCCCGCCGGCGGCCTTGTCGGGGTAGCGGCCGCGCTCCAGCATCGGTGTGATGTTCTCCAAAAGGGTCGTCAGGTCCTGGACGATGGAGGCCAGTTCGTCCGGCTTCTTGCGCGTCGCCGCCGCGACCGAGGGGGTCGGGTCGAGGATGGCCACCGAGAGCGCCTGGTCACCGCGCTGCCCGGCGACCACTCCGAACTCCACCCGCTGCCCGGGCTTCAGTGTCTCGACTCCGGCGGGGAGGACCGAGGAATGGACGAAGACGTCACCGCCGTCGTCGCGGGAGAGAAAGCCGAAGCCCTTCTCACTGTTGAACCACTTGACCTTGCCGGTAGGCACGTCTGTCCTCGTCCTCGTACTCGTCGGAAAACTGCTTCTGGAAACGGGTCTTGATAGCACTGGGGCGGGTCGTGGGACCCGCCGGTACCAAGGCTAATGGTCTTCAGGCCGGTGACAAGACGTCCCCCGGTTGTTCCTTCGGGCAGGGAACTACCCTGGTCCGGTGCGTGACAAAACCCAAACGAATTCCGCCGCTCCCGGTGACCGACTGATCCGTGCCGGAGCCATCGTGTTCTTCATCGGCGCGGTGGCCACTTTGGTCACCGTGGCCCCGTTTCTGCTCGGAACGAAGCCATTTCCGACGTACATGTTCGGATTGAGCATGCTCATGGCCGTCGGGTTCGTGGTGGCCGGTGCGGGCGTGCTGCAATCGGTCGCGGCCGGAAGGCGTCAGGCGCGGGCCGGCCGGTAGTCCGCACGATAGGCCGAAAACCATCCCGGGAACTCGGTGAGATCGCCGAGGACGACATCGGCTCCGGCCTCGGTCAGTTCCTCCGCGCTGCACGGCCCCGTGGGCACCGCGACCGAGAACGCCCCGGCGATCCGCGCCCCGCGGACATCGCCGAGGTGGTCGCCGACGTACACGCTCGCGCCCTGCTCGCGCAGCGCCTCGCCCTTCTGCTCGGCCCACAGGTTGCCGATCACCGCGTCGGGCTCCATGCCCAGGTGCTTCATGTGCAGCTTGGCGTTGGGCTCCCACTTGGCCGTCACGACGATCGCCCGCCCGCCGGCCGCCTGTACGGCGTCCATGGCCTCGCGGGCGCCGGGCATCGCCAGGGTGCCGGTGATGGCGTACGACGGGTAGAGCTCGCGGTAAAGGTCCGCCATGGCCGGGACGCGGTCCGCCGGGAACCAGTTCGCCATCTCCTCCGCCAGCGGCGGCCCGAGCCGCGTGACCACCAGGTCGGCGTCGACGTACGTCCCGGTCCGCTCCGACAGCTCCACCCAGCAGGCGTGGATGCCGGGGCGGGAGTCGATGAGCGTCATGTCGAGGTCGAAGCCGACGGTGGGTCCGGGGACGGAGATGCTTGTAGAGGCCATATGGGTCATTGTGCCCGGGGCGCCGGGCGCGCGGACACCGGATTTCCGGGGCCTACCGGCGCCGCTGCGAGCGCCACACCAGGAACAGCGCCGACGCCACGGCCGCGCCCCGCACGACCCACGGCCAGGTCTCGGCGACCGCGTCGTTCATGTGGCCCCGAGCGATCGGCTCGCCCCAGCGGCCCTCGTTCCTCCCCCACAGCCACAGGAGCCCCGCGGTGAGCGAGAGGCTCGGCAGGAACACGACGGCCCATTTGGTCTCGGCGTCGGTCAGCCGGCGGGAGGCCCACGCGATGAGCCAGCCGACGACCAGGACGAGCAGGTTGCCGAGCACGGCACCGGCGACGAGCAGGGCGGCGGCGAGCAGGAGGAGGGGGTTGCTCCAGCCGCCGGCTCCGGGGACTGCGGCTCCGGGGACTGCGGCGCCGGAGCCCTTGACCCGGAAGAAACGGCGCCGGCGAACCGGGGCGGCCTCGACGACCGGTTCCGCGGGCTTGACGACCGTCTTCGGCCTCCACCAGGCCGTGCGGGTCTTCACCACCGGCGCGGGCGGGGCCTGCTCCACGGCGGGCGCGGGCTCGGGCTTCCGCTCCTCCTTGGGCGGCGGTGGCTTCAGCAGTTCCGGGATCTCCACTCCGCCCACGAACCCCGGCACGCTGTCGCCGACCCCGAAGGGGCTGCTGTCCACCCGCCACCAGTCGGGCTGCGCCGCGGTGTCGCCGAGTTCGTCCAGGCCGGCCAGATGGGGTCCGTTGGAGAGGTCGCGGGCGGGGGCGGGCTGCGGCGGGGTGTCGGGGCGCTGCCGGGGGACGGCCTTGCGCAGCCGCTTGGGCCGCTCGGGCTCCTCCGCCTCCCGGTCCCGCTGTACGGGCATGGCGACGACCGGCGCCTGCGGAGCGCTGTCCGCCGTACCTCCGGCGGCGGTGACCACCTCGTCGGGGCTGCCGAGCTTGGCGATGATCCGGCGGACGGCGGCGGGCGAGTCCACGGTGACCTTGGCGCGCCGCCGGTCGATCTCGTTGCGCAGTTCCGAGACGAGCCGCATACGGGTGGACGACGGCAACTGCCGCTGCTGCGCGACATCGCCGACGCGGCTCAGATACTCGTAGACGACCTGATCGCTCTCGATACCCACGAAGTCCCCTCCGGGGTTGGTGCGTTGGCTCCCCCGTGGGACGAAACTAGCGCACCGCACCCCGGGGCGCGCACCCCCGCCGACCCCGCCTGCCCGGCCCGGCCGCCGGGGGCAACCCGCTACCGTTGGTCGGATGAGCAACCCGGCCGTACCGCCGCGCTCCCTCGCGGAAGCGCTCCGGGCCAGGGACGACGCCTCCCTGGCCGCGCTTCTGCGTGCCCGCCCCGACCTCATCACGCCCGTCCCCACGGACCTGACCCAGCTCGCGACCCGGGCCGGGACGCGGGCGTCGGTGGTGCGGGCGCTGGAGCGGCTGGACCGTTTCACGCTGCAGACGGCGGAGGCGCTGGCGGTGGCGGCGGACCCGGCGCCGTACGGGGAACTGCTGGCGCTGCTGACCGGCGACGGCGGCGACCCGGCCGTGTCGGCGGCGCTCCCCCGCGCCCTTGCCGCCCTGCGGGAGCAGGCCCTGGTGTGGGGGGACGACGACCGGCTGCGGCTGGTGCGCACGGCCCGTGAGCTGCTCGCGCCCTCGCCGCAGCATCCCTCGCCGACCGGGCTCGGGCCGACCGTGCAGGAGGCCACCGCGGGGATGTCGCCGGGCCGTATCCAGGACATCGTCACGGCGGCGGGGCTCGGCTCGACCCACGACGCGGTGTCCGCGGTGGCGTCGCTGACGGCCCTGTTCACCGACCGCAAGCGGATGTCGGCGCTGCTCGCCGGACTCCCGGAGGAGTCGCGGGAGGTGCTCTCACGGCTGGTGTGGGGCCCGCCGTACGGCCAGGTCACCGCGGAGCCGGCGGCCCATCTGCGCCGTCTCCTGGACCTCGGGCTGCTGGTGCCGACGGCGCCCGGGACGGTCGTCCTGCCGCGCGAGGTCGCCCTGCATCTGCGCGGTGGCCGTGCGCACCGGGAGGTGGAGCCGCTGCCGCCGGTCGTGGAGCCCGCGGCGACCCACCGTCCACAGGTGGTGGACGCGACGGCGGCCGGGCAGGCGTACACCGCGCTCGCGACCGTCGAGGAGCTGCTGAGGGACTGGGACGAGGGCGGTCCCGCGGTGCTGCGGGCGGGCGGTCTGAGCGTCCGTGACCTCAAGCGCACGGCCGTCGCGCTGGACGTGGCGGAGCCGGTCGCCGCGTTCTGGGTCGAGCTGGCGTACGCGGCGGGCCTGCTGGCCTCCGACGGCGAGGCCGACGAGCGGTACGCGGCGACCCCGGCCCACGACGAGTGGCTGGAGCAGCCCGCGGCGCAGCGCTGGACCCGGCTGGCGGAGGCGTGGCTGACGGCGACGCGGGTGCCCGGTCTGGTGGGCGGCCGGGATGCGAAGGAGCGCACGCTCTCGACGCTGGGCCCGGGACTCGACCGCAGCGCGGCGCCGGCGGTACGGCACCGGGTGCTGACGCTGCTGGCGGGGCTGCCGGAAGGGGCGTCGCCGTCGAAGGAGTCGGTGCTGGCCCGGCTGCGCTGGGAGCGTCCGCTGCGGGGGCCGCAGCGCGAGGACGATCTGCGCTCACGGCTCGCCGAGTGGACGCTGGCGGAGGCGGAGCTGCTGGGAGTGACGGGGCGGGGGGCGCTGTCGGTGCACGGGCGGGCGTTGCTCGGCGTGGCCGCGCCGAAGACGCCGACCACGGCTCCGGAGGGCCCCGGCGACAAACTCCCCGTGCACCACCGTCCCCCTGTCACGGAGCCCCTCTCCCCTGTCGAGCAGGCCACCGCGTCCGCCGCGGCGGCCCGGCTGCTCGCACCGCTCCTGCCCGAGCCGCTCGACCACGTCCTGCTCCAGGCCGACCTGACGGCGGTGGCGCCCGGCCCCTTGCAGCGGTCGCTGGCCGAGGTGCTGGACGTCCTGGCCGACGTGGAGTCGAAGGGCGGGGCGACGGTCTACCGGTTCACCCCCGCGTCGGTACGCCGTGCTCTGGACGCCGGGCAGTCCGCCTCCGACCTGCACGCCTTCCTCGCCACGCACGCGCGTACGCCGGTGCCGCAGCCGCTGACGTACTTGATCGACGACGTGGCCCGCAGGCACGGCCACCTTCGGGTGGGCGCGGCCTCCGCGTACGTCCGCTGCGACGACGACGCCCTGCTCAACGAGATCCTCGCCGACAAGCGCGCCGCGAACCTGCGCCTGCGCCGCCTGGCCCCGACCGTCCTGGCCGCCCAGGCCGACCCGGCGTCGCTCCTTGACGGCCTGCGCGCGATGGGCTTCGCCCCGGCCGCAGAGTCCGCGGAGGGCGATGTCCTGATCACCCGGGCCCACGCCCACCGCACCCCGCCGCGCACCGCCCCCGAACCCGTCCCTGACGGCCCCCCGATTCCCGACGCGACCCTCCTGTCGGCCGCGATCCGCGCCATCCGGGCCGGCGACCTGGCCTCGACGACCCCCCGCCGGCAGTCCGACCAGTCCCTGCCCGCCAACGGCGCACTCCCCCGCACCAGCCCCGCCGAGACCCTCGCCACCATGCAGGCCGCCGTCCTCACCGGCGAGGCCCTGTGGATCGGCTACGTCAACGCCGAGGGCGCCGCCAGCCAGCGCGTCATCGCCCCCGTCCGCGTCGAGGGCGGCTTCGTGACGGCTTACGACCACACGGCGGACGAGGTCCGCACGTATCCGCTGCACCGGGTGACCGGGGTGGCGGAACTGGCGGAGGACACGGACTGACGACCGGCGGGGCGGGCCGCGCGGCCAGCGACCGGACTGCGGCCCGCCACGACCCTGGCCGGCACCCCGGACACCGCCGAGCCCTGGCCGACACCCGAGCGCGTCTCCGACGGAGGACGCGGACTGCCCCACCGGTGAGGCGAGGGCCGCGCGGCCAGCGACCGGACTGCGGCCAGCCACGCCCCTGGCCGGCCCCCCGGACACCGTCGAGCCCTGGCCGGCACCCGAGCGCGTCTCCGACGGAGGACGTGGACTGCCCCACCGGTGAGGCGAGGGCCGCGCGGTCAGTGACCGGACCGGGGCGGCTCAGCAGTCCGTGTTCACCGGGGCCGTGGCCGGCAGGCCGAAGTGGGTGCGGGCCGCCGATTCCAGCGGGGTGGAGGGCACGGTGGTGTCGAGTGCGGCGGTGGTGGCGTGGCCGAAGTGGGTCGTCAGCCACTCCGCGTTGCCGGCGCCCTCGGGCGGCTCCTCCTGCGACACGACCACGTAGTCGCCGTCGGCCTCCCGCCGCAGCCGCAGCACCTGGGGCACCTCGGCACCGCTGCACTCCACCAGCCGCCCCCCGCGCACCCCGTACTCCAGGCACAGCGTGCTGACGCCGGCCCGCACGAGTCCGTCCCGCTCGTCGAGGTCCAGCGCCTGCGCCCGGCAGAACCACCGGGCCCCGAGCCCGGGCTCGCTCTCCCCGTACCCGGTGCCGCGCGCCTGGTCCACGAGCCGCGCCTCGATGGGCGGCCGCACCCGGCTCCACAGGTCCGTGTCGACGTCCACCGGCCGCAGCGCCCAGACACCGGTCGTCACCAGCAGCACTGCCGCGCCCCCGCCGACCACCCATCTGCCCGCAGACATCCCCATGTGTCCTCCCCGGCCCAGTCCCGCCAGTCAAGACACACGAACGAGGGCCGAGGTTGCCCCGGGAGACCCGGCGGTCTCCTCGGCCTCCCTTGATCGTCCCCGGTTGAGGCACACTGGACGTTTGGCCCGTGCGGAAGGATGCCTGTACGTGAACGGTCCTCTCATCGTCCAGTCCGACAAGACCCTGCTGCTCGAGGTCGACCACGAGCAGGCCGACGAGTGCCGTCGGGCCATCGCGCCGTTCGCCGAGCTGGAGCGGGCGCCCGAGCACATCCACACCTACCGGGTGACCCCGCTGGGGCTGTGGAACGCGCGCGCCGCCGGACACGACGCCGAGCAGGTGGTCGACGCCCTGGTGCAGTACAGCCGGTATCCGGTGCCGCACGCCCTGCTCGTCGACGTCGCCGAGACGATGGACCGGTACGGGCGGCTCACGCTCAGCAAGCACCCGGCCCACGGGCTCGTGCTCACCACCACCGACCGGCCGGTGCTGGAGGAGATCCTGCGCTCGAAGCGGATCATCCCGCTGGTCGGGGCGCGGCTCGACCCGGACACCGTGGCCGTGCACCCCTCCGAGCGCGGGCAGATCAAGCAGACGCTGCTGAAGCTGGGCTGGCCCGCCGAGGACCTCGCCGGGTACGTCGACGGCGAGGCGCACGCGATCGAGCTGGACGAGGACGGGTGGGCGCTCAGGCCCTACCAGAAGCAGGCCGTGGAGAACTTCTGGCACGGCGGCAGCGGGGTCGTGGTGCTGCCCTGTGGTGCCGGTAAGACCCTCGTCGGCGCCGGGGCCATGGCGCAGGCCAAGTCGACCACCCTCATCCTCGTCACCAACACCGTCTCGGCCCGGCAGTGGAAGCACGAGCTCATCAAGCGCACCTCCCTGACCGAGGAGGAGATCGGCGAGTACAGCGGGACGCGGAAGGAGATCCGGCCCGTCACCATCGCCACCTACCAGGTGCTGACGACCCGGCGGAAGGGCGTCTACCCGCACCTGGAGCTCTTCGACTCCCGGGACTGGGGGCTCATCCTCTACGACGAGGTGCACCTGCTGCCGGCGCCCGTCTTCAAGTTCACCGCCGACCTCCAGGCCCGGCGGCGGCTGGGGCTGACCGCGACCCTCGTGCGGGAGGACGGGCGGGAGTCGGACGTCTTTTCACTGATCGGGCCCAAGCGGTTCGACGCGCCGTGGAAGGAGATCGAGGCGCAGGGCTACATCGCGCCGGCCGACTGCGTCGAGGTGCGGGTGAACCTCACCGACTCCGAGCGGCTCGCCTATGCCACCGCCGAGCAGGAGGAGAAGTACCGCTTCTGTGCCACGACCGCGACGAAGCGGAAGGTCACGGAGGCTCTGGTACGACGGTTCGCGGGCCAGCAGATCCTGGTGATCGGCCAGTACATCGACCAGCTCGACGAACTCGGCGAGCACCTGAACGCCCCCGTCATCAAGGGCGAGACCTCCAACGCCCAGCGCGAGAAGCTCTTCGAATCCTTCCGGCAGGGCGAGATCAGCGTGCTGGTGGTGTCCAAGGTCGCGAACTTCTCCATCGACCTGCCGGAGGCGACCGTCGCCATCCAGGTCTCGGGCACCTTCGGCTCCCGCCAGGAGGAGGCTCAGCGGCTCGGCAGGGTCCTGCGCCCGAAGGCGGACGGCCACCAGGCCCACTTCTACTCGGTGGTCGCCCGCGACACCATCGACCAGGACTTCGCCGCGCACCGCCAGCGGTTCCTGGCGGAACAGGGGTACGCCTACCGGATCGTGGACGCGGACGAGCTGCTCGCGGACAGCTGACCGGCGGCCACCTGCGGCTGCCGACGACTACCTGCGACTACCTGCGGCGGACGCCGGCTTCCTCGCCGTACTCGCCGAGTATGACGACGTCGAAGGCGGCACCGGCGAAGACGCGGATCGCCCGCAGGGCGTTGCCCAGGCGGTGGGTGCTGTGGGTACCGGAGAGGGGGGTCGCCCCGGACGGGCGACCGGGGGCTGGGGTGAAGGTCGCTGCGCTCATGCCTCCATAGTGGCTTTCGAGGCATAAGGAGGGCATCGGTCCCAGGTATCCACTTCTTGTGCTACCTGAGGACTGCCCGTGGGTGGCGCCACCCCGAGAGGAGGAGGGGCCATCCCTTAGGGGCCCGGGGGGTCGAGGGGCGGGGGTCCGGGGCCGGGGCGCGGGGAAATCCGTTGGCCTCCTCCCACGCCGCCCCTCTAGAATCTCCCCCCTTGCCCGCCTCCCTCACGGAGTGCCGCCGCCCGGACGGAAACCGGTCGGCATCCCACCACGCGGCCCGCAGCACCTTCGGAGGCACCCCCTTGTCCAGGCCGTCCACTCCTGTGCCCGCAGATCCCGTGCCCGCACACGACGACCCCCTCGCCCGCGAACGCTCCCACCTCGCCGGGTCCCGCGCCGCACTGCGCGCCATGCGCGAGGACGCCGAGTCGCTGGACATCAAGGACGTCACCGCGAACTGGGTCAACGCCGAGGTCCTGGCCCGCCAGATCGGCGAGCGCATCAAGTCGCTGGCCGACCTCAGCGACACCCCGCTGTTCTTCGGCCGCCTCGACTACCTGCACTCCCCCGGCGCCGACCGGGCCGAGGGCGCGGAGGGAGAGCGCTTCTACATCGGCCGCCGGCACGTCCACGACCACGACGGCGACCCGATGGTGATCGACTGGCGGGCGCCGGTCTCGCAGCCGTTCTACCGGGCGTCCAAGAAGGACCCGATGGACATCGGGCTGCGCCGCCGTTTCGGCTACACACGCGGCGAGATCACCGCCTACGAGGACGAGCACCTCTCCGACCCCGCCGAGGCCGCGGCCACCAGCAAGCTGCTCCAGCAGGAGATCGAGCGCCCGCGCGTCGGCCCGATGCGCGACATCGTGGCGACCATCCAGCCCGAGCAGGACGAGATCGTACGGTCGGGTCTCGGCGGCACGGTCTGTGTGCAGGGAGGTCCGGGTACCGGGAAGACCGCCGTCGGCCTGCACCGGGTCGCCTATCTCCTCTACGCCCACCGCGAGCGGCTCGCCCGCACCGGCACCCTCGTCATCGGGCCGAACCGGTCCTTCCTGCACTACATCGAGCAAGTGCTGCCCGCGCTGGGTGAGTTGACGGTGAAGCAGGCCACCGTCGACGACCTGGTCGCGGCGGGCCTTCAGGTGCGCGGCACCGATGACGCGGCCGCCGCGGTCCTCAAGGGCGACGCGAGGATGGCTCAGGTGCTCAGGCGGGCCGTCTACTCGCACGTGACCATGCCCACCGAGCCGGTGATGGTGGTGCGCGGGTCGCGCAGATGGCGGGTCCCGGCGTACGAGATCGAGGAGATCGTGAGGGAGCTGCTCGACCGGGGGATCCGGTACGGGGCCGCCCGCGAGGCGCTTCCGCAGCGGATCGCGCATGCCGTGCTGGTGCAGATGGAGCGGTCGGGGGAGGCGCCGGACGACCGGGTGCAGGACGCGGTGGCCCGCAATCCGGCGGTGAAGGCGGCGGTGAAGGCGATCTGGCCGCCGGTGGATCCGGCGAAGCTGGTGCTCCGGCTGCTGACGGACGCGGACTTCCTCGCCGTACACGCGGACGGGATCCTCGACGAGGACGAGCGCAAGACGATCCTGTGGGCGAAGCCGGTGCGGTCGGTGAAGTCGGCCAAGTGGTCTTCCGCGGACGCGGTGTTGATCGACGAGGCGACGGACATCGTGGAGCGCACGCACTCGCTGGGGCATGTGGTGCTCGACGAGGCGCAGGACCTGTCCCCCATGCAGTACCGGGCGGTCGGCCGCCGCTGCTCGACCGGTTCGGCGACGGTCCTCGGCGACCTGGCGCAGGGCACCACGCCGTGGGCGACGCGGAGTTGGGACGAGGCGCTGGCCCATCTCGGCAAGGCGGACGGGGTGATCGAGGAGCTGACGGCCGGTTTCCGCGTTCCGACGGACGTCATCACGTACGCCTCCCGTCTCCTCCCGCACATCGCGCCGGGTCTGGCGCCGGTCGCGTCGGTCCGTGAGAACCCGGGCTTCTTCGACGTGCGCGAGATCTCCGGTACGGGCGAAGTGGTCGCCGCGTGCGAGGAGTTGCTGCGCAATGAGGGTTCGACCGGTCTGATCGCGGCGGACGCCCGCGTCCCGGAACTGGCCGAGGCGCTGACGGCGGCGGGCATCCCGTACCTCGCCCCGGGTGAGGAGACCACGGCCGAGACCCGTCTGACCCTGGTCCCGGCGTCTCTCGCCAAGGGCCTCGAGTACGACTACGTCGTCCTGGACGAGCCGCAGGCGGTGGTGGACGGCGAACCGGACGAACGCACGGGCCTGCGACGGCTGTACGTGGCCCTGACCCGAGCGGTGTCAGGCCTGACCGTGACCCACACGGCCCCGCTGCCCGCGGCGCTCGCCGGGTAGGGTGCTGATCCGTTCCGCCATGTCCCCCCGGAGAGGCACCCGTTGAGCACGCCGCCGCCCTCGCACCCGGCGTATTCGCCGAATCCGGGGCCTTATCAGCAGACACCGGCTTCGGGGACCTACCAGCAGGCGCCGACGCCCGTCCCGGGGCCGTATCAGCAGCTGCCCGCCCCCGGGTGGCCGCAGCAGTACGGCGGCGGGCAGCCGGGGGCGGGCGGACCGGGGCCGGTGGCCTGTCAGATCTGCGGGGCGGCGCCCGCCGCGCCGGTGACGATCCGCGGTCACCAGGGGATGCTGGTGATCATGCGGTTCCTGAAGCGCGAGGGGATGTTCTGCCGCACCTGCGCGCTGGCGAGCTACAGGGACATGCAGGCGGACACGATGGTGCTGGGCTGGTGGGGTCCGCTGTCGCTGCTGATGACGCCCTTCACCCTGCTGGCCAACCTCGGCGCGCTGTCCGGCATCCGGCGCATACCCGAGCCGGTCACGGCGGGGTTCCGGCCGCCGCTGGATCCCGGCAAGCCGGTGTTCAGGCGGCCCGCCGGGATCCTCGCACTGATCCCGGTGGGACTGCTCGGCCTGGCGGTGTTCGCGTTCACGGTGCTGTTGGTCATCGGCCTTGTGGCGGGGCCCGTCGGGCTGCCGACAGGCTCCGGCGGCCATCAGAACCTGACGGTCGGCTCGTGCGCACGCAACAACGGCACCTGGGCCGACCAGGATCTCGAGAAGGTGGGCTGCGGCTCCGGCGACGCGCAGTTCCGCGTCGATGCGCCCGTGGACGCCACCTGCGCCTCGGGGGGCTACATCGCCGACCTGGAATACAGCGAGCACGACGACACCTCTCTGTGTCTGCACCCTCTGAAGAGCTAGGGCCTCGCGCCCACGCGGTGGAGCCGGCCCTGGGCCCCCGCGGTGGAGCCGCACATCGAGACCGCCCTGCGCCTTGGCCGGTTCCAGGCCCGCCCCCTCACCCCAGATCCAGCGCCCGCCGCCACTCCGCAACCGCCTCCGCCGACACCGGCACCCCCCAGCCCTCCGGCCTCGCCGCCCCGCCGATGTGGAAGGCGTCGATGCCTGCCGCCCGGAGTCTCGGGACGTGGTCCAGTCGTAGGCCTCCGCCGACCAGGAGCTGGGGCTCGTATCCCGGGTCCCCCGCCCTCGACGCCTCCGCGAGGAGCACCGGGAGCCCCTCGTCGACGCCCGCCGCCGAGCCTGCGGTGAGGTAGGTGTCCAGACCCGGGAGATCGGCCAGCTGCTTGCGCAGGGCGTCCCGGTCCGCCGCGTGGTCGATGGCCCGGTGGAAGGTCCAGCGGCACCCGTCCAGCGCCCCGACGACCCGCTCCACGGCCCTCAGGTCCACCTCGCCGTCCGTGTGCAGGAACCCCAGCACGAACTCCTCGGCCCCGGTGTCCCGCATCTCCCCCGCCGCCCGGACCACCCGCGAGACGTCCCCGGCGCCGAACCCGCCCGACAACCGCAGCATCACCCGCAGCGAGATGTCCACGGCCCCCCGGATCTCCGCGACCGTCGCGACCGCCGGCGTCAGACCGTCCGCCGCCATGTCGGTCACCAGTTCCAGCCGGTCCGCGCCTCCGGCCTGGGCGGCGATCGCGTCCTCGGCGTCGAGGGCGATCACCTCCAGGACTGCACGCTTGCTCATGGGACCCCATTCGTCGACGGTCTCGGGCGGCTACAGGTCTGACAGGTCTTTCAGGCCTTACAGGTCTAGTCCAATTCCAGAATACGCCGATACAGGGCCCCCCTCACCAGTGCACCCCGCGAACGGCTGACGCGCGGGACAATGAGGCCATGGCCGATCTCGACGACCTCCGCGACCGTTTCGTCCGTGCTCTGGAGAGCGCCCGGGCCGGTGACGGCCCCGACCCGGCGCCGTACGCCGACAACCTCCTCGGCCGCTGGCAGGAGCCGCAGCGGCGCTACCACACGCTCTCCCACCTGACGGCGGTCCTCGACCACATCGACGTACTGCAGGAGTACGCGGACGACCCGGACCTGGTGCGTCTCGCGGCCTGGTTCCACGACGCCGTCTACCTCCCGGACCGCTCGGAGAACGAGGAGCGCTCCGCCCGTCTCGCCGAACGCGCCCTCCCGGAGGCCGGACTCACCCAGCGAGGCACGGCCGAGGTCGCCCGCCTGGTCCGTCTCACCACCGACCACGATCCCGCCGACGACGACCGCGACGGCCAGGTCCTCTGCGACGCCGACCTCGCGATCCTCGCCGCCCCGCCCTCCGCGTACGCCGCCTACACGGCCGCCGTCCGCGAGGAGTACGGCTTCGTCCCGACCGACGCCTTCCGCGCGGGCCGGTCCGCGGTCCTGCGTCAACTGCTCGAACTGCCCCGGCTGTTCAGGACGCCGTACGGGGAACGGGAATGGGAGGCCACGGCCCGTTACAACCTCACCTCGGAGCTGGAAATGCTGTCGCTCTAGGGCGCCCGGCGCCTTAGCCTGCCCGCATGGCAGACATGGGCGCGGAACGGGTGACGGAGGCCGTCGCGGACGCGGTGGCGGTGCTGCGGGCGGCGGTGGACCGGGACTGGTCCGGGGTACCGGCCGGCCGGGTGGAGTGGAGCTGTCTGAAGACGGCCGAGCACATCGCGAGCAACCTGATCGCGTACGCGGGGCAGTTGGCGGGCCGAGCACAGGACAGGTGGGTCCCCTTCGAGATCCACCTCGACGACGGCACGGACGCCGAGGGCGCCCTCCAGGTGATCGAGACGGCGGGCACCCTCTTCGCCGCCACGATCCGCACCACCCCGCGCGAGGTCCGCGCCTTCCACCCGTACCCCTTCCGCAGCGCGAACCGCGTGGGCTTCGCCGCGATGGGCATCGCCGAGGTCCTGCTGCACACGTACGACATCGCGGCCGGACTGGGCCTGCCGTACGAGCCCCCCGCCCGGCTCCCCGAGTACGTCCTGACGCGGATCTTCCCCGAGGTCCAGCCCGGCCCCGACCCGTGGCGCACCCTCCTGTGGGCCACCGGCCGCGGCGACCTGCCCGGCCGCGCCCCGCGCACCCAGTGGCGCTGGAGCAACAACCTGGTCCTGCCCACCGAACGCCTGACTCTCCAGGGCGTCACGCCCGCGTCCGCCGCCGAACTGGCCGCAGGCGGCGACGGGGACTTCGAGTGGGTCGGGGACGGCCCATTCGAGGGCACCCGCGAGGCCGCCGGCATGACCATCAAGGCCTACGAGGCGGGCGTCCACCGCCCGGAGTTCGGCCTCTTCGTCCTCGTACGGCGGGAGGACGGCCGGGCGATCGGCGGCATGGGCTTCCACGGCGCCCCGGACGAGGACGGCCGAGCGGAGGTCGGCTACGACCTCGCCGAGAGCGCCCGAGGCCAGGGCTACGCCACGGAGGCCCTGCGCGCCCTGAGCGACTGGGCCCTGGCCCGCGACGACGTGCGCAGCCTCTGCGCCACCATCGAGCCCGACAACGCGGCCTCGCAGCGGGTCATCGCCCGCGCCGGATTCGTCCGGGCGACCGTGGAGGAGGAGCAGACGTACGGGGAGGCGGAGCCGGGGCTACGGCTGTACGTCCTTTCCGGCGGGGCCGGTTGACCACGCGCGGCCTTTGGGTCGCCGCAGTCCCGCACCCGTGAGCAGCCGCACCACCTCCCGACTGCTCACCTCCACCGCGCCCGCGGCGACGACATCGGCGTACCGGTGTGACGGGATGTCGTAGTGGTCGCGCTCGAAGGCACGCCTGGGGACGCCCACCTCCTCGGCGAACGCGTGGAGTTCCTCGAAAGAGGTGTCGCTGACCAGGTGGGACCACATGCGGCCGTGGCCCGGCCAGGTGGGTGGGTCGACGTAGACGGTCACGAGGGGGCGCTCCCGCCCGCCGCGGTCCCGAGCGAGCCGACCGCCGCCACCTTCACGCCCGCCTTGTGGCACACCCAGTGCGGATCGGGGCCCAGTTCCGGCTCGACCTCCAGGGCGTGCGGGTCACCGGAGCCGCACACCGGGCACAGGGGCCAGCGGCCGTAGCGTTCGAGCAGCGCGTCCTGGACGTCCTGGGCGACCAGCCCCGGCACGAATTCCGCGCCCTCGGGCCACTGCTCCACCCACCAGCGGCGCTGTACTACGGAGTCCTCGACCAGCGACACCACGTCGGGCGCGGCGACCTCCCCCGCGGCCAGATCGGCGAGGACACGGGCGCGGGCGGTGTGCAGGGCCTGCTCAAGTGGACCAATGGACTCCATGGAGCCATTGTGCGCGCTCTTGACCACCGGCCCGGGCCGAAAATATCTTTCAGGCGTGCCCCAGGAAGTGAAGGAAATTTTCGGCAGCGCTCTCGCCTCGAAGGTGCGCACGCTGGGTCCGTCCATGACCCGTTCCATGCAGCGGGTCGCCGAGGCCGTCTCGAAGGACCCCGCGGGGTGCGCGGCACTCACCGTCACGGGCCTCGCCGAGCTCACGGGGACGAGTGAGGCCACGGTGGTGCGAACGGCCCGGATCCTCGGCTACCCCGGCTACCGCGACCTGCGGCTCGCCCTCGCCGGGCTGGCCGCGCAGCAGCAGTCCGGGCGGTCGCCCGCGATCACCACGGACATCGCGGTGGACGATCCGATCGCGGACGTGGTCGCCAAGCTCGCCTACGACGAGCAGCAGACCCTCGCGGACACGGCGGCCGGTCTCGACACCGTGCAGCTGGGGGCGGCGGTCGCCGCGACGGCCTCGGCGCGGCGGATCGACGTGTACGGCGTGGGGGCCTCGGGGCTCGTCGCGCAGGACCTCACACAGAAGCTGCTGCGAATAGGGCTGATAGCGCAGGCGCACAGCGACCCGCACCTCGCGGTGACGAACGCCGTGCAGCTACGGGCCGGGGATGTCGCGATCGCGATCACGCACTCGGGCTCGACCGGGGATGTCATCGAGCCGCTGCGGGTCGCGTTCGAGCACGGGGCCACGACCGTCGCCATCACCGGGCGGCCGGACGGGCCGGTGGCGCAGTACGCCGACCAGGTGCTGACCACGTCCACGGCGCGGGAGAGTGAGCTGCGGCCGGCCGCGATGTCGTCCCGGACCAGTCAGCTGCTGGTGGTGGACTGCCTGTTCGTGGGGGTGGCGCAGCGGACGTACGAGACGGCGGCGCCGGCGCTCTCCGCGTCCTATGAGGCACTGGCGCACCGGCACCGCCGGTAAACACGGCTGGCAGTAGACACGCCCCACCCGCCAGACGTCGGTGACGAAGAAAGAGCCGATTTCCATGACCTCCACCTCCGACCCCCGTGATCTGCAAGCTCAGCTGGAGTCACTGACCACCGAGGCCTTCCGGCCCGAGCTCGCCGACATCGACCGGCTGCCGACCCTCGACATCGCCCGGCTGATGAACGGCGAGGACACCTCCGTGCCCGCCGCGGTGTCCCGGCAGCTGCCCGGGATCGCCGCCGCCATCGACGCGATCGCCGACCGGATGGCCCGTGGCGGCCGGCTGATCTACGCCGGTGCCGGCACCGCCGGACGCCTCGGCGTACTGGACGCCTCCGAGTGCCCGCCGACCTTCAACACGGACCCGGCGCAGGTCGTGGGCCTGATCGCGGGTGGCCCCGGGGCCCTGGTCACGTCCGTCGAGGGGGCGGAGGACTCCGCGGAGCTGGCGCGGGCCGACCTCGATGGGCTCGCGGTGACCACCCTGGACACGGTGGTCGGGGTGTCCGCGTCCGGCCGTACCCCGTATGCCGTGGGCGCGGTTCAACACGCCCGCGCGCAGGGGGCGTTGACGGTCGGCCTGTCCTGCAACGCGGGCAGCGCGCTGGCGGCCGCGGCCGATCACGGCATCGAGGTCGTCGTCGGCCCCGAACTGCTCACCGGCTCCACCCGCCTCAAGGCCGGCACCGCCCAGAAGCTCGTCCTCAACATGCTGTCGACGATCACGATGATCCGGCTCGGCAAGACCTACGGAAACCTGATGGTCGATGTCCGCGCCTCCAACGACAAGCTGCGCGCCCGCTCCCGCCGTATCGTCGCCCTGGCCACCGGCGCCGACGACGAGGAGGTCGAGCGCGCCCTGGCCGCGACGGACGGCGAGGTCAAGAACGCGATCCTGACGATCCTGGCCGACGTGGACGGCCCCACGGCGGCCCGGCTGCTGGAGGAGACGGGGGGCCACCTGCGGGCGGCGCTGGCGGCGAGGACCCGCTAGCAGGACGTGTTCAGCGGCGGACGAGCCGCGCGTGGGTCACGTTCGGCGAGCTGACCAGCTCGGACACGCGGTAGCCGTCGATCCCCTCGCCCAGGTCGTCGAGCAGCCGCTCGCCGCGGCCGATGAGGAGCGGCGCGATCGCCACGTGCAGTTCGTCGATCAGTCCGGCGCGCAGATACTGCCGGATGACCGCCGCCCCGCCGCCGATCCGGACGTCCTTGCCGTCCGCGGCGTCGAAGGCGCGCCGCAGGACCGCCTCCGGCGGCTCGTCGGTGAAGTGGAAGGTGGTGCCGCCGGCCATCTCCAGTGCCGGGCGCAGATGGTGGGTGTGGACGAAGACGTCGTGGTGGTAGGGCGGGTTCTCGCCCCACCAGCCCTGCCAGGACTCGTCCTCCCACGGCCCGCGCTGCGGACCGAACATGTTCCGCCCCATGATCGTGGCGCCGATGTTCTGATCACCGCGGACGAAGTGGTCGACGTCGGTCCCGGTCTTCCCCGCGGCCGCGTCCTCGGACGCGGAGATGAACCAGCTGTGCAGCTCGTCGCCCCAGCCGACGCCGTCGCCGAACGGGGCGTCCAGTCGCTGGTTCGGACCGGCCATGAAGCCGTCGAGGGAGATCGTCACGTTGTGGACCCGGACCTTGGGCATGGCCTTCACCTCTCGTGGGATGTCGTGCTCTCTCACCCCTGCGTCGTTCAGAGCCTGCCTGGATCGACATCCCCGCGCACCTTTTTCCAGACGAGGGTGTATCGCCAGAAGAGCCGCCGCCGCAGCCGGACCCCGGGGAGGATGCGGCGGGCTTCCCGGACGAACTCGGTGTGGGGGACGTCGGCCGGCCGGGTCGGGGCGGTCATCGCGACGGGACGCCGTGGTGCCCTGCGTCCCCTGTTCTTGACCCACCCGGTGACCAGGTTGAGCGGTACGGACGCGAGGCCGAGGAGTGTCTGGACGCGGGTGTCTTCTCGCGTCAGCCCGACGATCACCAGCGTTCCACCGGGGGCCAGCTGTTGCCGGAAGCGGGTGAGGGTCTCGGTCAGGGGAAGGTGGTGGAGTACGGCGACGCAGGTGATGACGTCGTAGGGGGCACCTTCGTCGTACGACAGCGCGTCCGCGACGGAGAAGGTGACGGGGAGATCGGGGCCGGTCAACTCCCCTGCTTTGTCGATGATTCGCTCGTCGACGTCGATGCCGTGGACCTGTCTCGCGCGCGTGGCCAGCAGCCGGGCCAGGTCGCCGGAACCGCAGCCGACGTCCACGGCGCGGTCGAAGCGGCGGGGCAACTGGCGCATGAGCCACGGGTGGAAGTGGGCGTTGTGGGACCACGGGTGGGCGTCGTTGAAGCGAGCGAGGGCGTCCAGGAGAGGCATGGTTCATTCAACAGGGCAGCCGTCCCTCCCTGTTGGCCTTCCGCGCCCTGGCCCGTAGTACGTCGGCCTGTGGGGCGGGCCCGGTGGACTCCGGTGGACAGTCCCACTCCCGCCCGCCACCGAGGGGCCTGAGCTGGACTCTTCCGCCCAGGTGTCCCATCACCTCCCCCACGCGCCCGTCCCGCTCGTCGACGACGTACGACCCCACCGGCGGCCGCTCCCCGCGCAGTACGGACGCCAGCCGCTCGGCCGTCCGTACGTTGCAGCGCCCCAGGTCGACCAGCGGGAAGGGCTCGCCACCGGCGCCGGTGAGGGGGTCGACCGCGAGGGACGGCAACACGACGCCTACGCCGGTGAGTGCCTCCCGCAGGGACTCCAGGACTTCTTGGGTGGACCGCACGCTTCCTCCATCGGCACGCAGGGTTGGTGATTCGCAACACAGCGTGTCGGGTGCGGCTCTAACCTGGCCAGACAGGGCGTCCCAACAACCTCGTCTGCTGGATCGGGAGCTGGGCATGGCAGGACCGAAGGATCTGGACCCGTCGTCGTCACCGAGGGCGCTGCTGGGCGCGGAGTTGCGGCACGCGCGGGAGAAGGCGGGGCTGAGCCAGGAGGAGCTGGGGCAACGGCTGTTCGTGAGCGGGTCGTTCGTGGGGCAGTTGGAGGCGGGTACGCGGAGGATGCAACCGGATGTCGCGCGACAGCTGGACGAGGTACTCGGAACCGACGGGTTCTTCCAGCGGAACTGCGCGGCAGCGGCCAAGTCCAAGTACCTGGAGGACTTCGCGGAGGCGGCGGAGGCCGAGGCTCAAGCCACGGCGATCAGGCAATACGCGCCGCTCCTGATCCCTGGCCTGCTGCAGACGTCCGCGTACGCACGTGCCGTGAACCGTGCGTACGATCCGACGGCACCGGAGGAGACCATCGACGAGTGGGTGGACGGCCGGTTGGAACGAATCCGTCTGCTCGACCATCCAACAAAGCCGGTGTTGTGGGCAGTGCTTGACGAGGCAGCGATGCGCCGGGAGACCGGTGGCCGGGCGGTAATGGCGGAGGCTCTGCGCCACATCGCCGGCCTGGCCCGCCGGAACCGGGTCATCGTGCAGGTTCTGCCACTCAGCGCGGGAGCGCACGCGGCGATGGACGGTGCCCTGAAGCTGATGGAGTTCGAGGAGGCACCTCCGCTGGTCTACTTCGAGGGGGTCGGCACCGGCCGGCTGGAGGACGACCCGGCCACCGTCTCCCAACTGAGGTTCACGTTCGATCTCCTCGTGGCCTCCGCGCTCTCGCAGGAGAAGTCCCTGGTCCTGATCGAGTCGTTGGCGCAGGATTACAGCCATGAGGAACATTCCTGACCACGACCTGAGTACAGCCACCTGGCACAAGTCGAGCTACAGCGGCGGCGGCGGAAACGACTGCCTCGAAATCGCCCGCTGGCGCAAGTCGACGTACAGCGGCGGCACAGGCGGCGACTGCCTCGAAGTATCCGACGGTCATCCCACCACCGTCCCCGTCCGCGACTCCAAGACCCCCCACGGCCCGAAGCTCATGCTCCGGCCGGAGTCATGGTCCGCCTTCGTCGAGGCGGTCGTAGAGGTCAGGATCTGACCTATACGGCTCCTAGCGTGGTCCCATGACCGACACCACACACACCACCGCCACCACCACCGACGAGCGCACCGACCTGCTTGAGGCGCTGGCCCACAGCCGGCGCTTCCTACGCTTCACGACCCGCGATCTCACCGACGAGCAGGCCGGGCAGCGGACCACCGCCAGCGAACTCTGTCTGGGCGGCCTGATCAAGCACGTCACGTCGGTGGAGCGGAACTGGGCGGACTTCATCCTCAACGGCCCCGCGGCCATGCCCGACTTCAGCGCGATGACCGAGGAAGACTTCGCCCGGCGGGCCGACGAGTTCCGGATGCAGCCCGGCGAGACGCTGGCCGGCGTGCTGGCCGACTACGACGAGACGGCCCGCCGCACCGACGAACTCGTCACCGCCCTGCCCGACCTGAACGTCTCTCACCCGCTGCCCAAGGCGCCCTGGAACGAGCCCGGGGCCCGCTGGTCGGCCCGCAGGGTGCTGCTGCACATCGCCGCCGAGACCGCCCAGCACGCGGGTCACGCCGACATCATCCGCGAATCCCTGGACGGCGCCAAGAGCATGGGCTGACCGGTCCCGAAGCTCAAGCCTCCAGCTCCGAGCCCTCTTTTCAAGGAATGGGTGGAGGGCCCCAACCCGCCCACCCACCCCGCTTGTTGACGTGAAGCGACCGGCTTGCCACGCACAGTCACGATCGTCTAGCGTGCCCGCATAACGAACAGCCCCCGTCAGGTGCTAGCAACACCTGCGGGGGCTTGACCAACGAGATCTCAAGGGGATCCCGTGGCTGACGCCAATCTTAGTCCTGCCCTCCTGCCCGCGCACGCATCCCAGCACCCCATGGCGAACCCGGGGTACGGCAAACGCTCCGTCCCGGACCAACGCCCCCGCGCCGCGCACGACTTCGCCCACCTCCCACCTCGCGAAGCCGCCATCGCCGCGTACCTGGACCGCCTCCCCGAGGGCGCCGACATCTCCGTAAAGACGCTGGCCAAGCAGCTGCCATACGGACAGTGCGCCCTCGGCACGGCCCTCAACCGCCTTCAGCGGGCAGGCCACTTGCGCCGGGGGCGCGAACGCCTGGACTCCGCTTCCGGAGGGCATCGCTGGATCACCCGATCGTGGTTCTCCCGTACCGCACGGGAGGATGACTGGTGGGCCGCCTTCACGCGGGGTGACGTACCGCAGGACCCACCGAGCCGCCCGCCCACCCGCTCCCGCGCCCACATCCTCCTCGCCGCGCTGGGCCGCGAGACCCCTTCGCTCTCCCTCTCCGCCGCCGACTGCGCGGCCCTCGCCCCGCTGGTGACGGAGTGGTTCGCCCGGGGGGTGAGCGAGGACGTCGTACGCCACGCCCTGACCAGCGGGCTGCCGACCCCGGTCCACCACCCGGCCGCCCTGCTCCGCCGCCGCCTGACCGACAAAATGCCCCCGGAGCTGCCGCTTCCCCAAGCGCCCCACCGGATCCTGGAGTGCGCGGAGTGCAGAGTGCCCGGGCCTCCGGAGGCCCTGCCGGGGGGCGTCTGCAACGGCTGCCGGGACGGATACGCCCCCGCGCGCCCCACCACACTCCCGTCCGCCCCAGTGGTCCACGCCCGCGCGAACGAGATCCGGGCCGCGATGTCCCAGAAGCGAGAAGAGCGCACGTACGCATGACGGCCTACCCCATCCCGGCTCCGTCGGGGAAGGCAGCGCACACACCCGCCGGTGTGTACAGTTTTCCCATGGACACGTATCCGCTCGTCGAAGCCCGCAACCAGCTCGGCCAACTGGTCGGCCGGGTCCGGCACGGACAGGAGCAGATCCTGATCACCGAGTACGGCAAGCCCGCCGCGGCACTCATCCCGATAAGCGAACTGGAAGAGCTGCAGCGGCTACGTGACGAGGCGGACATCGCCGAGGCGCGCGCTCGTGAGGCCGCTTCGTGACGTAGACGGTGGTGTGGGAGAACCATGCCATGAACGAGTTCCGACGGCTCCGCGTCCTCGATCCGGTAGGTGCCAAGGCGACTGCCATGGCAGTACGTGCCCTCGCCGAGGATCCCCGTCCCGATGCGGCCCGGGCCCTGGGAACTTCCGGCTACTAACGGCTGCACGTCGGAAGTTGGCGCGTGCTGTACCGGCCGGACGGACCCACCGTCACCGTGCATGTGCTGAAGGTCGGACGCAGCAGCTGAAGCCGGCCCCCACGACAACCGGAGCCACCCATGAACCACGCCCAGCTCACCGCCCTGGGCCGCGCCCTCCGTCTCCTCGGCGAGCACGGCGAGTCGCTCTCCGGCGACGCCCCGGACGCCAAGCTGCACGAGGTCAGGACCGACCTCAAGCGGGCCCTGGAGCTGCTGGAGACCACCGTCACCACCGCCGTCCCCACCACCCGCTGCGCCGAGCACCCGAACGGCCCGGTCGACGAGAACGCCCCCGACCTGTGCCTGCTGTGCGAGACCCGGCGCAGAGCGGCCCGCCGCGCCGAGATCAACGGCCCCGCCGCGCGCCCCCGCTCCGCCGAACCCACTCCCTCCCGCTACGGCGTCCGCGAGGACCGCCCCCAGCCCCAGCAGCGCTGGCTGCCGGAGCTGTGGACCGGCCAGGAGTGGCAGCTGTGCGGGACGCCGAGGCGGGACCGGCACGAGGCCGAGCTGTACATCAACGCCCAGCGCCGCGGACCGCGCGCCGCGATGGCGTACCGGCTCGTCCACGAGTTCACCGACTACGAGGTGCTGCGGGTGTGGGGCACCCCGGTGCGGGTCGACATCGAGCCGCTCGGCAATCTCTAGAGCCCGAACGCCCGAGAGCCCGGGAACCTACTTGAGCAGCGGCAGTGCCGCGAAGTCGTACCCCTCCCACAGCCGCCGCGAGACCTCCTCCGGGTACGGCCGCACCTCCGGCGTGGCGTCCAGGACCTGAGTGGCGCGCCCCTCGCCGTCGTACACCGGCCATCCCGGGTCCCCGGTCCGCGCGAAGCCCGTCCACGCCGCCTGGAAGCGCGCGGTCAGTGCCCTCGCCTCGTCCGGCACCCCGGTCCCCGCGAACAGCAGATTCCCGAGGTCCGCATCGTAGGTGCCGAACAGCAGCGGGATGTCCAGGCCGTGACAGGCACCGAGCGCACCGCCGAACGCCGGTGCCGGCCAGGTCAGTTCGTAGAGGTGGGCTCGGCCACCGCCCGCGGTCTGCGCCTCGGCCAGCCGCAGGGAGGGGATGTTGAACAGCCAGTCCGTCTGCACGCGTTCGTGGAGTCCGGTCGGGGTGGCGTCCGGGAATGCCTCGCGGTAGGAGCGCTCGCCGTCCGGGCCCGGCGCGAAGATCCGCAGCGCCGCGGCCGCCTGTTCCTCGGTGATCCGGCCGAGCTGCTCACCGAGGGCGAGGAAGAGCCGGTACTCGTCGCGGTTGTGCCCGACGAGCAGTTCCACGTCCCGCGCCGCCCCCGCCGCCAGCGCCTCCCAGGGGGTCATGGGCAGCACCTCGCCGTCGACGACCGGTGCGAACGGCGTCGCCGTGGGTGCCACCTGCCCCCACCGGTCGTCGTACTCGCGCATCCGCGCGCTCAACCGCTCCCCGGCCGCGGGGAGTTCCCGCGGATCCACGGCGGACAGCGCGGCGGCGGTCGGCGCCAGCCCCGCCTCCTTGCCGATCTCCACGGCTATGTCCCGGGCGAGTTCGGCGGAGAAGTACGTGCCGGGCACGCTCTGTGCGACGGCCCGCCCGAACAGCCCCCGCGCGCTCGGCATCGCCAGCAGCGAGGCCACCGACCCGGCCCCGGCCGACTCCCCGAACACCGTGACCTGCCCGGGGTCCCCGCCGAACGCCGTGATGTTGTCCCGCACCCACTCCAGCGCCGCGACCTGGTCCAGCAGCCCCCGGTTCGCGGGCGCCCCCTCCAGCAGGGCGAATCCCTCGATGCCGAGGCGGTAGTTGAGGGTCACGACGACCAGCTCACCGGCGCGCGCGAGGTGCTGGGCGTCGTAGCCGGGGCTGCCGGAGTGGCCCAGCTTGTAGGCGCCGCCGTGGATCCACACCATCACCGGGCGGCGGGCCGCCGGGTCCGTGCCGGGCGTCCAGACGTTGACCGTCAGCCAGTCGTCGCCGGTGGGCGTCTCCAGCGCCCCCGCGCGCGCCTGGAAGGCGGACTCCTGCGGGGGCGGGGGCCCGAAGTCGTACGCCTCCCGGGTCCCCTCCCAGCCCTGCACGGGCCGTGGCGCCTGGAACCGCGCCTCGCCCACCGGCGGTTCGGCGAACGGGATCCCCCGGAAGACCACCAGTCCGTCCTCGGCCCGCCCGCGCACGGCACCGGCCGCGGTGCGTACCTCGAGACCCTCGGCTGACGTCATCGGTCGAACTCCTCACAGGTCGGGGCTGCTTCGCCTCACTCCAGCCCACGTCCCTTGACCGAGTCAACCAAGCCGGGGAGCCTTGTGCCGTCAGCTCAACGACTTCAGCGCGGACGCGTCGTACGGCTGAAGTTCGTCGAAGCGGCCGGCCAGTACCTTCGTGGCCCACTCGGGGTCCTGGAGCAGTGCCCGGCCGACGGCGACCATGTCGTACTCCTCGCGCTCCAGGGCGTCGAGCAGGTCGTCGATGCCCTTGACCGGGGAGCCCTCGCCCGCGAAGCCGCGGATGAAGTCGCCGTCGAGGCCGACCGAGCCGACGGTGATGGTGGTCCTGCCGGTGAGCTTCTTGGTCCAGCCGGCGAGGTTGAGGTCGGAGCCGTCGAACTCGGGGAGCCAGTAGCGGCGGGTGGAGGCGTGGAAGGCGTCGACACCGGCCGCGGCGAGCGGGGCGAGGATCGCCTCCAGCTCCTCCGGCGTCTCGGCGAGCCGCGCCTTGTAGGCCTCCTGCTTCCACTGCGAGTAGCGGAAGATGATCGGGAACTCCGGCGACACCGTCTCGCGTACTGCTGCGACGATCTCCGCCGCGAACTTCGTACGGGCGACGGGGTCACCGCCGTAGGCGTCGGTGCGGCGGTTGGTGCCCGCCCACAGGAACTGGTCGACGAGGTAGCCGTGGGCGCCGTGGATCTCCACACCGTCGAAGCCGATGCGCTCTGCGGCGGCCGCGGCCTCGGCGAACGCACCGATGACGTCGTCCAGGTCGCGCTGGGTCATCGCCCTGCCGGTGGGCTCGTCGGCGCCGGGACGGATGCCGGAGGGGCCGACCGCGGGGGCGTCGGCGTAGGGCGGCTGGCCCTGCTCACGCACCATGCCGATGTGCCACAGCTGCGGGACGATGGTGCCGCCCGCCGCGTGCACCTGCTCGGCGACCTTCGCCCAGCCCGCCAGCTGCTCCTCACCGTGGAACCGCGGGACGCTGCCGCTGTTGCCGGCCGACTCGTGGCCGATGTAGGTGCCCTCGGTGACGATCAGACCGACCCCGGCTCCCGCCCGGCGGGAGTAGTACGACGCCACGTCGTCACCGGGGACGCCGCCCGGGGAGAACATCCGGGTCATGGGCGCCATCGCGATGCGGTTCGGGACGGTCAGGCCGTTGATGTGGACCGGACGGGAGAGGATCTCGGCGGCCCGGGAGGCGGCCGGAGAGGTGGCGGAGGCGGTCACGTGGAGGTACTCCTCGGTATGTGCATGCGCATGGACAGTACCCAGGAGTCAACCGCCCCGACCGTCGCTTCATTTCCGATCGCCCCTGTGACGCCAGCCATGCTCGACGACTCACACACCTTGACGACTCCACCATGTTGGTGTGCTCAGGAGGGCTGGCGGAGTGCGCTGACCAGTGCGCGCGGGTCGTCGGCTTGGAAGCGGATGGTGTGGGCTTCTTCCGTTGCGCCGAGCGGGCGGGTGAAGGGGGGTGGCCGGTTCTCTCAGCGCCGACGGCTGTACCGATGTTCCGACCGCCGCGGTCTGTGCCGAACCCTCAGCCGCGCTTGCCTGACGGAAGGTCTGTGTCGTCCAAGGCCGCCCGCGCCGCCGACGTGAAGCTGCCGAGACGCTCGGAGACCATGGTCACCTCGACGGCGTGACGCTCAACGAAGTTGACGTTGAGATCCGGAGCGCCCAGGGAGTCGCGCCAAGCGAGAAGGGTCGTATGCATTGAGTGGAGCCCTACGTGAACGCTGTGAGCGGCCTGCTCCACTGAATCGGGTCCCTCGACTGCGAGGCTGGCCCAAGCTGCCTGCACCAGAACCAACTGATCTTGCGCAATCTGGAGCCGCCGATCAGCCTCCGCCACATCTGAGGCATCGCCGATCAGCGCTCGTCCAGCCATCTTCAGAGCGCTGCGGGACTCGTTGGCCGGCGCTAGGAAGGCGCTGTACGCGTCTCGCCGCAGATGTCTGCGCCATTGAGCGTGCTCGACCTTGGCTTGCCCCTCCAACTGCCGCCGAGTCGCGCCGCTGGACATCGCGGACGCCGCAACCGTGCCGATAACGCCCACCGTTGCACCGAGCAACGCCGCAAGTCCCTGATCCATACGGGGGATTATTCACCCAGGCAACCACACAGCGTCACCGGCAGAGCGGGTTCCATGGAGAACTGGCGACACTTGAAAGAGGCTCCCCCTGACGCGGGGGACAACTCCGCAGGACCCTTGCCCACGCACCTGAAACCCCGGCCACGCACGTCAGAAGCCCGCCCCACGAGTGCGGGGCGGGCTTCTTGTGGAGCGCCGGGCAGGCCTTGCACCTGCATCTCCCCGCAGGAAGCGGGGCGTCTTTCCTTGGACCACCAACGCGTAGTCGACCGACGGGAGTTCACGTCGGGCGGCTCGTGATCAAGCATAGCGCAAGAAAAGCCCGGGGGCGGACACCTCCTGTTTCCAGGAAGTGCCGCCCCCGGCAAGGACGTTGATCAACCGTCAGGCCTGGCGGCCAGGGGTCGATCAGAAGTCCATGTCACCGCCCGGCATGCCGCCGCCGGCCGGGGCAGCGCCCGCCTTCTCCGGCTTGTCGGCGATGACGGCCTCGGTGGTGAGGAACAGCGCGGCGATGGAGGCGGCGTTCTGCAGGGCAGAGCGCGTGACCTTCGCCGGGTCGATGATGCCTTCGGCGATCATGTCGACGTACTCACCGGTCGCGGCGTTCAGGCCGTGGCCGACGGGCAGGTTGCGCACCTTCTCGACGATGACGCCACCCTCGAGACCACCGTTGACGGCGATCTGCTTGAGCGGGGCCTCCAGGGCCAGCTTCACGGCGTTGGCGCCGGTCAGCTCGTCACCCTCCAGGTCCAGCTTCTCGAAGACCGAGGAGGCCTGGATGAGGGCCACGCCACCACCGGCGACGATGCCCTCCTCGACGGCCGCCTTCGCGTTGCGAACGGCGTCCTCGATGCGGTGCTTGCGCTCCTTGAGCTCGACCTCGGTCGCGGCACCGGCCTTGATGACGGCGACGCCACCGGCGAGCTTCGCCAGGCGCTCCTGGAGCTTCTCGCGGTCGTAGTCCGAGTCGCTGTTCTCGATCTCGGCGCGGATCTGGTTGACCCGGCCCTGAACCTGCTCGGAGGAGCCGGCACCGTCGACGATGGTGGTCTCGTCCTTGGTGATGACGACCTTGCGGGCGCGGCCCAGGAGGTCGATGGTGGTGTTCTCCAGCTTGAGGCCGACCTCCTCGGAGATGACCTCGCCGCCGGTGAGGATGGCGATGTCGTTCAGCATCGCCTTGCGGCGGTCACCGAAGCCCGGGGCCTTGACGGCGACGGACTTGAAGGTGCCGCGGATCTTGTTGACGACCAGGGTCGACAGGGCCTCGCCCTCGACGTCCTCGGCGATGATCAGCAGCGGCTTGCCCGACTGCATGACCTTCTCCAGGAGCGGGAGCAGGTCCTTGACGGAGCCGATCTTGGAGTTGGCGATGAGGATGTAGGGGTCGTCGAGCGACGCCTCCATCCGCTCCATGTCGGTGGCGAAGTACGCCGAGATGTAGCCCTTGTCGAAGCGCATACCCTCGGTGAGCTCCAGCTCCAGACCGAAGGTCTGGGACTCCTCGACGGTGATGACGCCTTCCTTGCCGACCTTGTCCATCGCCTCGGCGATGAGCTCGCCGATCTGGGTGTCGGCGGCGGAGATGGAGGCCGTGGAGGCGATCTGCTCCTTGGTCTCGACATCCTTGGCCTGCTCGAGCAGGGCGGCGGAGACGGCCTCGACGGCCTTCTCGATACCGCGCTTGAGAGCCATGGGGTTGGCGCCGGCGGCTACGTTGCGCAGGCCTTCCTTGACCAGGGCCTGAGCGAGCACGGTCGCGGTGGTCGTACCGTCACCGGCGACGTCGTCCGTCTTCTTGGCGACTTCCTTGACCAGCTCGGCGCCGATCTTCTCGTACGGGTCCTCGAGCTCGATCTCCTTGGCGATGGAGACACCATCGTTGGTGATCGTGGGGGCGCCCCACTTCTTCTCGAGGACGACGTTGCGGCCCTTGGGGCCGAGCGTCACCTTCACGGCGTCCGCGAGCTGGTTCATGCCGCGCTCGAGGCCGCGCCGCGCCTCCTCGTCGAACGCGATGATCTTGGCCATGTGAAGTGGTCCCTCCAGGACTGGGGGTGATTCCTTCGGACCGCGCCCGCGCCCGCGACGGACGGCTCGCCGGCCTGTGGATCCTTGCCCCACAAGGCCTGCGGGCCTCACCGACCCGGTCCATCTTTGTCACTCTCACCTTCAGAGTGCTAACGCCAATGATTAGCACTCGGCATGGTCGAGTGCAAGCGCCTCTCGCGTATCGGGCCCCCGGGGCGGGGGTGGGTGGGCTGTCCGGGCGGGTCGTCCGGGGGGCGTCAACGGGGCCGGCTTCGGGGTGTCGTGCCTCGTCGCGACTGCGGTCGGGGTGGGACTCGCGGGGTGGGGAGAGGCCGGGCGGGCCGCAAGCCGCGTACGGCGGGCAGGGGACGGGGTGGGGGGGTCCGCCCGCAGCGGCCGGCGTCCGTTACCGGGCATCACTCAAGGGACCGAGCCGCCGGACCGAGGACGGACACCCTCCACCCCGGCACCGACCTGCAACACACCTGCACGCGCTACCCAAGGCCCCACCGGAGCCGCACGGGCCGCCGCAGGCATCCAGGGGCGCGGGGAACTGCGCACCACACTCGCCCCCACCGGACCCGCAGACAAACACTGCTCAACCGCCGGAGGTACACGCATGCCGAAGGGCCCGTACCCATGACTCCCCATGGGGTACGAGCCCTCCGAAGAAGAACGAAGAACGACGCTGTTGTTACCCGGCGCGTGCTTCAGCCAGTCGCGAGACGGACCATGTCCGCCTGCGGCCCCTTCTGACCTTGCGAGATCTCGAACTCGACCCGCTGGCCCTCTTCAAGGGTGCGGTAGCCGTCCATCTGAATCGCGCTGTAGTGGACGAATACATCCGCACCACCGTCGACCGCGATGAAGCCGTACCCCTTCTCCGCGTTGAACCACTTGACGGTGCCCTGAGCCATGCCTAACTCCCCTATTACTGGCCCTTGCACGGATCCACACTTCATGGATCCGGGTCAGACCTCACCCCCCACATGGTTGGGGGCGTGCGCCGGAACGCGTCGACCGCGGCTGAATGTATCTGTCCAACTGCCGTCTGCAACAGGTCAATCGGACGAGAATTCTGGACGGAAGGGGTCCGGAATGTAGTGAGAATTCACCCGAATTCGGGGCAAGTCGGGCCCCATAAAAGGAGCATAAGACGCAAAGAACCCACACATTTTGGCTACTTCTCGTCGCATCCGAAGTCGGAACTCATATGCGTCCGGCATGAAGGAAGTAGCAGGTTCCCCAACTGTACCGTGCTCAACCATAGAGAATTGCCCCCTCCGCTTCTCTCGCGGAGAGGGCAATCGGATGAACACTCGGTAATTTCTGTTACCGAAGGTAATGACCAGTCATACGGTCACCCGCCGGCGACCGCCGGGATGATGGAGACACCGGCCCCGTCGGGCGTCACCGTCTCCAGCCCCTGCTCGAACCGCACATCGTCGTCGTTGACGTACACATTCACGAACCGCCGCAGCTTGCCCTGGTCGTCGAGAACACGCGCCGCGATACCGGTGTGGTTCTTCTCCAGATCGGCGATGACCTCGGCGAGGGTCCCACCCTCGGCCTGCACCTCGGCCTTGCCGCCGGTGTAGGTGCGCAGGATGGTGGGGATGCGGACGTTGACGCTCATGCGAGGCCAGCCTCTCGGAAAGAGTCCAGATTCGGACGGATCGTGGCGGTGAGCCCGGTACCGGCCACCGCGTCCAGGGTCTTGAGACCGTCGCCGGTGTTCAGCACCACCGTGGTCTTCGTCGGGTCGAGGACGCCGTTCGCGATCAGCTTGCGGGTCACACCCACCGTCACGCCACCCGCGGTCTCCGCGAAGATCCCCTCGGTCCGCGCCAGCAGCTTGATCGCGTCGACGATCTGCTCGTCGTTCACGTCCTCCACCGCACCGCCGGTACGACGCGCGATGTCCAGCACGTACGGACCGTCCGCGGGGTTGCCGATGGCCAGCGACTTGGCGATGGTGTCCGGCTTCTGGGGGCGGACCACGTCGTGCCCGGCCTTGTACGCCACCGACACCGGCGAGCACCCCTCGGCCTGCGCGCCGAAGATCTTGTACGGCCTGTCCTCGACGAGCCCCAGCTTGATCAGCTCCTGCAGACCCTTGTCGATCTTCGTGAGCTGCGAGCCGGAGGCGATCGGCACGACCAGCTGGTCGGGGAGCTTCCAGCCCAGCTGCTCGCAGATCTCGTACGCCAGGGTCTTGGAGCCCTCCGCGTAGTACGGCCGCAGGTTGACGTTGACGAAGCCCCAGCCCTCGCCGGCCGGGTCGCCGATCAGCTCGGAGCAGAAGCGGTTCACGTCGTCGTAGTTGCCCTCGATGCCGACGAGCTCGCCGCCGTAGATCGCGGCCATGACGACCTTGCCCTGCTCCAGGTCGTGCGGGATGAACACGCAGGAGCGGAAGCCGGCCCGGGCCGCGGCGGCACCCACGGCGCCGGCCAGGTTACCGGTGGAGGAGCAGGAGAGGGTGGTGAAGCCGAAGGCGCGGGCGGCCTCGATGGCCTGCGCGACGACGCGGTCCTTGAAGGAGTGCGTCGGGTTGCCGGAGTCGTCCTTGATGTACAGGCCGCCGGTCACGCCGAGCTCGCGGGCGAGGTTGTCGGCCTTGACGAGGTGGGTCCAGCCGGGGTTGATGTTGGGCTTGTCGGCCACGTCCGCGGGGACGGGCAGCAGCGGGGCGTAGCGCCAGATGTTCGAAGGTCCCGCCTCGATGCGCTTGCGGAGCTCCTCGGTTTCGTAGGCCGAGAAGTCGTACGCGATCTCGAGCGGGCCGAAACACTCCTCGCAGGCGAAGACCGGGCCGAGCGGGACGCGGTGGCCGCATTCGCGGCAGCTCAGTGCCGCGGCGGGACCCAGATCGACGGAGTTCGTGGTGCTTGCAACAGTCTGCGCAGCCATGGAGGCGAGGCCCTTTCTCCTCATCTTCCTCACGACGCACTTCGCCGTGAGACGGATTTGGCACCTTCCCGAGTCGGGAGCCTCGCGGAGACGATCGTCAGCGATCGCTACGAGAACCGACTGGAGGGTTGCCGGGGCTTCATCGGGCCGTATCCCTCTGCCCCTCTGGATGAGCGGTATGAAGTTGTTAACGGCGGCCACCCAGGACATGCGATGGTCATCCGCGTTGTTCAAGACTGTAACCGAAGACCAGGACAGTTGAGAGAGACGTCCGAACCGCGAGATGACCTACCCAACAGCCGCTTCCAGCGGCGGGCACGCTAAGGAGCCGCGCACTGTGCTGAACGAAGTCGAGCGCTGGCTGGCCACCAGGTCCTGGTCCGCGACTGATCGCCCGCTCCACCGGATCATGGCCGCGAAGCGGAGTTCGGGACAGACCGTCAGTGTCGTCCTGCCCGCGCTCAACGAGGAGGAGACGGTCGGTGACATCGTCGCCGTGATCCGTCATGACCTCATGCAACAGGTCCCGCTAGTCGACGAGATCGTCGTCGTCGACTCGGGATCGACCGACCGCACGTCCGAGGTCGCGGCCGCGGCCGGCGCGCGGGTCGTCCACCGCGACGACATCCTCCCGCGCATGCCCGCCGTGCCCGGCAAGGGCGAGGTCCTGTGGCGCTCCCTGCTGGTCACCAGCGGGGACATCGTCTGCTTCATCGACGCCGACCTGAAGGAGTTCTCCTCGGACTTCGTCTCCGGCATCGTCGGCCCGCTGCTCACCGATCCCGGGGTCGACCTGGTCAAGGGCATGTACGACCGTCCCCTGGGCACTGAGTTGGATTCGCTCGCCTCCGGCAAGACCGCCGGGCAGGGCGGCCGGGTCACCGAGCTCATGGCGCGCCCGCTGCTGAACATGCACTGGCCGCAGCTGGCCGGTTTCGTGCAGCCGCTGGGCGGCGAGTACGCGGCCCGGCGCTCGTTGCTGGAGCAGCTTCCGTTCCCCGTGGGCTACGGCATCGAGCTGGGCATGCTGGTCGACGCCCTGCACCTGGTCGGTCTTGACGCCCTCGCCCAGGTCGACGTCGGGGTGCGCAAGCACCGCCACCAGGACGGCCAGGCCCTGGGCCGGATGTCCGCAGCGATCTACCGCACCGCCCAGCTGAGGCTGGCCCGCGGCCATATGATCCGGCCCGCCCTCACCCAGTTCGAGCGGGGCCGGGACGGCTTCGAGCCGCGGACGTACTCCGTGGACACCGAGGAGCGGCCGCCGATGGTGGAGATCGCGGAGTACGCGGAGCGGAAGGTCGCGTAAGTGCGCGGAAGTGCGCAACCGCACGTTTGAGCGTTTGGGGGCCGGGCTAGGTTGAGGCGTATGGCGTCAACCAACAGTGCTGCTCAGGTGCTGGTCGCGTCCAACCGCGGCCCGGTCTCGTACGAAGTGCGCGAGGACGGCTCGCTGCATGCCAAACGCGGTGGCGGCGGGCTGGTCTCGGGCCTGTCGGCGATCGGCTCCGACGCGGGCTCCCTGTGGGTGTGCTCGGCGCTCGGCGACGGCGACCGCGAGGCGGTCCGGCGGGGGGTCGGCGAGGCGGGGGTCCGCATGCTCGACATCCCGGCCGACGTGCACGCCGACGCGTACAACGGCATCGCCAACTCGGTGTTGTGGTTCGTCCACCACCTGCTGTATCAGACCCCGCTGGAGCCGTCCTTCGACGCGGAGTTCCGGCGGCAGTGGGCGTCGTACGAGACGTACAACCGCGCGTTCGCCGAGGCGCTGGCGGAGGAGGCGGCCGAAGGGGCGGCGGTCCTGGTCCAGGACTACCACCTGTGCCTGGTGCCGGGCATGCTCCGTGAACTCCGCCCCGACCTGCGCATCGCCCACTTCTCACACACGCCGTGGGCGCCGGTGGACTACTTCCGGATGCTGCCCGACGACATCGCGGGCCGGCTCCTGCGCGGCATGCTGGGCGCCGACCGGCTCGGCTTCCTCACCCGGCGTTGGGCGGACGCGTTCACGGCCTGCTGTACGGAGCTCGCGGACGGGCTCGGCGAGACCCGGATCGGGGTGCACGGGCTGGGCGCGGACGCGGACTTCCTGCGCGCCCGTTCCCACGAGGCCGACGTCGAGGAACGCATCGTCGGACTGCGCGAGGAGATCGGCGCGGGCCGGAAGACGATCGTGCGGGTGGACCGGACCGAACTGTCCAAGAACATCGTGCGCGGGCTGCGGGCCTACCGGCGGCTGCTGGAGTCGCGGCCGGAGTGGCGGGAGCGGGTCGTGCACGTGGCGTTCGCGTATCCGTCGCGGCAGGACCTGGCGGTGTACCGGGACTACACGGCCGAGGTGCAGCGGGTGGCCGAGGAGATCAACGACACGTTCGGCACACCGGGCTGGACGCCGGTCCTGCTGAATCTGAAGGACGACTTCGCGCGCTCCCTCGCGGCGTACCGGCTGGCCGACGTGGCGCTGGTCAACCCCATCCGGGACGGCATGAACCTGGTCGCGAAGGAGGTGCCGGTGGTGTCCGACGAGGGGTGCGCGCTGGTGCTGTCGCGGGAGGCCGGGGCGTACGAGGAGTTGGGTGACGACGCGATCGTGGTGAACCCGTACGACGTGGAGCAGACGGCGGCGGCCCTGCACGAGGCCCTGACGATGCCGGCCCACGAACGGGTGGAACGCGCGAAGAGGCTCACCGCGGCGGCTACGGCACTCCCGCCGGCCCAGTGGTTCCTGGACCAGCTGAACGCCCTGAAGGCGGTGGATGGGTGAGCAGCGTGGGCGACCGCCCCCGGTGAGCGCTCGGCCGTAGGGCGCACCTGGCGCCGAGGCCGGGGACCCCGGCGAGCGACTGCGCAGGTCAGCCGCCTGACCGCCTGACCGACCGACGCCTAACCAACTGACTGACCGACCACCTGACCGGCCGACCACCTGGCAGCCCGACCGACCGACGCCCAACCGACTGACCGGCCGACCAACTGGCCAGCTGACCGGCCGATCGCCTGATCGTCTGACCAACCGACCAACCGACTGCGGACCGGCCGACCGGCTGACCGCGGGCCGGCTGGTCGGCTGGCCGCCTGGCCACCTGACCGACTCGACCGCCTGGCCGACTGTCGCAACCGATCGCCCCGACCCACCGATGCCGTGACTGCCCAGACTGCCGAACCCCACCCCGCGGAAAGGGACCCCATGAGCCACACCGACCCCGGTGCCCTGCCGAGCCCGGTGACGTCTGCCGGGCGGGACGGCCTGCGGGCGCTTCTCGCGGAGCCGCGGCGGGCGGTGATCGGGCTCGACTTCGACGGGACGCTGGCGCCGATCGTGGCGGATCCGGAGCAGGCGCGGGCGCACCCCGAGGCGGTGGCCGTCCTCGCCGCCCTGGCGCCGAAGGTGGCCTCCGTCGCGGTGATCACCGGCCGCCCGGCCGAGATCGCGGTCCGCTACGGCGGCTTCGCGGGCGTGCCCGGCCTGGAGCACCTGACCGTCCTGGGCCACTACGGAGCGGAACGCTGGGACGCGGCGACGGGCGAGGTCACGGCGCCCGAGCCGCATCCCGGCGTGGCCGCGGTCCGTGCCGAGCTGCCGGAGCTCCTCGACGGGACCGGCGCCTGGGTCGAGGAGAAGGGCGGCCGGGCGGTGGCCGTGCACACCCGCCGCGCCCCGGACCCGCAGGCCGCGTTCGACGCCCTCCGCACCCCTCTCGGCGACCTGGCCGCCCATCACGGCCTGATCGTCGAGCCGGGCCGACTGGTCCTGGAACTGCGCCCCCCGGGCATGGACAAGGGCGTGGCCCTGCTGACCCACGTCCGCGACCTGTCCGCCGGCTCCGCCCTCTACGCCGGCGACGACCTGGGCGACCTGCCCGCCTTCGCCGCGGTCGATCAACTCCGCGGGGCCGGCACCCCCGGCCTGCTGGTGTGCAGCGGCAGCGACGAGGTGGCGGAACTGCGCAAGCGGGCGGACCTGGTGGTGGACGGCCCGGCCGGTGTGGTGGGCCTGCTGCGGGGCCTGGCGGAACGGCTCGCCTGACCCGCAGCCGACGTTCAGCCGGCCCTCAGCGCTCCGCCCGCCGGGCCTCCCGCACCCGCCGCAGCCGGTTCACCGTCACCGGGTCGAACACGAGCGCGCGTTCGTCGTCCAGCAGGGCGTTGAGCAGCTGGTAGTAGCGGACCGGCGCCAGGCCGAGTTCCTCGCGTATGGCCCGCTCCTTGGCGCCGGGCCCGGCGAAGGAGCGGCGCTCCAGCGCGAGGATGTCCCGCTCCCGGCGGTCGAGTTCCGCATGCTCCATGCCCCCGACCGTAACGTCCGCCACGGACAGACAGCGCCTACCCGGTGCCTACTCGGCGTTCCGCGCGGTCAGCTGCAACGCGCGCAGTACCTCCGTGGGGTTCCCGTCGGAGCTCACCGCCGAGCCGATCCGCCGTTTCACGGCCGCGCTGACCGAGGCCCAGGACGTCTTGCCCACCGGAGGCAGCTCCGCGGAGGGCAGCGCGTCGAGGAAGGGCTTGAGGTCGGCGTCCCGGGAGGCCCTGCTCATGACCTCGGAGGCGGAGTTGGTCACCGGCAGCAGGTCGTACTCCCGGGAGAAGGCGAGCACGTTCTTCTCGCTGTAGACGAAGTCGAGGAAGTCGCCCACCTGCTCGGCGTGCCCGTTCTGCTTGAAGGCCATCATCCAGTCGGCGACCCCCATGGAGTTCTTGGTCGGCCGGTCGGCGCCGGGCATGGGCACCATCCCGAACTTCACCCCCTTGTCGGCGGCGATCTTCATCAGCGAGGGGTGCCCGTTGAGCATCCCGACGTCCCCGGCGGCGAACGCCGAGAACGCGGCGGCCCGGTTCAGGTTCTCGGGTGCCACCGGACCGGTCAGTCCCTTGCCGACGAGGTCGTCCTTGAGCCAGGTCAGCGTCGCGATGTTCTCGTCGGAGTCGATGCCGTACGTGCCGACGTCGTCGACGTACCCGCCGCCCCCGCTCAGCAGCCACTGCATGGTCTCGGCCTGCGCCTCCTCGGGGCCGAGCGGCAGCGCGTACGGGTATTTCACCCCGTCCGCCTTGAGCGCCTCGGCGTCGGCGGCCAGCTGCTTCCACGTCTTCGGCGGGGTGAGCCCGGCGTCGGCGAAGAGGGTCTTGTTGTAGAAGAGCAGCCGGGTCGACGCGGCGAACGGCATTCCGTACTGCATCCCGTTGATCCGTCCCGCGGAGCCGAGCTGGGCGACGAAGTCGGCCTGCTCCCGGATCCCGATCAGGTCGTCGGCCTTGTAGAGCAGCCCCTTGTCCGCGTAGTCGGCGTACGCGCCGATCTGCGCCATGTCGGGCGCCTTCCCGGCGTCGACCAGCTCCTTGACCTTGCGGTCGACATCGGTCCAGGAGTACACGCTGACGTCGATCTTCACGCCGGAGTGCCGGGCCTCGTACTCCTTGACGAGCTCGTCCCAGTACTTCTGGGAGCTGTTGGCCGAGCTGTCGCCGTAGTCGGCGGCGACCAGCTTCAGCGTCACCTCGTCCGATCCTTCGCCCATCCCGCAGCCACCGAGGACCGCCGTCATACCCAGTGCGGACACTGCCGCGATCGTTCCCGTCCTACGCCGCCGCACCGACAACCGCCCCTTACTCACGTTCGAAACTTTCGAAAAGTCATACATATCTCGAACTAGGTCTACACGACGTAAGTGGACTAGACCTCTCGCGGGTCCAAGGGCCACACTGTCCCCCGTGAGACATGTCATCGCCCTCGACGTGGGCGGCACCGGGATGAAGGCGGCCTTGGTCGGCGCGGGCGGCGAGCTCCTGCACCGGGCCCGCCGAGCGACCGGCCGCGAGCACGGACCGGACGCGGTCGTCGACGGCATCCTCGACTTCGCCGCCGAGCTGCGCGCGTACGGCACCGAGCACCTCGGCGCCCCCGCGGCCGCGGCCGGCGTCGCCGTCCCCGGCATCGTCGACGAGGACCTCGGCGTCGCGTCCTACTCCGCCAACCTGGGCTGGCGGGACGTCCCCCTGCGCGAAATGCTCGCCGACCGCCTCGGCGGCGTCCCGGTAGCCCTCGGCCACGACGTCCGCACCGGCGGCCTCGCCGAGGGCCGCATCGGCGCAGGCAAGGGCACGGACCGCTTCTTCTTCGTCGCCCTGGGCACCGGCATCGCGGGCGCGATCGGCATCGCGGGGCAGGTGGAGGCGGGTGCGCACGGCTTCGCGGGCGAGATCGGCCACGTCGTCGTACGCCCGGACGGCGCCGCCTGCCCGTGCGGCCGGCGGGGCTGTCTGGAGCGGTACGCCTCCGCGGCGGCCGTCAGCGAGGCCTGGGCCTCGCTCACCGGAAACCCCGAGGCGGACGCGGCGGACTGCGCGAAGGCGGTGGAGGCGGAGGACCCCAGGGCGCGGAAGGTCTGGCAGCACGCCGTGGACGCCCTCGCCGACGGCCTGGTCACAACCCTCACCCTCCTGGACCCGCGCACCCTGATCATCGGTGGCGGACTGGCGGAGGCGGGGGAAACCCTGTTCACACCGCTGAGGGACGCGGTCCGGCAGCGGATCACGTTCCAGAAGCCGCCGACCATCGTCCCCGCGGCCCTGGGCGACACGGCGGGCTGCCTGGGCGCCGGGCTCCTGGCATGGGATCTGCTGGACAACACCGACGCTTCGGAGGTAACTGCGTGACGGCCAACCTGCCAGGGGCGCGGGACAGCGTCGACTCTGCGGCTACCGCCGCGCGGGCGCGACCAGCCACAGCGCACCCGCACCCCGCTACCGGCAAGGCCCCCCTCATCCTCTCCGGCGCAACGGTCGTCCTGCCCACAGGAACCGTCGAACACGGTCAGGTGATCGTCGACGGCACCCGCATCACCGCCATCGCCCCAGAAAACGCCCAGGTCATCGACGTAACCGGCAACTACCTGGTACCCGGCTTCGTCGACCTCCACAACCACGGCGGCGGCGGAGCCTCCTTCACCTCGGGCACGGTCGACGACGTACTCAAGGGCATCCGCACCCACCGCGACCACGGCACCACCACCCTCGTCGCCTCCACCGTCACCGGCGACATGGACTTCCTCGCCCAGCGAGCCGGTCTGTTGAGCGAGCTCGCCGAGCAGGGCGACATCGCCGGCATCCACTTCGAGGGCCCGTTCATCTCCCCCTGCCGCAAGGGCGCCCACTCGGAGGAGCTGCTGCGCCACCCCGACCCGGCGGAGGTCCGCAAGCTGATCGACGCGGCACGCGGGCAGGCGAGGATGCTCACCCTCGCCACCGAACTCCCCGGCGGCATCGACTCCGTACGGCTGCTCGTCGAGCATGGGGTCATCGCGGCGGTCGGCCACACGGACGCGACCTACGAGCAGACCGTCGAGGCGATCGACGCGGGCGCGACCGTGGCCACCCACCTCTTCAACGCGATGCCGCAGATCGGCCACCGCACCCCCGGCCCCATCACCGCGCTCCTGGAGGACGAGCGGATCACGGTCGAGCTGATCGACGACGGCACGCATCTGCACCCGGGCGCGCTGCAACTCGCGTTCCACCACGCGGGCGCACAACGGGTCGCCTTCATCACGGACGCCATGGACGCGGCGGGCTTCGGCGACGGCCGTTACATGCTCGGCCCCCTGGAGGTGGAGGTCAGCGAGGGCGTGGCCCGTCTGGTCGAGGGCGGTTCGATCGCCGGCTCGACCCTCACCCTGGACCGCGCCTTCAAGCGGGCGGTGACGATCGACCGGCTGCCCGTCGAGGACGTGGTCGCGGCGATCTCCGCCAATCCGGCCCGTCTGCTGGGGATGGACGACCGCATCGGCTCCCTGGAGCCCGGCAAGGACGCCGACCTGGTCCTCCTCGACCATCATTTCGACCTCAAGGGCGTCATGCGCCGGGGGGAATGGGTGGTCGATCCCCAACTGGGGTGATGTGTCCCGCTGTTGGGGCCGGGGCGGTCCTGGGAGACTGGACGGGCACATTCTGTCGTCGGGGGACACGTGGGAGGTCGGCCAGGTGATCCTCACGGTCACGCTGAACACCGCTCTCGACATCACCTACCGCGTACCGTCGCTGCGGCCGCACAGCAGCCACCGGGTCACCGAGGTCGTCGAACGCCCCGGCGGCAAGGGGCTGAACGTGGCCCGGGTGCTGGCCGCGCTCGGCCACGAGGTGACGGTCACCGGGTTCACGGGCGGCGCGACGGGCCGTACGGTCCAGGACCGACTCACCGACGCACCCGGCCTAGTGGACGCGCTGGTCCCGGTCACCGGCCCGACCCGGCGCACGATCGCCGTCGTGGACGAGCGGTCCGGCGACACCACCCAGCTCAACGAACCGGGTCCGACGGTGACGCCCGAGGAGTGGTCGGCCTTCCAGGAGGCGTACGAGGATCTCGTCCCGTCCGTCTCGGCGGTGGCCCTGTGCGGGAGCCTGCCGCCGGGGGTGCCGGTGGGGGCGTACGCGGGCCTGGTCCGCACGGCGAAGGCGGCCGGCGTGCCGGTCCTCCTCGACACCAGCGGGGAGGCACTGCGCCGCGGAGTCGCCGCCCGCCCGGACATCCTGAAGCCGAACGCCGACGAACTGTCCGAACTGACCGGCTCCCACGAGCCGCTGCGCGCGACGCAGGACGCCCGGCGGCGGGGTGCCCTCGCCGTCGTCGCCTCCCTGGGCAAGGAGGGCCTCCTGGCGGCCACACCCGAGGGCCGCTGGCGAGCCGCTCTCCCGGCCCCGGTCCACGGCAACCCGACGGGCGCCGGCGACTCGGCGGTGGCGGCCCTGCTGTCGGGCCTGGTCGAGCAACTCCCCTGGCCGGACCGCCTGATCCGCGCGGTCGCCCTGTCGGCGGCGACCGTCCTGTCCCCGGTGGCGGGCGAGTTCGACCGAGCGACCTACGAGGAGTTGGCGACGCGCGTGGTGGTGACCGGCGAGGCCATCGTCGCGTGAAAGCCGCGCACCCCTCGCCCGAAAGTGTCCGCCTGCAGCTTGGCCGAGAAACATCCTCCTCGTAATGCCCCTCACAAGATCAGATGATCACTCATTCACTGCATCGACCAATTTCGCTACATGACCAATAGCGAACGAGATACGGGGAGCCTCTGATGAGCCTGCTCAGGAAGAGCCTGACGACGGCTGCTGTGGCCGGAGTGTTGTTGGGCGGGGTTTTTGCCACACCAGCTGCGGCGGCCGATCCCAACACCTGTCCGCAGGGCAAGTTCTGCGGATGGTCGGGGAAGAACAGGACCGGAACCAGGACGGTCTACTCCGAAAGTCCTGGTTGCTACCCTCTCGACCACATCGCCAAGTCCGTCTCGAACCAGACTTCTTACAAGCTGGTCTTCTGGAAGGCCACCCTCGGCTGTGCCACCGGCACCAAGCTGGTCACTCTGAAGCCGGGGACCTACTCGGACAACCCCGGCAGCGCCAACTCGGTAGAGATTTACGGCTGAGGTGCAACAAAAGCGCTCGACCTGAAGTTCAGGATCTTCGACAGCCGCCGGAAGTCAACACGTCCGGCGGCTGTAGGACCGGACCCTTGCTGGCGTCCCTACTGGTCGGCGTTCTCCGTGACGTAGAACTGGTCGAGCAGGGCGTTGCACTGGTTGCCCTGCTGGCAGGAGAGCTGAATCGTGTTGGTGCCCTTGGTCAGGGAGACCTGGGCCCAGGTCTCCTGCCATTCGTTGGCGGGCAGCCCACCGAAGTTCTTCATGTTCAGCGGCCGGGAGGCGGCCTTGCCGTTGACCGTCATCGTCCCGTTGGCATCCTCGGCGGGGAGGGCGTAGCGGACGTAGACCCGATAGGTGCCGGCCTTCTTGATGCCGTTGACGGTCCAGGTGACCGAGGCGCCGACCTGGTTGAAGCCCTGGACGTAGACGCCCCCGTCGGACTTGGCGCCCTTCACGTCGGACGCGACGCCTGTGCCGCCCTCCAGCCGCATCGTCTTCGCGTCGGCCTTCGGAAGCTCCACCTCCGCTGCCGCCGAGTTGGACGCACTCGGCTGCGAGCTCTGCGACGCGCTCGGGGTCGTCGAAGGCTTGTTGCCGGCGTCGTCCTTCTGGTCGTCGCCGCCCGCCATCGCGATGCCGATGCCGATGACCACCGCGGCGACCACCGCGATCGCGCCGATCAGCAGACCCTTGGTGTTGGGGCCGCCGCTCCGGCCGCCGCCGCCGTGGCCCGGCATGGGCTGCTGGGAGGTGGGCGCCGAGCCCGGGAAGGTCTCGGGGGCCGCGTAGTGGGCGCTGGGCTGGCCGTAACCACCCTGGGCCTGCTGCTGCGGGACCTGGCCGTACGCCGCGGTCGGCGCGGTCTGCGCCTGCTGCTGCCCGTACTGGCGCTGGCCCACCGAGCGCGACCGGTTGACGGAGTTCGGGTAGCCGTAGCCGTAGCCGCCTCCGGACGGCGGCTGGGCCCCGTTGGCCTGGCCGTCGGCGTAGAGGTAGCCGAACGGGTCGTCGTCCTCGGGCGTGCTCGCGCCGTTGTTGCCGGACGTCATCCCTTGGTACTCCTCAGCAGGTGCGATCGGATGCGATACGTGGAGTCAGAATGGCGAGCCTACCCGCTCCCGCTGGCCCAAACGGGTGACTCGGATCGCACCAGCCCGCTGACCTGGGACTCAGCCCGCGCGTCTGTGTTGTTTGGGACGAGATCGTTTCTCGACGTACATCCGCTCGTCAGCCGACTTCAGCACTTCGTCCGCGGTCATGCCGCAGTGCGCCCAGCCGATACCGAAGCTGGCACCGACCCGCACGGCCCGTCCCTCGGCCCGGATGGGCTGGATGATCTCGTTGCGCAGGCGTACCGCGAGGTCGGCCGCGTCGGCCTTGCCGAGCCCGTCGGCGAGGATCACGAACTCGTCGCCGCCGAGCCGCGCCACGGTGTCGCCGTCACGGACGCACTGGGACAGCCGCCGGGCGACCTCGATGAGCACCGCGTCACCCGCGTTGTGCCCGAACCGGTCGTTGATCGACTTGAAGCCGTCGAGGTCGCAGAAGAGCACCGCGAGCCCCTTGGTGCCGTCGTCGCGCTCCCCCTCGGGGGCGACGGTGTGCACATGGTGGTCGAAGGCGGCGAACGCCTCGGTGCCGCCCTGCCGGAAGTCGAAGCCGTGCCCGTTGGCGTCGAAGGCCGGGTGCCCGAAGGCGGCGTCTATGGACTCCAGGGCGGCGCCGGTGTGGGTGGAGCGCTGACAGAGCCGGGAGGACAGCCGCGAGCGCAGCTCGGCGGAGTTCGGCAGGCCGGTCAGGGAGTCGTGGGAGGCGCGGTGGGCGAGCTGGAGCTCGCGGCGCTTGCGGTCCTCGATGTCCTCGACGTGGGTGAGCAGGAAGCGCGGCCCGTCGGCGGCGTCGGCGACGACGGAGTTGCGCAGGGACACCCAGACGTACGTGCCGTCCCGGCGCGCCAGGCGCAGCTCGGCCCGGCCGCCCTCCGCCGAGGTGCGCAGCAGGGTGCCTATGTCCTCGGGGTGGACGAGGTCGGAGAAGGAGTAGCGGCGCATCGCGGAGGCGGGGCGGCCCAGGAGGCGGCACAAAGCGTCGTTGGTGCGCAGGATCCGGCCGTGCTGGTCGCCGCCCATCTCGGCGATGGCCATGCCGGAGGGGGCGTACTCGAAGGCCTGCCGAAAGCTCTCTTCACTGGCCCTGAGGGCCTGCTGCTCCCTTTCGAGCCTGACCAGCGCGCGCTGCATGTTCGCACGTAGACGCGCGTTGCTGATCGCGATGGCGGCCTGGAAGGTGTACATCTGGAGCGCCTCGCGGCCCCATGCGCCCGGCCTGCGGCCGTTGCGCGGGCGGTCCACGGAGAGTACGCCGATCAGCTCGCCGCACTGGCCGCCCTGCACGCCCGGCGTGTACATCGGCGCGAACAGCCGGTCGGAGGGGTGCCACTCGTCCTCGAAGCGGGGCGCGGGCCCGTCGGTGTACCACTGCGGGACGTCGTCGTCGTCGAGGACCCAGCCCTCGGTGTGCGGGATGAAGACCAGGTCGCCCCAGGTCTCGCCCATGCTCAGCCGGCGGTCCCAGGACTCGCGCGAGCCCACCCGGCCGGTGATCAGCGCCTCGGCGGCCTGGTTCCCGGAGAACGCGGCGACCACGAGGTCACCGTCGGGGCGCACGAGATTGACGCACGCCAGTTCGTAGCCGAGTGCGGTGACCACGCCGTTCGCGACGGTCTGCAGCGTGTCGGCCAGGCTGCGGGCCGTGTTCATGTCGGCCATGACCTCGTGCAGCTGCCGCAGGGACGCAAGACGGACGTACGGCTCCGACTCGCTCTCCATTGCTCGCCCTCCCCCCGAGACCTCGCAGCGAATCAAGGGTGCTCTTCGGCGTATCTTCAGTGCCGTTTCGTTGGTGCGCTTCGTCGGTACTTCCCCGCCACTGAATCACAGCGCGCTGCCCACTCGGTACACAGGGTCAACAATTAGCGTCCCTTGTGACTCAAGTCACAGCAAAAGATGAACAATTGAGTGGGGTTTCTGCGTTTTTCCTGTGCGTTTACTGAACGTAAACTTTGGCCGTTTGTGAACGCCGTCACGTCTCCGCCGGTAGACCTAGGTCCGGCCTCGGACGAAGGCCCGATGCGGGCCGCCCCGACGTGACATTAGCGTTTCCGGCGTGCCGAACACTGCTGCCGCCACCGCGCCGATGATCCCTCCGCCCGCTTCCGGGCATGCTGTGGGGGTGAGCAACGACGAGTTCCGCGCCGCCATGTCCCGGCTGGCCGCGGGCGTGGTCCTGGTAACCGCGTTCGAGCCGCCGCTCGACGCGGAGGGCCCCAAGGGCGAGGACGTCGGCATGACGGCCACGGCGTTCCTGTCGGTCTCCCTGGACCCGCCTCTGGTGCTGGTCAGCCTGCGTACCGGCTCCCGCATGGACGACCTGCTCGACGAGCAGCCGCTGTGGGCGGTGTCCGTCCTGTCCGAGAGCCAGCGGCACATCGCCGGCCGCTTCGCCATGAAGGGCCGCATCAGCGACCGCCTGCTGTTCGAGGACATCCCGTACGTCCGCGGCTCCACGACCGGCGCCCTTCTGGTGGGCGGCGCCCTCGCCACCCTGGAGTGCCGCACCGAACAGCGCGTGGAGGCCGGCGACCACACCCTGGTGATCGGTCGCGTCCTGACCGCCGACGTACCGAGCGCGGAAGGTGGGCCGCTGACGTATTTCCGCGGCCGGTACCGGCAGTTGGGATGAATTGCGTGGCGGCGTCCGGCCGGCCCGCCCTAAGGTCCCCGGATGACATTCGCACTCCGCCTCGAAGAGATCACACCCGGGAATTTCGAAACGGCGACCGGCATACGCGTCCGCCCCGAGCAGGAATTCGCGGTCTCCCCGGTCGTGCAGTCCCTCGCCGAGGCCTACGTCCATCCCGCGGGCGTCGCCTGGCCCCGCCTGATCGTCGACGGTGACCGCACGGTCGGCTTCCTGATGGCCTTCCTCGACATCGACTGGAACACCGACGGCGGCAAGGTCGTCCGCTCCGGCCTGTGGCGCCTGAACATCGCGGCGGGCGCCCAGGGCATGGGATACGGCCGTTTCGCCGTGGAGTCCGTCGCCGCGGAGCTGCGCCGCCGGGGCACGAAGGAGTTGTACGTCACCTGGCACGAGGGCGCGGACGGCCCGGCGGAGTTCTACCTGAAGCTCGGCTTCCGCCGCGCCGGGGAGCTGAGCGAGGGGGAGACGGTGGGAGTTCTGGACCTCGCGCAGGGCTGACCCGGTCGCTCACGAATGATCCGCTCGTGTACGAACGTGAACGCGAGCCGTCAGCCCCAGTCCCGGCCCTGTCGCCCCCGCTTGGTGTCCGAGCGCTGCTTCTTCTCCCGCAACCGGCGTTCGTTGATCCCGCGCGGGATGCGTGTCGCTCTGCGGGGCTTGGGCGGGGGCGCGGTGGCCTCGGCGAGCAGCGCCGCCAGCCGTACCGCCGCGGTCTCGCGGTTGCGCCACTGCGAGCGGTGCTCGGAGGAACGGACGACGACAACCCCGTCGACGAGCCGCCCGGCCAGCTTGGCCAGCGCCCGCTGCTTCCACACGTCGGGCAGGGACTCGGTGCGGGCCAGGTCGAACCGCAGCTCCACCTGGGAGTCACTGGTGTTGACGTGCTGGCCACCGGGGCCTGAGGAGCGCGAGAAACGCCACATGAGCTCGGCCTCGGGAAGGGAGACGGAGCCGCGGATGACGTGGGGACCGGACATGGGGTCCATGTTCCCGGGTCTGTCCGGTCCACGTCACCCCAATATCGCCTGTCCGCCCCCCGGGTGGGATTGGGTAAAGAAAGTAAAGAAGCGGGGAACCTTCGACACCGCTCGCGGCGTTCATAGTGGTAGCTGTAGCTTCGTGCCCGTTACTTAACGAGGGAAGGGACTCCCAACAATGGCTGTAAGCCTGTCCAAGGGTGGCAACGTCTCGCTCACCAAGGAGGCTCCGGGCCTGACCGCCGTCACCGTGGGCCTCGGCTGGGACGTCCGCACCACCACCGGCACGGACTTCGACCTCGACGCGTCCGCGATCGCGGTCAACCCCGAGGGCAAGGTCTACTCCGACGCCCACTTCGTCTTCTTCAACAACAAGCAGACCCCGGACCAGACCATCGTCCACACCGGTGACAACCGCACCGGCGAGGGCGCCGGCGACGACGAGGCGATCAACGTCAACCTGGCCGGCCTCCCGGCCGACGTCGACAAGATCGTCTTCCCGGTCTCGATCTACGACGCGGAGAACCGCTCGCAGAACTTCGGCCAGGTCCGCAACGCCTACATCCGCATCGTCAACCAGGCCGGCGGCGCCGAGATCGCCCGCTACGACCTCTCCGAGGACGCGGCCACGGAGACGGCGATGGTCTTCGGCGAGCTCTACCGCAACGGCGCGGAGTGGAAGTTCCGCGCGGTGGGCCAGGGCTACGCGTCCGGCCTGGTCGGCATCGCCCAGGACTTCGGCGTGAACGTCTGACACCGCCGCACCGATCTGAGCTGTGCTGTGCGGAGCCCCTGGTCATGTCGGCCGGGGGCTCCCGGCGTTCTGTCTAGTGCTCCGACCGCGAAGGTTCGCCGGGTTGGCGGTTGGATGGCGGTGACGTCCGTGGCGATCGCTGGAGGTGTGGTGGCCGAGCCTGTGCGGGTGCGCAGACTGACCGATCCGCCCCACCACAGGCTCCTGCTGGGCCCAACAAGGCAAGCCCAACCGCCTGTCGGCGACCTAACGCCGTACCCACGGCGTCACCTACTTCCACGGCTGCTACTCCGTCGGCGACGACACGCTATGGGGCGTCAACCGCCGCCGCAAAGGCACCTCCAACAGCCTGGCCGCTCTGAAGTCGATCCGCGCCGCCCGACCCGACGGCGCCCCGATCCACATCATTCTGGACAACCTCTCCACCCACACCGGCGCGGATATCCGCCGCTGGGCGAAGAAGAACAAGGTCGAGGTGTGCTTCACCCCGACCTACGCCTCCTGGGCCAAGCCCATCGAGGCGCACTTCGGCCCACTGCGGCAGTTCACGCTGGCCAACTCCCACAATCGCAACCACCCCGCGCAGACGCGGGCCTTGCACCGCTACCTGCGCTGGCGCAACGCCGATGCCCGCCATCCCGACGTACTCGCCGCCCAGCGCAAGGAACGCGCCCGCATCCGCAGCGAGAAGGGCGTCCGCTGGGGTGGTCGGCCGGCACTCCCTGTCGCGGCCTAACCAACGTCACCGCTCGGAGAGGACCATGACCATGGTGTCGGAGTCCGGTCCCGATTCGACGGTCGTAAATCCTTCGGTGACGTAGAGACGACGTGCGTGGTTCGCTCGCTCGACGCTCAGAGAGACTCGGGCGAAGCCGTGTTCCACTGCCCTCCGAGCCAGCTCGGTCAATAGGGCACGTCCCACTCCTTGACCCCGCCACGGCGGGAGTACGCCTGCAGAGAGTTCCGGAACGTCCTTCGCCACAAACCCCTCGCTCTGCAGCCTGAGCGACCCGACGTAGCTGTGCGCTCCGAGCAGTGCCGCAGGCCGCCGTGACAACGCAGCAGATCAGGCCGGGGCCAGTGAGTCAGGACCCCCCTGCCTCGCACCTACCCGTCCGACGCACGGCGTGCGGCGTGCGGCGTCAGTGCCTCAGCGGGAACGGCTCGGCGCAGGCCGGGTGTTGAGGGCGCCGGCCGGGTGGCGGGGGTGGTGGCGGGCGGGAGCCAATCGGAACTTAACTGGTCAGTTCCATTGACGAGTCGTTGACCGGATCCTATCTTCGAGCGCGGTTCACGGTTCGCAATTCCGCACACCGTTCGATATTTCGGACTTACTGCGAGCAGCTAGAGAAAACAGCGGCACCGGTTATTCCATCCAGTCCTTCAACCACCTGGCCGAGTACATCCGCCACCACCCCTGACCCGGTGTCGGGAACGACCGGAACCTCACCGACACGGAGGCGTCAACGAAACCCGCACCGTCCGCACAGCCGGACACCAGGGGTTCGTCGACGCCCACCCTCAACCCATCCTTGAAGGAGTTCTTCATGATCAAGCCACCGTGGATACGAGGCGTCAGACGCGCGCTGCTCGCGGCCGGTGCCACGGCTGCGCTCGCCGTCGGCCTGCTCACCGCCACGGCCGCCCCCTCGCAGGCCGCCACCCAGGGGCCGTGTGACATCTACGCCGCGGGCGGCACCCCCTGCGTGGCCGCGCACAGCACCACCCGCGCCCTGTACGGGGCGTACACCGGCCCGCTGTACCAGGTCAGGCGCGCCTCCGACAACACGACCAAGGACATCGTCCCGCTGACCGCCGGCGGCGTCGCCGACGCCGCCGCGCAGGACTCCTTCTGCGCGAACACCACCTGCGTCATCACCGTCATCTACGACCAGTCCCCCAAGGGCAACAACCTCACCCAGGCACCCGCGGGCGGAGCCGCCCCCGGGCCGGACAACCTGGCCAACGCCATCGAGGCGCCGGTCACCGTCGGTGGACACAAGGCGTACGGCGTCTACATCGCCCCCGGCACCGGTTACCGCAACAACAACACCAACGGCATCGCCACCGGCGACCAGCCCGAGGGCATGTACGCCATCTTCAACGGCAAGCACTTCAACGGCGAATGCTGCTTCGACTACGGCAACGCCGAGACCAACAGCCTGGACACCGGCAACGGCCACATGGAGGCCCTGTACTTCGGCAACAACAAGGGCTGGGGCTGGGGCAGCGGCAACGGCCCCTGGGTCATGGCCGACCTGGAGAACGGCCTGTTCTCCGGGGTCAACCGTGGCTTCAACGCGGGTGACCCGAGCGTCGACAACCGGTTCCTGACCGCCATGCTCAAGGGCGGCGCGAACCAGTGGGCCCTGCGTGGCGGCAACGCCCAGTCGGGCGGCCTGTCCACCTACTACAACGGAATACGTCCCACCGCCGGCGGCTACAACCCGATGAGCAAGGAAGGCGCGATCATCCTCGGCATCGGAGGTGACAACAGCAAGTGGGCCCAGGGCACCTTCTACGAAGGCGTCATGACCTCGGGCTACCCCTCGGACGCCACCGAGAACGCCGTCCAGGCCAACATCACCGCCGCCGGCTACGACAGCGGCTCGACCAGCACCGGCTCACTGACCCCGGGCTCCCGGATCTCCCTGAAGGCCACCACCTCGCCCTGCTGCACCTCGCACTACCTGCGCCACAACGACGCCGACACCAAGGTCGTCATCTCCAGCATCAACTCCTCCAGCTCGGCCACCGACAAGGCCGACGCCACCTGGATCGTCCGTGCCGGCCTGGCCAACCCCTCCTGCCTGTCCTTCGAGTCCGTCGACAAGCCCGGCCAGTTCCTGCGCCACTTCAACTACCAGCTCAACCTGAACTTCGACGACGGCGGCAGCGCGTTCGCCAAGGACGCCACCTTCTGCCCCACCGCGGGCAACAGCGGCGTCGGCACCTCCTTCCAGTCCGCCAACTTCCCGACGAAGTACCTCCGCCACTACAACTACACGGCCTACATCGCCAGCAACGGCGGCACCAACGCCTGGGACGCCACGACGTCGTGGGCCCAGGACACCAGTTGGCTCACCGCATCCCCCTGGAACTGACGACCTGCCCAACCCGTGGGCGCGTCCGGCCGGACGGCTCACGGGTCCGGGAGCCGCCCACGGTCGTGGGGGGCTCCCGGACCGGTGAACCTTCCCGGTCAGGGCACAAGGGCCTGCGAGACGAATGCGGCCCAGGTGGCGGGGGTGAAGGCGAGGCGGGGGCCGGTGGGGGCGTTCTTGGAATCGCGGACGTGGATCGTGCGGGGTGCCACCGCGATCTCGACGCAGGAGTTACCGTCATTGCCGCCGCTGTAGCTGCTCTTGAACCACGCGAGTTCGGAGGTCATGTCTCTCCCTACGCCTGTGAGACGAACGCGGTCCATGAGAACCCGTAACCGCGACTGCCGACGCGATCTCCAGGAGGCCGCCTAGCATGAACTCCCACCAGTACCGGGCCATGCGCGACCTCGTTCTGTCCATGGACGACGCCCTCCCCTGCAAGTTCGAGGTCACCAAGGAGGGGATCGTCCACGACAGGGCAGCGGGTGTCGGTCGGCACGAGCTGACCACTCTGGTCGTCCGGAAACGCCTCGAACACGTGATGCCGGAAGCGATCGTGGCCCACACGGGCAAGCCGGATGTCGAGGACGAGACCGAAGGGATCATGCGCCGCCCAGATGTCATGGTGATCGCCGAGACAGAAATAGTCGGCGAGGGGGCACTCGACCCACGCACCCTCATCGCCGCCATCGAGGACGTCACGATCGGCGACTGGACGATCTCCACGGACGACCTGCCGCGCTACAAGGACTGAATCCGCGCTCCGCGTGGCTGAGACGATGCGTCGGTGAACTCCTACTCGTACGACCGCATCGGTCCTGGTCATGACCGGCCGGATCTCTCGAAGCCCAGGCGGGCCGAGCCCGGTGAGTGGCCGATGTTCGAGGCCGCACTCGCTGTGGTCAATCGCGACGTGACGGCGACCCTGCCCGGTCAGGACGCGCTGATACTCATGGTCGCCCCGTCCTGGCAGCCGCTGCCCGCGAGCGGGATCGACAGGGGACTGGTCCATGTGGCGATGCCGGACGGCCGTTGGCAGGGCAATGCGGTGAACGTCTTCGACGTGGAGGAGGGCGACCCGCCGGAGCCGGATGACGCGATGACGGCCCTGACGCTGGTCGCGGAAGCGGCACAGGAGACGGTCATGGAGCTGCTCTGGCAGGTCTGGCCGATCTGTCGGGAACACAAGATCGGGGTGCACGTTCGCCCCGCGGGGACCGCTGACGACTGGTGCGGGGGCGAGGCGGAACCGTCGGACCCGGTGGTGTGGTGGTGCCGGGGCAGCCGGGACGGCACAGGCCATGACGTCTGTCTCGTGGGTGAGTTGGCCGCCACCCTGCCGGGAAAGGAGCGTCGCGCACTGCGGCGCGGCGAGCGCAAACGAGACGGTGGCCGATAGGCCTGTCGGCTACGCGGAGCGCTCCGGCTTTCCGTCCCCGTACAGCCACTGCTCCCAGATCGGGCCGAAGTCCTTGTCGGGGGCGAGATCTTCGACGTAGGACGTGAAGTCCTCGGTGTCCGCGTTGCCGTGGCGGTGGGTGGTGGGCCAGTCGCGGAGAAGGGCGCGGAAGGCGGTGTCGCCGAGCTGCCGGCGGATCTGGTGGAGGACCATCGCGCCGCGCTGGTAGACGGGGCTGTCGGAGAGGTGCGCGGCGCCGGACGGCTTGCCGGGCGGGAAGGACCACAGGTCGGCGTAGACGTCGTCGCCGTGCCTGTACAGCTCGTCGAAGGTCTTCTGGGCGCTGTCACCGCCGTGGTCCTCGGCCCACAGCCACTCGGCGTAGGTCGCGAAGCCCTCGTTGAGCCACATGTCCCGCCAGGTCTTCGGGGTGACGGAGTCGCCGAACCACTGGTGGGCGAGTTCGTGGACGAGGGTCTCGGTGTCGGGGGCGCCGGGGAAGTAGGGGCGGTTCTGGGTCTCCAGGGCGTACTCGGCGTCCCCCTGGCGGTCGACGATCGCGCCGGTGGAGGAGAAGGGGTACGCGCCGAAGGTGTCCTCGGACCAGGCCATGACGGCGGGGATCTGCGCCAGTACCTTCCGGCTCGCGGCCGCCTGCGCCGGGTCGACCGCGGTGTAGACGGGCAGGCCGTCGGGGGTGGCGGTGCGGTGGATGTCGTAGTCGCCGATCGCGAGCGTGGCGAGGTAGCTCGCCATGGGTTCGGCGGTGTGCCAGTGGGATGCCGTACGGCCGCCGCTGGTCCTGCTCGCCGTCAACTCGCCGTTGGAGACGGCCTTAAGGCCCTCGGGCACGGTGATCGTGAGGTCGTAGGACGCCTTGTCGGAGGGGTGGTGGTTGCCGGGGAACCAGGCCGCCGAGCCGGTCGGTTCGCCGAGGGCCACCGCGCCGTCGTCGGTGGGCAGCCAGCCCTCCTCGGAGCCGTCCGGGTCGGTGACGGTCTTCGGGGTGCCGGAGTAGGCGACGCTCACGCGGAAGACGCGGCCCTCGTCGAGGTCGTCGTGCGGGCGTACGGTCAGCTCCCGGCCGGTGCGGTTCCAGCGGGCCGGGTCGCCGCCGACGGTGACCTTCTCGACGTCCAGGCCGTCGAGGTCGAGGTTGAGGGCGGAGAGGTTCTGGGTGGCGCGGGCGGTGAGGGTCGCGGTGCCGGAGAGCCTGGATGTGTCCGGGTCGTAGGCGAGGTCGAGGTCGTAGTGGGTGACGTCGTAGCCGCCGTTGCCGGACTTCGGGAAGTACGGGTCGCGGTCGCGCAGGCCGGAGCCGCCGGGGGTGCCGTGCACTCCGCCGTCGCACGCGGTGAGGGCGAGGGCTCCCGCCAGGAGCAGGGCGGTGGGGACGAGCGGGGCACGGTGGACGAGGGGCACGGATCGGGGCACGCCGTGATCCTATGAGGGCCGCGTGACACCATCGGCTACGTGCTCGACATCGGCTACGCCCTCTCCAACCGTTTCCCGGACCCCCCGCAGACCGACTACCGCCGCGCGGACGTCCACGCGCTGCGGTACGACCTGTTCTGCGGGGACGTGTATCTCGCGGACACCAAGGAGGACCGGGAACTGTCCACAGCCTGGGGATGGGTGCCGGTGCTCGACTTCGCGTGGGCGCTGTGCGACATCGTGGAACGCCTCGACCGCGATCCCGCGGGCTCCCGCGCCTCCCGCCCGCAGCACGCCGAACTCGACTTCACCGAGTCCAGCGATCGCATGCTCTTCGAGCGCCGCTTCGGGTGGGTGGACATCGAGGCCGACTGGATGCCGGTGGAGGAACCCCCGCTCACCTTCTCCCACGCGGACCTGCGCCGCGAGGCCCGCGACTTCCTCCACGACCTGATCGCCGACCTGGTCGACCTGCACGAGGACCTGGGCGAGAACCCGGCGATCTGGACGCTCCAGGCACGATTCCCGAGGGTGAAGTGAGCGGTGAAGGAAGCGGCGGAATGCGCATGGCGGGCAGCGACATGCCGCCCCTGGTTCCTTCGGCCTGACCCCTCCCCCGTCACCCCTCCACCCGAATCCCCACCTCCGCCGCCAGCACCGGTGCCAGGTCCAGGAGTTGGGACGGGCTGATCACCGCCCCGGCGAGGCGGTCGATGCCCCGGGCGATCTCCAGGGACGCGGCGCCGCGCAGGTCGACGTCCTTGAGGGTCGCCGCCGTGAGGTCCGCGCCCTTCAGAGCGCAGTCCACGAACTCCACGCGCTCCAGGCGGGCGCCGCCGAAGTCCGGTTCCACCAGGACGCAGCTCTCGAAGACGACGTCCTTCAGGACCGCCGTACGCAGGTTCAGATAGTCGATCTTGCCGCCCCGGATCACGACCCGCTCCAGCGCCGCCCCGTGCAACTGCACTCCGCCGAGGCGCGCGTCGATCAGCTCGACGTCACGCAGGGTCGACTCCGCGAGATCGGTGCCCACGCCCCGTATGCCGGTGAGGACCGAGTCGAGGAAGCGGGCGTGGTGGAGCCGGGTCTCGTCCAGCGCGCAGCTTCTCAGCGCGCAGTCCATGAAGCGGGCCCCCGCCCCGTCCTGCCCCGCGAAGTCCGCCTCCAGGAACTCCAGACCGTCATAGTCCCCGTCCGGCTCCAGCTCTCCTCCCCCGTACGGCTCCAGCGGTGGCAGCCGCACCTCCGGCCGCCGCGCCCCCTTCACCCTGCTCGCCCCCACCGCTCGACTCACCATGCCCCCATCCTGCACCCCACCACTGACAATCCCCTGAGCTGCGCGAACCGCCTCCATGTCACATTCCGGTGCCCCCAATCAGTCATAGCGGCGAGGACGAAGAAGACGACGACGAAAAAAGACACGCACCCGAGCAGAGGGAGACCCCCGGACATGCACCGCATCACCGTCATCGGCGGCGGCCTCGCCGGACTGACCGCGGCGATCACCGCCGCCGAGGCGGGCGCCAAGGTCACCGTGTACGAGGCCCATCACACGCTCGGCGGTCGGGCCAGGACCGCCGAGGGGCCGTACCGCACGAACGACGGCCCGCACGCCCTCTACAACGGCGGCCCGCACTGGTCCTGGCTCCAGCAGCGCGACCTCGTCGGACCGCTCGCACCACTCCCACCCCTGGAGGCGGCCCGGCTGCGCCTGCGGCACAAGGGCGCCCTGCGCCGCACTCCGCCCTTCGCGATGCTCAAGCTGCTGCGCCGCGGCGCCCGACAGGCCCCGGTCGACGTGGACTTCATGTCCTGGGCCACCGGGCAGGCCGGCGAGGAAGGCGCCCGTGCCGCCGCCCACTACTCCGCCGTCGCCCTCTTCCACCACGACCCCGGTGCCCTGTCCGCCGCGTTCGTGCAGGAACGGCTCCGGCGTGCCACCAAGCTGCCGCCCGAGGCGCACTACCCGCTCGGTGGCTGGGCCGGCGTCGTCGACCGGATGGCCGCCCGCGCCTGGAACCTGGGCGTCCGGATGGAGACCCTGTCCCGCGTCGACACCCTCCCCACCGACACCCCGGTCGTCGTCGCCACGTCCCTCGACGCGGCCCGCCGCCTCCTCCGCGACGACTCCCTGACCTGGCCGAGCGGCCGTACGACACTGATCGACCTCGCCCTGCGCACCCGGCGCGGCGACGCCTTCGCCGTCTCCGACCTCGACTCCCCCGGCTGGATCGAACGGTTCACCGCCCAGGACCGCACCCTGGCACCCGCGGGCGAACAGCTCCTCCAGGGCCAGATCCCGATCGCCCCGCACGAGACCAAGGCCGACGGGGTCGCGCGCGCGGAGCAACTGCTCGATCTCGCCTTCGACGGCTGGCGCGAGCGCGTCACCTGGCGGCGTGAGTCCGTCGCGAACGGCCGTACCGGAGCCGTCGACCTGCCCGGCACCAGTTGGCGGGACCGGCCCGCCGTCGACCGGGGTGACGGCGTCTATCTCGCGGGCGACCAGGTCGCGGCGCCCGGGGTGCTCTCGGAGGTCTCCTTCACCAGCGCGCTCACCGCCGTGTCGCTGGCACTCGGCCGGAACGCCCTTGACCTCAAGCACGCTTGAGGCCGGAGGGTGGGTGCACACCTACGGAGGAGGGTTCCACCCATGCACGCCGTCCGCCTGCACACCTTCGGCCCCGCCGAGAACCTCACCTACGAACAGACGGAGGATCCGGTACCGGGCCCCGGCCAGGTCCGTATCGCCGTACGGGCGGCCGGGGTCCACCTCCTGGACACCGCCCTGCGCGAGGGTCACCAGGGGCCGGCGCCCCGGCCGACCACGCTTCCCACCATCCCTGGCCGTGAGGTCGCCGGCACGGTCGAGTCCCTCGGCGAGGGCGTCGCCGGGCTGTGGCTCGGCAAGCGCGTGACCGCCCACCTCGGCTTCGCCCCCGGCGGCTACGCCGAACTCGCCGTCACCGAGGTCGACCGCGTCCACGAGATCCCCGGGAACCTCGACTTCGCCCAGGCCGTCGCCATGGTCGGCACGGGCCGTACGGTCATGGGGATCGTCCGGTTCGCCGAGCTCGGCCGCGACTCGGTGGCCGTGATCCCGGCGGCCGCCGGAGGCATCGGCACGCTGCTCGTGCAGTACGCGAAGAACGCCGGGGCGACGGTCATCGGCCTAGCGGGCGGACCGTCGAAAACGGCCCGGGTTCAGGGCAACGGCGCCGACCTCGCCGTCGACTACACAGACCCCTCGTGGCCGGACAAGGTCCGTGCCTTCCTCGGCGGCCGCACCGCCACCGTCGTCTTCGACGGCGTGGGCGGGGACATCGCGCGCGAGTCCGTGGCCCTGCTCGGTGACGGAGGCCGGCACATCGTCTTCGGCTGGTCCGGCGAGGGCATCCACGACGGGCAGCCGTACCTCGTCGAGGGCGTCTCCGAGCAGGTCCTCGGCCCCGTGATGCTCCAGAAGGCGGGCCCCGACCCCGTCCGCACCCTCGAACTGCGCGCCCTCGCCGAAGCCGCCGCGGGCCGTCTCACCCCCGCCGTACAGCGCTTCCCGCTCGCCGAGGCGGCCGCCGCGCACCGGGCGCTGGAGACCCGCGGCACGACCGGGAAGGTGGTACTGGAGCCCTGACGCGCCCAATCGGTGGCCTGAACGATCGGTGGCCTGAACGGCAAAGGGGCGGCCGCGGAGGCCGCCCCTTCGACACCTCAGCTCACCTGACGACGGCCTTCGTCGGCTTGCTCACCGCCGACCCGTCCTGGTGCCCGGTGCGGTGCGCGACCACCTTCACGGTGATCTTCTTGCCCTTCTGAGCGGTCTTCAGCACCAGCGACGACTTGGTGGCACCGCTGATAGCCGTGCCGTTCGCGTACCACTGGTAGGCGTACGAGGTCGCCGCCGGACTCCACGTGCCGTTGGTCGTCTTCAGCGTCCTGCCCACCTTCGCGGTGCCGCTGATCACCGGCAGCCTGGTCGCCTTGGGCGCGTCGCCCTTGGCCACGGTCACCGCGCCCGAGGTCGCCGTACCGCTCTTCCAGCCACTCCTGACGGCGGTGACCGTCACGGTGAGCTTCTTGCCGACGACCGCGGCGGTAACGGTGTACGTCTTCGCCGTAGCCCCGCTGATCGCCGTGCCGTCCGCCTTCCACTGGTACGTGTACGACGTCGGCGCCGCCGACCAACTGCCCGGCTCCGCCGTCACCTTGGCGCCGGTCTTGGCGGTCCCGGTGATCTTCGGTGCGGCCGTGCTGGTGAGCTGGGGCTCGGTGACGGTGAACGTGCCCTTCTGGAACTCGCAGCAGCCCGCGTACACGCTGACGTTCCAGGTGCCGGCCGCCGCCCCCGTCAGATCGAGGGTCGCGGTCAGGGTCCGGTTGTCGGCGGATACCGAGTCCGTCGTCGCGGTCAGGGTCTTGCCGCTCTGACTGAGCCGTACGGTCGCGTTCAGGGGCAGTGCGGTACCGGTCACCGTGAGCTTCACCTTGGTGCCGGCGACCCCGGTGGCGGGACCGACCGCCGCGACGCTCACCCTGTCCGGCCCGCACAGTGTGAACGTGCAGGTCAGCTTGGCGCTGTAGGAGGTGCTGGACGCCTTCTCCGGCAGGCCGAGCACGAGGACGCTAGGGCTGGCCGCCGAGGAGGAGCCGCCCGCCGCACACTGCCAGCCGGACGGGATGTACAGCGAACAGCCGTTGTTCCAGGACTTGTTGTAGAGCGCCGGCACCGCCGTGGTGGTCGCCCCGGTGGTGTCCGTGATCGCCATGTCGAAGCGGTCGAACCCCGCCGTGGGCAGCACCGCGCACACCGCGCTGTGCTGCTCGTCCAGCGTGCCGGTGACGGGCCCGTAGCCGTACGACACCGAGGGCACCCGGGTGCACTCCGGTGCCGGTCCGTCCGCCGTCGCGACGCGCAGGGCGTCCAGGTGGTACTCGGGCGCCGCCTTCAGGGTGACCGGGGTCTGCACGAGGACCTGGTGGGTGGTGGACCCGGTGACCGCGCAGGAGCGGTTGCGGAAGGAGCACTCGGAGCCGCCGTCACCGCCGAACACCGCGAGGTTGGCGGTGCCCAGGGCGTCCCGCACGTCGAGGTGCAGGGCGTCGGCGGCCGCGTCGGTGGTGACCTGGTGGCAGGTCAGGGTGCCCGGCTCGCCGGCCACGCCGGTCACGGACGGGCCGCCGACCTTCGCCGCCGCGGTCTTCACGCAGCCCGCCGAGGAGGCGCTCGCGGTGACGTCCCGCCTGGCCAGCGTGTAGGTGGCGGCCAGGTCGCGGCCGGTGACCAGCACGGTGTGGGCCACGCCCGGGGTCAGCGCGCACACCACCCAGCCGTTGCTGGTGGCGGTGCGGTCGCAGACCTGCTTGCCGGTGGCGTCCAGCACGGAGAACCTCGCCGGCACGCCCCCGGAGGTGTTGACCAGCTGGAGTACCTCCGCGCCCGTGTGCGCGTCGGCCGGAATACCCAGGCACTGCGAGAACACGCCGTCACCCGTGCCGAAGGTGGCCTTCGCGCCGTCGGCACCGAAGCTTCCGGCGGGCAGGACCGGGCAGTCGTTCGCCCCGTCGACGCGGTGGAAGGCGATCGAGTAGGGGCCGGTGGAGTTGCCCGTACCGAGGGCGTCGGTGTGCACCAGTGCCCGGAAGGGAGCCGTGCCGGCCAGCACGCAGTTGCCGTCGGCCAGTTTCGTGGTGCCGCACTGGACGGTGCCGTTCGCGTCGACGACCTCCACCTCGGCGTCGACACCGTCGGAGCCGATCGGGGTGAGCGCGGCGATCGTGGCGCCCTGGGGGACGTCGAGCGCCAGGCAGTCGTACTCGCCCACGACGCTCAACTCGCCCTGGAACACGCCGGTCCCGGCCGCCACGCACCCGGCGTCGGAGGCACGGTCGAGGAGGAGCAGGTCGTCACCGGGGTCGACGCCGAGGTAGATGATCGCGGTGTAGGTGCCCGCGGACCGCAGCCTGCAGGGGTCGGTCTCCTCGCAGGCGATCTTCCCGGCCGCGTCGTACACGAGGGCGGCGCTCGCCGAGTAGTCGTCGACCTCGTGGACCACGTACGGTCCGGCCTTGCCGACGGTGAAGGTGAAGCAGGGGTTGTCCTGGTAGTCCAGGCCCTCCGGCGCTCCGAAGGGGCGCACGGACGCGGTCCGGCAGCCCTCGGGGTCGGTCAGCGAGTGCACCCCGGCCGTGTACTCGGCGGGGAAGCCCTTCTCCGAGTACGTCACCTCGGAGATCACCCGGTAGGGGCCCTCACCGGGCAGCACACAGCTGAGGCTGCTCTCGTCGTCGGCGATGACACGCGGGCAGATACGGGTGCCGGTCGCGTCGGTGATCCAGGAGACCATCTCGCCGTAGACCTTGGTGACCCGGCTGAGCAGGACGCGCTCGCCCGGTGTGCCCTCGAAGGCCTGGCAGTCGATCTCCAGCTCGCTCACGGTGGTCCGGACGGGCAGGGGCGGGTACCAGGCGGTGCCGACGTCGTCGTAACAGCCCTCGGTTGCCGAACTCAGCGGGACGACGGTGAACGCGGTGTCCGTCAGGTCCCACTGGCCACTGTTGACGATCTTGACGGTGTAGTCGCCGGGCGCGGGCAGGTCACACCGGCCGCTCTCGGAGAACGCCTCGTCGTAGCAGTCGACTTCGGTGCCGTCCGCGGCGAACATCTGCGCGTAGGCGGCGCTGCCACGGTCGATGGACACCAGGTACCGGCCGGCCGCCGACGCCGCCAGGGAGAAGCAGGTGCTCTCCCCGACCGGGACGGTCGCCTTGTTGACGGCGTCCCCGGGATCGCCGAAGGGCGCGAGCACGAGCGGTGCGCAGTCCGCGTCCTCGGCGGCGGCCGGGCTCGCCCCGGTCAGGCTCAGCAGCGAGACGAACAGCGCGACGAGAGCGGCGAAGACGGCCGCCCGTCTCTGTCTTCCGACAGGCGGACAGGAGTCAACGTCGAACAAAGGATCCCCCCTGGATCAGCAAACGTTGAGGCGATAGTGACACAGGGGTACGACAACGCCCTCACGAGTATCCACAGGGCGCAGAAAGCGTTATCCGATCAGTGCCGCCCCGCGATCCGGTCCGCCCACCGCGCCAGCCGGGACGACTCCGCGCGGTGGCCGGTGAGCTCCCGCCGGTCCGCCGTGCGGTAGGTGGCGTACATGCCCTGCACGCCGAGCCACCGCAGCGGTTCCGGCTCCCACCGGCGCACCTTGTGGCCGACCCACGGCAGTTCGGTGAGCTCGGTCCGGCCGCCCTGCCCGGAGTCCTGCTGGACCAGGTCCCGCAGGGTCCGGGCGGCCAGGTTGGCGGTGGCGACACCCGAGCCGACGTAACCGCCCGCCCACCCGATACCCGTCGAACGGTCCAGGGTCACCGACGCGCACCAGTCGCGGGGCACGCCGAGCACCCCCGACCAGGCGTGCGCGATCCGCGTCCCGGCCAGCATCGGGAAGAACCCGACGAGGATCTCCCGCAGCGCCTCGACGGTCGCCGCCTGCGTACGGCCGTCGTTGTCGGTGCGCGATCCGAAGCGGTACGGCACCCCGCGCCCGCCCAGCGCGATCCGCCCGTCGGCGGTGCGCTGCGCGTACATGTAGGCGTGCGCCATGTCGCCGAGTGTCTGGCGTCCCTCCCAGCCGATCGCCGCCCACTGCTCGTCGGTCAGCGGCTCGGTGGCGATCATCGAGGAGTTCATCGGCAGCCAGGTCCGCCGCTGGCCCTTCAGCGCGGCGGTGAAGCCCTCGGTGCAGCGCAGCACATAGGGCGCGCGGACGGTGCCGTACGGGGTGACCGCGTGCTTGGGCCGGATCTCCGTCACCGGCGTCTGCTCGTGGATCGTGACGCCGAGTGCCTCGACGGCCGCCGCGAGCCCCTTGACGAGCTTCACCGGATGCACCCGCGCCCCGTGCGGCGTCCACGACGACCCGACCGCGTCCGCGACCCGGATCCGCTCGGCCGTCTCCCGGGCGCCGTACAGCTCACGGTCCTTCTCGCCGTACGACAGCTCGTGCTCGTGGAAGGCCCGCAGCCGCGCCAACTGCGCGGGCGTACGCGCGACTTCGAGGACGCCGCCCTTGTGGAGCCCGGCGTCGAAGCCCTCTTCCCCGACCACCCGGACGACCTCGTCGACGGTGCCGTTCATGGCCTTCTGCAGGCGTACGGCGGCCTCGTGGCCGTGCAGCTTCGCGTACCGGTCGCGGCCCGCGATGCCGTTGTAGAGCCAGCCGCCGTTGCGCCCGGAGGCGCCGTAACCGCAGAACTTCTGCTCCAGGACGGTGATCCGCAGAAAGGGCACGGCCTTCTTCAGGTAGTACGCCGTCCACAGTCCGGTGTACCCGCCGCCCACGATCACGACGTCCGCCGACGCGTCACCGCCGAGCGGCTCCCGCGCCTCGGGGAAGCCGTCGTCCGCGTACCAGAAGGAGATGCCGCCGTTCACGACCCTGCTGCTCATGGCCAGGGACGTTAACCCGCCGGCACACCCGCTGTCTCCTTCGGATTCCGTGCTTTCTCCCGCCCGGCGACCAGCGGGTAACACCCGAACCCGATCAGCGCCGAGGCGAAGTGCCCGAGATCGGTGAAGGTCCGCCCGGTCACCAGGGGCACCGCGTACACGACGAGGACGGCGAACCCGTAGACGTACCGCCACGGCGCCGGAATCCGGTACACCAGCACGGCGATCACCCCGGCCAGCGCGTAACTCACTCCGATGTCCAGCGTGTTGACCGCGGAGGCGGGCGCCATCCCGTGCCGGATCCCCCACAGCAGCGCCCCCTCGCTGATCAGCGTGGCCAGCACGTGCGCCGCCGCGCACACCGCCAGCCAGCGCGCCGTACCCAGCCAGCGCTCGGCCGGTGCGTGGAAGAGGGAGTAGAGGACGACGTACGGCAACCAGTGCCCGCTGTCGATCCACATCGCGCTGGAGACCAGCACCCGCGGCGGATCGCTCGACAGCTCGTGGATGTTGGTCGAGCGCTGCCGCAGGAACTCCTCCTCGAACTCCGGCGACATGTGGTGCAACGCCACCGTCGTCACGAAGAGGACCGCCAGCCACACATAGGTGCCGGGGGCGCTGCGGACGTACGCCCACACCCTGTGGACACCCCGGTTAATTCGCATGAGTCGATTCACGCACGCCGGTAGGGTCCGGCACGTGATCGACATCCCGGAGGAACTGGCGGCCGCGCAGGAGCTTTACAACGGCGACCGGGGCCGGGAGTTCATCGCCGGGCTGCCGGCTCTGACCGAGGACTTCCTGGAGCGCTGGGAACTCACACCGGACGGCTCCCCGATGCACGGGGTCACCGCCCTGGTCCTGCCGGTCGTCCTGCGCGGCGACGGCACCCGGGCCGTGCTGAAACTGCAACTCCTCGACGAGGAGAGCGCCGGCGAACCCGTCGCCCTGCGCCTGTGGGACGGCGACGGGGCGGTCCGCCTCCTCGACCACGACCCGGTCACCCACACCATGCTCCTGGAGCGCCTCGACTCCACCCGCATGCTGTCCACCCTGCCCGGCACCCGGGACGCGGTCCTCGTCATCGCCGGTCTGCTGGCCCACCTGACCGCGGGGCCCGCCCCCGCCGGGATGCGCCGCCTCGGTGACATCGCGCGAGCCATGCTGGACCGCACCCCCGAGGCCCTCACGCGCATCCCCGACCCCGGGATCCGCCGTACCGTCGCCGACTGCGCGGCCGCCGTACGCGAGGTCGTGGACGAACCCGGCGACCGGCTCCTGCACTGGGACCTGCACGACGAGAACGTCCTCGCCGCCGACCGCGCGCCCTGGCTCGCCATCGACCCCAAACCCCTGGCCGGTGACCCCGGGTTCGAACTGTGGCCCGCCCTCGACAACCGCTACGAGGCCGACGAGGTCACCTGGCGCTTCGACGCCATGACCGACATCCTCGGCCTGGACCGCGCACGCGCGCGTGCCTGGACCCTGGGACGGCTCCTCCAGAACGCCCTCTGGGACATCGAGGACGGCCGCCCCCTGGAACCCCGCCAACTCGACATCGCCGACCGCCTGCGCACCCCCCGGAGCCGACAGCCGTGATCCGCCCCGCCACCCCCGCCGACGTCCCCGCGATCCACGCCCTGATCCGTGAACTCGCCGACTACGAAAGGGCCTTGTCCGAAGCGAAGGCGACCGAGGAACAACTCCACGAAGCCCTCTTCGGCCCCCGCCCCGCCGCCTACGCCCACGTGGCGACCGACTCCACGGACTCCGTGATCGGCTACGCCGTCTGGTTCCTCAACTTCTCCACCTGGCGCGGCGTCCACGGCATCTACCTCGAAGACCTCTACGTCCGCCCCACCGCCCGCGGCGGCGGCCACGGCAAGGCCCTCCTCACCGAACTCGCCCGCCTCTGCGTCGAACACGGCTACCAACGCCTCGAATGGTCCGTCCTGAACTGGAACACCCCCGCGATCGACTTCTACGAATCCCTCGGCGCCCGCCCCCAGGACGACTGGACGGTGTACCGCCTCACCGACGAGGCCCTCGCGAACGCCGCAGGCGTTTCCGCGCGCTGAAGAAGCCCCGCCTCACGGCGCTCACCAGCTGATCCCGGCCGCCACCGGGCGGTGGTCGCTGCCGGTGGACGGCAGGACCCAGGAGCTCCGCGGGGTCACTCCGCGCACCAGGATCTGGTCGATCCGTGCCACCGGGAACTTCGCCGGCCAGGTGAACCCGAAACCGTCGCCGGCCGTGTCCTGGACCGACTGCAGCCGTGAGGTGAGGCCGGCGAGCGCGCGGTCGTCGGTGGTGCCGTTCAGGTCGCCGAGCAACACCACCCGGTCGTTCGGCTCGGCGGCGACGGCCCGGGCGAGCGCCTTCGCGTTGCGGTCCCGGCTGTCCGTCCAGAAGCCCGTCGTGGGCATCACCCGTACGGACCCCAGGTGGGCCACGTACACCGCCAGTGGCCCCCGGCTCGTCACCACCGTGGCGCGCAGCGCGCGGTTGTAGGACAGCTTGACGGCGGCCGACTTGGTGTCCCCCAACGGCCCGGCGTCCATCCCCGTGTCCACCGGCCGGACGTCCGACAGCGGCAGCCTGCTCCACAGCCCGACCGTGCCGAGCACCGCGTGGTACCGGTACGCCTTCGCCAGACCCTCCTCGTACACCGGCCTCGCCCGCGGGGTGATCTCCTCCAGGCCCAGCACGTCCGCCCCCGACGCGGCCAGGTCGCGAGCGGTACCGGCCGGGTCGGGGTTGTCGGCGCCGACGTTGTGACCGGCCACGACGAGGTCACCACCCGAGTGGGACCGGTCGCCGAGCAGCCCCCCGAACAGACTCACCCACACCGAGACCGGCAGCAGCAGCGCGACCACCGCGGAAGCGGAACGGCGCCACAGCGCACCGACCAGCAACACCGGCACGAACAGGCCGAACCACGGCAGGAAGGTCTCCACCAGACTCCCGAGCCCGCCACGGTCCGGGATCTGCGCGTGCAGCAGCATCACCAGGCCGAGCAGCACCGCCAGCCCCGCGAGCACCGGGCCGCGCCTCCAGAGACCCGGCCGGGAGCAGGCGCGGAGCACCCATCGGATGCCGGCGTGCCCGCGGCCGGAGCCACCCTGCGGGGACGGGTGAGTCCGGCGAGTCGCTGTCCGCACCGAGGGCGGGTATCTCGTCATACGACCAGTCAAGGCAGCACGGTGTTGCCGCCCCGTATGCGGATTCCGATACGCCGACGATATGCACCCGCTCGTAGCATCGAAGGCATGCGTGTGCTCATCGTCGAGGACGAGCTCTACATGGCAGAAGCCATCCGCGATGGTCTACGCCTCGAAGCGATCGCGGCCGACATCGCGGGCGACGGCGACACGGCCCTCGAACTGCTGAGCATCAACACCTACGACATCGCCGTCCTCGACCGGGACATCCCCGGACCCTCCGGCGACGAGATCGCCACCCACATCATCGCCTCCGGCACCGGCACGCCGATCCTCATGCTCACCGCCGCCGACCGCCTCGACGACAAGGCCACCGGCTTCGAACTCGGCGCCGACGACTACCTCACCAAACCCTTCGAACTCCAAGAACTCGCGCTCAGACTCAGAGCACTCGACCGCAGGCGAGCCCACCACCGCCCACCCGTACGGGAGATCGCGGGCCTACGCCTGGACCCGTTCCGCCGAGAGGTCTACCGGGACGGCCGCTACGTCGCCCTGACCCGGAAGCAGTTCGCCGTGCTCGAAGTCCTCGTCGGCGCCGAAGGCGGTGTCGTCAGCGCCGAAACACTCCTGGAACGCGCCTGGGACGAGAACGCCGACCCGTTCACCAACGCCGTACGCATCACCGTCTCGGCCCTGCGCAAACGGCTCGGCGAACCCTGGATCATCGCCACCGTGCCGGGCGTCGGCTACCGCATCGACACACAGCCGGGGGCCCGAGGCGAGGGAGCGGACCGTGGATAGAGCGCCCGGACTGAGTGTCCGCCTCAAACTCACCCTCAGCTACGCCGGGTTCCTCATGCTCGCGGGCATCCTGCTGATCGTCACCGTGGGGCTGTACCTGTCTCTCCAGGGGGAGTTGTTCAACGAAGCGGGAGCGGTGCAGGCAACCCCGGGCACCATGTTCCTCAAGGCCTTCGCCCCGACGGCAGCCGCGACGATGGCGTTCCTGCTGGTGTTCGGCGTCCTGGGAGGCTGGATCCTCGCCGGCCGCATGCTCGCCCCCCTGAACCGCATCACGGACGCCACCCGCACGGCCGCGACCGGATCCCTCTCCCACCGGATCAGGCTGCCGGGCCGCAAGGACGAATTCCGCGAACTGGCCGACACCTTCGACGCGATGCTCGCCCGCCTCGAAGCACACGTCGCCGAACAGCGCAGATTCGCGGCCAACGCCTCCCACGAACTGCGCACCCCGCTCGCGATCTCGAAGTCACTCCTCGACGTGGCCCGCACCGACCCGCACCACGACACCGGCCGGCTCATCGACCGCCTCCACACCGTCAACACCCGCGCCATCGACCTCACCGAGGCACTGCTCCTCGTCAGCCGCGCCGAGCAGCGGTCCTTCACCCGGCAACGCGTCGACCTCTCCCTCATGGCGGAAGAGGCCACCGAGACACTCCTCCCCCTCGCGGAGAAGCACGGCGTCACCATCGAGACCCGCGGGGACATCACCCCGACGACCGGATCGCAGGCCCTTCTGCTCCAGCTGACCACGAACCTCGTGCACAACGCGATCGTCCACAACCTGCCCGAGCAGGGCACCGTGTGGATCACCACCGAGGTCCGCCCGGGGACGGTGGTCCTCACCGTCGAGAACACCGGCGACCACCTCACCCCGGAACTGGTCCCGACCCTCACCGAGCCCTTCCAGCGCGGCACCGAACGCATCCACACCGACCACGCGGGCGTCGGCCTGGGCCTCGCCATCGTCAAAACGATCACCCAGGCCCACGACGGCACGCTCACCCTCACGCCACGCCCCACAGGCGGCCTGCGCGTCACCGTAGAACTGCCAGCACAAAACCCCAGGCCAGATAGCATCTGACCTGGGGTCAATGGAGCCGCCTGTCGGAATCGAACCGACGACCTTCGGGTTACAAAGCCGGCGCTCTACCAACTGAGCTAAGGCGGCAACGCGTACTGCAATGCCGTACGCGAAGGCGGCTCCACTGTACACAGCACCCGTTTCCTCTAGCCACGAAGTTCCGCACTCCACACGCTCCCAAACCGTGCGTAACCATCCGCGCACCCGTTCGTTGATCGAGCTGACGTGCTGTTCCGAAGATCGGATCGTCAGGGAGGGGTCATGGGGGAGACGGAGCGCGCCAAGCGCGAGGTCCTCGGCATCGGCGGGCGCCGGAAGCACCACACACGCAAGGCGACTCCGCTGAAGTCCCACGCCAAGGCGCCCGACACGCATCACCGTCTGTACCGGTTCCGCTTCTATCCGACCGAGGAGCAGGCCGAGCAGTTGGAGCGGACGTTCGGGGCGTGTCGGTGGGTCTACAACGAGGGGCTGGCGCTGCGTTCGGGGGCCTGGGAGCGGCACCGGGTGAATGTGGGGTTCGCGGAGACGTGTCGGGCGTTGACCGGCTGGAAGCGGAAGGAGGAGACGGCCTGGTTGGGGGATGTGTCGTCGACGGTGCTTCAGCAGTCTCTGCGTCATCTGGATCAGGCGTTTCTTCAAGGGTGTGGCCAGGTATCCGAGGCGGAAGAAGAAGGGTCGTTCGCGGGATACGGCGACGTATGTGCGTACGGGGTTCAAGTGGGTGGAGGATCCGGGGCGGCCGGGGACTGGGCTGATCACGTTGGCGAAGCAGTCGGTGCCGTTGGAGATCCGGTGGTCTCGGGCGTTGCCTGCCGGGGAGGTTCCGGTGCGGTTGTCGGTGACGCGGGATCGGGCGGGCCGGTATTTCGTGTCCGTGCTGGTGGAGGAGCGGATAGCGGCGCTGCCTGTGGTGTTCGTGCCGGGGACGCGGGAGCCGAAGGCGGTCGGGGTGGATGTCGGGCTGGCGTCGCTGGTGATCCTGGATGACGGGACGAAGTTCGATCATCCGCGGTTGTTGAAGCGGTACGCGGAGAAGTTGGCGCGGTTGCAGCGGGAGCTGCACACCGAAGGTGCGGGGGTCGAAGAATCGGCAGAAGGTTCGGGAGAAGATCGCGCGGCTGTACGCCCTGATCAGTGACGTACGCAGGGACATGCTGAACCAGCTCACCACCCGCCTCGTGCGCGAGAACCAAGTGCTCGTGGTGGAAGACCTGTCGGTCAAGACCTTGATGCGGGTGGCGCGCGGCAAGGGACGTGGACGGAAGGCGAAACTGAATCAGGCGATCGTGGACGCCTCGTGGGGATAGTTGCTACGGCAGCTCCGCTACAAGTGCGAGTGGTACGGCCGGACGCTGGTGGTTGTAGATCGCTTCTTCCCCTCGACACGGCGGTGCTCCGCCTGCCATGTCACGGGGCCAAGACTGGACGTCTCGGTTCGCAAGTGGACGTGCGCCGGCTGCGGGGCCCTCCACGATCGTGACGTGAACGCCGCCGTGAATCTCAGGGACGAGGGTTTGCGCTTGCTGGCCGCGTAGAGCGCGGCTGCTGCAGTACGGACCGACGGGCCGTCGGCCGGAATGCCTGTGGAGTCCCCGTAAGACCGGTCAGACGCAGCTCACCAGGGCTGTGTGTGGTCGGCTGTGGACGATGAAGCAGGAAGCCGAACAGCAAGGTCAAAAGTGCGGTGCTCTGCCCCATTCGAAAGTTTCCGCGAAGTTCACAGTGGCCCAGGTACTGACATACGCGTGACCGCCAGGTACCGTCCAGAGCCAGTCCACACCTGTGTGGACTACACCACCTTCCTACAACGGATCGTCCGGCACGTTCCTGCCGGTAGAAGGGGGCCTCTGAGCCATGGCCACTGTTTCGTTCGACAAGGCGACCCGCATTTACCCGGGTTCCACGAAGCCCGCCGTCGACGGTCTCGACATCCACATCGAGGACGGCGAGTTCCTCGTCCTGGTCGGCCCGTCCGGCTGTGGCAAGTCCACCTCGCTCCGCATGCTGGCGGGGCTCGAGGACGTCAACGGTGGTGCCATCCGCATCGGTGACCGCGACGTCACGCACCTGCCGCCGAAGGACCGGGACATCGCCATGGTGTTCCAGAACTACGCGCTCTACCCGCACATGACCGTCGCCGACAACATGGGCTTCGCGCTCAAGATCGCCGGAATCAACAAGGCGGAGATCCGGCAGAAGGTCGAGGAGGCCGCGAAGATCCTCGACCTCGTGGAGTACCTGGACCGCAAGCCGAAGGCGCTCTCCGGTGGTCAGCGCCAGCGTGTCGCGATGGGCCGCGCCATCGTGCGTGAGCCGCAGGTCTTCCTCATGGACGAGCCGCTGTCGAACCTGGACGCCAAGCTCCGTGTGTCGACGCGTACGCAGATCGCCTCGCTCCAGCGCCGTCTCGGCATCACCACCGTCTACGTCACCCACGACCAGGTCGAGGCCATGACGATGGGCGACCGGGTCGCCGTGCTCAAGGACGGTCTGCTCCAGCAGGTCGACTCGCCGCGCAACATGTACGACCGCCCGGCGAACCTCTTCGTCGCCGGCTTCATCGGCTCCCCGGCGATGAACCTCGTCGAGGTCCCGATCACCGACGGCGGTGTGAAGTTCGGCAACAGCGTGGTGCCCGTCAACCGCGAGGCCCTCAAGGCCGCCTCCGACAAGGGTGACACCACGGTGACCGTGGGCGTCCGCCCCGAGCACTTCGACATCGTCGAGCACAACGGCGCCGCCGCCTCGGCCCTCTCCAAGGACACCGAGGACGCCCCGGCCGGTCTCGCTGTCACCGTGAACGTCGTCGAGGAGCTCGGCGCCGACGGTTACGTCTACGGTTCCGCCAAGGTCGACGGCGAGCTGAAGGACCTGGTCGTCCGCGTCAGCGGCCGCGCGGTCCCGGAGAAGGGCGCCACGCTGCACGTCGTGCCGCGTCCGGGCGAGACCCACGTGTTCTCGACCTCCACGGGCGAGCGCCTCACCGACTGAGGACGAACCGCAGCAATTCACCCAGGTTGACGAGAAGGGCCCCGCAGAATCTCTGCGGGGCCCTTCTCGCGCCCGGAACTCGCCCCGAACGCCCCCGAACGCGTCGCCAAATACCCCGGCACTCCGGCCATTTCGAGCAGTGTTCGTCAACGCCCTACCCGAAAATCGGCACCGCCTCATCCCCCGAACCGGTGACTAAATGTCGCCAAATCATTACCGCACGCTACCCTCACACGCGTGAAGCACTCCACTTACCAACAGACGCGACGCGGCCGGGGCCCCGCCCGCCGTATCGGCCGCTCCCTCGCCCTTGTCCTGCCGGTCGTCCTGGTGCTCTCCGGGACCCTCGCGGTCACCCGAGTCAACTGGTCGGGGGATCCCTCGAGCTCCTCGGTGCTCACCGCGTCGGACGCGACGGTCTCGGACAGCAAGCCGCGCAGCGCCCCCCTCGCCCCCCAGGACGCCCTGCGCGGGCAGCTCCTGACCGAGCTCCAGGAGAAGAACCCCGGCATCGCCCTCACGCACCTCCAGGAGGCCGTGAACGAGCGCCCCTCGCTCGCCAGACACTGCGCCTCCATCGCGAAGGCCCTGGGCCGCGCCGCGGTCCGTGTGTACGGCCCCACGCGCGCGCAGTCCTACGCCCGCCCCGTCTGCGACACGTCCTTCGCGACGGGTGTGGCCGCGGCACATAGCGGCTGACCCCGCGAGAGGGGATGCCGAGCGAGGTCGGGAGAGGGGCGCGTCGTAAGGTTCCGGTCATGACCGATCCGAACGCCGCGTCCCGCCCCACCCAGGCCGTGATCCTGGCCGGCGGCCAGGGATCCCGGCTGCGCCCCTACACCGACACCCGCCCCAAGCCGATGATCGAGATCCCCGGCACGGGAACTCCGATCATCGGCCATCAGCTCGTCTGGCTCGCCGAGGAGGGCGTGACGGACGTGGTGGTCAGCTGCGGGCATCTCGCCGAGGTGCTCCAGGACTGGCTGAAGACGGCCGACCTGCCGCTGCGCGTGCAGACGGTCATCGAGACGGAGCCGCTCGGCCGGGGTGGCGGACTGAAGTACGCGGCGGCACATCTGCCGCACCCGGATCAGGCGTGGTACGCGACGAACGGTGACATCTGGACCCGGTTCTCGCTGCGGGACATGGCGGACTTCCACACCGAGCGGGACGCGGTCGCGACGCTCGCGCTGGCGCGGCCGCGCATTCCGTGGGGTGCCGTGCAGACCGACGGGTTCGGTCACATCACCGACTTCATCGAGGCACCGCCGTCGACCTTCGAGATCAACGCGGGGGTGTACGTCTTCTCGCCCGCGTTCGCCCGGCTGCTGCCGGAGCGAGGGGATCATGAGCGGACGACGTTCCCCACACTGGCCCGTGAGCTGCGGCTGGCCGGGTTCCCGATTCCGCAGGGGGCGTACTGGCGGGCCATCGACACCGCGAAGGATCTGACCGAGGCGGCCAAGGAGCTGGCGGCTCTCGGTCGGTGACGCAGGGCGTCAGGTTGCGGGTCCGTCGGGACCAAGCCCCCAGGGACCAAGCCCTCAGGGGCGTGGGACCCGACGCGGGAGCCGGGCCCTGGCCTGGCCCAACAGGCCGCAACAGCCGACCCTTTACCTGACGAGTCGTCAGGTATTGCCAGGGCTGAGTGAGGGTGTGCCGGGTCTTCGAGGGTGCTTCACCCGTGCGGATGCGCTCGGCGAGCAGCTGATCGCGAGGGTGTGCAAGGTGAGTGCATGAACACAACACCTCTCTCCGAGAAGACCGTTTGCCGGATTCCGCGAGCATTCGCGGTCACTGCCGTCGTGGGCATCATGTGTGCGGCGGGGATGGCGACCGCCACCTCCGCTGTGGCCGCGACACCCGCCACGCACGTCGCGACCAAGGCTGCCCCGGCCAAGGGTCACGGCGGTGGGGACGGGGACGGCGAGCACTTCCAGTGCGGCAACGGCCTCCTGCCCATCCTCAACTTCTGCAACTGACGCACGGCCCACGGCGGTTCCTGCCGTAGTCGCAGAAGAAGGAGTCCACGCCGCAGGGCGATCGGGAGTGAGGGCGCAGCTCCTTTCTCCCGATCGCCCTGCCGATCCAACCCAAGGCCTGGGCCGAGCGCTCCGGCCCGAGCTTGCGCGAAACCGGTGAAATCCGATCCAGGTGAGAAAGGTCCCGCACCTCCGTGGGTGCGGGACCTTGTCTTGGGCTCATGTCTCTCAGCCGGTGGGGTCGCCCAGTACGTCGCCCACCGGCCCGCCTACCCCAACAGGCCGCCCACCAGGCCCGGTTCGCCGGAGGAGGAACCTCCGGTGCCGGAGCCGCCCGTGGAACCGCCGGAGGTGCTCGTGCCCCCGGTCGGGCCCGAGGTGGTGCTGGGGGCCTGCTGGGCCGGGGAGGACTGCTGGGGGGCGGTCCGGCCCGTGGTGCCCTGGGTCTGGCTGGGCGAGCCGCCGGTGGTGGTCGTGTCGGTGTCGCGGGTGGCGCCGGGGGTCACCGAGGTGCCGGTGGAGGGGCCCGTGGTGGCGCCCTGGCTGGGCCGGGTGGACGCCGACGGGCTCTTCTTGCGGGCCTTGGCGGAGTCCTGCGGGAGCGGGGAGCCGGGCAGCTCGTTGCGCGGGGCCTCGCCGGGGCCGGGGACGATGATGCGGTCGGCGTCGCGGACGGCACTGCCGAGCACAGAGCCGATCAGCAGGGTCAGGCCCATCACGATGGCGGTGACGAGGGCGCCGCGCCGAAGGACGTAGCGGCGCAGTTCCCAGATGTCGGAGTGGGGTCCGAGGCGGCGCCAGGCGCGGCCCGCGAGGCGGCCGTCGATGGAGTAGACGGGGGCGCCGGCGATGATCAGCGGGGACCAGGCGGCGAGGTAGATGATGTCGGGGGTGTCGTAGGCGGGGACGCTCTTCCAGCTGACGGTGACCAGGAGCGCGGCGGACAGGCCGGCGCCGACGACCGCGGCGACGCGCTGCCAGCAGCCCAGGATCGTGAGGACGCCCACGATGACCTGGAGGAAGGCGATGACGAGGCCGGAGCCGACGGGGTGCTGGAGGGCGAACTGGCGCAGTGGTTCGGCGACGTCCCACGGGTGCAGGGTGTTGAGCCACTTGACCATGGAGCCGCGCTTGCCGCCGTCGAAGTAGACGGGGTCGCACAGCTTGCCCATGCCGGCGTAGATGGAGATGAAGCCGAGGAAGATCCGGAGCGGGAGGAGGACGACGCCGAGGTTCATCCGGCGGCCCGGGTAGTAGGAGTGCCGCGCGGCTTCGTCGCCCTGGCGCCTGGTGGCGCGGTCGGCGCGGGCCTCGTCGAAGCCGTCGTCGAACTCCTCGCCCTCGTGGGCGGGTTCGTCGTACGCGCTGCCCACCGTGCGCATGTGGGGCAGGAGCCGGGTGCCGTTGCCGTCGGGGGTGCGCTGGGCGCCGACGAGCGGGGCCGCCATGGTCTGGGCAAACTCGTCGTCGTAGTCGGCCTGGTAGCCGTGGTCGACGTCGACACGGGGGATGACCTGGGTGGCTCCGGCGTCGGCGGCGGGCGGCTCGGCATGGCCGACGCTGCCGCCCCGCACGGCCTGCAACAGGCGGTGGGCGCCGGTGTCGTCGGGGGCGGACCTGCCGCTCCACACGACGGGCCGACGGCGCCCCGCGGCGCCTACGGCCGGCATCCGGGCGGTGTCCTCGGCGGCGATCAAGTGCCGTGCGATGCGCGGGGATTGGGCGCGTCTCGTCGACGCGCCCAACTGCACGCGGAAGCTCGCATGATTGACGATGATCTGCGCCGGATCGCTCGGCACCTTCACCATGCTCAGCGCGGGAGCGTCGTCGAATCCCGACGGGCCGTCCCCCGTGGGTGTGCGGGGTGTTCTGGTGTCCACACTCATCTAACCGAGTGACGTGTGGTTAGGACACTGCTTTGACTCGCCGGATGTGTCCGGACCCCGTCAAGCTTGCCCCGTACGCCGGGAACACCCCGTGTGGGGGACTGCGCCGAACAGTTGTTCAGGCCCGCCGACGAGCCGCTTCGTAGAGCACGATCCCGGCCGCCACACCGGCGTTGAGCGACTCCGCGCCGCCCGGCATGGGAATCCGCACCCGGTAGTCGCAGGTCTCGCCGACCAGGCGGGACAGGCCCTTGCCCTCGCTGCCGACCACGATGACGACGGGGCCGCCGAGGGCTTCCAGGTCGCCGATCTCGTGCTCGCCGTCGGCGGCGAGGCCGACGACCGCGATGCCCTGCTTCTTGTACGCCTCCAGGGCGCGCGTCAGGTTGGTGCAGCGGGCGACCGGGGTGCGGGCGGCCGTACCGGCGGACGACTTCCACGCACCGGCGGTCATGCCGGCCGCGCGCCGCTCGGGTACGAGGACGCCGTGGCCGCCGAAGGCGGAGACGGAGCGGACGGCGGCACCGAGGTTGCGCGGGTCGGTCACGCCGTCGAGGGCGACGATCAGCGGGTCCTGCCCCTCGTCGTAGGCGGCGTTGGCCAGTTCCTCGGGGTGGGCGTACTCGTACGGCGGGACCTGGAGGACCAGGCCCTGGTGGTTGAGCCCGTTGGTCATGCGGTCGAGCTCGGGGCGGGGGGCCTCCATGAGGTGGACGCCGCCCCGGTCGGCGACGAGCTGGAGCGCCTCGCGGACCCGCTCGTCGTTGTCGATGAACTGCTGGACGTAGAGCGTCACCGCGGGCACGCCCTCGCGCAGCGCCTCGACGACGGGGTTGCGTCCGACGACCATCTCCGAGGTGCCCTTGCCGCCGCGGCCGCGCGGCGCGGGACGGCGCACCGTCTGCTTCGCCTTGGCGTTGGCGATTCGGTTCTTCTTGTGGCCCTTGCGCGCCTCGGCGGGCGGGGTCGGCCCCTTGCCCTCCAGGCCCCTGCGTCGCTGGCCGCCACTGCCGACCTGCGCGCCCTTCTTGCCGGACATGCGGCGGTTGTTGGCTGCCATGACCTACCTGTTCTCCGTGAGTGTCTGCGTCGGTGAAACGTTCATACGTCTATGCAGTGTGCCGCCCGGAGGGCCGGGCGGCACAATCGATCAAGAAAGGGGCTAGCGGGGACCCAGCGTCCAGCGCGGCCCCTGCGGGCCGTCCTCGATGGTCAGGCCCGACTGGCCGAGCTGGTCCCGGATGGCGTCGGCGGTGGCCCAGTCCTTGCGGGCACGGGCCGCCTCCCGCTGGTCGAGGACCAGGCGTACGAGGCTGTCGACCACGCCGTGCAGGTCCTCGCCCCGGTCGGACTCGCCCGCCCAGTGCGCGTCGAGCGGGTCGAGGCCGAGGACGCCGAGCATGGCGCGCACCTCGGCGAGGCGGGCCACCGCGGCTTCCTTGTCGTCGGCCGCGAGGGCGCTGTTGCCCTGCCGGACGGTGGTGTGCACGACGGCGAGCGCCTGCGGGACGCCCAGGTCGTCGTCCATGGCCTCGGCGAAGGCGGGCGGTACCTCGGCGGAGGGCTCCACGGGACCGGCCTTCTCGACCACGCGCTGCACGAAGCCCTCGATCCGCGCGAACGCCGACTCGGCCTCGCGCAGGGAGTCCTCGCTGTACTCGATCATCGAGCGGTAGTGCGGGGTGCCGAGGTAGTAGCGCAGCACGATCGGGCGCCACTCCTTGACCATCTCGGAGACGAGCACCGAGTTGCCCAGCGACTTGGACATCTTGTCGCCGGCCATGGTGACCCAGGCGTTGTGCACCCAGTACTGCGCGAAGTCGTCGCCGTAGGCCTTGGCCTGGGCGATCTCGTTCTCGTGGTGCGGGAAGATCAGGTCGAGGCCGCCGCCGTGGATGTCGAAGGCGGTGCCCAGGTACTTGTGGGCCATCGCCGAGCACTCCAGGTGCCAGCCGGGGCGGCCCGGACCCCACGGCGTGGACCAGGTCGGCTCGCCCGGCTTGGCGGACTTCCACAGGGCGAAGTCACGCGGGTCCCGCTTGCCGGTCTCGCCGTCGCCGGACGGCTGGAGCAGGTTGTCCAGCTCCTGCCGCGACAGCTCCAGGTAGCCCGGGAAGGAGCGCACGTCGAAGTAGACGTTGCCGTCGGACTCGTAGGCATGGCCGCGCTCGATGAGGCCCTGCATCATCTCGACCATCTCGGTCATGTGCCCGGTGGCACGCGGCTCGTAGCTGGGCGGGAGGCAGCCGAGGGCGGTGTAGCCGTCGTTGAACGCGCGCTCGTTCTCGTACCCGATCGCCCACCAGGGGCGCTTCTGCTCGGCCGCCTTGACGATGATCTTGTCGTCGATGTCGGTGACGTTCCGGACGAAGGTGACCTCGTAGCCGCGGTACTCGAACCAGCGGCGCATGATGTCGAAGTTCAGGCCGGAGCGGATGTGACCGATGTGCGGGGCGGCCTGCACGGTGGCACCACACAGGTAGATCGAGACACAGCCCGGCGTGAGCGGGGCGAAGTCACGGATCTGCCGGGCGCTGGTGTCGTACAGGCGAATAGTCACGGGACCTAGCGTAGTGGGCCGAAGGGGGTGCGTGGAGCAGTCCTTTTGTCACCCTTCCCTTACGGCCGATTGTCACCCCTGCCTGACGACCAGGGCCGTCGCCACCGCCATCAGTCCCTCGCCGCGGCCGGGGAATCCGAGGCCGTCCGTGGTCGCCCCCGACACCGACACCGGGGCACCCGCCGCCTCCGACAGGATTTTCTGCGCCTCGTCCCTGCGCTTGCCGATCTTCGGGCGCGGACCCACCACCTGAACGGCGATGTTGCCGATCCGGAAGCCCGCCGCGCGGACGATCCGGGCCGCCTCCGTCAACAGCGTGACGCCGGACGCACCGGACCATTCGGGGCGGCCGGTGCCGAAGTGCCGGCCGAGGTCGCCGAGGCCGGCCGCGGAGAAGAGCGCGTTGCAGGCGGCGTGGGCGACGACGTCCGCGTCGGAGTGGCCGGCCAGGCCGGTGCCCTCGCCCTCCCACTTCAGGCCGGCGCACCACAGGTCGCGGCCCTCCTCGAAGGCGTGGATGTCGGTGCCGATGCCGACCTGGGGCAGGAGCACGGGCTGCTCAGAAGCCATCGTTGAGCCTCCTGCGGGCCAGGACCGCCTCCGCGAGGACCAGGTCCAGGGGGCGGGTCACCTTGAAGGCCTCCTCGTGGCCGGGCACCACCACGACGGTGAGCCCCAGCTGCTCGACCATGCTCGCGTCGTCGGTGACGTCCTCGGTGACCGTCTCGTGGGCGCGGATCAGGGTCGCCCGGTCGAAGCCCTGCGGGGTCTGTACGGCACGCAGCCGCGCGCGGACCGGGGTGGCCACCACCGGCTCCGGCTCACCGGGAGCGGCGGCTGGCTCGACCTCCTTCACGGTGTCCGCGAGGGGCAGCGCCGGGACAACGGCGGGCGCGCCGTCCCGTACGGCCTCGATGACCGCGTCGACGGTGTCGACCGGGACGAGCGGGCGGGCCGCGTCATGGACCAGGACGATGCCGAAGTCCGAGGGCAGGGCGTCCAGGCCGAGCCGGACCGATTCCTGCCGGGACTCGCCGCCCGGGACGACGAGGAAGTCCGTGCGCTCGGGCAGCGCGTGCGCGTCGAGGAGGGACTTGACCTCGCCGGCGCCGTCGGGCGGGGCCACGACGACGACCAGGGAGACGGCGCGGGATGCGGCCATCGCGCGGACCGCGTGGATCAGCATGGGTGTGCCGTTCAGCGCCCGGAGCGCTTTGGGAGCGCCCGGACCGAGGCGTACGCCCCGTCCGGCGGCCGGAATCACCACCGCGGTGCGGGCCCCCGCACGTGCTTCGGCGGGCGAAGGACGCGAAACGTCAGACATCGGTTCCTGTCAGGTTTGTGTGCTCGGCCAACGTGGGTACGGAGACAGCGTGCCGGGCGCGACGCTTTGACCGGACCCTTCCGTGAACCCGGTCGAGCCTGCTGCCCGGGCCCGGCACGCCAAGTATCGGGGGATCTTTCTCCGAGAGAAACACGCGCACGGCACTCCGGGCGTCTTCGCCGGAGCGTCTTCGGGGCGTGATGGGTCCGGCATCCGGAGACAGACATGCCGCAGCGCCCGGCGACAGCTGTTGCGTCATCGGGCACCGCGGCATTTCAGTGCGGCAATTCGGATTCAGTGTGTGCTGAGCTGAGCGGGCGAGGTGCCTGCACAGAGACGCTCAGGACGCGAGAACCTCGTCGAGCAGCGCCTCGGCCTTGTCCTCGTTCGTGTTCTCCGCGAGGGCGAGTTCACTCACCAGGATCTGCCGAGCCTTGGCGAGCATGCGCTTCTCACCTGCGGAGAGTCCGCGCTCGCGCTCACGACGCCACAGGTCACGCACGACTTCCGCGACCTTGATGACATCGCCGGAGGCGAGCTTCTCCAGGTTTGCCTTGTAACGACGGGACCAGTTAGTGGGCTCCTCGGCGTACGGTGCGCGCAGCACCTCGAAGACCCGGTCCAGCCCGTCCTGACCGACCACATCCCGCACGCCGACGAACTCCGCATTGTCCGCTGGCACACGTACCGTCAGGTCACCCTGGGCGACCTTCAGCACCAAGTAGGTCTTGTCCACGCCTTTGATCTGGCGAGTTTCGATAGCCTCGATCAGCGCGGCCCCGTGATGGGGATAGACCACGGTGTCGCCAACCTTGAACGTCATGTGACAGGTACCCCTTCCGTGGCTATCCAGGGTAACACGGAAACTGCCGGTTCTGAATGGTGTTTTCGCAGGTCAGAGCATATCTCGGGGCTTGACAACAGCAACAGGAACGTGCTGCGGAGGCCGAGCGGAAGAAGGAATTCGCAGGTCGGAGCGGCTCTCCGGGCGAGGTGAAACGCGTACGTTACACGCATCCGGAGGCCTCGCCGGGCGGGCTAACGTCCCCAAATGTCCGGTTCCAAGTGTGCGACTTCCGCTACTCCGTTCGGTGCTCGGTGTCACTTCCCCGCCGAATCCGGAATTGATCACGCGCGGTGGGCGGATCAGGTGGTGATCAATTCCGGGGGCGATCACACATTCCTTCACGGAAGTTTTGCTACTGGCTGCGAACGCGGTTATGTGAAAGCCGGACCGGGTCGGAGTACGGGTCACAAGTGACTGGTGAGTCACTTGTGAAGCGAGTGACACGCCTCTTGGGGAGGGTCGGGTGCGGCCCTGCGGGAACGGCTCGGTAACCTAAGGCCGCTGACAGACACTTAGCGCGGCTTTACGGGCCGCCCCGCTCAAGTCAAGGAGTTGCCGCCGCCGTGAGCAGCAGCCTTCGACGCGGCGCCCTCGCCGCCTCCGCCATCGCGTTCTCGATCGCCGCGCTCTCCGCGTGCGCGGCCGGCAGCAACGCCCAGACCCTGGAGGTCAAGCCGGACAACGCGGAGACCCGCGTGGGCGACATCAAGCTCCAGAACGTCGTGGTGATCACCCAGACGACCCCCGAGGCCTCCGGTGAGACCAAGGGTCCGGCCGTCATCTCCGCCACCGTCTTCAATGCCGGCGACAAGCCCCAGACGCTGGACTCCGTGAGCATCGACGGCGGCGGCAGCGCCGAGATCACGCCCGCCAAGGGCAAGGGCAAGGTGACCGTCCCGGCCCACGGCTCCGTCGTCCTCGGCGGCAAGAACAACGCCTCCGCCGCGGTGACCGAGCTCGGCGCGAGCGTCAAGAACGGCAACGCCCAGAAGGTCACCTTCACCTTCAGCACGACCGGTGACGTGAGCCTGCGCGCCTTCGTCGTCCCGGCCGACAGCTACTACACCCAGTGGGGCCCGAGCGCCGTGCCGTCGGCGCCGAAGACCTCGCCGAAGCCGACCGGCTCCGCGACCCCGACCGGTGCGGCCACGCCGACCGACGCGGCGTCCGCTTCCGCGAGCGCGACGGCCGGCGAGTCGGCCGCGAGCCACTGAGCGGCCGTACGAGACCGTCGTACGACACGAAGGGCGGGACCTCCGAGGAGGTCCCGCCCTTCGGCGTACCGCAGCTGTTCTTCAGGCTCTCTACGGCTCGAACTTGTAGCCGAGGCCGCGGACCGTCACCAGGTACCGGGGCGCGCCCGGGTCGGGCTCGATCTTGGCGCGCAGGCGCTTGACGTGGACGTCGAGGGTCTTGGTGTCACCGACGTAGTCGGCGCCCCAGACGCGGTCGATGAGCTGCATGCGGGTCAGGACGCGGCCGGCGTTGCGCAGCAGCATCTCCAGCAGGTCGAACTCCTTGAGGGGCAGGTCGATCTTGGAGCCGGAGACCGTGACCACGTGGCGGTCCACGTCCATGCGGACCGGACCGGCCTCCAGAGCGGCCGGGGTGACCTCCTCGGGCTCGCCGCGGCGGCGCAGGACGGCGCGGATACGGGCGACCAGCTCGCGCGAGGAGAACGGCTTGGTGACATAGTCATCGGCTCCTATTTCCAGGCCGACGACCTTGTCGATCTCGCTGTCCTTGGCGGTCACCATGATGACGGGGACGTTGGAGCGGCCGCGCAGCTGGCGGCAGACCTCCGTGCCGGGCAGGCCCGGCAGCATCAGGTCGAGGAGGACGAGGTCGGCGCCGTTGCGGTCGAACTCCTCGAGTCCGTCGGGGCCCGTGGCCGCGATGGCGACCTCGAAGCCCTCCTTGCGGAGCATGTACGAAAGGGCGTCGGAGAAGGACTCCTCGTCCTCGACGACGAGCACTCGGGTCACGGAAGGACCTCCGGGGCGGGAAGCGGGTCGTAAGAAGCCGACTCGGGAGTGGGCCCGTCCTCGTCGTCGAGGTCGGGGTGCTGGAGCGCGCGGTCGCGGGCCGCGCCCGCCTCCGGCAGCCTGAGGGTGAACGTGGAGCCCTGTCCCTCGGAACTCCACACCGTGACCTCCCCGCCGTGCGAGGCGGCCACGTGCTTGACGATCGCGAGGCCGAGGCCCGTACCGCCGGTCTGGCGGGAGCGGGCCGGGTCGACGCGGTAGAAGCGCTCGAAGATGCGCTCCTTGTCCTTGTCGGAGATGCCGATGCCCTGGTCGGTGACGGCGACCTCGATGAGGTCGCCGCTCGGCACGGCCACCCGGCGGGCGGATATGCCGACGCGGGTGCGGACGGGCGAGTAGTTGACGGCGTTCTCGACGAGATTGCCGAGGGCGGCGGCGAGCTGGCCGCGGTTGCCCCAGACCTTCAGCTCGGCCGCGCCGGCCGCGGCCATGGTGATCTGCTTGGTGCCGGCCTGGTGCCGGCAGCGGTCGATGGCCTCGGCGACCAGCTCGTCCACGCGGACCGGCTCGGCGTCCTCCAGCGGGTCGTCGTTCTGCACCCGGGAGAGGTCGATGATCTCCTGGACCAGGCTGGTCAGGCGGGTGGCCTCGATCTGCATCCGGCCGGCGAAGCGCTCCACGGCCTCCGGGTCCTCGGATGCGTCCATGACGGCCTCGGACAGGAGGGAGAGCGCGCCGACCGGGGTCTTGAGTTCATGGCTGACGTTCGCGACGAAGTCGCGTCGTACCGCTTCGATCCGCCGGGCCTCGGTGAGGTCCTCCACGAGGAGCAGCACCAGCCGGGAGCCGAGGGGCGCGACACGGGCGGAGACCGCGAGGGCCTCGCCGCGTCCGGTCCCCCGCCTGGGCAGGTCCAGCTCGACCTGGCGTATCTCCCCGTCCCTCCTGGTGTCCCGGGCCATCTGGAGCATGGGCTCCACGGAGAGCTTGCCGCCGCGGACCAGCCCGAGGGCGTACGCGGCGGAGCTGGCCTTGACGACGGCGTCGGCCTCGTCGAGGACGACGGCGGAGGAGCGGAGCACGGACAGGACGGTGTCCACGCCCGGCGGAAGCATCGGGTCGGTGTGCAGGGAGGTGCGGGTGGGGCGTTTCTGCTCCCGCTCGCTCCAGCGGAACGCCAGCATCGCGATGACACCGGTGAGCACACCGGCGATCGCTGCCGCTGCGGCGACCGCCGCGTTCACGTCCATGCCTCCAGGTTAGGCATGGGATCCGTCCTGGCCACAGCCGTCCGAGTGCGAGCTCGAACACTCGTCGCCCAGAGTTCACCTTGGAGCCAGTGCTGGTTCATTTGGGAGGGCGGAAACGGACGCGTAGGAGGCCGAACGTGGGAGCGTGGGGTACGCGGCACCGGTTTCACGGCCGGTTTCGGCCCCTGGAGCCCACAGGAACGACGTACGAGAGGGAACCGACGATGCGGGACGCGTACCACGAGGAACTTGATTCGATCGGCGACGGTCTGGTGGAGATGGCCCGGCTGGTCGGGTCGGCGATCGGACGCGCCACGACGGCCATCCTCGACTCCGACCTGAAGCTGGCCGAAAGCGTCATCGAGGCCGACCAGAAGGTGGACGACCTCCAGCACGACCTGGAGGCCCGGGCGATAGCGCTGCTCGCCCGGCAGCAGCCGGTGGCGACGGACCTCCGCATCGTCGTGACCTCGCTGCGCATGTCGGCCGACCTGGAGCGCTCCGGCGACCTGGCCCAGCACGTGGCGAAGCTGGCCCGGCTGCGCTTCCCCGAGAAGGCCATCCCGCACGACCTGCACGCGACCATCCTGGAGATGGGCCAGCTCGCCCAGCGCCTGATGGCGAAGGCGGCGGAGGTCATCATCACCAAGGACGTCGACCTGGCGCTCCAGCTGGAGCAGGACGACGACGAGATGGACCTGCTGCACCGCACGCTCTTCCAGCACCTGCTGGACGACAAGTGGAAGCACGGCATCGAGACGGCGGTGGACGTCACCCTGCTCGGCCGCTACTACGAGCGGTTCGCCGACCACGCGGTATCGGTGGCCAAGCGGGTGGTGTACCTGGTGACGGGCGAGCACGCGGACGACCTCCAGCAGGACGTCCAGCCGGTGACGGGGGTCGAGGGGACCTGAATCCGGGATCTCGTACGACGTTGAGGGGCCCCGGGTGATTCCGGGGCCCTTCGTCGTTCGGGTCGACCGGGCGGGTGGAGAGGAGGAGCATGAGAGGGCGGGGGCGCAGGGGTGAAGGTCACCGCTCGGCTCGGGGATGGCAGGAAGGTGAAGGCCATGGCGCGGTTCATGGACGTACACCATGGGATGCAGGGCATCACGGCCGACCAGTTGATGGCAGCCCACCAGGCGGACCTCGCGATAGAGAACGAAGAGGGCGTGCACTTCGAGCGCGCCTGGGCCGACCCCGAGGCCGGCCTCGTGTACTGCCTCTCGGAGGCCCCGTCGGCGGACGCGGTCCAGCGCATCCACGAACGGGCGGGACACAAGGCGGATGAGATCCACTCGGTGCCGCTGTCGGTCTGACAGCGGGGTCTCCTATTCCAGGTGGTCGCGGACGAGGTCGAGGAACGCCCTGCGGTTGGGGCGGATGTACGCCCAGACCATCTCGTCCCGCGGCTCCCCGGGAGCGGGGCCGTTCCTGATCACGTTCTGGACGTCGTACGCCAGCAGACGTGCCGCGTCGTTGACCTCGGAGCCGCACAGCATGTGGATCGTCTTCTGCGCGACCCACATCCTGTCGATGGACTGCTTCGCGCGCGCCTGCCACTGTTCGTCGCTCTCACCGTGGTGATAGCGGTCCACCGCGACCCGTTCGGCTTCCTGCACCGCGGACAGGAAGTCGATGAGACGGGTGACGCGTTCACCACGCCGCACCTCCACCCGCTCACGCAAACTCCGCCGCACTTCAGCCTGCTCCGACGCGCGCCCCAGGGAGTACTGGGCCAACGTCGACACGAGCCCGCCGAGAACAACGCCGAGAAATGGCACGTATGTTGTCGATGTCACAGCTCACGGTGACATGAGGTGATTCGCGGCACGGCGTTTTCGCCGTATCGCGGACGGCATCTCGGATCATGGTGTATTCGAAGCGCGGTACTCCGCGCTGAGAGCCGTGGGTGGTCCGGCGGGATGCTCGGACTGGTAGCTCAGGGGAGGGAAACCATGGACTCGACGAATGACGTCATCGAGCTGATCCACCTGGCCGACCGGCCCGGTGCCAGCGGACGCGGTGTCTCCGTGCGCGTCCTGGGTCGCTCTCAACCGGGAGTTCTGACCGGCCACGACGTCCTCGACTGCGAGATCGCCATTGAGGCGGAGTCCGTCAAGGGCACCTTCCCGGTGACTCTTCTCCCCGAGGACCTGAAGGACTGGGAGGACGCCTTGGCGGCCCTGGAGTCCGGCCGGTCCGCCATGTGGCTCGTGTCCGGGCGGACTCCTTCGATGAAGTTCGAGCCTGACGAGAGCGGCGGGCTCCGGGTGTCGGTGCACGACGGGCCGTCGTCGGGAGTCACCGTCACCGTCCCGTTGTCCGCGCCGCCACCGAAGTGGGTCACCGAACAGCGCGACCTGCTCGCCCTTGCCCGCGAGGTCTACCCCTCGAGGTCGTCGAGACATCAACCGGCGCCTACGAGTGGCGGCGTGCTCGCAGCGTCTGACGGCCCACCCCGGCAAAAACCCCCGACCCGCACCGTAGGCGCAGGTCGGGGGCGGGATCACGAAATCTACTTCTTCTTGCCCTGGGTCTTGCCGGGGATCTCGGTGAGCTGGGTTTTTGCTGGTCAGGTGCCGTGGGCTCGTGCGCGCGGTGGTCATCATTGGTCGTCATGGTCACTGTCGAGCGACCTCGGACGGCCCAGGGACGGCCCAGGCAACGGCCCGTTCGACGGCTTACGAGCTGATGGGCAACTCTCGTGCTCGCTGGCGTGCTTGGGCTCGTATCTCCTTCAGTCGACTGTGGAACGCGTCGTGGCGGTTCTGGTCGAGGTTCAGCGGGAGGTCGAGCTGGGAGATGAGCTGTGACTCCAGGTCCCATGGTTCGCTCTGCTCGATCCAGCACACCCGAGCGTTGTCCGCCATCCACTGGCTCAGGGTCGCTTCGCCGACCTTGCCGAAGGTCATCCGCTTGCCGCTGCCCACGTGGCGCAGCTCAAGTCCGAGCAGGCATCCGAGGGTGAGCCGCAGCGTCGAGCCGGCCGCGTTGCCCCTGTAGTGGTAGCACACCCGCTTGCGAAGGTTCTGCGTGCTGGTCCGGTTCGCCATGAACCGCGGGGCTATACCGACGTACAGCAGGCGCCCAGCATCCAGGTCCGGGTGGGGCGACTGTTTGAAGTGCCACCCGTAGACCCCTGCTGCCGCCGGGACAGGACTCGGGCGAACCAAGACCTCCTGCGCCGACCACAACTGACCGGGGCTAGCGAGAGCAGTGGCTTCCACGGCACCTCCAGGCACGTGACGGCTGATCGTCGCAGGTTACTGGTCACCGCTGACAGAACACCCCTCGCCTACTTAGCCGCGTGACATCAGCTTGGGAAGCTTGGGTTCTTTGGCGGCGGTTGCTGAGCTGACCTGCGGCGGAGCGGTGTTGGAGTCCTGGTCGCACCCGGGGCAAGTTCCCGCTGTTCCCCGTGGTTCCCCGCAGGATCTGGCACGCGTGTGGCACGGCCTCCCTGTCCACGACCCCGGTGGTCTGGCTACGCGGGGTCCCATGCCCCGCTGAAGAGGGCCAGTTCAAGGACGTCCGGCGCTGCAGGCCACTCGATCGATCCAGCCGTCAGCTGCTCGCTGGCCGCGTACATCCACTGGAGGTAGATGTGATAGCGGTAGGACGTCCAGTTACTGTCACGCCAAATGCGATTGGCGATCACCGGGGCCCATTCGTAGCCAGCCACGACCCCCATTTTCGTGGCATGCCGACGGAGAACCCCAGCAAGCACACTGTCGAGGATGAGTGGGCGCAGCCCCTTCACCTCCGGCAACGCCTGACCAGCAAAGTAGAGGAACTTGGTAAGAAACGCTGGCCCAAGACCGTCCAACACCTGCAGCCTCTCGTAGGCCGCGGACGCGCCTTCGTCAGTGAGCAGGGATACGGCTTCCGCGAAGGCTTCCTCGGCACCTGGCTGGGCGAGCATCTGACCCGTGCGGTACGGGCCGTAGCCCGTGAGGCCGTAGCCCCAGACCTGGGTGGCCACGAACGCCGCTGCCCAAGTCTGTGATTGTTCCGCGGCTCGGAGTGTGGCCACGACCTCGGCCCGGCTCACAGAAGCCGAAGCAACAGCCACCCGATCGGCGAAGTCGTTGGGCCAGCGCTCTACGGCGATCCAACTGGAAGGCGCGTACGGAACGGTGTGGACCCCACTTCCGTCCCTGTACTGCTGGCCCCTCTCCGGGTCAGTCAGCCACCTGCCCAGTGACTTCACTGCATCGTCCGGCAGCAACTGCGCGAGCATCGTCGCGTCGAGCGTGTCTGCCAGGCTCTGGTCAAACCTCATGAAAACGCCGCCCCCTCCATGCGCGAGACGCCATCGTGCCACGCATGGAGGGGGCCGGCCGTGACGAGTTCGTGTACAACACAGCAGGTCACGTCCCTGCACGGCCCAGATCAGAAGGGACGCGTCCACGGATAGGCCACCGCTACCGAGCGTCGCTTCAAGAGTTCGATCAGCTCGTCCCGACAGATACGCCTGGTTGGGGCATCAGGGACGTGAAGGTACACCAGACGTCGCCGGTTCCCCCATTGCGACCGTGGAGCGGTGACGCCGTGTTGGACGGCTCGATCGGTACCCACATGGCGGTTCCCGGAAGACCTGCCGCACCACATAATTGCTGAACGTCTTTCCGTTTCCAGCACTGTGAGTGACACGTATGGCGTCCGGCGACAAATTGAAGGAAGAAGATTACCTTAAAGTTTATGAAACTGAGCGGCGTGATGAACAGAATACCGCCTCTCTCATCATCGCCGTCACGACAGGCACCCTTGCCTACTTCAGTGCAGCTGCCGCATATCTTGCCGATGAGGCAAGACAGGCTAAAATCTCCCCGAACATCCTCATGTTGGCCCCCTTCCCTCTACTGATTTTGACTGGCTATGTAACGTTCCAGTACGCCGCCTCTCGAATCCGGCAAAGTTATTTGATGAATATTGAAAGGAGATTCAGGTCTGAACCCTGGGCGAAGGGCGTTAATTATCCAGGGTTCATTACACTCCATCAGGGAATTTTCGCGGGCTTCAAGAGGGGTCTTTGGCCTTACGCGATCCTGACCGGCCTGACAATCCTGTCGCATGTAATTATCGTTGTCTTCTTCACTGGGTACACGTCATACATTGCCCATCGCGAGCATGCGCAATCAGGATGGTTTTGGTTTTTGGTTGCCTTCTACTCGTTGACCATCTGCGTGAACGTTGCCGCTATTTACCTGGTGTTCGAAGTCACCGTAAATCCCCAGAGTAAACGATTTAAAGCGCTGCGTATTATCGCTGATGACACCATCAGGACAGAAGCGAGGCGATGGTCGAACATGAGTGAAGATAATCGAGCTGCTGCGCCCAAGCTCGTTGGTGGTGCTTGGCTGCTTCGGAGAGTGCCCCCTTTTTGGGTAGCCGTTGGCGTCGCTTTGTTCAGCTTCTGCATGATCGGAATCCTTCGCCTTGTTTCCGAGGGGCGCTATTATGATTACGCCCTTTCTAGTCAATTTGGCGACGTGATGATTGCTCTCGAACTAGCAATCATCAGCTGGATTCTGAGGAAGGAACTTCCCGATAATCCTGGCCCTCTAGGAAATGCAGGCTGGCATCTCACAGTTGGGCTCTTGTGTTTTTTTGCTGGATTGTCACTATTTCTTTGGAGTGACGGCGGGTCGAGCACTGTAGCGAATAGTTACCACAACCTAATGGTGGTCACGTTTCTCAGCTATCTTGTCATTTCTACATTCCCGATCCTGCTTGCTTCCCGTGACCTCTTTAAATTGGCTGCGACCTTCTGCCTGCTTGGCTGGCTGACTCTTGTGCTCTACGACGTCAGCCACGGAAACTTGACACAGAACTCACCAGGTCACTGAAGCTTTGAGATTGCGTGGCGTGCGTGAATCGCACCCCGGCACAACTTCCTCATCCTGAACTTTTGAATGGCGGGTCATCGAGCGGTGCAGCTCCTGGGCCAGCATGACCGGCTGAAGCACATTTGGGCAGGTCACAGGTGCCGATGGGGCCTCGGTCCTCACCCGTCCTCACCAAGGCAGCGCGCAATGGTGGCCTGCATTTGCGTATGTCGGGCGGCCTAGCAATTACCGCTTTAGGAGAGAGACTGGGTGATCCTGTCGGTGACCTGCGGCTTTGATAACTGGTGAGGCGTCCGGCAACTGGACCGCGAGGGACCATCATTGACCGTGGCTGACCTCTGCATGTGGCACGGTTGTGGCACGAACCTCAGCCGACGACAGTCAGCCACGATGGCGAGTGGGCCGGCCGACCACTCGCGCGCGTGTGCCTCGCTGCACCCCCACCGGCCTCAGCCACGCTATTGGGCTGTGTCGTCGACCAGAGCAATCGGACACGGCCAGCCCGTGACGACGTCCGGAGCCCTCAGCTTGGTGTCGGTGTGAGGTCTCAGGACTTCCTTGACGGTTTGTCGTCCGGAGATCCTTGACGGTCCTTCTGGGTGCCCATGCCTTTGACGTAGAGCCTGGTGATGGGTCCGAGGTTTTTGCGCGGCCGGACGGCGAGTTCGTCCTCGCCGTGCAGGATCCGGTAGTGGGTGTCCTCGATGACGACGGTGACGATCTTTCCCGCATGCCGAGGACCGACCTTGATGAACTGACCGTTGACCATGAAGCGGCCGCTCGCATGCACCTTGCGCTGGGCCCGGATGGCACCGGCCGGCAGGGGTGGAGGCGGCAGAGGGGACGTCGCCGTCCGTGCCCCGTCGATCTGCCCCAGACGGCCGGCTGGAACCGGGCAGGGCCACGTCCCCATTAGGGCGTCGTCGGCGATGGCGTGCATGAGGTGCCCGTCGAGGCGGAGGGTGATCGTGCGGCCGGCGAGGGCGAATCCGACCTGGTAGCGGCCTCCGGCCAGGCAGACGATCCCGTCTCGATGGACCTTGCGGTCGACCTCGACCGGTTCGCCGGCGGCGAGGATGGCCGTGCCGCTGCGGGCCCTGGGCAGGGCGGCGGGTGCGGGCTCGGGACCGGCCGGACGAGCGCCGTAGCGCATGGTCAGGTAGGCGAGATCCTCCGGCCGCAGCCGGGACGGGACCGTGGTGACGAGGTGCCCGTCGAGGAGGAAATGGACGCTGCGGTGGTTCGCCCAGACCGTCAGCGTCCTGCCGGCCAGTGCCTGGTGGATGCCCACCCGCTGCCTGCCTGTCACCAGGGTGATCTCGCCGCTGGGCGGCACCCGCACTTTGAACTCGACCGCGGTGCCCTGCGGCGGCAGGACGGGCGGTTCGACGACCTCGATGGACAACTCCGGCTCCGCCACTGTCTGTTCAGGATGTTCATCATCACTGCGGAGGCGGACGGCAGTGTGGGGCCGGAAGAGGCTGATCGGGGTGGCCATGTTCAGGGCCTGGTGCGGGCGCTGGTGGTTGTAGGCGTGTACCCAGCCGTCGATCGCTTCCTGGGCCGCGGTCAGCGACTCGAACGGCACGACGTGATCGAGGAACTCCTCGCGCAGGGTGCGGTGAAAGCGTTCGATCTTGCCCGTGGTGGTGGGTGACCGCGGCTTGGTCAGCCGCTGGGTGATGCCGTTCTCCCGGCAGATGCGCTCGAAGAGCACCTCCACCGGCTGTGGCCGTTGGTGCCGGCCGGTGAACTGCTTGCCGTTGTCCGTCAGCACCTCGAAGGGCACGCCGTAGCGGCGCATCGCGGCGGTGAAGGCCGAGCACACCGCACGGGCGCTGGGCACGGCCACGACGGAAGCGATCACAACGAACCGGGAGTGGTCATCGATGCCGGTGACCATCTTGCACTCCCGGCCGTCGGCCAGCGGAACCCCGCCGACCAGGTCCATCTGCCACAGGTGCATGGGCGCCTCGCGCTGCCACCGGCGGTACTTGCGCGGATGCTGCTGTTCCTGGGCGCGGACCAGACCGTTGCGGGACAGCACCCGGTGGACCGTGGCCCGCGACGGCGTCGGCTCCAGCCCGCGGCGGACGAGTTCGTGGGCGATCCGGCGGGCACCCCACCGCGGATGCCGGCGGCGCAGCTCGCAGATCTCTGCCTCCACCTCGGCAGACAGGCGCGTGGGGCTGTTCCGCGGGCGCCGGGAGCGGTCCAGCAGACCGGGCATGCCCTCCTGCTCGAACCTCCGCCGCCAGGTGTGCAGGGTCTGACGCGAGGTGCCGTACCGGGCGGCGACCTCCCCGATCGGAGACCCGCTGAGCACCTCGCGGACGGCCCGGTAGCGGTACTCGGCCAGCTGCTGTACATCCACGACCACCGACCGAAGCACCTCCGCCCCACCGAGGGACGGGAGACGGCGGACGTTCAACCGAACGTGTCACCCATGTCCTGAGCACAAACGGTCAAGCATCTCCTGAGACCTCACACCGACAAGCTTGGGAAGCTTGGGTTTTCGCGGGCCGATTACTGCGCTGACCTGACCTGTGGCGGAACGATGTTCCGACCTCGGTGGATCCGTGGCCTGGCCCCGCTGTTCCCCGCGAGTTCCACGGTGCCGGCTAGTGACCGTGGTTCCCCGTGAGTTCCCGGCCTATCGGGCACGGCTGGGGCACGGGCTTCAGTCTGCGAGGTCGTCCAAGGCAGCGAGCTGGCGCTCATCGGTACACCGTTGCCCCAGATCGGGGACCTCTCCGAGAGCAACGGCAGCCTCCTGCTCGTTCATCAGAGCATCTCCGTACGGATCCACGGCGGTCAGCCGCCCATGCACTCCGAGCAGACGGAGCGAGCCGATTGCATCGGCCAACGCGTCCCCGTGCCCATATGAGCTCTGCAGCAGCGTCGCTCGGGACTTACGCCAGTTGCGCGTTGGCCGTGCTGAGTGCAGCTCCACATCTATGCCCACAGGCCCATGACGCCTGCTACAGAGACTCAGCATCTGATCCGTAGCTCTACAGCGAACGGTCATTGAAGTGCATACAGACTGCCGGGAAGCCTGTGGGGGCCGATGTAGGTCGCCGGCGGTTACTGGGGTTGCTGTACTTCGTTACCGGCTCGCCCGCTGCTACGAGCGGCGCGCCACCGTGGTCGATGCGTACTTCGATCTCGCCGACACGATCATCATCGTGCGCAGCCTGATCCGGCGGGCATGGACCACCCACCGCTGGGAGGAACGCCCGAACCGCCGGCCATGACTGCACCCCTATCCGCGCCACCTCCTATTTGAAGGCTGCGACGTTGCGTGCAGCCCACTCGGCGAAGGTACGGGGCGGACGTCCGAGGACCTGCTCGACGTCGGGGCTCACCCGCTGCTCAGCGGCTTTCGGCGTGCCCAGGATGTCAAGGGTGGCCTCCACGATCGGCTCAGGCATGAACTGCAGCATCTGTGCCCGAGCCTCCGCGCGGCTCTGCTCGACGAACCGCACCAGCTCACCCAGCGCGTCGCCGATCGCCATCGCCTGCTGCCGAGGTGAGATCGGCGCCGGCCCGGTCAGCTCATAGGCCCTGCCGGCGTGGCCGGCCTCCCGCAACGCCACGGCGGCGACCTCGGCGATGTCGGCCGGGTCGATGGTCGGCAGCGCGACGTCACCGAACGGCGCGCCGACCATCCGCTGCGCGCGGACCATCTCGGCCCACTGCAACGTGTTGGAGTCAAAACCTCCCGGCCGCAGCAGTGTCCACTCCAGATCCGACTCCGTGACGGGGTCCTCCAACGTAGAGGGGTGGCTTCCCATGGCAACGCCTCGGGAGGACAACAGGACAACCCGGCTGACCCCGCCCGCCCGCGCGACATCGAGGACGTCGCTTACGCTGCCGCCAGCCGATACGAAGTCGCCCGAGGTCAGCAGGAACAGTGCGTCGGCGCGGTGGAGCGCGGGCACGAGGCTTTCCGGCTCGGCCAGGTCGGCCTGATGGTGCCGTACCCCCGCTGGCATGTCCCGTGCGGAGATCCCTCGCGACACCGCTGTCACCTGTTCACCGGCCGCGACGAGCGCCCGAACCAGCGGCTGTCCGACGTTGCCCGTAGCTCCAGTAACCACAATCACGTTCGCTCCCGTTGATGAGTCCTCTGTGGGCCCAACAGAAGCTACCGGCATAGGGATAGTAGGTACCTACAGGAAAGTAATGGAGAGAAAGGCTCACTGTGACCCACAACACGACTCCGGCGGTTCGTATCGACATCGCCCCCGAGCAGGCGTGCCCGATCGCCCCGGTGGTCGACATCGTCTTCAGCCGCTGGACCACTCCGATTCTGTGGGCGCTCCATGAATACGGGCGGCACCGGTTCGTGGAGCTGGAACGCCGCATCACCACCATCACACCCAAGGTGCTGACCGAACGGCTACGGCAGCTGGAACGCGACGGCCTCGTCGTGCGCACCTACCACCCAGAGGTTCCGCCCCGGGTTGAGTACGAGATCAGCGAACTGGGCCGCAGCCTGGCACCGCTGTTTGCCGCACTCGCCGACTGGTCGGTCAACCTGGGCAAGGTAGAACGGGCCCGGCAGGAATACGACGCCAAGGAGCATCGGCCCGGTAGCCGTCGAAACTGAAAGAGCCTCGGTCAACCTGACGCAAGCGCAGACACAGGACTCCAGTGATCACAGAGCGTCGCACCTCCATGATCGCCAAGACCTGTGCCTGTTCCACCTTCCTCAGTCCCCACCACGCCTACCCGTGCGGCCTCTCAGTCGGTCCGCTGGGGTGTGAGGCTCCGTGGGACTGCGACAGGGCGAGATCCTCGGTGTGGCCGTCGACGCGATCGACTTCGCGTCGGACACGTTGCACGTGGTCCAGCAGCTGAAGCTGAGCCGAAGCAAGGCCGTCTTCGCCCCGCCACAGGGTGGCAGGCTCCGGGACGTGCCGCTACCCGGTCCGGTCGCAGATGCGCTCCGGACTCACGTGAAGCGGTTCCCGCCGGTCGACGTCACCTTGCCATGGAAGGTGGCGGACGGGCCTCCGGTGACCAAGCGGCTGATCTTCACCGGGCCGCGCGGTGGTCACGTCTGGCGGACGTCCCTCAACGAGGAGGTATGGAAGCGGGCGCTGGCCTCGGCTGGAGTGATCCCCGAGCGGAAGCCTGGCGAGTCGTACGCCGAGTCCCGCGAGAACGGCATGCACGCGCTCCGCCACTTCTACGCCTCGGTGCTCCTGGACGCCGGGGAGAACATCAAGGCCCTCGCCGAGTACCTGGGGCACTCGGACCCAGGACTGACGCTTCGCGTCTACGCGCACCTCATGCCGTCCAGTCAGGAGCGCACTCGCAAGGCTGTGGCCGCCATATTCACCAACTGTCAGCCCCTCCATCCGTAATCTTCTCCAGCAAAACCAAGTCACGTTACACAATCGCGAACACCAGCATTGCGGATCACCAATCACAAATGCTCCACCCGGCGAAACCAAATCACGGTACACAAATCACGGACACCAGCATTGCGGATCACCAATCACAAATGCTCCACCCGGCGAAACCAAATCACGGTACACAAATCACGGAACCGTTTGGCCTCGCAGCCCATCCAACGTGCAGGACGACATGCAGGACGACATGCAGCACTACATGCAGGACGACATGCAGCACTACATGCAGGACGACGTGCAGCACGACGAAAGCGAATGACTCGAAGAACGCCTTCACCTGGAAGCTGGATAGAGCCCAGAAAGCTCCGGGTGGGCACCCCCACCGACCGGCCACGTGATTATCGACCGATACCCGGCCAGGGTGTCGGTCGAATTTGGCCCGCCAGATGATCCGTGGTTAAGTTCTCCTCGCGGATTGGAAAGGCCGCCCCCGTTACAGCGGAGGCGGCCCCTTCTCCATCCATGCTCGGAAAACCTGCGACGGCTCCTCAAGACGATGGAGAACACAAGCATGCCACGATTCGGATTGACCATCGACGTCTGGCCTCGAGATCTGCCGTTCTCGCTGCTGGGGGTGGCGGTGGCGGGGTACGCCCACTGGACCGGCGTTCCCGCCGAAGTCGCCGACCCCGTGGCGCTATTGATCGTCCTCGACATCCGCATCCGGCGCTCGCGTCGGCGCATCTGACGGCCCACAGACGGCCCAGCCCCACCAAAAAGCCCCCGCCCTGCCAAGAAACAGCAGGTCGGGGGCTTGCTGGTGTCGCGTTACTTCTTCTTGCCCTGGTTCTTGACCGCCTCGATGGCCGCCGCGGCCGCCTCCGGGTCCAGGTACTTGCCGCCCGGCGTCACCGGCTTGAAGGACGCGTCGAGTTCGTAGTACAGGGGGATGCCCGTCGGGATGTTCAGGCCCGCGATGTCGGCGTCGGAGATGCCGTCCAGGTGCTTGACCAGGGCGCGGAGGCTGTTGCCGTGGGCCGCGACCAGGACGGTGCGGCCGGCGAGGAGGTCCGGGACGATGCCGTCGTACCAGTACGGGAGCATGCGGACGACCACGTCCTTCAGGCACTCCGTGCGGGGGCGCAGCTCCGGGGGGATCGTGGCGTAGCGGGCGTCGTTCGACTGGGAGAACTCCGTGCCGTCCTCGAGGGGCGGGGGCGGGGTGTCGTAGGAGCGGCGCCACAGCATGAACTGCTCCTCGCCGAACTCCGCGAGGGTCTGGGCCTTGTCCTTGCCCTGGAGGGCGCCGTAGTGGCGTTCGTTCAGGCGCCACGAGCGGTGGACCGGGATCCAGTGGCGGTCGGCGGATTCGAGGGCCAGCTGGGCCGTGCGGATCGCGCGCTTCTGGAGGGACGTGTGGACCACGTCGGGCAGGAGGTCGGCGTCCGTCAGGAGTTCGCCGCCGCGGACTGCCTCCTTCTCGCCCTTCTCGTTGAGGTTGACGTCCACCCAGCCGGTGAACAGGTTCTTCGCGTTCCATTCGCTCTCGCCGTGGCGGAGGAGGATCAGCTTGTACGGTGCGTCGGCCATGCGTATGAGCGTAATCCACGCCCTCGGTCCGGGTGGTGCCCGCTCGACAGACGGACGGTTGACGGGACCCGTTAATTGAGTGGCCCCAGGTCATCTCGCCTTCGTAAGGTGTGCTCGCTTACCGAGCCGCTTACATACGTGGGGGACCGTCCATGCCACTCGCCACCCTGAGACGCGCCACCCGCGAGACCGTCTCCGGGCTTCCCCCCGCGTTCTGGTGGCTGTGGACCAGCACCCTCGTCAACCGGCTCGGTGCCTTCGTCGCCACCTTCATGGCGCTGTACCTCACCCTCGACCGCGGCTACTCCGCCTCCTACGCCGGTCTCGTCGCCTCGCTGCACGGCCTGGGCGGAGTCGTCTCGTCGATCGGGGCGGGGGTCATGACCGACCGGCTAGGTGTACTGACCCGTGAGGTTGGGGACGCGGCTGGCGGGTGGTTGGCCTTTCAGCGCGGTGTGTCCGCGGTGGTGATTGTAGGTGTGTA
>NZ_JBIWLX010000001.1:597380-628818 GCF_044766405.1 Streptomyces sp. NPDC102270 | reverse complement strand
CGACTGGCTACACACCTACAATCACCACCGCGGACACACCGCGCTGAAAGGCCAACCACCCGCCAGCCGCGTCCCCAACCTCACGGGTCAGTACACCTAGCCGACCGACCCGGCCGACCTGGGCGGCGCGTCTGCCCGTCGCCTTCATCGGCGTCCCGAAGCTGACCCGGACGGACGCCTAGCCGCCGACCCTGGTCGCACGGCTGCCGGTCGCCTTCACCAGCAGCCCCAGCGCCACCGTCAGCAACACCGCCCGCACCACGTTCCACGCCACCCACGGGTCCTCGAACTCCTCGCGCAGGGCGCCGGGATCGCCGTCGCGCGCGAGGGCGTCGTTGAGGGGGACGTTGAAGACGACCGTCACCAGGAAGGCCAGGGCGGAGAGGGCCAGGGCCGCCCACACCCACCCCCGTCCGCCCGTGCCCCGCGCCTGCCAGGTCGCCACCGCCGTGAGCAGCGGGGCGCCCAGGAAGCCGAGGAAGAACACCGGGTTCTGGATGACCTCGTTGATGTCGCGCATCACCTCGACGTAGACGCGGTCGTCGCTGCGCGCCAGGGCCGGCATGACGGCGCACGCGAAGACGTAGAAGGCCCCGGCGATCAGGCCCGTGGCGACCGTGGCCGCGCCCAGTACGAACCGGCCCAGGACAAGGCCGTTGCTCCTGCTGCTCTGTGTCATGTCTCCAGTCAAAGGTTCCGCCCGGCGCTCCGACATGGCTGAGACGCGCCGCCGCATACGTGCGCGTCCAGGCACCGCTCCCGGTTCGAGGGGTTCCGGCGGGGAGGACGGGAGGGCACTGTAAGAGGGAGCCCCGGAACAGCCGCGAGCACCTCACCGAACCCTTACGGCCGGGGCACCCTAGGCGGTGACAGGCACATGGCACTGGGTACGGCCACGGTCGCGTACGAGCTGCGGTTCGACGCCGGACGGATCTGTCTCGACCTCCTCGCGACCACCCACCCCGAGGAACGCCTCGACTCCACGGAGGTGCTCGGCGCCTGGATCGTCGGTTCCGGACTGGTGCCGCGGGGGACGGACCTGACGCACATGGACCCCTCCTGGCTCGTCGGCTTCCGGGAACTGCGCGGCCGCATCGGACACTTGGTGCGAGGCACACCCGGCCACGGCTACGACCTCGCACTCGCCCACGTCAACGAGGCCGCCCGCGCCGCGCCTCCCGCCCCGCGCGCCGTACCGGACACGGACGGCGCGCTGGTGCGCGAGTTGGACGGTCCGCCCGGCTGCGCGGCACTGCTCGGGGCCATCGCCAGGGACGCCGTAGGGCTGCTGACGGACCCGGTCGCGCGGGCCGGGATCAGAGAGTGCGAAGGGGACAACTGCCCCATCGTCTACCTCGATACGTCACGGGGGCGCAGGAGGCGCTGGTGCTCCAGTGAGGTGTGCGGGAACCGCGAAAGGGTGGCTCGGCATCGTCGCCGCGCGGCCCTCTCGCAGAGCTGACTGGTCGTTATGTCCCTTCTGTGGAGCGGCTGTCGAAGTGATTTCGATTACATGTCGTTTACTCGCTCAACCTCACGGGTGGTAGTCGTGATCTTGCCTATGTGGGGGAAATGTAAAGATCGCGCGGCGGGAATGTGCGCCCATGTCCTGTCTCGTCACGTCACTCAGAAGAAAACTGTCGTCGCACTTTGAACACCCAGCCCCGCATGTCCGTACCCGTAGTCGAGCGACCGACTGGGGGAACCCGGGACATCGGAGGTGGGCGTGCGCAAGGATTCCGTCGTGGCCAATGAACGTGGATCGAGGGCCCGACATCGCATGTCCCAGCCCTCGGAACCTGATGAGGAGCTGATGCGTGCCCTTTACAGGGAGCACGCCGGGCCTCTCCTTGCGTATGTCCTCCGGTTGGTTGCGGGTGACCGCCAGAGAGCCGAGGACGTGGTGCAGGAGACGCTCATCCGTGCCTGGAAGAACGCCGGACAGCTCAATCGAGCGACCGGATCGGTACGCCCCTGGCTGGTGACGGTCGCCCGGCGCATCGTCATCGACGGCCACCGCAGCCGGCAGGCCCGGCCGCAGGAGGTCGATCCGTCGCCGCTGGAGGTCATCCCCGCGGAGGACGAGATCGACAAGGCGCTGTGGTTGATGACGCTGTCGGACGCGCTCGACGACCTGACCCCCGCCCACCGGGAGGTGCTCGTCGAGACGTACTTCAAGGGGCGTACCGTCAACGAGGCGGCCGAGACGCTGGGCATACCCAGCGGAACCGTCCGCTCACGGGTCTTCTACGCCCTGCGGTCGATGAAGCTCGCACTGGAGGAGCGGGGGGTGACAGCGTGATGGGTGTTTACGGGGGTAACCAGGGATTCGGCACAGGTGGTTCGGGTATGTCTGGCTCCATGATGGGATCTCCGGTGCCGAACGAGCACGAGACCGTCGGCGCCTACGCGCTCGGGATCCTCGACGACGCCGAGGCGACCGCCTTCGAGGCCCACCTCGCGACCTGCGAATGGTGCGCGCAACAGCTCGACGAGCTCGCCGGCATGGAGCCGATGCTCGCCGCCCTCGCGGACCTGCCGGGCTCCGGCACCCCCGCGATCGGGGAGTCGCTGTCCGCCAAGCCCAGTCCGCGGATCGTGAACAAGCTCGTGGACGAGGTCGCCGAGCGCCGTGCGCAGAAGCGGCGCCGCAGCTTCTACATGGTCGCGGCCGCGGGCGCGCTGATCATCGGCGGTCCGTTCGTCGCGATGGCGGCGAGCGGCGGCGACTCGGGCGGCGGGGCCAAGCAGAACCAGGTCCTCGCGGCCACCCCGAAGGAACTCTTCGAGTCCATGAGCGACAAGGTGTCCGCGACCGACTCCTCGACCGGCGTCAGCGCGACCGTCGCCATGCAGGAGAAGAACTGGGGCACCTCGCTCGGTCTGGAGCTCAAGGGCGTCAAGGGACCGCTCAAGTGCTCCCTGATCGCGGTCGGCACCAACGGCGAGCGCTGGACGGCCTCCACCTGGTCCGTCGGCAAATGGGGCTACGGCATCCCCAACGGCAAGACCGCGGAGTCCAAGCAGCCGCTCTACATCGGCGGTGCGGTCGCTCCGGCCCAGAACGACATCGACCACTTCGAGGTCGTCGACTCCGACGGCAACAAGCTCGTCCAGGTCGACGCGTAACTTCCCGCCGGGGCCCCCTTCGCGTACGGTTGACGGCTGCCCAGCACGTCAGAAGGGGGCCCGGTGGCCGCTCAGGCTCAACCAACTGCGGTCGGCTCGGTTCAGGACTCCGTCCGGGACCGTGAGATCAGCGTCGAACAGGAACATCTGGACCGGGTCTACCGGCGCCTCGAGGAGAAGATCCACGAGGCGGAGTTCCTCATGAACGACGCGGCCAAGCGCGGCCAGGTCGGCACGCCCGGCGCGCTCGCCGAACGGGACGCCCAGGTCTTCCGGGCCGGCGTCCACCTCAACCGGCTCAACAACGAGTTCGAGGACTTCCTCTTCGGCCGCATCGACCTGCTCCCCGGCAAGGACGGCAAGAAGGGGCCCGACGGCGCCTACACCGCCGTGGAACCCGCCGAGGGCGCGGTCCGTGAGGACAACACCGCCGACATCGCGGAGACCCTGCACATCGGCCGGATCGGGGTCCTGGACTCCGACTACGCGCCGCTCGTCATCGACTGGCGGGCCCCGGCCGCCGCGCCCTTCTACAGGTCCACTCCGGTGGATCCCGGGCGTGTCGTACGACGCCGGGTCATCCGCTCCAAGGGCCGCAAGGTCCTCGGTGTCGAGGACGACCTCATGCGCCCCGAGCTCAAGGCCTTGATCGACGGCCACGAGCTGCCCGTCATCGGCGACGGCGCCCTGATGGCCGCGCTCGGACAGGCCCGCAGCCACACCATGCGGGACATCGTCGCCTCCATCCAGGCCGAGCAGGACATGGTCATCCGCGCCCCCGCCGCGTCCGTGACGTACGTCGAGGGCGGGCCCGGCACCGGCAAGACCGCCGTGGCCCTGCACCGCGCCGCGTACCTCCTCTACCAGGACCGCCGCCGCTACGCGGGCGGCATCCTCATCGTCTCGCCCACACCCCTGCTGGTCGCGTACACCGAGGGCGTCCTGCCCTCCCTCGGCGAGGAGGGCCAGGTCGCCATCCGTGCGATCGGCTCCCTGGTCGACGGCGTCGAGGCCACCCTGTACGACTCCCCGGCGGTGGCCCGCGCCAAGGGCTCGTACCGGATGCTGAAGGTGCTGCGGAAGGCGGCACGCGGGGTGCTGGAACTCGGCGTCGGCGGTACGGCCGCCGGGGAGGGCTCCGCGCGCGGCAGGGCGGCCCGTTCCGGCCGCTCCGACTCCGGGCAACTCTCCTTCGGGGACTTCGCCGGCCTCGACGACGGTGCCGGCGACGGGAACGGCGTCGGCACCGCCGTATCCCCGCAGCCCGCCGCCGGACCCTCCGCCCGCCTGCGTGTCGTCGCCTTCGGGCGGCGGCTGGAGCTGGAGGCGGACGAGCTGGAACGCATCCGCCACAACGCCCTCGGCGGCACCGCGCCCGTCAACCTGCTGCGGCCAAGGGCGCGCAAGCTGCTGCTGGACGCGCTGTGGGCGCGGTCCGGCGCCGGGTCCCGGCACACCGACCCGGAGCTGGCGGCCGAGCTGCGGTCGTCCTTCGACGAGGACATCACCTCCGAGGACAGCTTCATCGAGTTCCTCGACGCCTGGTGGCCCGAGCTCACCCCGAAGGCCGTCCTCGCCGCCATGGCCGACGAGCGGCGCCTGGGCCGCTGGGCCCGCCGCATCCTCAATCCCGGCGAGGTCCGCAGGGTCGCCCGCTCGCTCAGACGCGACGGCCTGTCCGTGCACGACATCGCCATGCTCGACGAGCTCCAGGCGCTCCTCGGCGCCCCCGCCCGCCCCAGGAAGCGGCGCGAGCTGGACCCGCTGGACCAGCTCACCGGCCTGGAGGAGCTGATGCCGGTCCGCGAGGAGACCCAGCGCGAGCGGGCCGAGCGGCTCGCCCAGGAGCGGGTCGAGTACGCCCACGTCATCGTCGACGAGGCCCAGGACCTCACGCCCATGCAGTGGCGCATGGTCGGCCGCCGCGGCCGGCATGCCACCTGGACGGTTGTGGGGGACCCCGCCCAGTCCTCCTGGTCCGACCCCGACGAGGCCGCCGAGGCCCGCGACGAGGCCCTCGGCACCCGTCCCCGCCGCCGCTTCCAGCTCACCGTCAACTACCGCAACCCCTCCGAGATCGCCGACCTCGCGGCCCGAGTGCTGGCCCTCGCCATGCCCGGCGCCACCTCCCCGTCGGCGGTACGGTCCACCGGCGTCCAGCCCCGCTTCACCGTCGTACACAAGTCGCTGGGCGAGACCGTCCGCGAGGAGGCCGCCCGGCTCCTCGGCCTCGTCGACGGCACCGTCGGCGTCGTGGTCGCCATGAACCGCCGGGAAGAGGCGGCCCGCTGGCTCACCGGCCTCGGCGACCGGGTCGTGGCGCTCGGCAGCCTGGAGGCCAAGGGCCTGGAGTACGACGCGACGGTGGTCGTCTCCCCGGCCGAGATCGCCGACGAGTCTCCCGCCGGACTGCGGGTGCTCTACGTCGCCCTGACCAGGGCGACCCAGCAGCTGACGATCGTGTCCGCGGAGCGCGACCAGCCAAACGCGGAAGGCGTGCCGGATCTGCTGAGAGATTGAACTCTCCGGAGGGGAATGGTCTTTCGGGATCCGTTTGTTAGCCTGGACGAGACACCGGCCCGATCCAAGCCCCCGGGCCCAACCTTCGTCGCTACGAGCGACCACTTGCCGCGAGGCGAGCATGGCGGGTCGGTGTCACTGACCTGGTGAGAGGCCCACGTCCATGTGACGTGGGCCTCTTTCGCGTGAACGGCGCCCGGACGGCCCATGGGCGTCTCCTGGACGGCTTCGTGAACACAAAGTCCGCAATCCGGCGCGGCTAACGCCTACTCATCAGTAGGTGCGACCATCGGACGGCAGCAGCGTCACAGGTGAAAGCAGAGGAAGTCGGCCATGGCAACGGCGCCCAGCGTCTCCTACTCGATTACGGTCCGGCTGGAGGTGCCCGCGAGCGGAACCGCGGTGTCCCAGATCACCACGGCCGTGGAGTCCCACGGAGGCTCGGTGACCGGCCTCGACGTGACCGCGTCCGGCCACGAGAAGCTCCGCATCGACGTCACCATCGCCGCCTCCTCCACCGCACACGCCGACGAGATCGTCCAGCAGCTGCGCGGCATCGAGGGCGTCACGCTCGGCAAGGTCTCCGACCGTACGTTCCTGATGCACCTCGGCGGCAAGATCGAGATGCAGTCCAAGCACCCCATCCGCAACCGCGACGACCTCTCGATGATCTACACCCCGGGTGTCGCCCGCGTGTGCATGGCGATCGCCGAGAACCCCGAGGACGCCCGCCGCCTCACCATCAAGCGCAACTCCGTTGCGGTAGTGACGGACGGCTCGGCCGTGCTGGGTCTGGGCAACATCGGCCCCAAGGCCGCCCTCCCGGTCATGGAGGGCAAGGCGGCCCTCTTCAAGCGGTTCGCCGGCATCGACGCCTGGCCGCTGTGCCTGGACACCCAGGACACCGACGAGATCGTCGCGATCGTCAAGGCGATCGCCCCCGGCTTCGCGGGCATCAACCTGGAGGACATCTCCGCGCCCCGCTGCTTCGAGATCGAGGCCCGGCTGCGTGAGGCCCTCGACATCCCCGTCTTCCACGACGACCAGCACGGCACCGCGATCGTCGTGCTCGCCGCCCTGACGAACGCACTGCGCGTCACCGGCAAGGCGATCGAGAACATCCGGGTCGTCATGTCCGGCGCCGGCGCGGCCGGTACGGCCATCCTCAAGCTGCTCATCGCCGCGGGCGTCAAGAACGCCGTCGTCGCCGACATCCACGGCGTCGTGCACGCCGGCCGCGAGGACCTCGTGGACGCCGCTCCGGGCTCGGCGCTGCGCTGGATCGCCGACAACACCAACCTCGAGAACCTGACCGGGACCCTGAAGGAGGCCGTCCGCGGCGCCGACGTCTTCATCGGCGTCTCCGCCCCGAACGTCCTGGACGGAACCGACGTCGCCGCCATGGCCGAAGGCGCGATCGTGTTCGCGCTCGCGAACCCCGACCCCGAGGTCGAGCCGGCGATCGCCCGTCAGACGGCGGCCGTCGTGGCCACCGGCCGCTCCGACTTCCCGAACCAGATCAACAACGTGCTGGTCTTCCCGGGTGTCTTCCGCGGCCTGCTGGACGCCCAGTCCCGCACGGTCAACACGGAGATGATGCTTGCGGCCGCGAAGGCTCTCGCGGATGTCGTCACCCCGGACGAGCTGAACCCGAACTACATCATCCCGAGCGTCTTCAACGACAAGGTCGCGGGCGCGGTCGCCGGTGCCGTGCGGGACGCGGCGAAGGCCGCCGGGGCGACGGTGTAGGGCCCGCGTCCGGTCTCGCGGCCCGGCGTCTACAGTGGACGTCGTATCTTTGTTCGGCTGTGAGGATTGCCACGGCGGTCCTTCGGCCCGGCGCGTCGCGAAACCGGGCGCTTCGCGCCACCCTCTAGGGTGGCGCCACGCCCAGGCCTCTGTTCGTGTGACCCCCTAGGGTGTTCATACGAGTCCTACGGGTGCCGGATTGGCTTTCCCGCAGCAGGTAGGGGCAGGATGCGTCCCTGGGCGCGAGCGCATCGGCTTCGCTGTGCCTCGTGTGCGGCCCCGCCGCGTGGCACACCCCAACGGCAAGAAGAACACGGGAGTAACAACATGAACCGCAGTGAGCTGGTGGCCGCGCTGGCCGACCGCGCCGAGGTGACCCGCAAGGACGCCGACGCCGTTCTGGCCGCGTTCGCCGAGACCGTCGGCGAGATCGTCGCCAAGGGCGACGAGAAGGTCACCATCCCCGGCTTCCTGACCTTCGAGCGCACCCACCGTGCCGCTCGCACCGCGCGCAACCCGCAGACCGGTGACCCGATCCAGATCCCGGCCGGCTACAGCGTCAAGGTTTCGGCGGGCTCCAAGCTCAAGGAAGCCGCCAAGGGCAAGTAAGCGCTCCCCTTCGAGCGCCGGGTGACTGCGGGCCGTTCTTCGGCTGTCGGGACGGCCGTGGCCGGTCGCGCAGTTCCCCGCGCCCCTTGAGGACGCTCAGCACAACGCCGATGGGGCGGTCACCCGAGTCCGGGTGACCGCCCCATCGGCGTACGTACGACTGCTGCCGCGCTGTGTCTACCCGGGGAGAGCACCCGGGTCCCGGCCGGGCTGGGCTGCTCCCGGGCCGAGTCGGGCGCCGAGGGCTTTGCCGGGCGGTTCCGCCTTGGCGCCCGGTTCGACGACCTTCTGCAAGCTGTGTCTGCCCGGGGCAGCCCCGGACCCCAGGCCGGAAGCGGCTGCTCCCGAGCCGGAATCAGGCGTCGGCGTCAGCCGAGGGCTTTGCCCGGCAGTTCCACCTTGGCGCCGAGCTCGGCCGGCTTCTGCATGCTGTGTTTACCCGGGGGATGACCCCCGGGCCCCCGGCAGAGTCCGGACGCGGCCTGGGCTCGGAGGGGCGGGCAGCGGTCAGCCGGGGGCCTTGCCCGGCGGTTCCACCTTGGCGCCGAGCTCGGCCGGCTTCTGCATGCTGTGTCTGCCCGGGGGATGACCCCCGGGCCCCCGGTGCTCGGAGGGGCGGGCAGCGGTCAGCCGAGGGCCTTGCCCGGCAGTTCCACCTTCGCGCCCAGCTCCACGAGCTTCTCCATGAAGTTCTCGTAGCCGCGGTTGATGAGGTCGATGCCGTGCACCCGGGAGGTGCCCTGGGCCGCCAGCGCCGCGATCAGGTACGAGAAGCCGCCGCGGAGGTCGGGGATGACCAGGTCGGCGCCCTGCAGCCTGGTGGGGCCGGAGACGACCGCCGAGTGCAGGAAGTTGCGCTGGCCGAAGCGGCAGTTCGAGCCGCCCAGGCACTCGCGGTAGAGCTGAATGTGTGCACCCATCTGGTTGAGCGCGGAGGTGAAGCCGAGGCGGGACTCGTAGACCGTCTCGTGGATGATCGACAGGCCGGTGGCCTGCGTGAGGGCGACCACCAGCGGCTGCTGCCAGTCGGTCTGGAAGCCCGGGTGCACGTCCGTCTCCAGTGCGATGGACTTCAGCTGCCCGCCGGGGTGCCAGAACCGGATGCCCTCGTCGTCGATCTCGAAGGCACCGCCCACCTTCCGGTAGGTGTTCAGGAACGTCATCATCGAGCGCTGCTGGGCGCCCTTGACGTAGATGTTGCCCTCGGTCGCCAGCGCGGCGGACGCCCAGGAGGCGGCCTCCAGGCGGTCCGGCAGGGCGCGGTGGTTGTAGCCGCCGAGCCGGTCCACACCCGTGACGCGGATGGTCCGGTCGGTGTCCATCGCGATGATGGCACCCATCTTCTGCAGGACGCAGATGAGGTCCTCGATCTCCGGCTCCACCGCGGCGTTCGAGAGCTCCGTGACACCCTCGGCGAGGACCGCCGTCAGCAGCACCTGCTCGGTCGCGCCCACGGACGGGTACGGCAGCGTGATCTTCGTACCCCGGAGCCGCCGCGGCGCCTCCAGGTACTGCCCGTCCGCACGCTTCTCGATCGTCGCGCCGAACTGCCGCAGCACCTCGAAGTGGAAGTCGATCGGCCGGCCGCCGATGTCGCAGCCGCCGAGACCGGGGATGAAGGCATGTCCCAGGCGGTGCAGCAGGGGACCGCACAGGAGGATCGGGATCCGCGAGGAACCCGCGTGGGCATCGATGTCAGCGACGTTGGCGCTCTCGACGTGCGTCGGATCCATCACCAGCTCGCCCGGTTCCTCACCCGGACGGACCGTCACCCCGTGCAATTGCAGGAGGCCGCGTACGACCCGCACGTCACGGATGTCCGGAACGTTGCGCAGTCGACTCGGCTCGCTGCCCAGCAGGGCGGCGACCATGGCCTTCGGTACGAGGTTCTTCGCACCGCGGACACGGATCTCGCCCTCCAGCGGGGTCCCGCCGTGGACAAGCAGTACGTCGTCAGAGCCGTTGACGGTCATGTATCTCGCGTTCCGATGAGTCGGGCAGGGGGCAGAAGGGAAAGGGTAATCGCCGCCCACCCCCCTTCTGTAAGCCCAAGTGCCGCCCAGTCACGTCATAGCTCTGTCACAACACGAACCGCTAGCCCGCGGGCACATGCCGTCACGGGCGCCTGGCGTGCGCTTACGGCGCATGGTTGTGCTCTGAGCTGCATCCCCTGCGGTAACGGCATTGCCGCCCCACTTCACGGGAAGATGCGGGATCATGTCTGGCATGACCGAGGTGTCCTCGCTCACAGGGCGGTTGCTCGTGGCAACGCCCGCCCTGGCGGACCCGAACTTCGACCGTGCGGTGGTGCTCCTTCTCGACCACGACGAGGAGGGCTCCCTCGGTGTCGTCCTCAACAGGCCCACCCCGGTGGACGTCGGCGACATCCTGGAGGGCTGGGCCGACCTCGCGGGCGAACCCGGCGTCGTCTTCCAGGGCGGCCCGGTCTCCCTGGACTCGGCCCTGGGGGTCGCCGTCATCCCCGGCGGCGGCGCCGTCGACGGGGCACCGCTGGGCTGGCGCAGAGTGCACGGCGCGATCGGACTGGTCGACCTGGAGGCCCCGCCCGAGCTGCTCGCCTCGGCCCTCGGCAGCCTGCGCATCTTCGCCGGTTACGCCGGCTGGGGGCCCGGCCAGCTGGAGGACGAGCTGGTGGAGGGCGCCTGGTACGTCGTGGAGTCGGAACCCGGCGATGTCTCCTCCCCGGCCCCGGAGAGACTCTGGCGCGAGGTCCTGCGCCGCCAGCGCAACGAACTCGCGATGGTGGCCACATATCCGGACGACCCTTCGCTCAACTGATCCATGTGAGCTTCAGTACTCTTGGGCGTATGAGCACTCTCGAGCCCGAGCGCGGGACTGGTACGGGGACCCTCGTCGAGCCCACGCCGCAGACTTCCCACGGCGACGGCGACCACGAGCGCTTCGCCCACTACGTCCAGAAGGACAAGATCATGGCGAGCGCCCTCGACGGGACTCCCGTCGTGGCGCTGTGCGGCAAGGTGTGGGTACCGGGCCGCGATCCCAAGAAGTACCCCGTGTGCCCCATGTGCAAGGAGATCTACGAGTCCATGGGTTCCGGGGACGACGACAAGGGTGGCGACAAGTAGGACGTCCGTAGGGCCGCCGCTCGGCTGAGCTTCGCGAGGCCCCCGGGGCGCGCTCTGTGCGGCCCGGGGGCCTTTGCGTGTCATTCTTCGTCGGCGAGCCTTCGCAGCCGACGCCGGTACTCGTACAGCGACGCCCGGCCCCGGGGCCGGGCGGAGCGGTCAAGGACTGATGTGAGCTCAGTGATTCCGGCGCCGTCGAGCGTCGTCAGCCCCGGCGGGCCGGTGTTCGTCCTCGACGAGCACACCGGGATCGAGACCGGCCCCGGCGCCGGACGCGTGGCCCACTGGCTGCGCACGACGGTCGGCGCGGCGACGGGCCTGCCGCTGGAGCCGTACGCCTCCGGCGGGCGCCGCGTCCTGCTGCGGATCACGCCGCCCCTCGCCGACGAACTCGGCAGCCCCGAGGCGTACCGCCTCACCGTGGACGAACACGCGGTCGTCATCGACGGGGCGAGCCCGCAGGGCCTGTTCTACGGCGCCCAGACCTTCCGTCAGCTGCTCGGCCCCGCCGCCTTCCGTCGCGCCCCCGTCACCTCCGGGCGCGTCTGGGAAGTGCCGCCGGTCATCATCAGCGACGCCCCCCGGTTCCGCTGGCGCGGCCTCATGCTCGACGTGGCCAGGCACTTCATGCCCAAGGACGGCGTCCTGCGCTACCTGGATCTGATGGCCGCGCACAAACTCAACGTCCTCCACCTCCATTTGACGGACGATCAGGGCTGGCGGATCGAGATCAAGAGGTACCCCCGGCTCACCGAGGTGGGTTCATGGCGGGCGCGTACCAAATTGGGCCACGGGGCCTCGCCGTTGTGGGAGGAGAAGCCGCACGGGGGCTTCTACACCCGGGACGACATCCGGGAGATCGTCGCCTACGCGGCCGAACGGCACATCACCGTCGTCCCCGAGATCGACGTACCCGGACACTCGCAGGCCGCCATCGCCGCGTACCCGGAACTCGGCAACACCGATGTCGTCGACACGTCCTCCCTCACGGTCTGGGACAGCTGGGGCATCTCCTTGAACGTACTCGCCCCCACTGACAACACCCTGCGCTTCTACGAGGGAGTCTTCGAGGAAGTGCTGGAGCTGTTCCCCGGCGAGTTCCTTCACATCGGCGGCGACGAATGCGCCAAGGAGCAGTGGCGGGAGTCGCCCCTCGTCCAGGACCGGATCGAGGAACTCGGGCTCGCGGACGAGGACGAGTTGCAGTCCTGGTTCATCAGACACTTCGACACGTGGCTCTCCGCGCGCGGGCGCAGGCTCATCGGCTGGGACGAGATCCTGGAGGGCGGGCTCGCCGAGGGGGCGGCCGTCTCTTCGTGGCGCGGCTACGAGGGCGGGATCGCCGCCGCACGCTCCGGCCACGACGTCGTCATGTGCCCCGAGCAGTATGTGTACCTGGACTACCGGCAGGACGCGGGCGATGACGAGCCGGTCCCCATCGCCTACGTCCGCACCCTGGAGGACGTCTATCGGTTCGAGCCCGTTCCACCGGAGTTGACGCCCGAGGAGACCGCGCACGTCCTGGGCACGCAGGCCAACCTGTGGACCGAGGTGATGGAGGATCACGCGCGCGTGGACTACCAGGCGTTCCCGCGGCTCGTGGCCCTCGCCGAGGTGGCCTGGAGCGCTCTTCCCGCCCCCGTGGAACGGGACTTCGCCGGCTTCGAGCGGCGGATGGCCGCGCACTATCGAGTGCTCGACGCCCTGGGCGTCCAATATCGGCCGCCCAGGGGACCGCTGCCGTGGCAGAAACGGCCCGGTGTGCTCGGCCGGCCCCTCGAGGGAACGCCCCCGAACAGGTAGCGGAAAAAGGCCCCAAGGGTCACCGAAGAGTGTCAATCGCCATGTGTGGGTGATCCCGTGCGAAAACGGACCATCTCCCTGACGGGGTGGGCGAATGCCGCCGAACGCCTCCTAGCGGACCCCTGTCTTCGGGTGTTGCGAAGATGTGCCAGAGTTGCCACGTCCGCCCTGTCAGCACGTACCGTACGGCGAACACAGGCAGGGCCGGCAGGACCAGGTGGGGCAGCGGGAAGGGGTAGCCGGTTTGACCACGCACACACCGCAGGCGGCGCAGGCCGTCACGCTGCCCACGACGCTGGACGAGGCCGTGGCGGCCCTCACCGCCATGCCCGCCGCCGTGCCCGTCGCCGGTGGCACCGACCTGATGGCCGCCGTCAACTCCGGGCAGCTCAGACCCGCCGCTCTCGTCGGCCTCGGCCGCATCAGCGAGATCCGCGGCTGGCAGTACCAGGACGGACACGCCCTGCTCGGCGCGGGACTCACGCACGCGCGGATGGGCCGCCCCGACTTCGCCGCCCTCATCCCCGCCCTCGCGGCCGCCGCCCGCGCCGCCGGTCCGCCACACATCCGCAACGCGGGCACCCTGGGCGGCAACATCGCCTCGGCGGCACCCACGGGCGACGCGCTGCCCGTCCTCGCCGCCCTCGAAGCCACGCTGATCATCGCGGGCCCGGACGGGGCCCGCCGGGAGATGCCGGTCTCGCACCTGCTGGCCGGCATGGAGATGCTGCGCGCCGGCGAACTCATCGGCTACGTGCGCGTGCCGCTGCTGCACGCCCCGCAGGTCTTCCTCAAGGTCACCGGCCGCACCGGCCCGGGCCGCGCGATGGCCTCCGTCGCGCTGGTCCTGGATCCGGCCCGGCGCGGGGTCAGGTGCGCCGTGGGCGCCATAGCGCCGATGCCGCTGCGGCCCCTGGACGCCGAGCAGTGGGTGGCCCGGCTCATCGACTGGGACAACAACCGCGCGATCGTCCCGGAGGCCCTGGAGGCCTTCGGCGAGTACGTGTCCGCGGCCTGCATCCCCGACCCGGCACCGGCCCCCGACGGCTCCGTGCAGCAGCATCCGCCCGCAGTACTGCACCTGCGGCGCACCGTCGCCGCGCTGGCCCGACGAGCACTGGGGAGGGCACTGTCATGACCGACGACCAGCACGGAGAGGGCACGCCCCGGGCCGCAGGCCGCTGGGACCCGCTGCCCCAGGGTGACTACGACGACGGCGCGACCGCCTTCGTGAAACTCCCCGAAGGGGGCATCGACGCCCTCCTGGCCTCCGCCGACAGCCCGCTCGCCGCGCCCGGTCACGGCTATGTGCCGCCGCAGATAACGGCCTCGCAGGGCGAGGGGACCGACCCGGCGGGCACGGGCGGCTGGACGATGCCGGCCGAGAGCGCGCAGTGGCCCGACCCGAGCACCCTGCCGCAGGGCCACACCGGGCAGTTCACGTACAACCCCGCGACCACCCAGCAGTGGCAGGTCGAGGACACCCCGGCGGCCCCCGCCCCCGGGCACGACGTCACCGGCCAGTGGTCGATCCCCGTGGCCGGCGGCGACCTCCCGGACGAATCGGGCGAGTTCACCACGTCGTCCCTGGTCGAGCAGTGGGGCGGCACCCCTCCGGCGACCCTGCCGGGCGGCGCGTCCGCGCCCTGGGCGACACAGCCGGCGCAGCCGTGGGGGGACCAGCCCCAGGACGGCCTCGGAGCGGGACCCGAGCACGGCGGGCCGACCGGGGAACAGCACGCGCACGTGCCGCACGGCAACGGACACGGCGGCTTCGATGCCGGTCACGGCGACCCGGCCGATGACGCCCCGCGGCGGTCCGAGCCCGACGAGGCGTCCCACGAGGCGGCCCAGGACTCCGCGCAGCCGAATGCCGACACCGACGGCCACGGCATCCGTCTCGCCGAGCCGCACGGCACGGCCCAGTCCCACGACCCCGCCGAGTCCTACGCCGACAGCCACTCCGCAACCGCCTCACGGCTCTCTCCCGGCCCCGGTGAGGCGTCGGCGCCCCCAGGCCTCTCCGAGACCGCCGAAGAGGCCGTAGAAGCCGCCGACGGCCCCGCCGAGCCCGGTGCGGAGCACGCCCCGGCCGACGGCGGCGACGAACAGGGCCCGGAGGCCGCGGAGGAGCACGCGAGCGACTCCGACGAGAACCCCGACGACCCGGCCCCCGCGCCCTCCGGCGAGGAACACCCCCTCGCCTCCTACGTCCTGCGCGTCAACGGCGTCGACCGCCCCGTCACCGACGCCTGGATCGGCGAGTCGCTGCTCTATGTGCTGCGCGAGCGGCTCGGACTCGCCGGTGCCAAGGACGGCTGCTCGCAGGGCGAGTGCGGGGCGTGCAACGTCCAGGTCGACGGACGGCTCGTCGCCTCCTGCCTGGTGCCCGCCGTGACCGCCGCCGGCAGCGAGGTCCGTACCGTCGAGGGCCTCGCCGAGGACGGCCAACCCTCCGACGTGCAGCGGGCGCTCGCCCGGTGCGGCGCCGTGCAGTGCGGGTTCTGCGTGCCCGGCATGGCGATGACCGTGCACGACCTGCTGGAGGGCAACCCCGCGCCCACCGAGATGGAGACCCGCCAGGCGCTGTGCGGCAACCTCTGCCGCTGCTCCGGCTACCGGGGCGTCGTCGATGCCGTCAAGGAGGTCGTCGCCGAGCGCGAGGCCCACGCGACGGGCGACGCTGAGACGGACGGCGACGAGGCACGTATTCCCCACCAGGCGGGCCCCGGAGGCGGAAGCGTCCACCTGTCGGCGTTCGACTCCCCGGGCTTCCCGGGCACCTCCGGACCGCATGAGCGGGCGTACGGACAGGGACAGGACGGAGGCCAGGCGTGAGCAACGAAGCCGCCACCGCGACCACCGCCGCGGAGGCAGCACCCGCCCCCGAGCCGATTCCGCACGGCATCGGCGTCTCCCTGCCGCCCGCCGACGCGCGCGCCAAAACCGAGGGCACCTTCCCCTACGCGGCCGACCTGTGGGCCGAAGGTCTGCTGTGGGCGGCCGTCCTGCGCTCCCCGCACGCGCACGCGCGCATCGTGTCCATCGACACCTCCCACGCGCGTGAGATGCCCGGAGTCCGCGCGGTCGTCACCCACGAGGACGTGCCCGGCAGTCCGGTGCACGGCCGCGGCAGGGCCGACCGACCGGTCTTCGCCTCCGAGGTGGTACGCCACCACGGCGAGCCCATCGCGGCCGTCGCCGCCGACCACCCCGACACCGCGCGCATGGCCGCGGCCGCCGTCATCGTCGAGTACGAGATCCTCGACCCGGTCACCGACCCGGAGCAGTCCTTCGAGGCCGCACCGCTGCACCCCGACGGCAACCTGGTCCGGCACATCCCGCTCCAGCACGGCGACCCCTCCGCGACCGGCGAGATCGTCGTCGAGGGCCAGTACCGCATCGGCCGCCAGGACCCCGCTCCCATCGGCGCCGAGGCCGGCCTCGCCGTGCCCCGCCCCGACGGCGGTGTCGAGCTCTACCTCGCCTCCACCGACCCGCACGCCGACCGCGACACGGCCGCCGCCTGCTACGGCCTCGAACCCGAGCGCGTCAAGGTCGTCGTCACCGGCGTCCCCGGCGCCACCGCCGACCGCGAGGACCAGGGCTTCCAGCTCCCGCTCGGCCTGCTCGCGCTCAAGACGCAGTGCCCGGTGAAGCTGACCGCCACGCGCGAGGAGTCCTTCCTGGGCCACGTGCACCGGCATCCCACCCTGCTCCGCTACCGCCACCACGCCGACGCCGAGGGCAAGCTGGTCAAGGTCGAGGCGCAGATCCTGCTCGACGCGGGCGCCTACGCCGACACCTCCTCGGAGGCCCTGGCCGCCGCCGTGGGCTTCGCCTGCGGGCCGTACGTCGTCCCGAACGCCTTCATCGAGGGCTGGGCCGTGCGCACCAACAACCCGCCCTCCGGCCACGTCCGCGGCGAGGGCGCCATGCAGGTGTGCGCCGCCTACGAGGCGCAGATGGACAAGCTGGCCAAGAAGCTGGGCGTCGACCCGGCGGAACTGCGCCTGCGCAACGCCCTCGCCACCGGTGACGTACTCCCGACCGGCCAGACGGTGACCTGCCCGGCCCCGGTCGCGGAACTGCTCCAGGCGGTACGGGACTTCCCGCTGCCCGAGCTGCCCAAGGACACCCCCGAGGACGAGTGGCTGCTGCCCGGCGGCCCCGAGGGCGCGGGCGAACCGGGCGCGATCCGCCGGGGCGTCGGCTACGGCCTCGGCATGGTGCACATGCTGGGCGCGGAGGGCGCGGACGAGGTCTCCACGGCGACCGTACGGGTCCAGGACGGCGTCGCCACCGTGCTCTGCGCGGCCGTCGAGACCGGCCAGGGCTTCACCACCCTGGCCCGCCAGATCGTCCAGGAGACGCTCGGCATCGACGAGGTCCACGTGGCCCCCGTCGACACCGACCAGCCCCCGGCGGGCCCGGGCTGCCGCGGCCGCCACACCTGGGTCTCGGGCGGGGCGGTGGAGCGCGCGGCCAAGATGGTCCGCACCCAGCTCCTCCAGCCCCTGGCGCACAAGTTCGGCATGTCCACCGAGCTGCTCCAGATCACCGACGGCAAGATCACCTCGTACGACGGCGTCCTGTCGACGACCGTCACCGAGGCCATGGACGGCAAGGAACTGTGGGCGACGGCCCAGTGCCGGCCGCACCCGACGGAGCCCCTCAACGAGATCGGCCAGGGCGACGCCTTCGTCGGGATGGCGTTCTGTGCGATCCGCGCAGTGGTCGACGTCGACATCGAGCTCGGCTCGGTCCGCGTGGTCGAGCTGGCGCTCGCCCAGGACGTCGGCCGGATCCTCAACCCGGCCCAGCTGGAGGCCCGTATCGAAGCGGGCGTCACCCAGGGCGTCGGGATAGCGCTCACGGAGAACCTGCGCAGCGCGCGCGGGCTGATCCGCCACCCCGACCTCACCGGGTACGCCCTGCCGACGGCCCTGGACGCGCCGGAGATCCGGATCGTCAAGCTCGTCGAGGAGCGGGACGTGGTCGCCCCGTTCGGCGCGAAGGCGGCCAGCGCGGTGCCGGTGGTCACGTCACCGGCGGCGGTCGCCTCCGCCGTACGGGCCGCGACGGGCCGCCCCGTCAACCGGCTGCCGATCCGCCCGCAGGCCGCGGTGGTGACGGACCGATGAGCGCTCCCGGCCAGGAACCCCGCGAGTACGAACCGCCGCCGGGCCTGGGCAAGTTGGCGCTGTGGATCCTGTTGTTCGTGGTGGCGGCGGTCGTGGTCGTGGTGGGTGGCGTGTACTTCGCGTGATGCGCGGAGTCGTGTTGGTCACCGGTGTGATGGCGGCCGGGAAGTCGACGGTCGCGCAGGCGCTCGCGGAGCGGTTGCCGAGAGCGGCGCACGTGCGCGGGGACGTGTTCCGGCGGATGATCGTGTCCGGACGCGAGGAGTACGTGCCCGGCGCCACCGGCGAGGCATCCGCTCAACTCCGTCTGCGGTACCGGCTGTCTGCCGCGACGGCGGACGCGTACGCCGAGGCCGGGTTCACGGCCGTCGTCCAGGACGTGGTGCTGGGCGAGGACCTGACGGCGTACGTCGGTCTGGTCCGGACCCGGCCGCTGTACGTCGTCGTCCTGGCCCCGGACGCCGGGACGGTGGCCGCGCGGGAGGCGGCCCGGGCCAAGACGGGCTACGACGACGAGGTCTGGACGATCCCCGCGCTGGACGAGGCGCTGCGGGCGTCGACGCCGCCGGTCGGCCTGTGGCTGGACACCTCCCGGCTGACCCCGGCACAGACGGTGGACGCGATTCTCGCGGGGCGGGAACGCGCGCGGGTGCTCTGACGTCTCCCTGGTACGGGGGCGTTGTCAGTGGTGGCGCGTAGTGTTTCGAGCAGTGGGGGACGAGCGCAGGCCCGACGGGTTCGCCGTGCCGTGCCCGGCCGGGGGACTGCGTACGAAGCACACGGGGGAAGCCATGAGCACGACCGATGCCGCCGTAGCGGCGATCAGACTGACCGAGGACGAACTGCAGCCGTACATCTCACATGTGTCGACCCGCCGCTGGCTCAGCGGCCCCGGACTCCCGGGCGACAGCGACCTGTTCACCTTCGAGGAGCTGCGCAGGGAGGGCCTGCGGACGGTGGCGGACGCGACGGCCGACGCGGCAGGACGGCTCAGCGAGGAGCTGCGCGGCCAGCTGGTGATAGGCGGACTCACGGACCTGCACGGCAGGGAGACGGAGTCGGTCCTGCTCGACGGGGTCACGGGCGAGGTCTCGACGACGGCGTTCTTCCACGCCCGCCCCGACCTGATGGGCCGCACCCCTCTGGCCCCCTCCCTCCCCACCCTGGTCCGCTTCGCGACGGCCACGGACGAACTGACGGAGGTGCGCGGCCAGTTCGCCGCCTACGCCGGCCGCTTCGGTCCTACGGCCGTGGAGGACGCGACGCGCCAGCTGCTGACGGTGTTCGAGGAGGGCACGGGCGGCGATGTGCCGACGTTCTGGAAGATCGCGGCCCTGATCCGCCCCCTGGCCCTGGTGGCGGGCCCCGGCACGGCCTCCGGTCTGGCCGTGGACCTCCCGCCGCGGCTCCTGGACCAGGAGTTCGGCCGCAGCCATGTCGTCCGCTTCGAGGACATCGACTTCCCGTCCACGCTCACGCACGCCCCGACCCGCCGTTTCCTGGCGGAGACGGGCCTGCCCGAGGACGGCGTCCTCTTCCACACCGACCCCGACGCCCCGCTCCCGACCCTCGCGGAGCACCGGCCCGACGAGTTGATCCCCCTCCCGCCCCGCGCCGACCACCTCATCGTCCTCGGCCACCTGATCGAGGACAACACCCTGGTCGTCGACGGCGAGACGGGCGGAGTCCTCAACTGGAGCGAGCGCGAGGGAACGCTTCACCCCCTGAACACCGACATCTCCACCCTCGCCTTCACCCTCTGGCTCCTGCACCGGGAGCGCCGGATAGACGAGTCACTCGCCCACGAACTGACGAACACGCTGTACGCCCAGGTCGCCAAGACGATGATTCGGGCCCTGTCCACCATCGATCCCACGGGCACGACGACGGACGCGGACTGGCACTACTGGACGGAGCTGTTCCAGGACGAGGCGGGCGGGGTGCTCTGACCGGTCGCGCGGCGCAGGCTCGCCGAGAGGTGGTGCTGCAGGGGCTGCCCGACCGCGGCGAGGTCGTGGACGAAGGTGAAGGTGTCCCTGTCGCCGCCGGGGGCCAGGGTGTAGCGCCGGCGGGTGGCGGTCACCTCCTTCGCGGTGGGGGTGAGGGCCACGGTGTGCGTGGCGAGTTCGACCACGCCCTCCTCCGCCTGCCCGACCAGGATCTCGGTGACCCCGGTGGGCTGGGTGACCAGCGCCTCCACCCGCGCGTCCGGCTGAACCCGCCACCACCCGCTCTCCCGCGCCGCAGGCCTCAGCGGCGCCCCGTCCCCGTCGAGCAGCCAGGCCCGGGCCTCGTACCGGAGGAAGGGCCGGCCGTCATGACTGAAGCGGACCTCCTGCGCGTACACGAAGTCGCCGTCGAGCGTCGGATACCCACCCAGCCCCCGACCGCGCCACACCCCCAGAAACCCGAGCACGGGCTGGAGCAGCGGGTGCGGACCAGGCGCGTCATCCGCCCGGAGAGCATCGGAAAAGGGAGGCTCCGCCACACTCTCGACCACGCCCGCACTCCTCACTGACGACCACTAGGCTCGATCTGCTGTCGCACCGACTTCGCGGCCTGGCCGGCCAGGCCCATCCCCACCTGAGCTTCACCGTGGGCTCGATGACCGCCCTCGCGCTACGGGACAACGAACTGGGTGGCATCCTCGCCCGCTACTCCACCCACCACACCTCGCCGGAACAACTCCCCCTTTTGTACGCCGAGTTCCACTGCACCCTCGCGCCTGGCGGCCTCCTGCCGGCCGGGCACGCGGAAGACGACGAGTATCTGCGTCTACGTCCGACCCAGGCGTACGGCGGCCATCCGGTGTCCTACGAGTCCCACCTACTCCCGGCCGAGCGGATCGCCGAACAGCTGAGCCGGGCCGGACTCGTGATCACGACCCGACTTGTGCAGGAGCCCGACGAAGGCGCGCGAAGGACAGTCGCCACCTTCCTGGCCCGGAAACTCGAACGCCCCTCCCGCCATAGTGGTTGTCACGTTCCCGAGCCCGGCGGTGTCTTCATGTCCAACAGGCCGACAGGCCAACGGACATGGAGAAGAAGGAGCACACCGTGACACTGCGCATCCCGAAGGCAGAACTCCCCGCCGAGCTCGCCGAGAACATGATCAAACAGTTCGGTGCCCTGCCCGAGCCCTTCGAAGTGACGGCGCACAACCCCAAGGTCGCCCAGGACTCCACGGAGCTCGGGCGCCAGGTGAGCGAGTGGGACATGGCCGACGAGGGGCTCAAGACGTTCGCGCACATGGCGGTTGCCGCGCAGGTCGGCTGCAGTTGGTGCCTCGACATCAACTACTTCCTGGCGCTGCACAAGGACCTGGACCTGGCCAAGGCGAGCCAGGTGCCGCGCTGGCGGGAGTCGGAGGTGTTCACGCCGCTGGAGCGGGACGTGCTGGGGTACGCCGAGGCCATGACGAACACGCCGCCGACCGTCACCGACGAGCTGTACGCGGGCCTGCTCGACCGGCTCGGCCCGGCTGCGATGGTCGAGCTCACCGCGTCGATCGCCTTCGCCAACCTGTCGACCAGGAACAACACGGCCCACGGAATCACCTCGCAGGGCTTCTCCGACGCGTGCGGGACTCCGCTGGCCGCGCGTTCGGGGAACTCCGGCGTGGCGTCGTCGTCGGCGATATGACCGAGGACCCCTTCGTCACCCACCGCAGCCTGCTCTTCACGGTCGCCTACGAGATGCTCGGCTCGGCGGCCGACGCGGAGGACGTACTGCAGGAGTCCTGGCTGCGGTGGGCCGACGTCGACAGGTCGCAGGTGCGTGAACCGCGGGCGTACCTCGTCCGCACCGTCACACGGCAGGCGCTCAACCGGTTGCGTACGTTGTCCCGCAGCCGTGAGGAGTACGTGGGCGAGTGGCTGCCGGAACCCCTGCTGACCAGCCCTGACGTCGCCGAGGACGTCGAACTCGCGGAGAGCGTCTCGATCGCGATGCTGACCGTCCTCGAAACGCTGGGGCCGACAGAGCGGGCGGTGTTCGTACTGCGGGAGGTCTTCGAGATGCCGTACGGCGAGATCGGCGAGGCCGTCGGGAAGTCCGCGGCGACGGTACGGCAGGTCGCGCGGCGGGCACGCGAGCACGTGGCCACCCGGCAGCCGCGCATGCGGGTGAGCCGGGCCGAGCAACGGACCGTCGTCGACCGCTTCCTTCTCGCCCTGCGCACCGGGCAGTTGCAGGACCTGCTGGAGGTCATGGCGCCGGACGTCGTCCTGATCGCCGATGGTGGAGGGATCGTGGCCGCCGTGCTGGCGCCGATCCACGGGGCCGAACCGGTGGCGAGGCTGCTCACGCGCGCGAACCAGGTCACGGTCCCGTTCGAGATGACGCCCGTGTGGCTCAACGGCGCTCCCGCGGGCCGGATCGAGATGAACGGCGAGCCGACCGCGGTGAGCCTCGTGGTGGAGAACGGGCAGGTCACCCGGATCTACATCGTGCGGAACCCGCAGAAGCTGACACGGCTCGACGAGCCGGCCGAACTCGCCAGGTGAACCCGCCGCCCAGCACAAGGGACAGCCCGCTCCGGCCGGAATTCGTTTCGTTCCCCGCAGTGGGCGCCCTGGACGAGTCATTCGAATGCTGACGGTGTGTCCGGGAACGCGGGCAGGGCGTCCAAGATCGTTGTGCGACGAACAACCTGGACGCCCTGCTGACCGCACTGTACGTGAAGATCGACGACGAGATCGGGGGCACCCGGTGGCTGTGCCGACCGCCGCAACTGACGGACTCCGAGCTTGTCTGCCTCGCTGTCGCCCAGGCGCTGCTGGGCTTCACTTCAGAGTCGCGGTGGCTGCGGTTCGTGGACTCCCGCTTGGGCGGGATGTTCCCGTACGTGCCCAGGCAGCCGGGCTGGAACAAGCGGCTGAGAGCCGCGTTGCCCCTGGTCAAGAAGGCAATACGGCTGCTGCCCGTCGACACGGACTTCTGGTTCGACAACCATTGGATCGTCGACTCGACGCCGGTGGAATGCGGACGCTCGCGTCCGGCCGTGAAGCGGTCGGACATGGCCGGCTGGGCCGGATACGGGTACTGCGCCAGCCTCGCCCTCGGACTGCGCCAAGGGGAAGTGCTCGCGCTGAGGTGGGAGGCCCTTCTTGCAGAGGCGAAGGTGCGGGACGGGCGTCTGCACGACGCGTGCCACACCGCCGCGACGGTTCTGCTCATCCTCGGCGTCCCCGAGCGTGCCGTCATGGGCCTCATGGGGTGGTCGACCACCGCCATGGCCGCCCGGTATCAGCACATGGTGGAAGCCGTACGGGCCGATGTTGCGCGGCAGGTCGACGGTCTGATTTGGCAGACCGAGGCGCACCGTCCGGAAGCTGACGACGGGATGGCCGGCAACCTTGTGCCGGTCAGGTGAAACGGGACTGAGATACCAGGCCACGGGGCTCGCTGCAAGAGGGCGCGGCCCAGTAGCCAGAGAGGAGAATGGTTGACGCTTTCAGGTAGAGGCGAGGTCGGAACGCATAGCGTTACGAAGGGCTCTGAGCGCCTCGGTCAGAGCGGCCAGGTTGGAAGGCCACTCGGGATCTGTGCCTACGTCGGGCTCGTCGAAGCGGTCCCTTAAGTCGCGGACTCGCGCGAACGCCTGGTCGGCCATATCGCCGAGATGCGCAGGAGCAATGATCAATATTTGGTAGCGCAGATGGTAGGCATTGGTGGATCCGAGAATTCCCCCTGCCTGTTCTATGCGCGCTTCCCTGTTCATGCCGACGCTGCGTTGCAGGTCTCGAAGGCGATGTGTAGTGAGCGATAACGCGCCGAGGTACTCCGCGTACAGCTGTTGCTTGATCGCGTGCTCGCGGGCTGAGTGCTCCCGCTGCCACCGTGACCGTTCGGCCAGAAGCGTTGTAGTGACGCCCAGGATGGCGCCGAGTGCAGTGCCTGCGAGAGTCCCCCAGTCCACGGCCTCATCGTAGGGACACCAAGCCGTCGGTCCAAGGGTGCGTTGCCACCCCTGGAGCATCGAGGGTGTGATGCCGCGTCTGAGCGCGGGAGCCCGCTCGAACCAGCCAACTGAGACGGACGACCAAAAGGGCGGCACCCCTTCCGGGGTGTCGCCCTTTCGTTTTGCCTGGTCAGGCAGGTAGAGGCCGTGGCGGGAATCGAACCCGCGTAACTCGCTTTGCAGGCGAGTCCCTGAACCACTCGGGCACACGGCCGGGGTAACTCGGTGACTTGACCGTACGGGGCTGTGGGGAGTGGTTCAAGGGAGCCGTGGGGGCCGCAACGCGACTGCCATACGCCGTTCATGAACGGAACGGGCGGTGGTCGTACGACCAAGGTCTCAGGGTGGGGTGGGCTTTCGACAGGGGCCAATGGGGGCTGTGGCCCTTACTCTGGCGGGCATGGCTGTCCTGGAACCGCGTGACGCCGGTGTCACCGATGACCCTGAGGTCCTGTCCGTCGATGAGGTGGCTGAGGGGGTGCTGGGGCGTTCCTACCGGGCGCTCAGTATCGGCATCGTGTCCGTCGTGCTGCTCATCGCCTTCGAGGCCACGGCGGTCGGGACCGCCATGCCCGTTGCCGCGCGGGAGTTGGACGGGATCGCGCTGTACGCGTTCGCGTTCTCCGGGTATTTCACCACCAGCCTGTTCGGGATGGTGCTGGCCGGGCAGTGGGCGGACCGGCGGGGGCCGCTCGGGGCGTTGACGGCCGGGATCGCCGGGTTCGGGGCCGGGTTGTTGTTGTCCGGGACCGCCGGCGCGATGTGGCTGTTCATTCTCGGGCGGGCCGTGCAGGGGTTCGGGGGCGGGCTGGTCATCGTGGCGCTGTATGTCGTCGTCGGGCGGGCCTATCCGGAACGGCTGCGCCCCGCGATCATGGCGGCGTTCGCGGCGGGCTGGGTGGTGCCCTCGATCGTGGGCCCGCTCGCGGCCGGTGCGGTGACCGAGCACCTCGGGTGGCGGTGGGTGTTCGTCGGGATTCCCGTACTGGTGGTCTTTCCGCTGGTGCTCGCCCTTCCGCAGATACGGCGGCGGGCGGCCGGACCGGTGGACGGCGGGGCCCCCGGCGCCCTCGACCGGCGCCGCATCCGGCTCGCCCTCGGGATCTCGCTGGGCGCCGGGCTCCTCCAGTACGCCGCCCAGGATCTGCGCCCCCTCTCCCTGCTCCCCGGCCTCGCGGGCATCGCCCTGCTCGTGCCGGCCGTGCTCGGGCTGCTCCCGCGCGGGACGTACCGGGCGGCGCGCGGGCTGCCCTCCGTCGTGCTGTTGCGCGGGGTCGCCGCGGGGTCCTTCGTCGCCGCCGAGTCCTTCGTGCCGTTGATGCTGGTCACCCAGCGGGGGCTGTCGCCGACGCTGGCCGGGTTCTCGCTCGCGGCGGGCGGCGGTACGTGGGCGCTGGGGTCGTGGGTGCAGTCGCGGGCGCGGGTGGAGCCGTACCGGGAACGGCTGATGACCGGGGGGATGGTGCTGGTCGCGGCCGCGATCGCCGCCGCGCCGAGTGTGCTGATCCACTCCGTGCCCGTGTGGATCGTCGCCGTCGCCTGGGGCTTCGGCTGCTTCGGGATGGGGCTGGTGATCTCCTCGACCAGTGTGCTTCTGCTGCATCTCTCCGCTCCCGAGGAGGCCGGCACCAACTCCGCCTCCCTCCAGATCTCCGACGGCCTTGCCAACGCCGTCCTGCTGGCGGCCGGGGGTGCGGCCTTCGCGGCGCTGGGCGGCGGCACGGTGAGCCATACGGCGACGGAGGCGTCCGGGTCGCATCCGGCCGCGTTCGCCGTGGTGTTCCTGCCGATGGCGGGGGTGGCGTTGGTGGGGGCGTGGGTGACGACCCGGCTGCACGCCACAACGCGACCCGGGTCTCCCCGCACATGACCCGCACATGACCCGCACATGAACGGTCACCCGCTGGACTCGAACTTCGACGTCGACGAGGCTGAGCAGTTCGTGCTGGACGGAATGACTGTGACCTCGGTCCCACCCACCGCCGACCCGGCCCCGTCCGGCCGTTGACGTCGCCGGCCCGCCGGTAAGGTGACCCGGTCGTCATACACAGCCGAAGACGCCGCCGAAGACATCGCCGAGCCGCTCGACCCCGACGGAGACCGTGACTACCACCGCCGCCTCCTCCCACCACCTTTCCCCCGCCTTCCCCGGCCGGGCCCCCTGGGGTACCGCCAGCAAGCTGCGTGCCTGGCAGCAAGGGGCGTTGGACAAGTACGTCCAGGAGCAGCCGCGTGACTTCCTGGCCGTCGCGACCCCGGGCGCGGGCAAGACGACCTTCGCCCTCACCCTCGCCTCCTGGCTGCTGCACCACCATGTCGTGCAGCAGGTGACGGTCGTCGCGCCGACCGAGCATCTGAAGAAGCAGTGGGCGGAAGCGGCCGCGCGGATAGGGATCAAGCTGGATCCCGAGTACAGCGCCGGGCCGCTCGGCAAGGACTACCACGGCGTCGCCGTCACCTACGCGGGTGTGGGCGTACGGCCCATGCTCCATCGCAACCGGGTCGAGCAGCGCAAGACTCTCGTCATCCTCGACGAGATCCACCACGCCGGTGACTCGAAGTCCTGGGGCGAGGCGTGCCTGGAGGCCTTCGAGCCCGCCACCCGCCGGCTCGCGCTCACCGGTACGCCCTTCCGGTCCGACACCAACCCCATCCCCTTCGTCACGTACGAGGAGGGCAACGACGGCATCCGGCGGTCGGCCGCCGACTACACCTACGGGTACGGCAACGCGCTCGCCGACCACGTCGTGCGGCCCGTCATCTTCCTCTCCTACAGCGGCCAGATGCGCTGGCGGACCAAGGCCGGCGACGAGATCGCCGCGCGGCTCGGCGAGCCGATGACCAAGGACGCGATCAGCCAGGCCTGGCGTACGGCGCTCGACCCGCGCGGTGAGTGGATGCCGAGCGTGCTGCGCGCCGCCGACCAGCGGCTGACCGAGGTCAGGAAGGCCATCCCGGACGCCGGTGCCCTCGTCATCGCCTCCGACCAGGACTCGGCCCGGGCGTACGCGAAGCTCATCCGGGAGATCACCGGATCCAAGGCGACCCTCGTGCTCTCCGACGACGCCGGCGCGTCCAAGCGGATCGACGACTTCAGCGAGAGCAACGACCGGTGGATGGTCGCCGTCCGCATGGTGTCCGAGGGCGTCGACGTTCCGAGGCTCGCGGTCGGCGTCTACGCCACCACCATCTCCACCCCGCTCTTCTTCGCCCAGGCCGTCGGCCGTTTCGTACGGTCCCGGCGGCGCGGCGAGACCGCCTCCGTCTTCCTCCCGACCGTCCCCGACCTCCTCACCTTCGCCAACGAGATGGAGGTGGAACGGGACCACGCCCTCGACAAGCCGAAGAAGGAGGGCGAGGAGGACCCGTACGCCGAGTCCGAGAAGGAGATGGAGGAGGCGAACAAGGAGGAGGACGAGGACACCGGCGAGCAGGAGCAGTTCGCCTTCGAGGCGCTGGAGTCCGAGGCCGTCTTCGACCGCGTCCTCTACGACGGCGCCGAGTTCGGCATGCAGGCCCACCCGGGCAGCGAGGAGGAGCAGGACTACCTCGGGATCCCGGGACTGCTGGAACCCGACCAGGTGCAGCTGCTGCTCCAGAAGCGGCAGGCCCGGCAGATCGCGCACAGCCGCAAGAAGCCGGACGCCGAGGCGGACCTGCTGGAGCTGCCCGCCGAGCGGCGGCCCGTCGTCTCGCACAAGGAGATGATGGAGTTGCGCAAGCAGCTCAACACCATGGTCAGCGCGTACGTCCACCAGAGCGGCAAGCCCCACGGTGTGATCCACACCGAGCTGCGCCGGGTGTGCGGCGGGCCGCCGAGCGCCGAGGCCACGGCCGGGCAGCTGCGGCAGCGGATCGCCAAGGTGCAGGAGTGGGCCACCCGGATGCGGTGACGTGGGGCGTCTGCCGTGTCGCGGCGGCGGACCCACGTATCCGACCGTGCGTACCCGACCGCGCGTACCCGATCGCACGTATCCGACCGCGCGTACCCGATCGCACGTATCCGACCGCGCGCACGGGACCGTACGTATCAGGACAAACGGAGTGGTCCGTACCGGCGACTGCCCGGATTCTGGACGGAGGCTTCCGCTGAGCGAACCCGCTTCGCTACTGTCCCGCTACGCACACGCCCCGTGGCAGCGCCGCCGCGGAGCGCAGCCGTGAAGCGACGCGGCCCGGTAAGAGACCGGGCCGCCGGCCGATCGGCGGCCTCTGAAGCGCGTCACTGACGGGACTCCGTGACGCACCCGCCGCGAGGCTGCCGACCTCACCACTTGGAGGAGTGGGCGTCGTGACCGCGGAGACCTCTCAGACGCTTGACCGGGGACTGCGCGTCCTCAAGCTCCTGGCCGACACGGACCACGGGCTCACCGTCACCGAGCTTTCCACCAGACTGGGCGTGAACCGGACCGTGGTGTACCGGTTGCTGGCCACGCTGGAGCAGCACGCCCTCGTACGGCGTGATCTCGGCGGGCGTGCCCGGGTGGGGCTCGGTGTGCTGCGCCTCGGACGGCAGGTGCATCCGCTGGTACGGGAGGCCGCACTGCCCGCACTGCGCTCGCTCGCGGAGGACATCGGGGCGACGGCCCACCTCACGTTGGTGGACGGTGCCGAGGCGCTGGCCGTGGCCGTCGTGGAGCCCTCGTGGACGGACTATCACGTGGCCTATCGGGCCGGGTTCCGGCATCCGCTGGACCGCGGCGCCGCGGGGCGGGCGATTCTCGCGGCACGGCAGCAGGGGTTCGGGGAGCCGGGTTACCTGCTGACGCACGGGGAACTGGAGGCCGGCGCGAGTGGGGCGGCCGCGCCTTTGCTCGGGGTCACCGGGGTGGAGGGCAGCGTCGGAGTCGTGATGCTGGCGGACGCGGTGCCGGAGCGGGTGGGGCCGCGGGTGGTGGACGCGGCGCGGGAGGTCGCGGAGGCGCTGCGCTGAGCCTGAACTCCGGACGCGGCGACGTCCGCCGTGCGGCTGGGGCTGCCGGGGTCTGTGCCGCCGTGTTCGGGCCGCCGGGCTCGGGGGAGGCGTACTCCCTGGTCGCCGCGGCGGAACCCGGGCTCGGGCAGGTGGTGAAGCAGGCGCAGCGGGACTGGGCGCTCGGCCTCGGCGCCAGCTGCACAACGCCCGCGACACCGCCGCCGCGATCGCCATGGACGCCTGCCGGGTCGTGAACGTCAAGCCCGCCCGCGTGGGCGGCTGTCTGGACGCCCGTCGCATCCACGACGTGGCCCGCGCGCACGGCGTGCCGGTGTGGTGCGGCGGCATGCTGGAGACAGGAATCGGCCGCGCCCCGAACCTCGCCCTGGCCGCCCTGCCCGGCTTCACCCTCCCCGGTGACACCTCGGCGTCCGCCCGCAACTTCGCCGAGGACATCACCGAGCCGTTCGTCCTGGAGGCCGGCCACCTGCCGGTGCCGCGTACGCCCGGGATCGGCGTCGCACCGCTGCCCGACGTCCTACGGCGCTTCACGCGCGCGAGACGGGATCTGTACCGGGGCTGACCAGCTCGTGGCCGGAAGTGACCGCCGCGTTAGATTGACCCCGTGCTCTCTCGCCTCACGCGCCCCCAGGCCGTCGCCGTCTGTGCCCTGCCCGTCGTGGCGCTGATCGCCACGGCCCTCTTCGCGCCGCTGCCCTTCGCGCTGGCACAGCCGGGGATGACGGCGAACGTCCTCGGCAAGAACGAGGGCGAGGCGGTGATCACGATCTCCGGGGCGAAGACGCGTACGACGAGCGGGCAGCTGCGGATGACGACCATCGAGGCGACCGGGCCCGACACTCATGTCTCGCTCGGCGACATCCTCGACAGCTGGTTCCGCACCGACCAGGCCGTCATGCCCCACGACGCGGTCTACCCGAGCGGACAGAGCGTCAAGGAGATCGAGAAGCACAACACCGCGCAGATGAAGGAGTCCCAGGACGCGGCGACCCAGGCGGCCCTCGGCTACCTCAAGCTCAGCGACGACAAGGTCAAGGTCACGCTGAAGCTCGCCGACGTCGGGGGGCCGAGCGCGGGACTGCTGTTCACGCTGGGGATCATCGACAAGCTCGATGGTGACGGCGCCGGGGGCGATCTCACGGGCGGCCGCATCATCGCCGGGACCGGCACGATCGACGCGGACGGCACGGTCGGCGCGGTGGGTGGCGTGGCCCTGAAGACACAGGCCGCGAAGCGGGACGGGGCGACGGTGTTCCTGGTCCCCGAGGAGGAGTGCTCCGACGCGAGGGCGGAACTGCCGAAGGGGCTGCGGCTGATCCCGGTGACGTCCCTGAAGGGGGCGGTGAGCGCGCTGACCGTGCTGGAGTCGGGTAAGGGGTCCGTCCCGGCCTGCTAGTGCGCGAAGGCCGGCCGGGGTGAGGCCAGCCGGAGCCCGACCTCCACCAGGGTCCAGCCGAGCCGGGTCCTGATGGCGTACGGCCGCTGGGCCTGCGCGGCGAGGCGGTGCGCGTCGGCCTCGGCGCGGAGGTCGGCGGCGCGGAGGTGGTGGACGGCGAGGTGGGTCTCGGGGTGCATGGCGGGGTCCTTTCAGTCCGTGGCGACGGGGAAGGCGTGGGTGTGGATACGTACCTGGGCCGCGTTGTCCTCGGTGGTGGACCGGTCGCGGTAGGAGTCGACCAAGGCGTGCATCTTCTCGATGAGCTCCTTGGTCAGTTCCGGGGTCAGCCGTAGCGTCGCGCTGCTCATGTCCCAGACGCGGTTCCACTCCTCGGGCCAGGTGGCGCGGTCGCCCAGCCAGTTGGAGAGGTTCTGGATCTGGGTGGTGGCGACCTCGTGGAGGTACATGTCGGCGGCTCTGCGCACGGCCGGATCGCTGTCCGTGAGCAGGGCGTCGTCGAAGCTCAGCCCCTTGTGGACCGCCTTCCACCAGCGCTCCCGGCCCTTGCCGCGCTCCGGGGCGTCCTCCACGAAGCCGTGTGCGGCCAGCTGGCGCAGGTGATAGCTGGTCGCGCCGCTCGACTCGCCCAGTTTCTCGGCGAGTTGGGAGGCGGTGGCGGGTCCGCCGTGGCGCAGGGCGTCCAGCAGTTGCATCCGCAGGGGGTGGGCCAGCCCGCGCAGTGAACGGGCGTCGAGTTTCCGTACGTTGGGCTCTTCCGGCATGAGTTACAAAGAGACCGTTGCAAAGAGTTCTTTGCAACGGTCTCTTTGTAACTCCGTCGATCGAAGAGGCCGACCCCTACTCCACGAACCCCTCCGCCTTCATCCAGTCCAGCGCCACCGTCCGCAGGGACCTTCGCCTCATGTCCCGGCCTCCAGCACCCGTGGCAGCGGCCCGCCCGGTGAGGTCAGCCGGCGCGCTCGCCTGTACTACCGGCAGGCGCGGGACGATGCCCTGGCCGCCCGCTGGCACCCCCGCCTCCACGCCCCGTGGCAGCGGTCCGCCCGGCGAGGCCGGCTGGCGCGCTCGCCTGTACTACCGG